>CAWDOL010000012.1:0-177078 GCA_963803915.1 Candidatus Aminicenantota bacterium | reverse complement strand
GCGATGCGATCCCCCCTGTCGGGATCAGAGAGGAATGTTAGGCGTAAACAAATGTATTCGGGAATTACGTATGGTGTCCCCCATCTCTTGTCCCATTTCTTGTCGATTGATTCACCCCGCGAGGTTGAATAAGATGGTCCGGATGACAAGGAAGGTGCCCATGAAATCCTCCCGATTCGTCCTCATCCTCCTGGCTTCCGCGCTGATCGTATCCCTCTTCCCGGCCTGCCGCGGCGCCGGCGGCGCCACCGGCTCGGCCGTGATCACCGAAAGCAACCAGGTCTTCAAGACCTACCCCTACGGCGATCCCGATCCCGTGCCGATCTTCGCCCGCTCGACGATGTGGGGCGACGGGGCCCGGCTCTATCCCTATTCCTTCTTCAACAAGTTCAGCGGCGTCGGGAGCGACCAGGAGTGGCCCGTCGTGCGGCTCGAGAACCCCTACATCTCGGTGGCCGTCCTGCCCAAGGTCGGCGGCAAGGTCTGGGGCGCGACCGACAAGACGACCGGCCGGGATTTCCTCTACACCAACCACGTCATGAAGTTCCGCGAGATCGCGCTTCGCGGCCCCTGGACGTCCGGCGGCATCGAGTTCAACTTCGGCATCGTCGGCCATTCCCCCTCCACCGCCTCGCCCGTGGACTATATCCTGCGCCGCGATCCCGACGGCAGCGTCAGCTGTGTGGTCGGGGCCATGGACCTCCCCTCACGGACGCGCTGGAGTGTGACCATCCGCCTGCCCAAGGACAAGGCCTACTTCGAGACCAACGGCGCCTGGTATAACCCCACCCCCTTCAGCCAGTCCTACTACTACTGGTCCTGCGGGGCCATCAAGACGGCCGACGACCTGCGCTACATCTTCCCGGGCCGCTGGCAGATCGGCCACGACTACAGCGTCCCGCTCGAACCCTGGCCGGTCGACTCGCTGGGCCGCGACCTCGCCTGGTACCGCAACAACGCCTTCCCCGGCTCCAAGAGCTACTTCACCGTCGGCGAGCGCGAGGACTTCTACGGCGCCTGGTATGAGAGAAGCGACGCCGGCTTCGGCCACTGGGCCCTCTACGACGACATGCCCGGCCGCAAAGTCTGGATCTGGGACCTCTCCCGCGCCGGCGAGATCTGGGTCGACCTGCTTACGGACAGCGACGGCCAGTACACCGAGCCTCAGGCGGGCCGGCTGCTCAACCAGTCCGACCACGAATTCCTGACCTCCGGGACGGCCGACCGCTGGCGCGAAGTTTGGTTCCCCTACAACGGCATCGGCCCCATGGCCTCGTCCTCGCCCGACGGCGTCCTGAGCGTCGCGGCGGGCGCGCAAGCGCTGACCGTCGGCCTCTACCCGCTGCGGGCGATCGACGAGGACCTGGTCGTCACCTCCGGCGGCCAGGAGATCCATCGCCAGCGGATCAAGACCGCGCCGGCCAAGCCGTTCAAGAGCGACCTGCCTCTGGCTTTGGCGGGAAAGCCGTTCACGGTCAAGCTGGGCGCCTCGCTTGCCTACCGCTCCGATCCCGCAGCCAACGACCTGGAGCGGCCGCTGCGCTTCAAGCCCGTGGACGAGTCCACCGCCGAGGGGCTCTTCCTCGGCGGCACCCGGCTTGAGAAGGCCCGCGCCTTCGGCCCGGCCCTGGACAAATACGCCGCCTGCCTGGCCAAGGAGCCCTCCCACATGGGGGCCCTGACCCGCAGCGCCGAGCTGCTCTTCCGCCGTGGCGAGTACGACAAGGCCCTGGCCTCCGCCGCGCGGGCGCTCGACTACGACATGTACGACCCGGCCGCGAACTACGCCTACGGCGTCGTCGCCCGCCGCCTGGGCAAGACGACCGACGCCAAGGAGACGCTCGGCTGGGCCGCCCGCTCGAACGCCTTCCGCTCGGCCGCCTACACCCGGCTGGCCGAGATCGCCCTGGGTGAGTCCGACTACGACCTGGCCGTGGACTATGCCCAGCGCTCGATCGACGCCAACGCCTACAACAGCGGCGGCTTCGAGATCATGGCCGCGGCCCACCGCAAAGCCGGCCGGCCCGAGCCCGCCCGCGCCGCCTTGGCCCGCCTTCTCGACATCGATCCCCTGGACCACCTCGGCCGCTTCGAGCTCTACCTGTTGGATAAGAGCTCCAAAAGCCTGGAGGCCTTCACCTCGATGATCCGCAACGAGACGCCGCACGAAAGCTTCCTGGAAGCGGCCCTGGCTTATATGCGCTGGAACCTGGACGACGATGCGGCCGAGCTGCTCCTGCACGCCCCGGCCCACCCCACGGTCTATGCCATGCTCGCGTTCTTCAAGCAGAAGTCGGCGCCCGAGGAGAGCAAGGCCTGGCTGGACAAGGCCATGGCCCTTTCGCCCAGCCTGGTCTTCCCGTTCCGCGAGGAGGAGATCCCCCTCTACGAATGGGCCATCGCCCAGCGTCCGGGCGACTGGAAGCCGCGCTATTATCTCGGCCTCATCCTCTGGTCCAAGGGCCGGACGGAGGAGGCCCGGGCCCTCTTTGCCCAATGCGAGGGTGTCGACTTCGCCCCGTTCTTCCTGTCCCGGGCCATGCTCAACCGGCCCGTCGACACCGCGGCGGCCCTGGCCGACTACGAGACCGCCGTCCGCCTCGACGAGAAGACCTGGCGCAATTGGCATGCCCTGATCGAATTCCACTCCCAGAGCGGCCGGATCAAGGAGGCTTTGACGGCGGCCCGCCAGGCGGCCGGCCTCTTCCCGTCCGAAGTCCCCATCCAGGTCGACCTGGTCCGCTGCCAGCTGGCGGCGCAGAAGTATTCCGAAGCGGCCGCCGTGCTCGACACCCTCGAAGCCCTGCCGTTCGAGGGGGCCTGCGAAATCCATGCCCTATTCGCCCGAACCCATCTGCAGCTCGGCCTGGCCGCCGTGGCCAAGAAGGACTGGGCCGGCGCCGTCCGCTCGCTCGAGCATTCCAAGGAGTTCCCGGAAAAGCTCGGGACCGGCAAGCCGTTCGACCCCGACTACCGGATCCAGGACTACCTGCTGGGCCTGATCCACGGGCGCCTGGGTGACAAGGACAAGGCCGCGGCCTCCTTCCAGGCCGTCGTGGACTACACGGTCAAGTATCCCGAGGCCCGCGGCGCCGGCGCCTGGTTCGGCGCCCAGGCCCTGAAGCGGGCCGGTCAGGCCGCCCAGGCCGCGGCGATCCTTAAGACCGCGTCCGCCCCGGCCAAGGACCTCCAGGAGGCCCTGAAATCCTTGGGGCTTTAAAAAGGAGCGCCCATGCGCCTGCAATTCCTCGACATCCTGGTCATCGTCGTCTCCATCCTGGTCTGCTTCGTCCCGGCGTTGTTCTACGGCCGCCGGGCCGGCAAGAGCACGGCCGAGTTCTTCGCCTCGGGCCGGGCCGTGCCCTGGTGGCTGGCCGGGCTGTCGATGGTGGCGACGACCTTCTCCAGCGACACGCCCAACCTGGTGACCGACATCGTCCGCCGCCACGGGGTGGCCGGCAACTGGGTCTGGTGGGCCTTCACCCTGACCGGGGTGGCCACGGTCTTCTTCTTCGCCCGGCTGTGGCGGCGGTCCGGGGTGCTGACCGACCTGGAGTTCTATGAGCTGCGCTACTCGGGCAAGGCGGCCGGCGTGGTGCGCGGCTTCCGCTCGGTCTACCTGGGCTTGTTCTTCAACTGCATGATCATGGCCACCGTCAACCTGGCCGCCTGCAAGATCGCCTCGATTCTGTTCGGGCTGACCCGGCTGGAGACGCTGATCCTGGTCGGCGCCCTGAACCTCTTCTTCGCCGCCTTCTCCGGTCTGTGGGGCGTGCTGGTCATCGACATGATCCAGTTCTTCCTCATGATGACGGCCGTCATCGCGGTGGCCTATTTCGCCGTCAAGACCGTGGGCGGCCTGCCGGCCATGGTCGCCGCCGTCTCGGCCAAGACCGGGCCGGGCGGGCTCAAATTCCTGAACATGCTGCCCGACTTCAAGAGCCACTGGGACATGGCCCTGGCCGTCTTCGTCATGCCCATCGCCGTCCAGTGGTGGTCGGTCTGGTATCCCGGGCGCCGAGCCGGGCGGCGGATCCTACATCGCCCAGCGCATGCTGGCCTCCAAGTCGGAGAAGGACTCCCTGAGCGCGGTCCTCTTTTTCAACCTGGCCCACTACGTCCTGCGGCCCTGGCCCTGGATCCTGGTGGCCCTCTGCTCGCTCATCGTCTTCCCGGAGCTTTCCGACATCCAGAAGGCCTTCCCCAACCTCAACCCGGCCCTGCTGGGCCACGACATCGCCTACCCGGCCATGTTCAAGTTCATGCCGGTCGGCTTCTTCGGGCTGATCGTCGGCGGCCTGATCGCCGCCAACTCCTCGACCGTCCTGACCCACCTCAATTGGGGCGCCTCCTACCTGGTGCACGACTTCTACCGCCGCTTCATCAAGCGCGACGCGGCCGAGAAGCACTACGTCCTGGTCGGCCGGCTGGTGACGATCGGCATCTTCTTCGCCGCCGGCGCGATGGTCTTCGTCCTGGACTCGGCCAAGGACAGCTTCGACATCATCCTCCAGATCGGCGCCGGGACGGGCCTGCTCTACCTGGTCCGCTGGTTCTGGTGGCGGGTCAACGCCTGGTGCGAGGTGGCGGCCATGGTCTCCTCGTTCCTGGTCTCGGTGGCCCTGCTGGTCCTGCGCAAGTCGGGGACCGTCGTGCCGACCCATTACGCCCTGATGATGACCATCGCCGTGACCACCGTCTGCTGGGTGGCCACGGCCTTCCTGGGGCCCCAGACGGACCGCCGGACGCTGGTCGAGTTCTACAAGAAGGTCCGGCCGTTCGGGCCGGGCTGGAAGGCGGTCCGGGCCGAGGCCGGGATCACCGAGGCCTCGGCGCGCGGGACGCACGAGAGCATGCCGCTGGCCCTGGTCGGCTGGAGCACGGGGGTGGCCACGATCTGGTCGGCCCTCTTCACGGTGGGCAATATTCTCTACGGCCGGTGGCGCTACGCCGCGCTTCTGGGCGGGATCTTCCTCATCAGCGGCTTCATCCTAATCAAGGTGGTCAACCGGCTCTGGGAGGCCAAGAAGGTCGCTCCCGAGACGGCCTAAGCTTACTTGCCCTTCATGGCCTGGCGCATCTTGGCCTCGGACTCCGGGCTCCAGTAGCCGCAGTCCAGGTCCAGGAAGACCGTGGTGTAGGGCACGGTCAGGTTGGTCTTGATCATCAGGATCCGGAAGGTCTTGGCGACCTGGTCCATGCGCGCGATGAGCTCCTCGTGCAGCACGGGCTTGACCTCCAGCCCGGCCAGCCGCTCCTTGATCCGTTTGCGGGCCGCCTCGATGCCGGGCGCCAGGGCCTCGGGGACGAAGTCGAGCTCCTTGTCCAGATAGACCTTGGGCCGGACGTGGCCGCTCGCGGCCACGGCCTTGAGCACCTCGTCCAGCACGGCGAAATGGTCCTCGCCGGAGACGACGACGTCCATGCCGGGGCTGATCTGCAGCGGGAAAGCGGCGTCGGCGACCACGATCCAGTTGCGGTGGCCGAGGAGCGGCAGGTCTTCGGTCAGGATCTCGCGCCAAAGCGGGCCGGCTGCCTCTTCCTGCTCCGAATCGGCGACGTCGACGGCCCCGTTATCGGGCAGGGCTTTCTCCGGTCCCCGGCACGAGGCCAGGGCGAATAGCGAGACGGCGGCCATCAGGACGGGCAGGGCGTGGCGCATGGAGGGGCTCCTTGTCACAACGGCGGGACTCGTCCGGATATATAGCCCCGGCGCCCGGTCGTGTCAATTCTCGCGGCCTTCGTGGCCTTCGTGGTAGAATCCGGGGCAGGAGAGGGATCATGAAGCTCGAGCGTTTCTACAAGAAGGCCGTCGAGGTCGGGATCGCCAACGACCTGCGAGGGACGGACGCCGTTAAGAGGCTCCTGGACGAGGAGGCCGAGGCGGTCAGGGGCCTCAAGGAAGAGGACCGCAAGATCCACGACAAGGACCGACTCTTCAATCCGTTCGCCGACACCCGGGTTCTGCACGGCGACTTGGGGGCTGAGGTGGCGCGGATCATGGTCGGCATCGACATCGACACGGCCGAGCTGCTGCTGGCCCACACCCTGAACCGCGATACCAAGGCCGGCATCGACCTGGTCCTCGGCCACCATCCCATGGGCGAAGCCTTGGTCAAGCTGTTCGACGTCATGCGCCTGCAGGCCTGCCAGCTGGCCCTCTACGGGGTCAACGTCAGCGTCGCCGAGCAGCTCATGGACAAGCGCATCGGCGAGGTCGAGCGGCGCCTGCTGCCGATCAACGCCACGCGCGAGATCGACGCGGCGCGCCTCCTCGGCCTACCGCTGATGTGCATCCACACGGCGGCGGACAACTGCGTCAACAAGCACCTGACCGACCTGTTCGAGCGCGAGAAGCCGGCTAAGCTCAAGGACATCCTCAAGCTCCTGCGGGCCATCCCCGAATACGCCAAGGCGGCCGCGCTCCAAATGCCGCCCAAGATCATCGCCGGGTCCGAGAGCGCCTCCTGCGGCCGGATCATGCTGGAGATGACCGGCGGGACCTCGGGGTCCAAGGATATCTACGACAAGATGGCCGCGAGCGGGATCAGCACGCTGGTCGGGATGCACATGAGCGAGGAGCACCTGGAGAACGCCAAGAAGGCCCACCTCAACGTGGTCATCGCCGGCCACATCGCCAGCGACGTGCTGGGGCTGAACCTGCTGCTGGACGAGATCGAGCGTGAGGAGCCGCTGGAGTTCATCGGCGTCAGCGGCTTCGAGCGGTTCCGGCACTAGGCGAAACGTCCATCGGAATATTTGTTGCTAACGAGTACGGTGGCCTTTAGCCGCGAGCTTCAAAATACTCTCGAAAGATCGATCACCCGATGGAATAATCGGCTCCTCCGAGCGTCTTCTTTAAGGACAATCGGAACAAGGAGTCGCCTTTGAAGAACTTTATCGTCCTGATGGGCCTGGGGCTATGCCTGGCCGCCGCCCCGGCGGCGGAGGAAAGGATTCCCCTGGCCGGATTCCCGGGGAAGATCACTCTCTTCCGGATGCATGAAGGCGGGCCCTACTTCAGCAACGCCCAGGACGGCAACGTCCGGCGCTACGGGCTGGATGGAGCTTTCGCGGCGGCCATCGGCCGCCAAGGGCAGGGTCCGCAAGAGGTCGAGCAGCTCTTCCAATTCCATTTCCTGGGGGACCGCGTCTATCTGGTCTCTCCCGGCAGCGCCGCCTTCTTCGATCGCGACGGGAAATTTCTGGAGAAGAGGCGCCTCCCCTTCAGCGGCGACGCGGTGTTCCTGAAGAACGGGAACTGCCTGAGAATCGACAGCGGGTTCTCCGCCGAGCCGGACGGCGTTCCCGGCATCGCCTCCCAGGTCGTCCTCTTGGACCGCGATTTCCGGGAGATCAGCGTCCTCGTCAGGGAAAAGGCGAAGGTAGCGCCGGGATTCCAATTCGAGGCCGTCTCGCCCAAGGTCCAGGTCGGCTACGCCGAGAAGTCCGGACGGGTGTTCGTCTCCAAGCCCTTCCGCGGCGCTCTGATCTCCATCTACGACGAGGAGGGGCGCCTGCTCGGCGAAATCAACGACCCGGCCGTGCGGCCGCAGCGGATCCCCGATTCATACAAGGAAAAATTCGTGGAGGCTCTCATCCAAACCGCTCCGGGAGGCGATCGCCGCATGGCCCAGGAACTGCTCAAGCGGCTTCATTGGGCCGACGTCTTCCCGGCTATGGCCGGCTTCTCCGTGGATGAACCGGAGGGCCTATGGGTCAAGACCTACGCCGAGCGCTCCGGGCGAAGAGTTTTCCGGAAGTATTCGCTGCGGGGGAATTTCCTGGGCGAGGCCGAGCTTCCCGATGAGGGCATCGACGCGGCCGATGACCAGAACTTCACGGCTTTCGATGGAGGCTCGTATTACTACGTCTATGTCGGGAAGGACGGGGAATACGGGCTCTATCGCCAGACGGCCGCCGCCCGGATCCCATAAAGGCCGGGTTCGGATGTTTTCGCGTTTTCATTCGGCCGTCCGGGCGCTGAACCGCTGCTTCGAGCCCGCGGCCCGCTCCTCTTGACATCGCCCGGCGGCCGGAATACCTTCGTTGCGAAGCCGTCTCATGACCCTGAGCGAATCCCTGTGCGCCCACGAAAACCCCGTGGTCGCCTACCGGGCTCGGCGGCTGCTCGCCGGCGAGCCGGAGGGCTCGCGGGCCATGCGCCGGCTGCGCCGAAGCATCGGCATGTCGGAGATGGCGCAGCGCCTTTTGCTGGCCCTGGAGGGAGAGCGCTTCAATCCGTATCGCAAATGGCAGGGGCCGCACTGGACGCTGTATTCGCTGGCGGAGATCGGCTTCCCGGCGGGGGACGCCAGGCTGCTTCCCCTTCGCCGGCGCGTCATGGACTGGATGTTCGCGCCGGCCTTCCTGAAGCCGCCGATGACCGTGCTCTTCCCCGACCAGATAAGGCGTCCGCGGCGCTGCGCCTCCATGGAAGGCAACACCATTTGGGCGCAGCTCGTTTTGGGCATCGTTGATGACGAGCGCGTGCCCCTGCTCGTGGATCGCCTGGTGGCCTTTCAATGGCCGGACGGCGGATGGAACTGCGATAAGCGGCCGGGCGCGCGCACGTCCTCCGTGCAGGAGACGCTCCTCCCGCTTCGGGGCCTGACCCACTGGGCCCTCACGACAGGAGACGAGCGGGCGTGGAAGGCCGCGAAGCGCGCGGCCGAGTTCCTGCTCGCTCGGCGTCTCCTCTGGCGAAAGAGCGACGGTGCCCTCATCGTGCCTGCTTGGGGAGGCCCTGTCGACAAGGTCCACTATCCCATCCGCTTCTACGATGTGCTGAGTGTTCTCTTGGTGATGGCCGAGATGGGTCTGGCACGCGATCGGCGATGCCGGGATGCCCTCGACCTATTGGAGCGCAAGCGCCTCGCCGACGGGATGTTCCCGATCGAATGGACCAACGTGAGGAAGGCCGACCGGATCGAGACCCGCGGGACGTTCGCGGATTGGGGGATACGGCACAAGAAGAAGGGGCATCCTCTCGTAACAGTCGATGCGCTCTATGTGCTCAGGGAGGCTGGACGCGTTTGATGAAGCTTGTGTACCGGCGCCCCGGCGAAAGCTGGAGCAGGTTTACGATGGCAGATCCAATCCTTCCTGAAAGGCGTGTGCGAGGCTTTTTCCTGGGCCTTTTTCTGGGCGGGATCTCGTCCTTCATGGTCGGATACATCCAATGGGCCGTGACGGCTCGCGGCGAGGACTCCGAGCTGGGCCTGATCGGGGTCTGTGCCATGGGCGCGTTCGGCGCTTTTTCCGGCGGCTTCGTCGGCACCCTTTTTTCCGGGCGATCATCGGCCAGCCGGCCGAAACGCAGGCCGGCCTTAGCCGCGGTTCTGGCGCCGATTCTATTCTTCGGCGCCATGCTGTTCGTCTACCGCGGTTTCATGTATCCGAGCGATACCTGGCCGGCTATCCTTTTCTGGGTCGTTGCCAGCGCCGCGATCGGAGCGCTTGTGTCGTGGGTCGTCTCGCCGGCGCGCCGGAAACCGGCTCTCGAGAGTTGACGGGGATTTCGACGTAAACCGGCGTGAAGTGGCGCGCAGTCAGTCGGCGTCAGCGGCTTCGGGTGGGTTCCGGCGGCCCTGAACGGCGGGCTTCCTGTTTTGGCCAAGGGCGCCTATCTCTGTTATGATTACATAATTGACAAATAATCAGAATATATGATACATATAAATACATGATAAACAGGGCTTTCTGGCACCGGCGCTTGGATGATGCATGGCGGGAAGCGCCCATCGTCTGGCTGGCCGGCGTCCGGCGATCCGGCAAGACAACCCTGGCCCGGAGCCTGGGCGAAGACCGTATTCATTTCGTGAATTGCGATCTCCCGGCCGTCGAGGACCAGGTCGTCCATCCGGATCATTTTTTTCGTGAAATCCGCAAGCCGGTCGTCGTCTTCGATGAAATCCATCAGCTCAAGGATCCATCCCGGCTCCTGAAGATCGGCGCCGATATGTTCCCCCGGCTCAAGATTCTCGCGACCGGGTCATCGAGCTTGGCCGCCGGCCGCAAGTTCAAGGATACGTTGACGGGCCGGAAGAGAACCGTTCATCTCACGCCCGTCCTCTTTGACGAGCTGCCTTCCTTCCATGACGCGCCCCTGGCCAAGCGATTGCTCCACGGGGGCCTGCCGGAAATGCTCCTGGCTCCGGAAAAGAGCGCCTCGTTTTACCGGGAGTGGATGGACTCGTTTTTTGCCCGGGACATCATGAATCTGTTTCCCGTCCGTTCCCCCGAAAAATTCAATACCATGCTCGAATTTTGTCTCCGTCAAAGCGGCGGCCTGATGGAAACGACGAAAACGTCATCGTCTTTGGGGATCTCGCGCCCGACGGTCGAGCGCCACTTACGGGCTCTGGAAGCCGCTCAGGCGATCGTTCTCGTCCGTCCGTTCCACGGGGGTGGACAAAAAGAGATCGTCAAAATGCCCAAAGCCTACGCCTTCGACACCGGATTCGTGGCCTTTACCCGGGGCTGGGATCCCTTGCGGCCGGATGATTTCGGCCTTCTTTGGGAACACCTTGTGCTCGACTATATGAGGGCCCATCTTCCCGACCTCAGCATCCGGTATTGGAGGGATGCCGCCGGCAGGGAAGTGGACTTCGTCCTGAGCCGCCAGCGCGATGCCGTCGACGCCGTGGAGTGCAAGTGGAATCCCGCGCATTTCGACGCCACGGCCCTCAAAAAGTTCCGGACGTATTACCCGCGCGGCCGCAATTTCATCGTCGGCCCGGCGGTCAGGGAAGGCTACCTGAAGGAACAATCGGGTCTATTAATAGAGGTGGTCGGACCTTCCGGCCTTCTGGCCGGCGAAGGCGCGGCATCCGCCCGCGGCTGATGCGGGGCTTTTGGATTCCTCCCTCCATGGGGAAGGCCTTGGATCCGGAGGCGCCCGGGCTTAGTAATCCCTTGAAAGATCGATCGCCCGTTCGTAGGTCTCCAATCGCACCGTCTTCGGTATCGAGTGGTCGCTCATGAAGATGTAGGGGATTCGCTTTTCCCGAATAGCGGCCAGCTTGGGCAGGATTTCGGCTTCAAGAACAGCCGGGTCGTTCGACTCGAAAGCCCGGATGTCCATGTTACCGGCGAAGGCCATCTCGCCGCCCAATGCCCTGACGGCGTCCGAGAACTCGGCCACGTGCTGGCCGCCCTTGGCTTCCAGCGGGTGCAGAACATCGACCCCGGCTTTGAGTAGGTCGGGCAGGAACGGCCGGATGAAGCCGCAGGCGTGCAGGATGAACGGCAGGCCGTGGTCGTGGCAGAAGCCGGCGATCTTCTTATGGCAGGGGAAGACGAATTCCCTGTACATGGCCGGGGAGAAGAACGGCGCCCGGGTGTAGCCCATGTCGTCGTAGGTCCAGATGCCGTCGGGCTCGCCGACTTCCCGGATCATATAGTCCAGGTGCCTGATGATATTGTCGGTCATGACCGAGCAGAAGTCGTGGATCCAGTCCGGGTCGAGGACCATGGATTCGAGAAAGACCACGTCGCCCATGGCCCGGCGCATGATCTCGACCACCAGCATCTGCTGGTAAACGCAGAAGCGGTCCGAGGCCATGCCGGACTTGTAGGCGGCGACCAGGCCGTCCCAGTCGGGAAACCGGCTCTTGTCCAGGCCCATCAGCCGATCGCGAAACTCGGCCTTCCAGACGGCGGCGTTCGTCATCTCGAACCCGAGGTGCTCGGGCACGCCCGGCTTGGACTTCCACTCGCGGTGGAGGGCGCCCCAGCCGTTGCGCTTGACCACGGTCTCGGTGCCCTCGGCGACCACGACATCGTCCACCGGGCGGCCGGTGACGCGGAACATCGAGCCCTTGATCTCCCGGACGTCGTGGCCGAAGTGCTCGACCAGGTCGACACCCTTGGGCAGGCCCTGCGTCTCCCATTCAGCCTGGGTGTCCTGCCAGAACCACTCGAACAGACCCATCCGCTCCGGGCAGCGCTTGTGCTTGCAGATCTCGGTCATAACCTCGCGGCGGGTCATCCCTCGGATTCTATAGGGGACCCGCACCGGGATTCAAGCGCCGCCCCTAAACCCAAGCGACAAATTGACTTCCGGGGGGCTTTCGCTTAGAATCTCTCCGCCTTGGCGGCGTAGCTCAGTCGGTCAGAGCATACGGCTCATATCCGTAGTGTCCGGGGTTCAAATCCCTGCGCCGCCATTTCCCCTCCCTCCCTAAGTCCATCCGGTCGGCCTAATCACTTCCGGATCAGCCGTTTGCGAACTGTGATAGAATTTTCCCGTCATGCCCCCCAAACGCCGCCTCCACCCCGCGTATCGCAAGTTCCGCGCCTCCGTCCTCGAGCAGAAGCTCATAGGTCCCGGCCAGACCGTGCTTGTGGCCTGTTCCGGCGGGCCCGACTCCATGGCCCTTCTCCACCTCTCTCTGGAGCTGGGGACTGACGAGGGCTTCGCAACGGCGGCCGCCCATTTCCATCATGGCTTGCGCCCTCGCGCCACGGCCGATGAGCGGTTCGTCCAGACGGCGGCGTTTAAGCTCGATCTTCCCTATTTCGCCGGCCGTGGGGATGTCCGCGCTCTGGCCAGCGCTCGCGGCCTTGGGATTGAGGAGGCCGGCCGGCTGGCCCGCTACGCTTTCCTGGAACGCGCGGCTGTTGAAGCCGGCGCGGCCCGGATCGCCACCGGCCACACCCTGAACGACCAGGCCGAGACGGTCCTGCTTCGGCTTTTGCGCGGCACCGGGCCGATGGGCCTGTCCGGCATTCCGGTCAAGCGCGGTCTCACCATCGTCCGGCCGCTACTCGGGCTCGAGCGGCGCGAGATCCTGTCGTATTTGACGGACCGCGGCATCGCTTTCCGCCATGACGAAACGAACCGGGACACGGATATCCTGCGCAATCGTGTCCGGCACAGGCTCATTCCGTATCTCGAGAGGGGATTCGAGCCCGCCATCGTCCGCTCCCTGGCGCGGCTGGCCCGGATCGCGGCGGACGAGGAGGCCTGGCTCGATGCAACAGCCGCCTCCCGATTGAAGAAGATGCGGGGAGGGACGCCGGCTTCCCCAACCCTTGATGCCGCGGCTCTCCGCCGCCTGCCGCCCGCCCTTGCCCGGCGTGTCGTCCGCGCCTTTGTGCTGCTTATCAAGGGCGACCTGCGCAACGTATCCCTCGACGACGTGGAGGCGATCCGCGCCTTGGGGGAAGGGAAGCGTCTGACGCTTTGGAAAGGGTTGACGATCGGCCGGCGCGAAGGGAGGCTCGTCCCGTCTAAGGCGGATTAGAATCCGAGCGACAAGCCCAGTCGGGCTCCCGGGCGATGCTGGACGCCCGCGGTCTCGGCCGTATAGATCATGATGTAGGCGACCCGAAAATCCTCGAAGGTGCGGAAGAACGTCACTACGTCCCGGATCTCGAGTACCGCTTTCAGGCGGCTCGTCAGCCGCGTTCTTATGCCCGCCCCAATCTCGACGGCCGGCCGGGCCTTGCTCCCGAGCTCCCCGGCGTCCAAGGTCGTGATCCCGAACCCGGCTGCGACGTAGGGCTCAAAGGCGCCCGCACCGAAGCCGTAGAGGAGCCTCGCCCCTACGGCCCAGATGACCGCGTACGCGACCAGGGATTTCCCCAGCGGGATGCCGGAGAACCCGATGCCGACGTCTTCGTAGATTCCGGCCCGTCCCCTGGACGCTCCCGCCTGGATCTCGAAGCCCCTGCCCAGCCGGCGGCCCAGCCACAAGCCCGCTTCGGGGCCCCTCCGCTCGAGGCCGATTTTCACTCCGGGGACGTCGGCCGTGTTGGCCAGCGGGACAAGGCTCCCCAGCCGGGCCGCGAGGGAGAAGCCGAGCGTCGGCGTCAGCGACCAGCGTTCGCCGGCTTGGGCTTCGGCGTCCTGCGCCGTCGCGGCCAAGGCGGCGATTAAGACCGTCAGAGACAGAATTCGGATTGTCTTATTCATGAATCACCCGAGGTAACGGGCCTTCCACATCTGGAAGACCATCAGGGCCCAGAGCTGGTGGCTGTAATTCTCGCGGCCGGCCAGGTGGGCGGCGACCATGCTCCTGCACCGGCTCGGGGTTGAACAGCCCGTCCTTGCGCAGCGCGTCTTCGCTCAGCGTGTCTTCCATCAGGCCGCGCAGGTCGGTCTTCAGCCAGTGCTTGATGGGGATGCTGAAGCCTTCCTTGCCCCGCCAGACGTTCTCGGCCGGCAGGATCCGTTCCATGGTCTTCTTCAGGATCCACTTGGTCTGGCCGCCCCGCAGCTTGAGGCTCCCGGGCAGGCGGAAGGCGAACTCGACCAGCTTGTGGTCCAGGAGCGGCTCGCGGGCTTCCAGCGAGACGGCCATGCTCATGCGGTCGACCTTGACCATGATGTCGTCGACCAGATAGGCCTTGAGGTCGAGGTAGAGCTCGCCCGTAACGTCGTCGAAGCGGGCCGCCTTCTCGTAGAGCGGGGCGAACGGCTCGCCGTCGTCCAACGGCCGGATCCCGCCCAGCGATGCGACCAGACCGGGCGCGTAGAGGCGGCGGCGGTCCCGGTCGGAGAGGAACATCATCCAGCGCATGTGGCGCAGCCGGGCCTCGTGGTCGAAGCCCTCGGTAAACCGGCGCAGCTTGTTCCAGGTCCCCTTCTTCTTGTCCGAGGGGCGCATCCGGCCGACCAGAGTACCCGCGGCCTTGCCCCCGAGGGGCACGGCAAAGCGGCGGGCCAGCCGCTGGGCCTGGTAGTGCTCGTAGCCGGCGAAGAGCTCGTCGCCGCCGTCGCCCGATAGGGCCACCGTGGCGTGGGCCCGGGTCATTTTCGATACGAGATAGGTCGGGAAGATGGAGAAGTCCCCCAGCGGCTCGTCCAGGTGGCCGATCAGCGTTTCGGTCAGCTCCAGGGCCCGCGGCTCGAGGATGAACTCCTCGTGCTCGGTCTCGAACAGCTCGGCGATGCGGCGGGCGTGGAGCAGCTCGTTGTAGGTCTGGTCGGCGAACCCGATCGAGAAGGTCTTCAGCGGCGAGGCCCCCAGCTCGCGCATCAGGGCCACGATGGTCGAGGAGTCGATGCCGCCGCTCAAGAAGGCCCCCAACGGCACGTCGCTCACCAGGCGCAGCTTGACGCTCTCCTTGAGCAGGGCGTAGAGCTCGTCGCAGAGCTTGGGGATGTCCGCGGGCGCGACCGCCGCCCGCGGACCGTCCGGGGGCTCCACATCCCAGTAGCGCCGGACCTCGATCTTGCCCGCGTCGAACTCCAGCCAGTGCCCGGCCGGCAGCTTGCGGATGCCCTTGAAGATCGAGAACGGCGCGGGGACATACTCGAGCGTCAGGTACAGGTCCAGGGCCCGCGGGTCGAGCTCGCGCTCGACGGCGGGGTGGGTCAGGATGGTCTTGATCTCGGAGCCGAAGACCAGCGTCCCGCCCGGGGTCAGGGTGTAGTAGAGAGGCTTGATGCCGACCCGGTCGCGGAAGAGGAAGAGCTTGTGAGTCCGCTTGTCCCAGAGGGCGAAGGCGTACATGCCCCGGAAGCGGTCCAGGAAGGCCGGCGCGCCCCACTCTTCGTAGGCGTGGACGAGGGTCTCGGTGTCGGACTTGGTGGTCATGGCGTGGCCGCGGGCGATGAGCTCGTCGCGAACCTCGGCGAAGTTGTAGGCCTCGCCGTTGTAGGCGATCCAGATCGAGCCGTCCTCGTTCGACAGGGGCTGGTGGCCGGTGACCAGGTCGATGATGCTCAGGCGGCGGTTGCCCAGCCCGACCCGGTCGTCGACGTAGATGCCCTCGTCGTCGGGGCCGCGGTGGACGATCGTCCGGCACATCCGGACGACCAGGTCCTCGGGCACCGGCGAAGCGCCTGCCGCGGGGCGGGCCAGGCCGCAGATGCCGCACATATCAGGGCGTCCTGGGGATGAGCTCGAGCTCGAAGAAGACGCCCAGGTGCCGCTTCTCGTCGCTCGTCGAGCTCTCGTGGTAGGGGATCGAGCCCTTGGCCGCCTTGACCTTGAAGCGGTACTGGTGGCTTTCGGAGATGGTGAAGCCGTCGCCGACGGGAAAGCGCAGGTCCGCCTTCTCCAGAGGCTGCAGGACGATCCGCCGGGTCTTGCCGTCCAGCCTGACGGTGATCTCGTTGTCCTGACGCGGGTTGTTCAGCAGGTGGACGACGACTTCCTTGACCGGGAAAAAGGTCCGCAGCACCATGTCCGCAGTCCGGTCGCCGTAGGTCCACCAGCCGTTCTCCTCGCGGTGCTTGGTGTTGTAGTTGTCGTTGAGGAAGTAGATGAAACGGTCGTTGAAGTAGGGCATGCCCCACTGCTGGCGGAAGGCCGACTGCTCGGCGTTGGTCGGCAGGTCGTTGATCATGGTCAGCTCGACCGGCATCAGGGTGTAGGGAAAGTGCTTGGCGTGGACGGCCGGCGAGGCGGTCGTGGCCATGGGCGAGAGCAGGATGGGGGCGATGAAGACGGCCGCCCAGGCCCAGGGCCAGACCGTCTCGCGGCGGCGCATCTTGAGCGCCGGCAGGAACAGGAACATCGGGTAGATGTTCATGAAGTAGCGGTTGGCCATCGAGCCGCCGCCGCCGCCGTAGTTGTCGGGCATCATGACGAGGTAGACCAGGATCTGCAGGACGGCGGCGCCCAGGATGAGCCAGGCGTCCAGGCTTTTGCGGCCGCGGAGGAAGATCAGGAAGTAGAAGAGGGCGGGGAAGAAGTACCAGGCGATGCCGGTGAAGCGGCCGAAGACGTACCAGAACAGATTGTGGGGCAGGAGGCCGGCGGTGCCCTTCAGGCGTGAGGTGTAGCCGTCGGTCGACATTTTCTGCCCGGAAAGGCCGTCGAAGGTGGCGTCCTTGTGTTCGAGCGGGAAATGGTAGACGAAGCTCTTGCGCGCTCCGCCCTGGTAGTTCCACTCTCCGGTCCAGGCCTTGTTGGCCGCGAAGAAGGCTCCTGCCGTGGCGACGAGCACAAGACCGAGAGCCACCGCTTTCCAGAATTTCTTCCCGACCAAAAGGGTCGAGAGGAAAAGGGGGGCGGTCAGGACGATGTTGGTCGGCTTGGAAAAGATGACCAGTCCGGCCAGGGCGGCGGCCAGGTAGTCGGAGCTGCCGGACAGGAGAAATCGGCGCCATCGTCCGGGCCGAGCCGCCGCCGTCCCGCCCGGGCTCCCCGCCTCGGCGGCCGCCGCCCGCCCGGCCTCGGCCTTGTAGCGCCAGAGAAAGAGGACCGCGAAGACCAGGAACATATTGAAGAATTCCGGGGTGATCCAGAGCGCGTAGAGGAAGGCGACCGAAGCGCCCAGGTAGGCGGCCATCTTGCCCAGAGCCGGCCCCGGGCTGTTCCCCAGGGCAAAGTATCCCCAGCCCATGAGCAGGAGGAGGAAGAGCAGCAGGCCGTTGAAGACGATCGGTCCGGCCGGCCCTAGGACGCGGACGAAGGGGGCCGCGAAGAGGGCGTAGGCGAAGGACTTGGCGTAATAGAGCCGCTCCCGGCCGTCCCGCATGACCTTCTTGAGGAATATCCCGTTGGGACCGGCCCAAAAGTCCTCATTGTAGCGGATGAGGTCCTTGGTCGTGTACTCCAGGTCGCCGTCGAAGGCTAGGCTCTGGGCCATGATGTAGTAGACGGCCTGGTCGGCGACCAAGAATCCCTTGTAGAGGGCGGGCGTGTTGGCGAACAGGCCGAAGCCTAGGAAAATACCTGAAATCAGCAGGATAACGGTCAGGGCGGAGCGGCGTTCGTGCAACATGACTATAAGCAATACCACATTCCCCGCCGGCAGTTCAAACTTCCGCCGGTGCAGGGCCGCGTTCGACCCATTCGCCGAAACAGGCGGCCCCCCCCTACCCAGGCCATTTTACTCTGGAGGGTCACCTTTAGGGGTGATGGCCGGGGGGAGCTTTGGCCTCAGAATGTCCGTGTTGGGAGGCCGTGTGCACCATGAGAGGCCGGACGAACTTTACAGCAAGGCGCGAAAAGGGATTTACCCTGATTGAAACCCTGATCGCCATCGCCGTCCTGGCGGTCATGCTCCTGACGCTTATCTCGGTCTTCATCTACGGCTACAGCGCCGTGGCCCGGGCCCGGCAATCCGCCCTGGCGACCGTGATCGCCCAGGAGGAGATGGAGACGATCCGGGCGTTGCCGTTCGACCAGATCGCCGCCCTGGGCTCCACCTTCAGCAACGCCAAGCTGGCCGGCCTGCTGGGCGGCCAGGGCATGCTGGCCGTGGAGGCTGGGGCGGGAGTGGACATCAAAAAGGTCTCGGTCAGCGTCCTCTGGACCTTTCGGGGAGTGCCGAGAAGGAAGGACGTCGTGACGTTCATGACCCGGAAAGGCATCAACAAGATATGAAACACCTCCCCACTGCCCGGTTTCGCGGCGGGTTCACCCTGGTCGAACTGCTCATAGCCGTCGTCATGATGTCCCTGGTCGTAGCCGCGGTCCTGGACCTCTATGTCAAAGGCCAAGCCCATCTGGCCGGCCAGAACGCCTCGGCCGACCTGCAGGAGGACGCCCGGAATCCCCTGGCCTGGCTGGCCCGCGACATCAAGACGGCCGTGGCCGTAGAGGCCGCTTGGGGCTCCTACCAGACCTCGGCTACGACGCTGATCCTGCGCATCCCCTCCATCGACGGGGCCGGGCAGGTCATCGATATCGAGGCCGATTTCGACCGGGTCGTCTACCGCATAGCCAACCAGAAGGTCATCCGGACCATCGACGCCCTGGCCGGCGTCAGCGCCCGCCAGGATTCCAGCCGATACCTGGGTGACAACATCTCGGCCTTCGCCTTCACCTACTTCGACAGCCTGGATGCCGTCTTAACCGGCGGCTTCGCCGGCGCTTCCGCCGTCGGCGTGTCTTTGAGCGCGGCCCTTAAAATGTCTTCCAGGAGGACGCTCGGAGAAAGCCTTGGCTCCAAGTTCCGGCTGCGGAATCGTCCCGGCTCGGGCGCCTAGCGCCGAAAGGAGACCGCCATGAAACGAACGCGCAGACTCTCGACCGGTCGGCGAGGCTCGGCCCTCTTCCTGTCGCTCCTCGTCGTGCTGGTCCTGACCGCCCTCTCGGTTCCCGTCATGGTCCGCGTTTCGAGCAACCACCGGCTGACGGAGAAGGACTATCGGGAGCTGTCGGCCTTGAGCCTGGCCGAGGCGGGTGTCGAGCGGGCCATCTGGGAGCTCAACTACGGCAGCATCGCCTCCTGGACGGGAGAAAGCACGCTGAAAACCCTGAGCCTTAGTTCGGTGGCCTCGGCCGGAGGCGCCGTCGTCGGCAACATAAGTCATCCAGGTCGCGAACCCCGCTTCGGACAACCCGGTCGTGACGGCGACGGGAAGCGTCCCCTGGACGGGCGCCTTGACCGTGGATCGCAGGGTTCGGATCGTCCTCAAGCGCGGTTTCAAGAGCTTCTTCGATTTCGGGATCTTCGGCGATGAGGGCTTCGATTTGCACGGCAACGCCTACACCGACAGCTACAACTCCGTCGACGGGCCCTATGACCCGTTGCATTACCGCTCCCTGGGGAACGTCGGCACTAATGCCTTCCACCAGTGGGACGTCGTCCTGCTCAACAACACCATTGTCCACGGCGACGCCATCACCGGCTATGCCAGCGATCCCGAGTACGTCATCCAGCTCCGCAACGCGGCCGAGATCACGGGGACCAAGACAACCCTCAGCGCCCCCAAGCCGTTGCCCGCCTACCCGGCCCCCAGCGGCTTGCCGCTCCGCGGCGCCTTCACCACCGTTACCGACAGCACGAACGCGGTCATCAGCGAGAGCGGCCAATACGCCTCGTTCGCCCTGGCCACCAACTCGAAAGTGACGATCCAGGGCAACGTCACCCTCTATGTCGACGGCAACTTCAACATGAACGCGAACTCTACCCTGGAGCTCGCCCCCAACTCGAGCCTCGAGATCATCATGGGCAACGGCGTCTTCCAGCAGGATGCGAACACGACGATCAACAACCTGTCCCAGGACCCCAAAGCCATGGCCATCCTGGGCACGGCCGACTTCCACGAGATGATCTGGAAAGCCAACACGGACTTCTATGGCGTAGTCTATGTGCCCGAGGCGAGCGTCGACTATGCCGCCAACGGCGACTTCTTCGGCTCCCTGGTCTGCAATTACATGACCATGTCCTCGGAGTCGGGCATCCACTACGACGAGTCGCTGGGCTCCTGGGAGAAGTACGGGACGATCTCCAACGTCTTCATCGTCCAGTCCTGGCAGCCCTGGGATTGAGCGCCCGCTGGGGGAAACGGCGCCGGCCTTCGGCGCGGCGCCCTGGCGGGCTTAAGGCTTGAGGTAAAGGCGCAGGTAGGCCGCGATGAGCCGGTCGCCCCAAATGAGGGCGACGTAGGCCGCCGGCGCCAGGAAGGTCCCGAAGGGCAGGGCGAACTGCAGGTCCTTTTTGCGGACGGCCAGGATCACGCCCCCCACGATAGCCCCGGCGAAGCTGGCCAGGATGAGCGTCAGCAGCGTCTTGCCCCAGCCGAGATAAACCCCGACCATGGCCATCATGGTTACGTCGCCCATGCCCAGCCCTTCCTTCTTCCGGACCAGGTAATAGAGCCCGAAGACGAGGAGCAGGAAGCCCGCCCCGACGGCCGCGCCCAGCAGCGCCTGCAGGAAGCTCATGTCCTCCCGGACCAGGGCGTAGAGAAGCCCCAAGGCCGCGGTCGGCAGGACGACGGCGTCGGGCAGGAGCTTATGGTCGTAGTCGATGAAGGCCAGCACGATCAGGGCGCTGGTCAGGAGCGCCGCGGCGAAAAAGGGCAGGCCCGGGCCGAAGCGGAGGAAGTCGACGACGAGCAGGGCCGGCGTCAGCAGCTCGACGAAGATGTAGCGCGGCGAGACCCTCACCCGGCAGGCCCGGCAGCGGCCGCCGCAGGAGGAGATAGGACAGGACCGGGATGTTGTCCCACGGGCGGATGCGCGCCCCGCAGGCCGGGCAGGCCGAGGGCGGCCGCGACAGGTTCAGGCCCCGCGGCAGGCGGTGGATGACGACGTTGAGAAAGCTCCCCCAGCACAGTCCGAAGAGGCCGATCAGGATCAACGCTTCCATGGGTTCACCCGGGTGGTCATCGTCCCCGTCGCGGGATCGTAAACGTAGTCGCGGCCGTCGAGGTCGCGGGGGACCTCGCGAAGCAGGCCGGCCCGGACCAGCTCGTCCAGGCTGGAGGGGTTGCGGCCGGCGCGGGTCCGGAAGTCGAAGACGGCGTTGCGGACGGCCTGGCCGTCGACCGTGGACTTGATGTTGTAGAGATGGTTGGAGGCGATCTTGCGCACGGCCTCGTCCGCGGATGTTTCGTAGACTTCGCGCCAGGTCGCCCAGGCCGTATCATAATCCAGGGTCTTGAAGGCCGCGTTGGCATACAGCCGTTTGACGATCGGCGGCGAGCCCGGGATGTCCATGGCCTTCTTGTAATAGACGCGGGCAAGATCATTGTCCTTGACCACGAGCTGGGCGTAATGCCCGGCTTCGAGGGGGAAGATCCAGAGGTCGGGGTTCTTGGCCAGCCCCAGGTCCAGGATACTGATGGCCAGACGGTACGTCCTTGGCGTCATAGAGAGCGATGAGCGCCCCGACCTCATAAGGATCCACCCAGCGCGGGTCGAGCTCGGCCAGGATCTGAGAAGATGTGATTGAAGTGCTCGAACTTGTCGGGGATGTCCGGGTTCCCGAAGTATTGGATCGACCACAGGAAAATCATGTCGGCGGCCAGAGAGGAGAAGCCGAAGGTCAGCGGCTTGAGGTACTTGCCCGAGGGGATGTAGATGATGCCCGAGCCGGGCACCTTGGTCCGGGGCAGGGCCTCGTTGGCCGTCTTGAGGCCGGCCGCCCCGGCCAGGGCCAGGACCAGGACGATCGCGGGGACGGGGCTCCGTTTCATGGCTCAGACAAAGTCGCGGCGGCGGAAGACGAGCACGGCCGCCGCCAGGACCACCGCGGTATAGGCCAGGGCGTAGGCCGGGCCGGTCAGCCAGGCCGCGGGCGGGATGGCCAGGCCGTGGACGACCTCGGTCTTGTAGTTCAGGGCCTCCAGGTCGGGCAGCAGGAGATGCAGCAGCCGGACGGCGGATCGCCCCAGTCCCGGGCGCATCTTCCGGGTGATCATCTCCAGGCTCCAGCTGAAGTGTCCGATCAGGTAGAACCCGAGCGAGTAGAGCGAAGCCAGAATCGGCGTCGTGAAGCAGGAGAAGAGGATGGCCACGGCGGTCAGCAGGACGAGCTCCAGGAAGAGGAAGACGACGGCGGCCAGCAGCTTCAGGTCGACGGTCAGGGTCTGGGCGAAGACGAGGACGAGCAGGACCAGGCTCATCAGCCCGACCAGGACCAGCAGCACCAGGACCAGCCCGGCGAACTTGCCCAGCAGGAACTCGTGCCGGCGGATGGGCTTGGAGATGAGGGTAAAGATGGTCCGCTTTTCGATCTCCTTGGCCACCAGGCCGGTGCCGATCAGGATGGCCATCAGGGCGCCGAAGAAGGCGATCGAGGCCAGGCCGACGTCCTTGATGATCTTGACCCGGTCGCCCACCGTCAGCAGGGCCAGGACGCGCGACAGCAGGATGGAGGTCCCGGCGAAGAACAGCAGCAGGTAGAGGACGCGGTCGCGGACCGCCTCCTTGAAGGTGTTCAGGGCGATGGTGCGGATGGCGTTCATGACGTCTTGACCATGTCGACGAAGATGTCTTCCAGGGTCTGGGTCCGCGGCACCAGGGAGTGGACGCGGGCCCGTCCGGCCCGGGCGGCCTCCAGCACGGCCGCGACCCCGGCCTCGTCGGCGACCTTGACCATGACCCGTCCGCCCGGCTCGGCGACACAGGGGCCGAGCGAGGCCAGCTCGGACTCGGGCAGGCCCGAGACCGTGACCTCGGTGAAGAGCACCTTCTCGGAGACGAGGTCGGCCAGCCGGCCCTGGCTGATGATGCGGCCGCCGACGACGATCGCCACCCGGCGGCAGATCATCTCGATGTCCTGCAGGATGTGGGAGGTGAAGACGACCGTCTTGCCGGCGTCGCGCAGGCCGAGGATGATGTCCCGGATCTCCTTGCGGCCGAGCGGGTCCAGGCCGCCCAGCGGCTCGTCCAGGATGACCAGGGACGGGTCGTTGATCAGGGCCTGGGCCAGCCCGACCCGCTGCAGCATGCCGCGCGAGAACTTCCGCAGCGGCAAGTCGGCCGCCCGCTCCATCGACACCAGCTTGAGCAGGCGCGGGATGCGCTCGGCCCGGACCTCGGCCGGGAGGCCGAACAGGCGGGCGTAGAAGTCGAGGAACTCCACGGCCGTCAGGTAGTCGTAGAAATAGGGATTCTCGGGCAGGAAGCCCAGCCCGGCCTTGGCCTTGGGCTCGAGATGGGGGCGGCCGAACAGCCGGATCGTCCCCGCGTCGGGGAAGATCAGGCCCAGCGCGCACTTGATGGTGGTGGTCTTGCCCGCGCCGTTGGGGCCGAGATAGCCGAAGACCTCGCCCTCCTCGACGGAGAAGGAGATGCCCTTGAGCACCTCGCGGGTCTTGGGGATGAACCCGACGCGGAAGGATTTGCGGACGTCGTGCAGCTCGAGGACGGGTGCCATGGCCGGTTCCGCGCGTATTATAATGAGGTGAGGAGAAATATAAAAGGTTCATCTCCCATCTCCGGGAACGCGAGGCGAGCTCTCGCATTCCTCCTTTCAGCGCTCCCCCGGGCCTCCAGGGACAGGGGGAGTCTGTCTTCTGGTATAATAAACCCGTTCGATAACCCCGGGCTGAAGCCCGCCCTCACTCGCTTCGCGAATGAGGACTGCAGCCCCGTCGTCAAAACGCCGGGGCGGAAGCCGAGCCCGGGGTATTTATCGGGTTAATACTGAGCGGCGCCTTTACCCCGATTTGAAAATCGGGGTTTCGCGCCGCGAATGTATGCTTCCCGTTCGAGAGTTCCCCCGGGAGGTCGACCATGAGCGATTTCGGCGGCGCCTTGAAGCCCCTGTCCGAGCACCCCGACTACGACATCGCCGTCCTCGGCGTGCCCTTCGACGAGAAGTCCAGCTACAAGCGCGGACAGGCCCTGGGGCCGGCCGCCATTCGGGCCGTCTCGACCGGCAAGTGCTACAATCCCGAGACCGAGCTGGGCGTCAACCTGGAGCGCGATACGGTTCTGGTCGACGTCGGCGACGTCGACACCTCGGGCGACGTCGACAAGTCCTTCGGCCTGACCACCAAAGGGGTGGCGGCCATCCTGGCCAAGGGCGCCAAGCCGATCATCCTGGGCGGCGATCATTCCATCACCTACCCCGTGCTCAAGGCCTTTGCCGGGCGCTTCCCCAAGCTGGACGTGCTCCACTTCGACGCCCACCCGGACCTCTACGAGGACCTCTACGGCGACCGGCTGTCGCACGCCTGCCCCTTCGCCCGCATCCTGGAGGACGGTCTGGCCGCGAACCTGGTCCAGGTCGGCCTTCGGACCGCGACTCAGGAGCACCGCGAAACTGGCGGCCCGCTACGGCGTGCGCTGGGTGGAGATGAAGGACTTCCGCGACGGGATGGATCTCGTCTTCGAGAACCCTCTTTATGTCTCCTTCGACCTCGACGCGCTCGACCCCGCGTTCGCTCCCGGCGTCTCCCACCACGAACCGGGCGGCCTGTCCATGCGGCAGGCGCTGGGCGTGCTGCAGTCCGTGCGGGCCTCGATCGTGGGGCTGGATGTGGTCGAGCTCAACCCCTCCCGCGACGGGTCGGGCATCACGGCCGCGGCCGCCTTCAAGATCATCCAGGAGGTTGCGGGCCGCATGGTCCGGCCGTGAAATCGGCGGACAACGGCCGGAGCGGACGGACCAGGCCGCCGTATCGATCGTTTGTCTTTCAACCCCCCTGGAGGTTTATGCGGGCTGTTGTCAGCAAAAGGGGGGTTGATGATGGGAACCAAAAAGGTGGGGGCTCTCTCCAGCCCGCGCAAGAAAGCCAAATACATTATACATCTCGTTGATCCAAAGGCAAGGCCTTTTTAAAAAAAGTTTTTCCGCGTCCCAAGGAGGTAGGCATGGACGAGAAAAAAATCGACATCAAGGTGGACGAGGGCGTGGCCGTGGGGCTGTATTCGAACCTGGCCGCCATACGGCATTCGCACGAGGAGTTCATCTTCGACTTCGCCTTCCTGTTCCCCGACGGGCCGGCGGGCAAGCTTCTGAGCCGGGTCATCCTCAGCCCCGCCCACGCCAAGAGGTTCCTGGACGCCCTGACGGTCCAACGTCCAGCGCTACGAGGAGGCCCACGGCACGATCGATCCCGGGGCCGCTCCGCCCGCCGTCGGGTTCAGCCATTGATCCCTTCGCGGCGTCCCATCCCGGATTTTCCAAATCGAGGTTAGTGCAAGCGCCTGCCGCGCGCCTTGACATCGGTGAAAGAATCGAATAACGTTGATTTGTCCGTGGGGGGCGCTCCACGGAGCGACATTCCAACAGGAGGTTTCCCCATGGCATTCGAATTCAAGAACTCCAAGGGTACGGTCTATTACCTGCACGGCAAAGAGGTGACGCTGCGCGGCGGCCGCCTGCAGAAGATCTATTACTTCGCCCGCGAGATCAAGCCGGGCGCGATGGACGCGGTGCCCGAGGGCTTGCAGGTCGTCGAGACGACCAAGACCGGCATGCCCATCCTCAAGAAGAAGTAAGCCGCCTCTCCTCGGCCAAGGTCGGTCCGCCGTCGCGCCGTGCTCCGGTGATCCCGGAGGGCGGTGCGGCCGGGCCGGCTTTTTTTTTGCCCGCTTTGACTCGGCCGCGATTTCCGTTATAGACTCGGGCCATGAAGCTTCGCCGTCCCTTTTCCCGCTGCCTTGTCCTCGTCCTGGGCGCCGTCCTGGCCTTGACGGCCTGCGGCCCGTCCGATCGCGGCGGCTCCGATGCCTCGGCCAAGCCCCTGACGATCGCGGTCATTCCCAAGGGCACGACCCACGAGTTCTGGAAGGCCATCCACGCCGGCGCCGAGCGGGCCGCCCGCGAGCTGGGGGTGGAGATCATCTGGAAGGGCCCCCAGAAGGAGGACGACCGGGCCCAGCAGATCACCGTGGTCGAGGACGTCATCAGCCGCGGTGTCGACGGCATCGTCCTGGCCCCGCTGGACGACCGGGCCCTGGTGCGGCCGGTGCAGGATGCCATGCGCGACAAGATCCCGGTGGTCATCATCGACTCCGGCCTGCAGGGCAAGGACTACGTCAGCTTCATCGCCACCGACAACTACCAGGGCGGCGTCCTGGCCGCCCGCCGGATGGGCGGGCTTCTCGGCGGCAAAGGCCGCATCATCGTCATCCGCTACCAGGCCGGCTCGGCCTCGACGACCGAGCGCGAGCGGGGCTTCCTGGAGACTTTGGAGAGGGAGTTCCCCGGCCTGACCCTTCTGGCCAAGGACCAGTACGCCGGCCCGACCACCGAGACCGCCTACCAGACCGCCGAGAACCTGCTTGGCCGGTTCCATGACGCGGACGGCCTGTTCTGCCCCAACGAATCCAGCACCTTCGGGGCCCTGCGGGCCGTGCAGGAATCCGGACTGGCCGGCAAGATCCGCTTCGTCGGCTTCGACAGCTCGCCCAAGCTCGTCCAGGCCCTGGCCGACGGCCACCTCGACGGCCTGGTCCTGCAGAACCCGGACAAGATGGGCTACCTGGGCGTGCGGACGATGGTCCAATACCTGCGCGGCGAAACGGTGGCCCAGCTCATCGATACCGGGGTCGCCCTGGCCACCAAGGACAACATGGCCAGCGACGACATCAAGGCCTTGCTCACGCCCGACCTGACCATCCTGGACCGATGACCGCCTCGTCCCCGCCCCTTCCCGCCGCCGTCCTGTCGATGTCGGGCATCGGCAAGCGGTTCGGCGCCACCGTCGCCCTGGACGGCGTCGGCTTCGAGCTTGTCCCCGGCCAGGTCCATGCCCTGCTGGGCGAAAACGGGGCCGGCAAGAGCACCCTGATGAAGGTGCTGAGCGGGGCGCTGCGCGCCGACCAGGGGACGATGATCCTGGCCGGCCGCCCCTACTGCCCCCAGGGCCCGCAGGACGGGCGGCGCGGCGGCGTCTCGATGATCTACCAGGAGCTCAACCTGGCCCCTCACCTGACGGTCGAGGAGAACATCAGCCTGGGCCGCGAGCCGAACCGGAGCGGGCTTTCTCGTCCGGGCCGAAGCGCGCCGCAGGATCCGCGAGGCGCTCGAATTCCTTCACCACCCGGAGATAGGGCTGGACGAGCCCGTCCGCCGCCTCAGCGTCGGAGCCCGTCAGATCGTCGAGATCACCCGGGCCCTGCTCGACAAGGCCCGTATCCTGGTCATGGACGAGCCGACGAGCAGCCTGACCCAGGAGGACACCGAGCGGCTGTTCGGGATCATCCGCAAGCTCAAGGCGGAAGGGGTTGCGGTCATTTACATCAGCCATTTCCTGGAGGAGGTCCAGGCGGTCGCGGACGTCTACACCGTCCTGCGCGACGGGCGGAACGCCGGCAGCGGACCTATCGCCGCGACACCCCTGGAGGAGATCATCCGGCTCATGGTCGGCAAGCCGGTGGACGAGCTCTTCCCGCGCGTCGCTCATCAGCCGGGCGGGCCGCTGCTGTCCGTGCGAGGCCTGAAGGGCGCCCGGATGGCCGAGCCGGTGAGCCTGGAGCTCCGCCGCGGCGAGATCCTCGGCCTGGCCGGGCTGATCGGGTCGGGCCGGACCGAGACCCTGCGGACGATCTTCGGCCTGGACAGGACGGAGGCGGGGGAGGTCCGTGTCGATGGACGCCCCGCGGCGGCCGGCCCCCGCGGGCGCATCCGAAGGGGGATGGGCCTGCTCTCCGAGGACCGTCAGGGCGAGGGCCTGGCCCTGGCCCGCTCCCTGACCGACAACATCACCCTGAGCCGCCTGCGGCCGTACCGGTGCCGCGGCTTCCTGGACGAAAGGCGGCGCGAGGCCGCCGCCGCGGATTGGATGCGAAGGCTGGCCGTCAAGGCCGCCGGACCTCGCGGGCCGGCCCTGGCGCTGTCCGGGGGAAACCAGCAGAAGGTGGCCATGGCCCGACTCCTGCACCAGCAGGCCGAGGTGCTCCTCTTCGACGAGCCGACGCGGGGCATCGACGTCCTGAGCAAGGCCCAGATCTACGAATGGGTCGGCCGCCTGGCCGCCGAAGGCAAGGGCATCCTGTTCGTCAGCTCCTACTTCCCCGAGCTGCTCGGCGTCTGCGACCGGATCGCGGTCTTTTTCCGCGGCCGAATCGTGGCCGAGCGCCCGGCCGGAGACTGGACGGACGAGCGGCTGATGGCGGCCGCGACCACCGGAAAGGCGTGAGACCATGACTCCCCCAAGCAAGCTCAAGTCCGCCGTCAACCTGGTGGCCCCCTTCCTGGGGCTGATCCTGGTGATCGCTCTTTTCTCGGCCTTGCCGGATGTGTCGTCCCGCTTTCTGCGACTGGCCAACCTCAAGTCCGTCGCCACCCAGTCGGTGATCGTGGCCCTGGGGGCCCTGGGCATGACCCTGGTCATCATCAGCGGCGGCATCGACCTTTCGGCCGCCTCGAACATCGCCCTGTCCGGCGTCATCACCGCCTACGCCGTCAACCAGGGCCTGCCGCCGCTTCTGGCCGTGGCTCTGGGCGTCCTGACGGGCGCCCTGGTCGGACTGGTCAACGGGCTGCTGATCACCAAGCTTCGACTCGTGCCGTTCATCATCACCCTGGGCATGATGGGCATCGCCCGCGGGGTGGCCAAGTGGCTGGCCCACAACCAGAAGATCGACGCCCCGCTGACCTGGGTCAACGAGCTGATGGCCAAATCGCCGCGGCCGTCCTGGCTGCTGCTGGCGCCGGGCGTCTGGCTGATGATCGCCCTGGCCCTGGTCATGGCCGTTCTGCTGCGACGGACGGTCTTCGGGCGCCACGCCTTCGCCATCGGATCCAACGAGTCCGCGGCCCGGCTTTGCGGCGTCCGGGTCGACGCCGCCAAGACGGCCGTCTACGCCATCGGCGGCCTCTTCTGCGGCCTGTCCGGGGTGATGGAGTTCTCGCGCCTCACGGTCGGCGATCCGACCGTGGCGGTCGGGCTGGAGCTCGACATCATTGCCGCCGTGGTCATCGGCGGCGGCAGCCTGAGCGGCGGCGAGGGCAGCATCCTGGGCTCGATGATCGGCGTCTTCATCATGTCGTTCCTGCGCAACGGCTGCACCATGATGGGCTGGCCGAATTACATCCAGGAGATCATCATCGGGGTCATCATCGTAGCCGCGGTCAGCCTGGACAGGGTTCGGCACCGGGCCGCGGCCTGAGCCATGAGCGAGAACATAGGCGGCGAAGCGGCAGCGCCCGGGGCGATCATCCATGCCCGCGCGCCCATCCGGATCAACGACATCGGCGGCTGGACCGACACCTGGTTCGCGGGCCGCGGCAAGGTCCTCAACGTGGCCGTCGAGCCCGCCGTCGAAGCCCAGGCTCTGGTTACCGAGCGATCCCGCCGGACCGGAGCGGCAGTGGTGATCCGGGCCGCGAACTACGGCCAGACGATCCGTGTCGATCCTGGCGCACCCAAGGCCGAGCCGCACGGGCTGCTCCAGTTTGCGGTTGCCTTGCTGCCCCCCGACCCGGCCCTGGCCCTGGACATCACCCTCCATTCCCGTGTTCCGGCCGGCATCTCTACCGGGACATCGGCCGCCGTGACCGTGGCCCTGCTCGGCCTCCTCAACGCTCTCCGCAGAAGCCCGTTGCCGTGGCCGGAGCTGGCCCGGCTGGCCCATCGCGTGGAGACCGAGGAGCTGGGCCTCCAGAGCGGCATTCAGGACCAGATCGCGGCCGCCCGCGGCGGCGTCAGCTTCATCGACATGAAAGCCTACCCCGAGGCGAGGACCGTGTCCGTCCCGCTGTCGGCGGATTTGCGGGACGAGCTCGACCGCAGGCTCTGCCTGGTCTATCTCGGGTCTCCTCACCGCTCTTCGGCCATCCATGAGGCCGTCATCCGCCGGCTCGAGAAGGGCGGCCCAGAGCGTGCCGTCCTGCGCGAGCTGGCCGACCTGGCGGTCGAGGCTCGCCGGGCTCTCCGGGCCGGCGATTTGACGGCGTACGGACGGGCCATGATCCTCAATCACGAAGGCCAGCGGCGGCTGGGCAAGGGCTTGATCTCGGCCAAGGCCGATCGGGCGGTTGAGGTCTGCCGCCGGCACGGCGCGCCGGGCTGGAAGGTCAACGGGGCGGGTGGCGCCGGGGGATCGATGACCGTCCTGGCCCCGGCGGACGACGGCCGGCGGCGCGCCATGATCGAAGCCTTGCATAAGCTCGGCGGGGGAACCCGGGTCATCCCGACCCGGCTGTCGCTCGACGGCGTCCGGGCCTGGGTCTCGGCGTAGGCCGGCTCCTCTCGTCCGCGCTGTGCGATTTTATGCAGCCAAGAATTGCCGTTTTGGCGATGCCACACCACCCGTTCCCGGTCTGTAGGGAATATTCGCTCCCCTCGATACGTCCAAAGGACGGACATGAAGAAACACGCTGATCGCCGATCTCGCCCGGAAGAGGCCCGCTGCTCCGGGCGGCGCAAAGGAAAAGTGGCCGCGTGTTGTCTATTCCTACGAAAACCGGACTTAGGAGGTCCAAGATGAAAAGATATGCCGCTATCGCCGCCCTTGTTGCCCTGGTCGCCTTCGGGTCGGCCGCATTCGCCCAGGATAAGCCCGCCGAGAAGCCCAAGCTCGCGGCTCCCATGGCCGGAATGAGGGACGCCCTCCAGCTGACCCCCGAGCAGCAGGCCAAGCTGCAGGAGTTTCAGAAGGCCCGCCAGGCCGAGAACCAGGCCTTCGGCGACCAGATGAAGAAGCTGCGCGAAGAGATGCAGGCCCTGCGCCAGGCCGACAAGCCCGAATCCGCCAGGATGAACGGCTTGATCGACCAGATCTTCAAGCTGCAGGCCGAGCGGGCCAAGGCCGGGATCAAGAACGCGCAGGAGCGGGAGAAGATCTTTACCCCCGAGCAGCTCGAGAAGATGAAGAACGGGCGCATGGGCATGAGGGGGCCGGGCCAGGGTATGGCTCCCGGCATAGGTATGCGAATGGGCATGCAGCCCCGTATGGGCATGCAGCCCGGTATGGGCATGCGGATGGGCACGCAGCCCGGCGCGATGATGCGTGGCTGCATGGGTATGCGGATGGGTTTGGGCATGCGCCCCGGGATGAACATGCGGATGGGCATGCGCCCCGGCATGATGATGAGAGGCCGCGTGGGCCAGGACATCCGCAGGGGCGTCCGCATGGAGATCCGCCGCGGCATGATGATGCGTGGCCGCATGGACATGCAGAAGGAAGCTCAGCCCGCGCCGAAGCGCTGACTCATTAAGGCTCTGCTCCACCCCGTCCCCCGCATCCCTATCGGAGCGGGGGCGGGGTTTTTTTTTGTGCCAGCCTTGCCATGTTCGCCAAGTGTCCTAAAAGGAGGACGGATTGGGCGGCCCGTTTCCGAGCGTTTACAGGGGAAAACCGATTGGCACGCTTCTCGCATTTAAGGTGGGTGTAAGGAGAAAACAGATGAGACGCATAGGACTTATCGCCATCGCAGCAGCCGTCCTCCTGCCGCTCTCCGCGCTCGCTCAGACCTCCGGCTACTATGAGCGGAGCTATACACGGATGAGCTACGTTCAGGGTGACGCCTACGTCCAGAGGGCCCAAGACCTCGGCTACGAGCAGGGGCAGGTCAACCTGGTCGTCATCGAAGGCGACAAGCTGGGCACGCGGAGCGGCCGGCTGGAGATCCAGCTCGGGCTTCGCAACTACCTGCGCCTCGACAACGACACCCAGGTCGAAGTGGCCGCCCTTCCGGATCGCGACGGGCTGCCCACCAAGCTCCATATCCTGGGCGGCGGCATCTACCTTCGGGTCTCCACCCTGGACGTCGAGAAGGGCTACGAGATCCACACCCCCGACGCCTCGTTCTACGTCCTGAGAGAGGGCTTGTACCGGATCGATGTCCGGCCCAGCCGCGAGACCGAGGTCAGCGTCTACGAGGGCGCGATCGAAGCGGCCGGCCAGGAAGGCTCGCGCGTGGTCGAGGAGCGGCAGCGCATCTCGGCCGCCGACGGCCGGTTCGTCTCGGAGCCCTTCTCTCTGATCGCGCGGCGGGACGACTTCTCCACCTGGAACGACGCCCGCGAGGCCCTGTTCGCCCGCGGCTCGTCCCGGTCGGCCTCCTACCTGCCCGCCGAGTACTCCGACTACGGGTACGAGCTCGATTCCTACGGCAGCTGGGTGGACGAAGCCGACTACGGCTACGTCTGGGTGCCGCGCGTCACGGACTCTGCCTGGCGGCCCTACAGCTCCGGCCGCTGGGTCTGGTACCCGATCATCGGCTGGACCTGGGTGTCCTATGATCCCTGGGGCTGGAGCACGTACCACTACGGCCGCTGGGGCTGGCGCATGGGCCTGGGCTGGTACTGGATTCCCCGCGACCACTGGTCTTGGGGCCCGGCTTGGGTCAACTGGTGGTACGACGGTGACTATATCGGCTGGTGCGCCCTGAGCTACTACAACCGCCCGGCCGTCATCATCAACAACTTCTTTTACGACCGCTACTCGCGGAACGACTTCCGCAGCTTCGGCCGGACGCTGAACGTCGTCCGCCGCGACCAGCTTCAGAACCGCAATCTGCGGTCCGTGGCCGTCGGCGCCGATCGCTTTGCCAACCGGTCCGACGGGATCACCTTCCGCGGCAATCTGGCCGACGTCCGGCCCAGCGGCCGCGGCGATGCCGCGATCAACGCCCGCGCGTCCGAGGCCTTCTCCGGGCGCAACGCCCGGGCCGTCCAGGGCGGCTACGCCGATAACGGCCGGCGGCTATCGGCCGGCGAAATCCGCTCCTCGGGCGGCCGCGGCGACGGCACTTCGATGACCGGCGCCGGCTCGCGCATCATCCGCGACGGCGCTTCCGCCGGGAACGAAGGCGCCGGCCGGGCTGTGACCGGTCGGACGCAGGACGCGGGCGTCGGGATCGCATCGCGCTCCGGGTCGGCCGGCCGGACCGGTACCAGCGATGCCAGGACCATCCGGTCCTACCCCTCGCAAGGCGACCGCGGGGCCTCTTCCTCCTCTTCTTCCAGCCGTCCGGGCGTTTCGTCCGGTTCGGCCCGGATCCGGGAAACCGGTTCCGGCTCCTCCGCCGGGACCACCGCCAAAACGGCGACCCGGCGGTCGGGCGATGAATCGGCCCAGACCATCCGGTCCTATCCCTCCAGCGGCGCGTCCTCGCGCAGCACGGGCGTGACTTCCCGATCGTCTTCGGGCTCGTCCTCGAGCCCGGCCCGCTCGTCGGGGAGCGCCGTCTCCTCGCGCGAGTACCCCTCCTCCTCCGCGGCGCGCAGCTCGGCCGCGCCCCGGTCGAGCGCCTCGAGCTCTTCCTCCCGGATCAGCAGCGCCCCGTCGCGCAGCTCGGCCGCGCCCCGGTCGAGCGCCTCGAGCTCTTCCTCCCGGATCAGCAGCACCCCGTCGCGCAGCTCCGTCTCTTCGCGCGAGTACCCGTCTTCTTCCCCGGCCCGGAGCTATTCGGCCCCGTCTTCGAGGAGCTCTGCCCCGGCTTCCTCCCGCAGCTATAGCGCGCCGTCGTCGCGGAGCTCCTCCTCGTACGCGGCTCCGTCGCGAACCTCCTCCTCGTCCGTTTCGTCCCGCAACTATGCGGCGCCGCGGTCGAGCGCCTCGAGCTCCTCCTCCCGCAGCTATAGCGCGCCGTCGTCGCGGAGCTCTTCCTCGTATTCGGCTCCGTCGCGCAGCTCTTCCTCCGTCTCGTCCCGCAGCACCTCGGCTCCGCGAACCAGCTCTTCGTCTTCATCGCGAAGCTCCTCCTCCGTCTCCTCCCGCAGCTCTTCCTCGTCGCGGTCCTCTTCCGGCGGGAGCGCCTCGCGGTCGTCGGGTTCGTCCGCCCGCTCTTCGAGCGGCTCTTCCCGGCGGCGTTAACGAGCTCCGAAGCCTCCTTTCACCATAGGCGGCCGGGTGTCACGAGAGCGGCACCCGGCCGCCGCTATTTCCCCCCCCGCGCTTTACTTTTAATCCTGCCAATGGTATAAAATCTTCTTCGTCTTTCGGAATGACTTCGTCCATGGAGGTATCCGTCATGTCCATCAAGAATCATAGCGGACGATTCCTCGTCCTCGTCCTGGCGACGGGGCTCATGCTGTTCGGAACCCTGGCCTGCTCCGGCGAGAAAGCCGCCACCGAGGGCGCCCCCGCCGGCGAGGAAGGCGCCGCCCCGGTTTCGCAGGAGATGAGCATCAAGGAAGGCGTCAACGAGATCAGCGGCACGGTCAAGAGCGCCCTCGGCAAGTACTTCTACATCTCCCAGATGCCCGGATTCGACCTGGCCGCGGTCGGCTCTTTCGACGCCGCGACCCTGGTCGACAAGGACGTCAAGGTCAAGGCCGAGTTCCACCGCGACCGGCCCTCCCTGCTCCTGGCCCAGACCATCGAGATCAAGGGTGAAGCCGGCGCCTTGACCAGCGCCTTCACGGCCGCCACCCCGGCCGTGCCCGAGGACTTCTTCGAACAGAAGGCGCGTGCCGAGCACGCCGAGCTCAAGATCCCCAATATCACCAAGGCGGCGGATTGGGAAGGCAAGGGCAAGGTCAAGGTCTCCGGCAAGTACCTCCCGGCCACGGACAAGACGGCGGCCGCCATCTCCGTCCTGGACGACAAGGGCAAGGAGACAGCCAAGATCCTGGTCGACTCCATGAGCGAGTATGCCAACTTCTACCTCAAGAAGCTCCGCCTCTTCGACACGTTCTACTTCTACCTGACGGTCAAGGAAAGCGTGCCCGCCAGGGAGCGGGCCAAAGCCAAGGAAGTCTTCCACGCCGACGTCGTCTTCGCCGGCCTATACTGATCGCCGGCATCGCCGGCCGGAGTAGGACCGCCCTCATTCTTCCCCGCGCGGGGGAGGATGGGGGCGTTTTTTTGGATCAGCACCAGGACAAGATCGACCGTCCTGCATCCACTGCCGGCCGAGGTGAGGGGGCCGTCCCGAAAGCACAAAACGTCGGCACCTGTGCGGATATGCCGACATTTTGTTTCCGCACGGCAGGCGGATTATGGCAATAATGTCGGGACTTGTGCATATCCCCCGACGTGTTGTATGATATGATTTACCATGGCTAATCGCCCCGATGGTCAAGCCCTCAAGGTCATCCGGCGACTGGGAATCGTCCGCGCCGCGGACTTGGAAGCGAGTGGAATCGCCCGAAGCCGGCTCTACCGGCTTGTGCGCAAGGGGCTGGTCGAGCGGCAGGCTAGGGGCATCTATGTAGCGAGCACTCACCCTATCACCGCCGAACACTCGCTGGCCCAGGTTGCCAAACAGATTCCGGGCGGTGTGTTCTGCCTGCTGACGGCACTTCGATTCCATGAGCTGACGACGCAGGATCCGGCCGATGTTTGGGTGGCGCTGCCCGAGAAGGCACGCAAGCCCAAGCTTGCCTACCCGCGCCTGAGGGTGGCGCGTTTCTCGGGCTCCGCGCTGACCGAAGGCATCGAAACCCATCCGTTGGAGGGCGTGAAGGTCCGCGTCTACTCGGCGGCCAAGACCGTGGCCGACTGTTTCAAGTATCGTAACAAGGTGGGCATAGACGTTGCCGTTGAAGCACTGCGCGACTTCAGCCGCCGCCACCGAGGCGGAGCGACCGAGCTGGCGCGCTATGCGCGCATCTGCAGGGTATCGCGCGTGATGCAGCCCTATTGGGATGCGATCGCATGACCGCTGGTATAAGCAACCTCCCCGCTTCGGTCCTTGCGCGGCTGCTCAACCGTGCCAAACAGACGGGCGATGTCTTCCAGACCCTGCTCACAAGCTTCTGCTTCGAGCGGTTTCTCTACCGCCTCGGGACGTCCGAGGCCAAGGAGCGTTTTGTACTCAAAGGCGCGATGCTGCTACGCGTCTGGTCGGATCAGCCATACCGCGCCACGCGGGACCTCGACTTTCTTCGCCGGGGTGACGACTCATTCGAGGCCATCCGTGCGGACATCCGAACGATCTGTGCCGCTCCGGTGGAGGCGGACGCGGTTGCATTCGATGCCGATGCCGTTGAGCTCGAGACAATCCGCGCCGAGGACGAGTATGCCGGCGCGCGCGCCAAATTGCCCGCCCGCTGCGGGGAAGCACGCTTGACGCTGCAGATCGACATGGGGCTGGGCGATGCCGTCTGGCCGACGCCGCTGCTTTGCGCCTTCCCGACACTGCTCGAGTTTCCTGCGCCTACCATGTTCACGTATCCGCGGGAAGCCGTGGTTGCGGAAAAGTTCGAAGCGATGGTGGTGCTCGGCGATCGGAACAGCCGCATCAAGGATTTCTTCGACATCCACCATCTCGCGAGCCGTTTCGAGTTTGATCGCGCCACTCTCGTGGAGGCCGTGCGCAAGACGTTCGAGCGCCGGCACTCGCCTATACCCGTCGAAGACCCGGTCGGCCTCACGGCTGCGTATTGGGAAAACCCATCCCGTCCGGATCAATTGCGCGCTTTTGCCCGCCGGGCCCGTCTCGACATCCCGGCGAAGCCGGCCGAGTTGTTTACGCGAGTTCTGCAAGCGTTCCTCTCGCCGGTGCTGGGGGATCTAAGGCGGGGAGCGAGCCGGGGAGGGATTTGGCGGGCGGGAGGGCCGTGGCGATAAGTACACAGAGGTTCAAGCCGTATCCAGCGTACTGGGACTTCGGCGTCAAGTGGCGGGAAAACTCCGGCGAGTCCTGAGGAGCTTTGCGTCTTCGCCCGTTACCCGAGCCTGCAACTGCCCGCCGGCCGGGAGCGGCTTCGTCGGCATCGCCGCAGATGCCGCTTTGGGGGCCGAATCAGATCGACTCGGCCAGGGTGTTGAGGCCGGCCGCGGGATCGAGATGGAAGCGGATGGCAACGACGTGGCGGCCCTTCTCCAAGAGGGCCCGCCGGTCGCCGGCCGCCTGGGCGTCGATGAGGGTGCCGAAGGAATAGTCCGACCCGGCTTGCCCCGGTCCCGCGGGAACGGCCAGGTCGTGAGGATGATCGGCCGAGAGCTGGATGAAGACGCCGTTACCCCGGTCTCCCTTGTGGAGCTGGCCCGTGGAATGGAGGAAGCGGGGGCCGAAATCGAAAGCTACGGGCCGCCCGGCCCGGGCTTGAAAACGGAGCGCCAGGCGGCGAAGCGCCGCGCGGACCGGAGCTTCGGGCGGCAGGAAGGCCTGCAGCACCGCGTAGCCCTCCGGATCGATCATGGCGGCCAAGCGGCGAAGCGCCTCGGCCGGGTCAGCGGCCGGGAATTCCGCCCAGACAGAGGCCGTCGCGGAGCGGGCCGTCGGAGGCTCGTCCTTGGCGCCGTCGCCCCGGATGGCGCCGGCCAGCGATTCCATCGTCCCTTTCTTGGATGACGCCACGTCGGGTTGGTCGAAGGGATTGACTCCGAGCAGTCGGCCGGCGACGGCCGTGGCGAACTCCCAGAGGAACATCTGCCCGCCCAAACCGTCCGCGCCTTCGCCGGCGATGGCGACGAAGGGCCGCCCGCGCTGTAGGGCGCGCTCCTTCGCCTCCCGCCAGTCTCCTTCGCCGGGCGACTCGATGAAGATCGGCAGGATGTCGGCCGCGCCGGGAGGAAGCCCATCGTCGCCGTCGTCGGGACGCCTGCCGACAAGCGGCAGAAGGCCCAGGCCTTCCTTGCCGGTGCTTTCGGCCACCAGCTGCTCGATCCAGGCGCCCAAACTCTCCATGCGGCGGGGAAGAAGAAGGGCGATCTTGTCGAGGCCGCGGGCAGCGGCCGTGCCCAGAACGGCGCCGAGATAGGCCCCGGGATTGCGGCCGGCCTCGGTAGCGCGGCAGGCCCGCGAGGCCTCCCGGCCCGACTCCAGAAGCCGGGCTGTGTCCACACCCAGAAGCGCGGCGGGAACAAGCCCGAAGGCCGTCAGGGCCGAGAAGCGGCCGCCGACATTGGGGATCTCCCGGGAAGACGCGGCGGAAGCCCAGGCTCTCCGCCAACCGGGCCAAAGACGTGCCGGGGTCGGTGACGGCGATGAAGGATCGTCCAGCCCGTTCCGCCCCGACAGCGGCGGCGACTTCGGCGTAGAAGTAGGACAGGAGGGTGCTCGTCTCGAGCGTCGTGCCCGATTTGGATGAGACGACGAACAGGGTCCGATCGATGGGCAGGTCCGAACGGCTGCGGGCTACGGCCGCCGGGTCGGTGCTGTCGAGAACCCCCAGACGCAGGGCCCCCGGGATCGGGCCGAAGACGCGGGAAAAGACTTCGGGCGCCAGGCTCGACCCACCCATGCCCAGCACGAGGGCATGGCGGAAGCCTTCCGCACGCAGGTCTTGGACGAGGGCGGCGCGGCCGGCGGCGGCGGCTCCGGACTCTTCGACCGCGTCCAGCCAGCCCAGCCGGTCCGAGATCTCACCATCCCGGTCCTTCCAAAGGGTCGGATCCTTGGCCCAGATGCGGTCGACGGCCTTGGCCGCATCGAGCCCGGCTAAGGCAAGGTCCAGGGCCTGATCCAGGCCGGAGGCTTGGAAACCCGAAACCGAGATGGTGGATGCGTTCATGGTGTCATCATTCTAACCTCTACCGCTCGCCGCGTTCAATATCACGAAAGCAAGAGACGACGCTCTGGCCGTCCTTGCCGTGACAGCGCTGCGCCGGTCACTGTAAGGGCTTGATTATTCCCCTTAAAAACCCCATAGTAGACGGACGCGGATCCCGGATCCCCGAGCGCTCCATCGGAGGTTGTCATGACGTCATTCCTTAAGAACGCCGTTCTCGTCGCCGCGATCATGGTTCTGGCCGCCGGCCTCTCGGCCCAGGCCAAGCCCGATCCGGCGCCGCTGCTGGGCCAATGGATGCTCCAAGTCGACGCTGGCGGCGAATTCTATTTCCTGCCCCTCGAGATCAAGCTCGCGGAAGGCAAGCTGGCCGGAACCCTGAGCGAGCAGAGCGGGATGTTCACCGGCCTGCCCATGGCCAACATGACCTGGGACGGCACCCTGCTCAAGTTCGAAGGCAAGCTGCCTACCCCTCCCGACGGGGCCGAGCGGCTGTGCAAGTTCGAGTTCAAGCTGGACCAGGGCAAGCTGGTCGGAATCATCAACATAGAGGAAATGGGCATGACCGCGCCCGTCACCGGAGCCAAGAAGTAGTCCAAGCCCGGCCCCTGAATCTCGCGCCTGTCCTCGCCCCGGAGAGAGCCGGGGCCATTCCTCGACAAGGAATCTTCATGAGCGATACAACCGGCGTTGCGGCCTTCCATCCCTCCCAGGCCCTCTACCGCTTCACCCTGCTCATCTTCGTGGCCATGCTCTCCTTCGGGAGCTACTTCGCCTACGACATCGTCGGAGCCATCGCCCCCACCCTGGTCGAGACGCTGGGGGCTTCGCGGGGCACGATCGGCGCCTTCTTCACCGCCTACAGCGTTGCGGCCATCCTGGCCGTCCTGCTGCGGCGGGATGCTGATCGACAAGCTGGGCACGCGCAAGGCCAGCCTGTTGTTCTCGCTTCTGGTCCTGCTCGGGGCCGGCATCGTCTGGCAGGCCAGCAGCGTCCCGATGCTGTTCGTCGGCCGCTTCGTCTTCGGGGCCGGATCGGAGCCGCTCATCGTGGCCCAGAGCGCCATCCTCTCGCGCTGGTTCCGGAACAAGGAGCTGGCTCTGTCCTTCGGCATCGCCCTGACCGTCAGCCGCCTGGGCTCGCTCTTCGCCTTCAACACCGGCGAGCTCTTCAGCCAAGATGTTCGGGACGTACCGGGCGGCGCTGCTGGTGGCCTTCGCCGCCTGCGGCCTCTCGCTGCTGGCCAACCTGGTCTACATCGTCATGGACCGGCGCGGCGCCCCCGTCCTGGGCCTGAAGGACGAGACGGGCGGCGACAAGATCGTCCTGCGCGACATCAAGGCCTTCAAGCCCTCCTTCTGGTATGTCACGTTCCTGTGCCTGACCTTCTACGCCGCCATCTTCCCGTTCACCAACCTGTCGACCGACTTCTTCGTCGACAAGTGGGGCATCGCCCGGGTGGCGTCGACGGGCGGCGGCTTCCTCAACCAGGTCTTCAACAACTTCATCCACATGTTCGGCACGGCGGGCGGCATCTCCTCGATCATCATCTTCGCCTCGATGATCCTGGCCCCCTTCGCCGGCCGCCTGGTGGACCGGATCGGGAAGCGGGCCACGCTGATGATCTACGGCTCGCTCATCCTCATCCCCTGCCACCTGGCCATGGGCCTGACCCGGATCTTCCCGGTCTACCCCATGATCGCGCTCGGCTTCGCCTTCGTCCTCGTCCCGGCCGCCCTCTGGCCGTCCATCCCGCTCATCGTCCAGAAGGACAGGGTCGGCACGGCCTTCGGCCTGATGACGGCCATCCAGAACATCGGCATGGCTCTCTTCCCCCTGCTCAGCGGCCTGTTGCGGGACAAGACGCATTCCTACACGGCCGGCCAGTTCATGTTCGCCGCCCTGGGGCTCGTGGGGCTTCTCTTCGCCCTGCTGCTGCGGCGGGCCGACCGGCGGGAAGGCGGGATCCTCGAACGGCCGCAGGCCAAAGGCGGCATGATCGAAACCCTGCTCTCCGACCTGGGCAACGTCCTGCTGACGTTCGACAACGGCCTCTTCTTCCGCGCCCTGGCCGGGCGCAGTCGCGCCTGAAGGCCCCGGAGATCGAGCGCGTCGCCCTCGAGAACATCGACCTGGCCGTGCTGTTCGAGAAGGGAGCCATCTCCGAGATCGACTTCTACCGCAACGCCAAGGAGCTCTTCGCCGCCGAGGTCGAGTTCGGCGAGTTCTTCGCCCTCTACTGCGACGTCTTTGCCGTCAACGCCCCCGTCCTGGACCTCTACCGGCGGCTGCGGCCCAAGGTCCGGATGGCCCTGGTCTCGAGCACCGACATCATGCGCTGGACCTTCATCAAGCGCCGCTTCCCCGAGCTTCTCTTTTTCGATGCCTACGCCCTGTCCTTCGACCTCGGGGCCATGAAGCCCGACCCCATCGTGTACCGGGAGGCGCTCCGCCTGGCCGGCGGCCGGCCCGAGGCGGCCGTCTTCATCGACGATCTGGCCGAGAACGTGGCCGGGGCCGAGCGGATGGGCATTCAGGGGATCGTCTACGGCCCGGGGACGGACCTGGAAGCCGAGCTCGGGCGCCGCGGCCTCAGGGCCTGACGGGCGCCTCAAAGACCAGGCTGCAGCAGGTCACCGCGCCCTCGGCTTTCTGAAGCTCCGCCACGTCCACCGTCTCCACCGCGAACCCCTTCTCCCGCAGGCGGGCCCGCGTGCGCGGGAACGAGGCGGGGTAGACCAGGACGCCGCCGATGTCCAGCGCGTTGGCCGCGTGCGGCTCGTCCGGATCGACGGGAACGAAGGCGAAGCCGGGGAAGGCGCGGACGTCGACCCAGTCGGGGTTGATGAGCAGCGTTCCGCGGCCGATCGCCGTCACGGCCGACTTGAGGTGCAGACAGGCCTCGATGGGCACGGCCCGGACGTCGATGCCGCACCCGCCGGCCAGGGTCCGCAGCTGGGCGATGCCGTCCTCGTTGCTGCGGCGCGAGCGCCCGACGAAGAGGGTGCCGCCGGCGAACAGCACGTCGCCGCCGTCGAGGGTGCCGGGCGGGAGGACGGCGGCCAGCCGGCGGTAGGGCGCCAAAGCGGCGGCCACGGATGCCGTCTCGGGCCGGCGGGACGAGCGCCCCCGGGCGGGTGATGACGGCCAGGCCGGGCAGGACGACGGCGGCGTCCTCGACAAAGACCGAGTCGGGGAGGGCAGGCTCGGCCGGGAGGGTCGATGATCCGGCAGCCCAGTCGTCCGCAGGAGCTCCACATAGGCGCCGTGCTGGGCCAGGGCCTTCGCGGCGTCGATCGCGGCGCGCGGCAGAAAGGACAGCTCGCAGGCGGCGAGCGAGGGGGCGACTTCACGGACGACGGCGATGCGCATGCCGGTATTCTGGCCGCCGGCGAGGATCGTGTCAAGGCGCCCGTCCCGGTCGGAAAGCGCATCTTCGAAGCCGCGAACGCGTTTTGGCCTTAGAAAACGGCCCCTTCTTGCGCCCCGGGCGGCCTCAAAAAACCCGCTTGACAAACTCTCCGGGAGGGCGTTTAATTGCCTTCGTAAATACAAGATGTTGTATTTATCAACAAAAGAACCCACAAAATATTGAAATAGGAAGAGACGTTTTGTGCCGGGTCGGGACCATCCGGGACGGGACGGAAGAGGCAGAGGAGGCGCCTGATGAATTCCAAGATCATCGCCCGCATCAAGAAGCGCGACGGCTCGGTGGCGGACTTCGCCCAGGACAAGATCACCCACGCCATCGCCATGGCCATGAAGTCGCAGGGCATCGAGGATTTCAGTCAGGCCAAGACCGTCTCCGATATCGTCACCTTCGTCATCGAGGAGAAGTTCGGGGGCTACACCATCCCCTCGGTCGAGCAGATCCAGGACATGGTCGAGATGGTCCTGATGAAGCGCGGCTACCACGAGGTGGCCAAGTCCTACATCCTCTACCGTGAGCGCCACAAGAGCATCCGCGAGGCCCGCCAGACCGGGATCAACCTGGAGCGGCTGATCAAGGACTACATCAGCGACCACGACTGGATGATCCGCGAGAACTCCAACGAGGGGACGATGAGCTTCTCCGGGCTCAACGCCCGTGTCGCGGGCGAGGTCCTGTCCAACTACGCCCTCAACCACATCTACACCGAGCCGATCAAGCGGGCCCACCAGGAAGGCGACTTCCACATCCACGACCTGTCCTACCCGATCGTCGGCTACTGCGCCGGCTGGTCGCTCGAAAACCTCCTGCGGCGCGGCTTCGGCCACGTCCCCAACCAGGTCCATTCCGCCCCGGCCAAGCACCTGGAGACGGCCACCCTGCACATGGTCAACTACATCGGGACGATGCAGGGCGAGTTCGCCGGGGCCCAGGCCTTCTCCAGCGTCGACACGCTGCTGGCCCCCTTCGTCCGCGCTACGACAAGCTGGACTACGACCACGTCCGGCAGGACATGCAGAAGCTCATCTACGGGCTCAACGTCCCCTCGCGCTGGGGCTGGCAGACGCCCTTCTCCAACCTGACCTTCGACTGGATCGTGCCGGCGCGACCTGGCCGGCAAGAAGGTCGTCGTCGGCGGCAAGGAGATGGACTCCGTCTACGGCGATTTCCAGGCCGAGATGGACATGATCAACCGGGCCTTCCTGGAGATGATGGTCGACGGGCGACCACCAGGGCCGGGTCTTCACCTTCCCCATCCCGACCTACAACCTGACCAACGACTTCGACTGGGACACGCCCAACGCCCGGCTGCTGTTCGAAGCCACGGCCAAGTACGGCATCCCCTACTTCCAGAACTACATCGGGCACCAACATGAACCCCGGCGACATCCGGGCCATGTGCTGCCGGCTGAACCTGGACCAGCGCGAGCTGATGCGCCGGCCCGGCAACATCTGGGGCCCCGGCGACTCGACCGGGTCGATCGGGGTCGTGACCATCAACCTCAACCGGATCGGCTACACGTCCAAGACGGCGGACGAGTTCAAGGAGCGCCTGCGCCACCTGATGGACTGGCCAAGGACTCGCTCGAGGCCAAGCGCGAGATCGTCAACAACATGCTCGAGCGGGGCATCATGCCCTACACCAAGGTCTACCTGGGCCACTTCAACAACCATTTTTCGACCATCGGCATCTGCGGCATGCACGAGGCCTCCCTGAACCTCCTGGGCAAGGGCATCGGGACGCCCGAGGGCCAGGCGCTTCGCCGTCGAGATCCTCGACTTCATGCGCGGCGTGCTCAAGGAGTTCCAGGAGGAGACGGGCAACCTCTACAACCTGGAAGCCACGCCGGCCGAGTCCACCTCCTACCGACTGGCCCGGCTGGACCGGCAGAAGTACCCCCAGATCGTCGTCTCCGGCTCGGAGCGGCACCCCTACCTGACCAACTCGACCCAGCTCAACGTCGACGCGACACGGGACGTCTTCGAGGCCCTGCAGCACCAGGAGGCGGTCCAGGCGCTCTACACCGGCGGCACCATCTTCCACACCTTCCTGCCCGAGGCCATCGACGGCGCCACCTGCCGCAAGCTCGTCCGCAAGATCGCCGAGACGCGCATCCCGTACTTCAGCATCACCCCGACCTTCAGCGTCTGCGAGAGCCACGGCTACCTCAAGGGTCAGCACCCGAAATGCCCGGAGTGCGGGACGGAGACCGAGGTCTACTCCCGCATCGTCGGCTACCTGCGCCCGGTCCGCACCTGGAACGACGGCAAGCAGCAGGAGTTCAAGGACCGCACGCCGTACACCCACATCGCCTAATGGAATACCTGCTTCTTCACCTATCCCAACTGCCACAAGTGCGACGCCCTCAAGGCCTTCTTCGCCGAGCGCGGCCTGGCCAAGCAGGAGTACGACGTGACCCTGAAGGAAGGCCGGCTGAAGATCCGCGAATTCCTGCCCAGCGTCGTGCGCGACGACAAGGGCGCGATCATCCTGCCGACGCTGATGTGTGTCGAGGACGGCGCGGGTCGAAGCCGTGCACAACGGCCGCGAGGACTTCGAAGCGTGGTTGCGATCAAGGGCCTAGAGAAGTTCGCGCCCAAGGATTTCCCCGGCTTCATCGCTTCGACCGTGTTCCTGGCCGGCTGCAACTACCGCTGCCCCTTCTGCCACAACCCCGACCTGGTCCTGCAGCCCGAACGGCTGGCCGATATCCCCATGGACCTGTTTCTGGCCTATCTGGACGCCCGCAAGGGGTGGCTCGAGGGCGTCTGCGTCACCGGGGGCGAGCCTCTCCTCGCGGACGACCTGGAGGGCTTCCTGAGCGTCCTCAAGGCCAAGGGGCTCCTGGTCAAGCTGGACACCAACGGCTCCCGGCCGGACCGGCTGCGGGCCGTCCTGGCTGCGGGGCTCGTGGACCGTGCGGCCATGGACGTCAAGGCGCCGCCGGAGCGCTACCGCGAGGTCGCCGGCGTCAAGACCGCCGACCCCGAGGCCGTGGCCGAGAGCGCGGCGATCCTGAAGGCCTCGGGCCTGCCTTATGTCCTGCGGACCACCGTCGTGCCGGGACTCATCGAGGCGGCCGACATCGAGGCCATCGGGCGCTGGATGCGGGGGGCGCCGGTCTTCCAGGTCCAGCAGTTCTCCCCGGTCAACGCCCTCGACGAGAGCTTTCGGCTGATCCGGCCCTACGGCAAGGACGACGTGCGGCGCCTGGCCGCCGCCGCCGAGCCCTACTTCGGCGAAGTGCGGATCGAGGGCATTTAATTGGGGGACACCATACATAACTCCCGAATTCCCTGCCTTCAGAGGCGTCTGGCTGAAGTCACCGATTCGAGCCTATCGAATGGCGGCGGCCAGCGAGAGCGAGGCCGATGAACAGGGAGATGAGGCGAACATGCAGCTGAAAGTGAAGCGGATCGCGCCCCAGGCCAAGCTCCCGTCCTACGGCCACCCCGGCGACGCGGGGATGGACCTCTACGCCGCCGTCGACCGGACGCTCGCCCCCGGCGAGGTCTTCGCCGTCCCGACCGGGATCAAGATGGCCATCCCGCGCGGCTTCGTCGGGCTGGTCTGGGACAAGAGCGGCATCTCGCTCAAGGGCGTGCACCGGTTGGCCGGCGTCGTGGACGCGGGCTACCGGGGCGAGGTCCAGGTGGTCATGATCAACCTGTCGGGCCTGCCCTTCGAAATCAAGGCCGGGATGAAGATCGCCCAGATGCTCATCCAGCCGGTCCAGGCGGCGGACATCATCGAGGCCGAGGAGCTCGACGACACCAGCCGCGGCGAGGGCGGCTTCGGCAGCACCGGACTGTACTGAGGCCTCCCTCCCGACTGACTGAGGCGGCGGTTGACTTGGCTTTCCCGCAGGGAATAGGATGAGCCCGAATCCCGGAGGTGTCCCATGCGCCGAGCCCGCCGCGTCCTTATCCTCGCCCTGACCGTTGCCTCTTTACCGTGGGGCTCGCACGGGCCCAGACCGCCCAGGCCCCGCAGGCCCCCAAGCCCGACTCCGAGCTTCTCGTCCGGCTCAAGGCCCTGCCCGGAGTCGTCGAGGCCAAGGAGGCCCGCTTCGATGGGGCGCTGTTCAGGGAGTCGTACGAGCTGATGTTCGAACAGCCGGTCGACCACAGGAATCCCCAAGGCGCGAAATTCCAACAGAGGCTGTTCGTCTCGCACGTTGACTACGCCAAGCCGGTCGTCCTTGAGACGGCGGGATACGCCGCCGGCCGGGCCGGGGCGGGGGAGCTGACCCGGATCCTGGGCGGCAACCAGGTCACGGTGGAGCACCGCTTTTTCGGCCGGTCCGTTCCGTTGCCCCTTCTCTGGGAGCATCTGACCATACGCCAGTCCGCCGACGACCTTCACGCCGTAGTGACCGCGCTGAAGACGATCTATGCGGGCAAGTGGATCAGCACGGGCTCGAGCAAGGGCGGTCAGACGGCGCTCTTCTACAAGACGTTCCATCCCGGCGACGTCGACGCCTGCGTGCCCTACGTGGCCCCGCTCAACATCGCCCAGGAGGACCCCCGCATCTACCAGTTTCTCGGGGCCTCGGGCGACGAAGCAGTCCGGGCCCGGATCCGGGACTATCAGATCGCCCTGTTCAGCCGGGAAGACGAGATCCTGCCCCTGGTCAGAGCCCAGGCGGAGGCGCGGAAGTGGACCTTCTCGATGGGCTTGTCGGAAGCGTACGAGTACGGCGTCCTGGAGTATCCCTTCGCCTTCTGGCAATACGGCACGGTGAAGCCGGCCGACATCCCCGCGCCCGACGCGCCGGCCGCCCGGCTCTTCGACCATCTGGCCAAGACCAACGCGGTCTATTACTACTCCGACCAGGGCAAGAAAGCCTTCGAGCCTTTCCAGTACCAGGCTTTCACGGAAATCGGGTATTACAACTACGACATCACCGATTTCAAGGCCCATATGAAGACCCTCAAAAACCCAACCAACCGGGTCCTCTGCCCCGAGGGCGTTCCGATCGTCTATGACCCGCGGCCCATGGCCGAGGTCTATCATTTTCTCCAGTATCACGGCGACCGGATCATCTACATCTACGGCGAGCTCGACCCCTGGTCGTCCACCGGCATCCAGCTGATCGGCCGGGCCGACGCTTTCAAGCTCGTCGTCAAGAACGGCTACCACGGATCGCGGGTGCGGGACTTCTTGCCCGAGCAGAAGGAGCTTTTCTATGCGACCCTGGAGCGGTGGCTCGGCCTTACCCTTTCCCGCGAGGTTCCCCGATGAAGAAGAATCGTTCCCTCCTTATCCCCGGCCTGATTCTCCTCGCCGCCTGGCTGGCCGCTTACTACGGCCTGGTACGGCCGTCGTTCCTGATATGGGGAGCGACCCCGGAGGAAAGAGCCCGGATTTTCGACGCCACCGTCACCCCCGCCGCAATCGAGTACCAGAGCACCCGGGCTTTGACGGTTGCCGCCCCGCCCGAGAAGGTCTGGGAGCGCTTCGTCCAGCTCGGCATCGGCCGTTCGGGCTTCTACAGCTATTCCTGGATGGAGAATCTCTTCCTGGCCGGCATCCGCAACGACTTCCGGATCGTCCCGGAATGGCAGAATCGACCTTCCGGCGAATTCGTCCCGTCGTTCCAGTACGGGGAGTCCAAGGCGGGCGCCAACGGCTGGTCCTTCGACATCCTGGAGCCGGGCCGGGCCTTCTACTTGAACCCGGGCTGGGGTCCTTTTGTTATGGAAGCTGACGATCGGGGCGGGACACGCTTGCTCGTCCGGAGCATGAGCGCCGCTCCGATGAAGCTCCCGGTCAAGGCCCTGCTGACGATCCTCCTCGACCCGGTCCATTTCTTCATGGAGAAGCGGATGATGCTTTCCGTCGCGGCCCTGGCGGAAGGTCGGCCGCCCTTCTCGAAGGCCGGAACGGCGGCGGCCCACGCCGGCTTCGCCCTGGCCGGGCTTCTTGCGGCGGGCGCCATCCTGACCCGGCCGCGCCGCAAGCTTTGGATCCTGGTCCCGCTCGTCTGGTCGGCGGCCGTCTTCGCCGCGACCCGGGATCATCAGGCCTCGCAGGTCGCCTTCGTCGCCGGCGGCCTGATCACGGCGGGCTTTCGCCTGTTGGGACGCCGCGGCTGGCTTTTCGTCCTGGGGTTCTGGATCTATGCCTACCTGGTCCTGATTTACGCCCGCGACGCGTTTGTCGTCTTCGGCCTGGCCTTCGTCCCGATCTCGGCCGCGTTGGCTCTTGCCGGAGGCCTGCTCGACCGCAAGCGTCCGGCCAAGGTGATGTGAAAAGAATCCAGCCCTGGGCCTGCCCTTTCGATGTAAGTGATCTCCTCCTCGGTCCGACCTGAGTTGGCGGCCTAGAATCGATCTGGTATGATTTCGGCCTCGTGATCCTCATGCGCGAAGCGGACCAATCCTCCCTGACGACCGTGCCCCCAGAAAGAAGCGCCTTCGACGGCGATGTCTTCGATGTCGCCGTCATCGGCGGCGGTGTCGTCGGCTGCGCCGTCGCCCGGGAGCTGTCCCGTTACGACCTGAGGATTGTCCTCCTGGAGAAGGCGGCGGACCTGGCCGAGGGTATCAGCAAGGGCAACAGCGGGGTCATCCACGCCGGGTTCAACGTTCTGCCGGGCTCGCTCAAGGCCCGCCTCAACGTCGAGGGGCTGAGTCTGATCTATGGAATGGCCGAGACGCTCGGAGTCCCGCACCGGATGACCGGCAAGCTGGTCGTGGCTCTGACCGAGGCCGACATGCCGCGGCTTCGTGGAGCTCCTCGTCCAGGGCGAGCGCAACGGGGTGCCGGGCCTCGAGATCGTCGACCGGGCCGCGATCGAGCGTCTGGCGCCGGGTGTGCGTGGCTTGCGTGCCCTTCACTCGGCCCGAACGGGGATCATTTCGCCCTATGAGCTGACCATCGCCCTGGCCGAGAGCGCCTGGCGTAACGGCGTCGTGGTGGCCCTCGAGTCGCCCGTGACGGCGGTCGGGTGCCGTCCGGACGGCTTCCTCTTGACCACGCCGCGGGGGGAGCTCACCGCGCGCCGTGTGGTCAATGCGGCCGGGCTTTTCGCCGACGAAGTCGCCGCCCTGGCGGGACTTGACGGCTGGCGCGTCTTTCCCTTTCGCGGCGAGTACCTGATTGCCGACAAGGAAGCGGGGACGGAGCTCCCGATGCCGATCTACCCGGTGCCGCCCCGCGACGACTCGTATTTGGGTGTGCATATCACCCCGACCCTGGAAGGCAACGTTTTGCTCGGGCCGAGCTCGGAGGCGGTGGCGGACAAGGGCGATGCGGCCACGACGCGGGCCGTGGCCGAGCGGCTGAGGGCCGAGGCCATGGAGATAGTCCCCGGGCTCGGCCGGTTCCCCTTCATCCACTCCTATTCGGGCCTGCGGCCCAAGCTGACCGATCCCAAGGGCGGAGCCCGCATGGCCGACTTCGTGATCGAGGCAAGCGGCGCCCGGCCGGGCTGGATCAACCTGTTGGGCATCGAGTCGCCCGGGCTGACCGCGGCCCCGGCCATCGCCCGCCGGGTTGCGGACATGCTCGGCGGGGAAATGGACCTCAAGGAGCGGTCCGGGTTCGACCCGGGTCGAGCGGCGCCGCCACGCTTCGCCCACATGGACGACGGCGAGAGGGCGGAGCGCACCGCCGCGGAAGCGGCCTGGGGCGAGATGGTCTGCCGCTGCGAGCATGTGACCCGGGCCGAGGTCGACGCCGCGCTGGCCAACCCCTTCGGCGTCCGGACGATGGACGGGATCAAGCGGCGGACGCGCTGCGGCATGGGCCGCTGCCAGGGCGGATTTTGCGGACCGCGCCTCGTCGAAATCCTGGAGCAGAAGGGCGAGGCGCCCGAGCGGATCCGCAAGCGCGGGGACGAATCCCGCATGTTCCTCGGGAGGCTCAAGCCGTGAGCGCCGAAACGGGCGGATCACCGCGGCCGTCACCCGTCCATCGAGCGGCGGGACGTCGTTGTTATCGGCGGCGGACCGGCCGGCATGGCCGCGGCCTTGGGTGCGCGGCGGGCGGGGGCCTCGAATGTCCTGCTCCTGGAGCGTGACCGGATCCTGGGCGGCATTCTGAACCAATGTGTGCATGACGGATTCGGCCTGTTCCTTTACAAGGAGACGATATCCGGGCCGGAGTACGCCGAGCGGCTGGCCGAGGACGTCCTCCGCGAGGGGATCGCGGTGAAGACGGGGGCCATGGTCCTGGACCTCGGTCCCGACCGGCTGCTGCGCCTGAACGCGCCGGGCGGCTACCGGCTGATCCGGGCGGGCGCGGTCGTCCTGGCCATGGGCTGCCGCGAGCGGACGCGCGAAATGATCGGCATCCCCGGCACCCGGCCGGCCGGCGTCTGGACGGCGGGGAGCGCCCAGGCCCTGGTCAACCTGCAGAACGTGCGGATCGGGCGCGAGGCGGTCATCCTGGGCTCGGGCGACATCGGGCTGATCATGGCCCGGCGGCTGACCTTCGAGGGGATCAGGGTCAAGGGCGTTTTCGAGATCATGCCTTGGGCGGGGGGGCTGGAGCGCAACGTCCGCCAGTGCCTGAAGGACTACGGCATCCCCATGGACCTGTCGCGCACCGTCGTCGAGGTCCGGGGCCGCGAGAGGCTGTCATCCGTCGTGACGGCCCGGGTCGACGAGAGACTGCGGCCGATCACCGGAACCGAAGACGTGGTCGCTTGCGACACGCTGCTGCTGTCGGTCGGCCTCATTCCCGAGAACGAGCTTTCCAAACGGGCCGGTGTCGTCCTTTCACCATCGACCGGCGGGGCCGTCGTGGACGAGACGCTGATGACTTCACGCGAGGGGATCTTCTCCTGCGGCAATGTCCTCCACATCCACGACGTGGCCGACTGGGCGTCCTTCGAGGGCTTCGAGGCGGGCCGCCATGCGGCGGATTATGCCCTCGGGAAGCGCTCGGCCCGGGGTACGATCGCGGTTTCGGCCAAGAGCGGCGTCCGCTACGTCCTGCCCCAGCTTCTTCGGCAAGGTATGGAGGGGGCCAAGCTCCACTTTCGGGTGGCCCGTCCGGGCCGGGGCGTCAAAGTCGAGGCCCGCGGTACGGCGACCGGCCATGTCTACGGGACGCGGCGATTCGCCCGCGTCGTTCCTTCTGAAATGCAAACCCTGGTCCTCCGGCATCCCGCCGAGGAGGACATCGAGGTCGAGGGCCATGATTGACCGGATGACCTGCCTGCTCTGCCCGGCCGGCTGCGAGCTGGAGGCGCGCGAGGAGGACGGCCGGATCGAGGTCTCGGGCCAGGAATGCGACAAGGGGGCCGGGTTCGCCGAAAGCGAGATCCGTAATCCGATGCGGAACCTGGCGACGTCGGTTCCTATTCGCGGATCCCGATCGCGAATGGTTTCGGTCCGCTTGAGCGGCCCTGTCCCGCGCGACCGCGTCTTTCCCATCCTGGAAGCCGATTTCCGGCCTGCGGCCGGAAGCGCCCGTGCGGCGAGGTCAGGTATTGATTGCCGACGTCCTCGGTACCGGTGTGGACGTCATCGCTACTCGTTCCGTCGGAGCGATTAGAGATGGGGGACACCATACGTAATTCCCGAATTATTTTCGCCAACTAAAGTAGACTACAGAAGGCCGCAAAGCTACAGTCAACGTTATTTTACGGAAAAAATTAGGGAATTACGTATGGTGTCCCCCAATTATTTGGGGCCGAAGAAATCGTCGCCGCGGGGAAGATAGAACAACAGCACTCCGATCGTCAGGACGCCGGTCAGGATGAACGGGAAGTTGATGCCCAGGGCGTCCGAGAGGAAGCCCGAGACGAGCGAAACCAGGGCGCCCGAGATGAGCTGGATGTTCGAGACCCAGCTGAAGGCCTGGGTCTGGCCCGCGGCGGGGACGGTCGAGCCGACGAAGGTGTGGAGCGAGGGGTAGGTCATCAGGAGGAAACCGCCGAAGGCGACGAGCGCCAACACCGCCGGCGTCCGGTGGGGGGACAATCCGATCAGAAACAGGCAGGCCGCCGCACCGCCCAGGCCGGCCAGGAAGACGTTCTTGCGCCCGAACCTCCGGCTCCAGACTCCGTAGCCGAAGCCCGTGATCGTGCCCAGCCCCATCCACAGGGCCAGGTAGAGCCCCGTCCGGCCCATGGGGATGCCGAACTTGTGGTTGAGGAGAGAGGGCGCGTAGTAGACCGTGACCGACCAGCCCATGCCGCCGAAAAAGAAGCCAGGCACGAACCTGCGTATGGCGCGCAGCGACCGGGCCCAGGAGGCAGCCCCCAGGGAAGGCCGCTCATCGTTGCTCGAGGAAACGCCGCGCAGGGCCATGGTGCCGAGCATGACCAGGGCCAGCCCCAGGCCGGCCCAGATAAAGAGCGAGGCCCGCCAACCCAGGCTCTGGGCCAGGAATCCGACCGAGAGGTAAGCCAGCACCACCCCGACGTTGCCCGAACCGCTCTGGATGCCCATGGCATCGTCGAGCTCGCGGCCCGTCCCCTGCCGCGACTTCGAGACCCAGGCGATGACGACGGGATGGTAGAAGCTGGTCGCGGCGCGCAGCAGCAGAAAGGCGGCGGTAAGCCCCAGGAAGGTGCGGGCCATGGGCACCAGGGCCGTGGCGGCGCATATGCCCAGCCCGCTGATAAAAAGCAGTCGCCGGTATTCGTGGCGGAACGACAGGCGGACGGCCAGGAATTGGAGGACGAGGGTCGTAAACAGGCCGAGGTTCGAGAGGAGCCCGATCTGCGAGTAGCGGCTGATGAGGAAGCCCTGGCTGTACAGGATGGGGAAGACCGTGGGCGTGATGACGGTGGCGGCGTCGGTCAAAGCGTGGAAGACCGAGGCGGAGAGCAGGATCTGCTTTTTCAAGCAGCCCGCTCAGTCGCCGAAATAGCCGGTCAGGTCGTCCCGGTTGAGCCCCTTCTCCAGGGCCACCCGGGCCACCGCCCGGGCCACCCGCGGGTGGAGGGTCTTGTCGAGCGGGCTGGGTACGATCTCGCCCGGCCCGGCCGTGTCGGCGATGGCCCGCGCCGCCGCGAGCAGCATGTCCTGGGTGATGCGGCGGACGTTGGCGTCGACCGCGCCCCGGAAGATGCCGGGGAAGCCGAGAACGTTGTTGACCGACTGGCCGTCGGCGGCGAAGGCGGCGCCGGCCTCGCGGGCCGCTCGGGGCTCGATCTCCGGCACGGGATTGGACAGGGCCAGGATGATCTGTCCGGGGCGGACCATGGCCGGCTTGATCAGGCCGGGCGCTCCGGTCACGGCCACGACCACGTCGCATTCGGCCATGATCTCGGCCAGCCCGGCCGGGCGCCCGCCGGCCGCGGCCAGGCGGGCCAGGGCTTCGGACGAGAGGTCGGCGCCGGCCACCGGCCGGCCGGTGAAGAACATCAGCATCTTGGAGATGGCCATGCCCGCCGCACCCAGGCCGACCACCCCGATGCGGCTCTCGGCCAGGGGCTTCCCGGCGGCGGACTTCTCGGCGTTGAGCAGGGCGGCCGTGACGACGCAGGCCGTGCCGTGCTGGTCGTCGTGCATGACCGGGATGTCGACCCGGTCCTGGATCCGGGCTTCGATCTCGAAGCAGCGCGGGGCCGAGATGTCCTCCAGCTGGATGGCGCTGAAGGTCGGGGCGATGGCGACCACCGCTTCGACGATGGCGTCGACGTCCTTGGTCGTCGAGCAGGATGGGCACGCCCGACAGCCCGCACAGCGTCTCCATCAGGCTGGCCTTGCCCTCCATGACCGGCATGGCCGCCTGCGGCCCGATGTCGCCCAGGCCCAGCACGGCCGTCCCGTCCGTGACGATGGCCACGAAATGGCGGATGCACGTGTAGCGGCGGGCCAGGGAGGGATCGTTCTTGATCTTCAGGCAGACTTCGGCCACGCCGGGCGTGTAGACCCGCCGCAGCACTTCCAGGCTGTCGATTTTGTAGCGGCTGCGGATGGCGATCTTGCCGCCCTGGTGCATCTCCAGGACGTCGTCGCGGACTTCGAGGAGCTCGACGTCGGCGACCCCGCCGGCCAGCGCCATCAGCCGGTCCATATGGGCCGGCGAGTCGGCGAAAACGACGATGTCGCGCTCGACGTGGCCCGCGACCTGGCGCAGGACGCGGATCTCGCCGATGTCGCCGCCCGCTTCGCCGAGCCGCGACAGGAAGCGGCCGAGGGTCCCGGGCACCTGCCGCAGGCGGCAGCGGAAGGTCCGCATGATTTTTTCTTCCCACCACATGGCGGCGCTCCTTGGTTTCCGGCCGGCCCGGCCGCTTTCTATTCCACGAGCAGGAAGGCGTACCGGTTCATGGTCTTCTTGCAGTCGGCCAGGACCTCGATCGGGTAGCCCGCCCGCAGGACGGTCGCGTAGACGTCCACGGCCATGGCGTCGGGCGAGGGCCGGGCCCGCTTGGGGTCCTTGCAGCCGGCCTTCGTCCCCGCGCACGCGGCGCACACGCCGCAGCTGTCCATGGGCATCAGGAAGGCCTTGACGAACCCGCTCAGGAAGACCTCCTTCTCCAGCTCCAGGAGCCGGCCGTTGATGCCCCGGCTCCAGTCATGGCGGTCCTCCGGCTTGTCGACGGTCTTCTCGAAGTGGAAGACGGCGGCTCTCTTGTACTCCCGGAAGAAGCGCTCGCACTCCGCCACCGACGGGGTGTTGGGGGGGCAGCAGGCGGCCTTGCCGTAGTCGGGGCAGCCGAACAGGCACTTCATCCGGACCCACTGCGCGACGACGATCGTGGTCGGCTCGATCCAGCGGTAATCGAAGAAGCCGTGCGTCTCGAACAAAGCTTCCAATCTTTTGCGTTCGGGCATGGCGGTTTCCTTTTCCCTGGAAATCAGGCGCTATTATAGTCCAACGGCGGCCCGCGTCCATAGCCGCGGCTTGACAGCATACACAAACTAGTATATAAAGAATAATTGAATATAATGACCAAAAGAAACACGGCGGGGAGAAAAGCCATGATCATCACGCTGATCGGAATCGGTGCCGGAGCGGCCGTGGGCTACCTTTATTACAGGCTGATCGGTTGCCGCACGGGAACGTGCCTGCTGATGTCCAGCCCCATCCGGTCCATGCTGTATTGGTCCCTGATCGGCGGTCTGGCCGCTTCCGGCTTCGCCCGGTGACGGGCCGCGTCCCCCGACGGTTTGCCCCGATGTCCGCTTGGTATAGAATCCGGTCCTAGGCCTGCCCCATGCGTCGAAGACAGCCTCCCCGCGCCATGGTCCCGGCCGATTCCCTGCCGGGGCGCACCGCGGTCGTCCTCTGCCGCCCCGAAAGCCCGGAGAACATCGGCCTGGTGGCCCGGGCCATGATGAACACGGGCTTCACCGACCTGCGGATCGTCGGGCTCGACGCGATTTCACCGGAAGCCCGCCGTACGGCCGTTCACGCCGAGGACGTCCTGGCCGGGGCCCGGCTCTTCGAAACCCTCGACGAGGCCCTGGCCGATCGCGACTTTGTACTGGCCTCCACGGCCAGGCTCCGGCGCCGTTTCACCGGCGTCTCCCTCTCCGACGCCGTCCGATCGGTCGTCTCCCTGGCGCCGTCGGTCCGGACGGCCCTGCTCTTCGGCAACGAGCGGACCGGCCTGCTTTCGGAAGAGGTCCGGCGGGCGAATCTGGTCTTTTCCATCCCGCAGGCCGGCCGCCAGCCCTCTTACAACCTAGGCGCCGCCGTCCTCCTGACCCTCTTCGCCCTCTTCACCGCGGAGCCGAAGCCGTTGAGTGAAGCGGAGCCGCCGCTTTCCCGGCCCGAGCAGGACGCCGCAATCAGCCTGCTCCTCCGCCGGCTCGAGGCCAAGCGCTTCATCCATCCCGGCAACAAGGTTCATGTCACCGACCTTATGCACGACCTTTTCGGCCGCCTGGCCATGACCGCCCGCGACCGTCGTTTCCTGCTCGCCCTGTTCGCCAAGGGCGTCGATCCCGAATCCAAGGAGTCCGACTATGACTGACAACGATATCCTCGTCACCCTGCCCGGCGGAAGCCGGGTCGATGCCCTTTGGAGGGGTTTCGCCTTTTTGACCGATCAACCCGTCCACGCCGGAGGCGGCAACACCGCACCCTCGCCCTTCGATCTGTTTCTGGCCTCCCTGGCCACCTGTGCCGGCTACTACGTCCTCGCTTTCTGCCAGGAGCGGAAGATCCCGACGGAGGGTATCACCCTGGTCCAGCGCATGGAGAAGGGCCCGAAGTCCAAGCTCATCGAGATGGTGCGGATCGAGATCCGGCTGCCGGCGGGCTTCCCGGAGAAGTACAAGAATGCGGTGATCAAGGCGGCCGACCAATGCACGGTCAAGGCCCACTTGGCCTTTCCGCCCGACTTCGAGATCACATCCCGGATCGCCGAAGCCTGAGCCGGGCGGCCCGGAATCGGGCCGAGCACGGGTTGACAGGGCCCGGCCTCCGCGCTAGAGTGCGGCTAGGGGGATAAGCCCATGCCGAGACGCAAGGTCGAGCCGCCTTCGCCGCCGGCGCGCCTGCGCCGCGGCCCCATCGTCGTGGTCGGACTCGACCTGGCCGGCGTCGCCACCCGTCCGACCGGGGCCTGTATCCTGCGGACGATGACGGCGGAAGCCACCGAGCTGGGCGGGGACGACGAGATCGCCGCTTTCGTCGTCGCCGGCCGGCCCGACCTCGTCGTCGTCGATGCGCCCCTCCATCTCCCCCCGGGCCGCAAGACCATCGACGATCGCAACGGGGCTCACTACCGCCCCTGCGACCTTGCGCTCAAGGCCCGCAAGATCCCCTTTTTCCCGATCACCTTGGGGCCCATGCGCGGGCTGACGGTGCGCGGCATGGCCCTCAAGAAAAGGCTGGAGCGAGCCGGCTTTCCAACCTTGGAGATGTATCCCGGCGGTGCGCAGGACATCTGGGACATTCCCCGGGCCCGCCGCGATAGGCGCGGCCTTCGGGTCGGGCTGGGCCGGTTGGGCGTGCGCGGCCTGACTGCGGAGATGTCCGAGCACGAGCTCGACGCCATCACGGGCGCCCTCGTGGGGCGCCTCTACATGCTGGGCCGGGCCGAGGTGCTGGGGGATTTCCGGACCGGGGCCATCCTGATGCCCGCCCTCAGCGAGGGCGAATGACGCGCAGCGCCCGGGGCAGGACCTTGAGCTCGAGCTTCCGGCAGGGCGCCAGGATCTCGCCGTTGTACTGGGCGTGCAGCATCTCGCCGCGAATCACCACCCGGCGGGCTTTGAAGTGCTTGAGCAGCCTCTGATAGGCGCCGAAGTAGATCAGGGGAAAGTTGATTAAATAGTTGTAGGCCCGGATATCGAAGATGGTCACGTCGAGGTAGCCGTCGTCGATCCTGGCCTTGGGGGCGACAACCCAGCTGTAGCCGAAGTGGTTGGTCTTGTTGACGACGCAGTCGAAGACCTTCATCTTGAGCACCTTGCGGTCGAAGGCTTGGCCCTTGTCGTCGAAGCCGTCGCTGAGCTCGATCTCGAAGTACTCCCGGGCGTGCCAGGCCATCCAGGCCGAGGCCAGGAGATGCCCGGCCAGCCCCGGAATCTTGAGCTTGGCGTGGCGGTGCGTGACCATGCCGGTCGCTCCGATGCTGACGAAGCTGGCCACCTGCCCGCCGACGTCGATGAGGTCGATCGTCTGCGGCCGTCCGCGGTAGAAGGCTTTGACGGCGGCGCGGGCGCGCTTGGGGATGTGGAGGGACTCGCGCAGAGCGTTGCCGCTGCCGAAGGGGATGATGCCCATCAGAACGTCGGCCTGCCGGCCGGACTTGATGAGGCCCTGCATGATGTCCGACAGGGTTCCGTCCCCCCCAGGCCGATAACGACGTCGTTCTCGGCGGCCAGCCGGGCGACGGTCTCGATCATGTCGGCCTTGCCGGCGAAATGGTCGTAGATGCGGCCGGGGAAGCGAGCCTGGAGGTAGGCCCTGAACTTGGGCGATCGGCGCCATTTCTGCTGGGCCGATTGGGGATTGACGACGACGACGATCCGCTTCCCGGCAAGATGCGGCGGCGTCTTACGATGGGGCATGTTGGATATCTGAAAGGCTTCTATTTTTATCACGATCAGGGGAAATAGACAATCCGGGTCACATGCCTTAGACGTCCACGGGAGCTGAAACCTTCCCGGCCTCCATCGCGGAGACCCGGCCTTTGCATCGTCTCCCTGTTGGGCTACAATTCGGCCGAGGCCCATCGAATGAACGATCCCGTTCCCGCCCCCCGCCTGCACACCGCCGGCGGCCGGACCTTTCGGCTCCGGGTCGAGGCGTCCGCCGAAGCGTCCGACTACGCCAAGTTCGACCGCCTGCGCAACGAGGTCTGGGACTTTCCCGAGGACCACATGGCCGGCGCCAGGAACCTGATGTGCGAGAGCTACCTGCACGACGGAAGCGCGCTCTTCCTGACCGCCTACGACGCCGGTCCGGACAGTACCCTGTCCGAATCCGAGGCCCGGCTGGCCGGTTTCGCCTACGGCTTCGTCGGCATCCGGGACAAGGCCCGCGGCTTCCGTTCCCCCGACAGCCTCTGGTTCTACGCCCAATACGCGGCGGTCCGCCCGGCCTACGAGGGCTTCGGGCTCGGGATCGCCCTCAAGGAATACCAGCGCGACGTCGTGCGCGGCGTCTTCGGCATACGCCACATCGTCTGCACCTACGACCCCCTGACCGGGATCAACGCCTACCGCAACATCCACCATTTCGGGATGTCGGTGCTGGAGTACCGGGTCGCGACCTACGGCGCCTACGGCGGCCGGCTCAACCGGCGCGACGTACCCAGCGACCGCTTCTTCATGGACTGGGACCTGGAGGCGCCTCCCGCGCGCCCCGCCTACGACCTGGCCGATCTGCTGGAGGGATTGATTCCCGCCTTAGGGGCGTCCCGGCGCGTCGTGGCCGGAAAGTCCGGTCCGGTCGAGCTGGAGATCGCCGACGTCGTGGACGTCCCGAGTCCTGCGGCCGCGGGGGCCGGGGAAAAGGCCGGGGCATTCGCCCTGGTCCGCATCCCGCGCGATTTCTACCTGATGCTGCGGGAGACGCATGTGGACGATCCGGGCGTGCGGCGGATCCCGGTCGATTGGCGGCTCCGGACCCGCGACGTTTTCCGCGGGCTTTTTGCCCGCGGCTATCGCATCGTCGACTTCCGCGGCGTGCGGCGGCCCGAAGCCGAGAGCTGGTACGTCCTCCACCGGGCCTGATCCCATGCGAAAACGCTTCTCGCGGCTCACCTTCGGGGATTATCTGGGCTTCGCCCTGGCCGACCTGGGCCAGCGGAAGCTGCGAACGTTTCTGACCTCGTTCGGCATCACGGTCGGCATCGGGGCGCTGGTGGCCATGGTCGGCTTCGGCAAGGGCATGCAGAAAAACGTCTCCGACAGCTTCGCCAAGCTCGACCTGCTCAATTCCCTGACCGTCCTCCCGGCGACGGGAGGGCTTGCGGCGGGCCCCGGCCGGCGCGGCCCGTCAAGTCCCGGAGCGGGCAATCGAGGCAAGGAGGCCTCTCTCGATGCCTCCGCGGTAGCGGCCCTGGGACGCCTATCCGGGGTGGCCAGCGTCTTTCCGGAAGTCCGTTTCCCGGCCATCGTCCGGATGGGCGGGAAGGAAGCTTTCCGGCTCGTCCAGGTCGTCCCGGCCGCGGTCGCCTCTTCGCGTGCCCTGGCGCTTCGGGCCGGTCGGGCTTTTGCCGACGACGAGGAGGAGGCCATCCTGGTCGGCGCCGGGCTGCTGCGCAATCTGGGGATCGGGGACCCCGCGTCCGCCGTCGGCCTGCCCATCGAGATCGTCTCCCTGTCGTTCGACCTGGCGGCTCTCGATCCCAGCCGGCTCGGCGCCATGCTGGGCGGCGGGGCGTCGCCCTTCAAGCGGACCTCGGCCTCCTTCCGGATCGCGGGGGTCATGGAGATGGGCGGCTTCGGCGGGGTCGACCCCCTGGCCTCGGACGTCATCCTGCCGCCCGGCCCGGCCGGGCGCCTGCCCAAGCTTTCCGTCTCCAACCTTTGGGACCTCTTCCGCAGCGGCCCCGCCGGCATCGGGTACGCCGCGGTCCATGTCCGGCTGAAGAGCCCGGCCGCGGCCGCGGCCGTCAAGAAGGACGTCGCGGCCATGGGCTTTACGACCTTCTCACTGGCCGACCAGTTCGAGCAGGTCAAGACGGGCTTCCTCCTGATGGACATGATGCTGGCGGCCATCGCCATGATCGCCATCTTCGTGGCCTCGCTGGGCATCGTCAACACCATGATCATGTCGGTCATGGAGCGGACGTCCGAGATCGGCATCATGAAGGCTGTCGGGGCTTCGCCCGGGGCCATCCAGCGGATCTTCTTCTTCGAGTCGGGCCTGATCGGCTTCGCCGGGGGTGTGGCCGGATTGGCCCTGGGCTGGGCCGTCAGCCGGGCCATCAACCCGGCCATCAATTACTTCGCGGCCCGGGAAGGCCTGCCGTCGATGGAGTACTTCAGCTTCCCCCTCTGGCTCTGTCTTGGAGCGCTCGTCTTCGCCGTGGCCGTCAGCCTCCTGGCCGGCATCTACCCGGCCCGCCGCGCGGCCCGCGTCGACCCGGCCGTCGCTCTGAGGCATGAATAGACGATTCTGATATATAATCCCGGCTTCTCAAGGAGGCGCCATGTCCAAGCCCGTTCGCGTCATCATTTCGGCCTTTCTCGCTTTCTCGGCCGCCGCTCTGCTATCCGCCTGCTCCGCGGCTCCGGTCAAGATGGACGACGTCTCGCTGGAAGCCAAGGCTCGAGCCATCCATGCCCGCATCCTGTCCGTGGACACCCACTGCGACACGCCGATGATGATGTCGCGCGGGACCTGGGACATCGGCCAGCGCCACGAGCCCGGCAAGCCCGGCAGCGGCCTCATCGACCTGCCGCGGATGAAGGAGGGCTGCCTGGACGCCCTGTTCTTCGGCGCCTTCGTCGGCCAGGGCGAGCTGTCGCCCCAGGCTTACGCCAAGGCTAAAGAGCGGGCCGACGCCATGATCGCCGCGGTGGACGCCATGTGCCTCAAGTATCCCGGCCTGGTCGAGAAGGCGACCACACCGGCCGAGGCCTACCGGATCAAGTCGACCGGTAAGCGGATCGCCTTCATCGGCATGGAGAACGGCTATCCGATCGGCACCGACCTGGGGCTCATCGAAGCCTACGCCAAGAAGGGCGTGCGGTACATCACCCTGTGCCACTCCGCCGACAATCAGATCTGCGACTCGGGCACCGACCGCCGCGCTCCCGATGACAAGGGCCTGTCCGAGTTCGGCCGCAAGGTGGTGGCCGAGTGCAACCGCTGGGGGATCATGGTCGACGTCTCGCACATGTCCGACAAGTCGTTCTTCGACGTGCTGCAGGCCTCCCAGGCGCCGATCTTCGCCTCGCACTCCTGCTGCCGAGCCCTGTGCGACAACCCGCGCAACCTGACCGACGATATGATCAAGGCCCTGGCCCGCAAGGGCGGGGTCCTGCAGATGTGCTTCCTGTCCGGGTACCTCAAGGCGCCCCAGGCGAACCCCGAGCGCGAGAAGGCCCTCAAGGAGCTGGAAGCCAAGTACGGTCCGCGGCGCAGTCTGCAGGGCGTCCAGGACGAGGCCCTGCGGGCCAAGGCCATCCAGGAATACCAGGCCGTTACGCTGAGGTACCCCGAGGAACGGGCCTCGGTCAAGGACATCGTCGACCATATCGAGCACATCATCAAGCTCGTCGGCGTGGACTATGTCGGCATCGGAACCGACTTCGACGGCGGCGGGGGCGTCAGCGACTGCGCCGACGTCAGCCAGATGGTCCGGGTCACCATGGAGCTCCTCCGCCGCGGCTACGGCGAAAAGGAAATCGCCAAGATCTGGGGCGGCAACATCATGCGCGTCTTGCAGAAGGCCATCGAGGCGGAAGCCTGAACACGATGTTTTCGCTGTAAAAATTCTTTACAATTTGGTATACTTTCCTCGGGCCGTCCGGGGCTTTGGATATTGATCAGGCGGCCTTTTCTTTTTGTCGGTCTGGCATAAAGATTGCTCTGTTGTTGCTTCCATGAAACCGCTCTACCTACGCCCTGCCCGCTGCCTTATTTATGTCGTCGGCATCTCGCTCGCCTTGTCCGCAACCGCCCATAACGGCACCGCTCCCGCCCGCCAGGACCAGCCGAAGCCGGGCGGTCTGATCCGGGTGCGTGATTTCAACCCCGCTTCCAAGCCGAGTCTCGATCCTGCCTTGGGATCCTGGGTCTTCCCCATCGAACAGATCTTCGAAGGCCTGGTCCGGATCGATGACCGGCTCGACCCGACGGCCGCGTTGGCTGAATACTGGATGGTCTCCGAGGACGGCAAACGGACGACCTTCATCCTCAAGCGGGGCGTCCGTTTCCATCATGGCCGGGACTTCGACTCCCAGGACGTCAAGTATTCCTTCGAGCGGCTCCTCCGTCGGGAGACACAGTCGCCCTACGCCGGCCTCATCGCCGGCAAAGTGGTCGGGGCTCGGGAGTTCCGGGAGGGAAGAGCGCCCGAAGTCTCCGGCTTCCGCGCCCCCGAGAAGTATGTCTTCGAGATCGAGTGGAAATCCCCCTCGGTGTCCTCCCTCTACCTGCTGAGCATGAGCTTCTGCAAGATTCTGCCGCGCGACAAGCTGGCCGCGGAGGGAGCGGATTTCTTCTACAAGCCGTCCGGGACGGGGGCCTTCCGGTTCTCCAGCTGGATGAGGAGCCCGCAGCTCGACATCGTCGGCGTCCGCCTGGAGCGGTTCGCCAGCTATCACGGCCGGAAAGCCTATCTCGATTTCGTCGATTACAGCCCCCACCTCACCGTGGACCATTTCGTAAACGGCGAGGCCGACATCATGCCCTTCCTTTCGGATCGGATGGCCAGCTCAGGCTGCCAGGCCGTGGTCGGAGGTGCTTACACCGGGTCGTACCTGGCCTTCAGCTGCCACATTGCCCCCTTTGATCGCAGCGTGGTCCGCAAGGCCGTGGCGGCCGCGCTGCACAAGGACCGCCTGGCCGGGATCAACCAAGGCCCCGACCGCGTCCGCCGCCCGACCTCGAGCTACATCCCCTCGGGACTGCCGGGGTTTTTGCCCTCGGAGGAAACCTCCCATTTTGATCCCGAGCAGTCCCGCCGGCTCCTGGATGAGCTCGGCTATTCGGACAAGCGGCGCTTCCCATCGGTGACCGTCTACGTCCTCACGCCCCGGGCCGAGTCTCAGATCCGCCTGGGCCGCGAGATCGCCGCCCAGCTCGACGCCGCCGGCATCACGGCTTATGTCAGGACGATCATGGCGGCCGAGGAGCTGCGCAACGTCCGGACGCCCTACCTGGCCTTATTCACCTGGATGATGGACTACCCCGATGCCGAAAACGTCATCCTGCCCCTGTTCGGTTCGGTCTCCGAGGGACTCCATCTCCTGTCCCGCTATGCCTCCCCGGCTCTGGACAAGCTGCTCGAAGACTCTTCGGCCGAGAAAAGCTGGACGCGCCGCCTCGGCCTTTTCCGCGACATGGAGCGCATCCTGGCCGCGGACCTCCCGGTGGTCCCGCTGTTCACCGAGGAGGAGCGGCTGGCCGTGCAGAGCCATGTGCGCGGCGTCCGCCCGCCGCCGCTCGGGTCGAGCTACCTCGACGCCAAGAACCTGTGGCTTGATCGCCGGGGGCCCCGCCCGTGAGCATGCCCATCTCCATCCAGAAGCGCTTCACCATATGGGTGGCCGCTCTGGTCCTGGTCCTGGTCGGCGCCACGCTGTGGGTCATCCAAAGGCGCGAAGTGGCCATCATCTTCGACGAGTTCAAGGCCCGGGCCCTTCTGACCGCCTCCAACCTGGCCGAGGTCAACCAGCGCTCGCTCCGGATCTGGGACGTCGAAGACCTGCAGGCGGAAGTGGATTCCCAGATCGACGAGACCCGCCTCTACATCGCCTTCTTCGACCGCTATGGCACCGGCATCGTGGCCAGCCGGGATATCGCGGCCGACCGGGGCTTGGCCCAGACCAGCCGGCTCCCGGGCGGGGCCGGCCGCGAGGACTCCTACGCCCAGGCCAAGAGCGTCTACCTGGGGAAGCGGCTGCGCCGGGTTCTCGAGGTCGAAGTCCCCGTCTTCATCCCCGGCTCGGAGGGCTCTTGGGGCTCGGTCAAGCTGGGGCTGTCCCTGGAGGCTCTGGACGACCAGGTTCGCCGGACGGGATTCGTCCTCATCCTGATCGGAGCCGTGGTGCTGCTGTTCGGGACCCTGGGGGCCACCCTTCTGGCCCGCCGCGTCACCAAGCCCATCAAAGAGCTGGCCGACGGAACCGTCCGCATCGCCAGCGGCGACTTCTCGCATCGCATCGCCATCGACTCCCGGGACGAGATCGGGCACCTGGCCCGCGACTTCAACGACATGACCGGCAAGCTGCAGCAGACCCTGGAAGCCATCGAGGTCGCCAATCGCAAGCTCGTCCAGTCCGAGAAGCTGGCCCAGATCGGCCGCATGGCCGCCACCATCGCCCACGAGATCCGCAACCCGCTGACCTCGGTCAAGCTCAACATCCAGAAGGTCCGCAGCTCCGAGCACCTGGACGAGACCGAGCAGGAGCACATGTCCCTGTCCGAGGAGGGCATCGCCCAGATCGAGCGGTTCATCAAGGAGCTGCTCAACTTCACCCGGGTCTCGGACCTGCAGAAGGCCCGCTTCGCCATCGACCAGGTCCTGGACGAGAGCGTCAAGCTGCTGCGGGACGTCCTGGCCCAGAAGGCCGTGGCCGTGGAGCGCCGCTACGCGGCCGGGCTGCCCGAGGTGCTGGTCGACGGCGACCGCCTGCGTCAGGTCTTCGCCAACATTCTGCGCAACTCGGCCGAAGCCCTGCCCGGGGGCGGGCGGATCACCATCACCACCGGCACGGTCGAGACCGAGGCCGGGTGCCGCCTGCGCATCCGCATCTCGGACAACGGCGCCGGCATCCCCGAGAAGGACTGGGACACCATCTTCGAGCCGTTCTTCACCACCAAGCCGCAGGGCTTCGGCCTGGGCCTGGCCAACGCCCGCAAGATCGTGGAACAGCACAGGGGAACGATCCGCGCCGCCCGCAAGCGGGGCCCCGGGGCGGCCTTCGAAATCGACCTGCCGTGCGAGGGAGAGCCATGAAATCGATCCTCATCATCGACGACGACGCCCTGATCCGCAAGACCCTGGCCGCCCACCTGGCCAAGCAGGGCTACGAGGTGCGGACGGCCGAGGACGGGGAGTCGGGCCTGGCCCTGGCGGCGGACTCCGTCCCCGACCTGCTCCTCTGCGACATCCGGCTGCCCGACATCGACGGGCTGGAGGTTCTGCGGCGGCACAAGGAGACCGGCGCCAAGTCCGCCTTCGTGGTCATGACCGCCTATGACGACATGAAGACGACCGTGGAGGCCGTCAAGCGGGGGGCGTTCGAGTACCTGGTCAAGCCCCTCGACTACGTGGCCCTGGACCTGACCGTGGACAAGGCCTTCCAGATGCGGGCCCTCGAGGAGAAGGTCAGCTACCTGGTCCAGGAGCGGAGCAAGGAATACCAGATCGACAACATCATCGGCCGCTCGCCCCAGATGCGGGACGTCTTCAAGCTGATCGGCTCGGTGGCCATGACCCGGACGAACGTCCTGATCCAGGGCGAGAGCGGGACGGGCAAGGAGCTGGTGGCCAAGGCCATCCACTACAACAGCCCGCTGCGCGACGAGCCGTTCATCGTCATCAACTGCTCGGCCATCCAGGACACCCTGCTCGAGTCCGAGCTCTTCGGCCACGTCAAGGGGGCCTTCACCGACGCTCACTGCGAGACCAAGGGCAAGTTCGAGATGGCCGGCCGGGGATCCCTGTTCCTGGACGAGATCGGCGACGTCTCGCCCAACCTGCAGTCCAAGCTGTTGCGGGTCATCGAGACGCGCGACTTCATGAAGGTCGGCGGGGAAAAGGTCCTCAAGACCGAGGCCCGGATCATCGCCGCCACCAACCAGGGCCTGCGGGGCCTGATCGAGTCGGGCAAGTTCCGGGAGGACCTCTACTACCGGCTCAAAGTCGTCGAAATCCAGCTGCCCTCGCTGCGCGAGCGCAAGGAGGACATCCCCGACCTGGTCGCCTACCTGCTGGAGAAGATCAACCGCGAGCTGCGCAAGAACGTCCGCAAGGTGCCGGCCGAGGTCATGAAGCTCGCTCTCGGAGATGCCCTGGAAGGGCAATGTCCGGGAGCTGGAGAACGCCCTGACCCGGGCCGTCATCCTGGCCAAGGGCGACATTGTCCTCAAGGAGAACCTGCCCCTGGAGTTTGAGGACAAGAAGCTCTTTGCCCGGGCCCTGACCTCGCTGGAAGAGGTCGAAAAGGAGTACATCCGGTACGTCCTGACCGCGGTCAAGGGCAGCAAGACCAAAGCCAGCCAGATCCTGCAGATCAGCCGGCCGACCCTGGACAAGAAGATTAAGGACTACGGCCTGGAGATCTCCTAACCTGCTTAAGAATCTTTACCCCCGGCGTAAACTCCTTTGCCGGGGGGCGTTCGGACGGCGTTGCCGGCGCCGATTTTCCCCTGAGACCGGGATGAGGGATTGGCATGAATCCTGCATATTTCAGGGTGAGGCTTCAAGAAAGGAACGAACATGCTGGCCAAGAAAATCCTCGTGGTGGACGATGAAGAGTCCATCCGGAAGACATTCGTCCTCCTCCTCAGCGAAAAGTACCGCGTCGTGGCGGCCAAAGACGCCGAGGAGGCGCTGGACAAGCAGAAGAACGGCTACGACCTGATCATCGCCGACCTCCGCCTCCCGGGCAAGGACGGCGTCGAGCTGGTGACCGAGATGCGCCGCCGGGGCTACCGGGGCGAAGTCATCCTCATTTCGGCCCACGCCGAGCTCGTCGACCCGTCGACCCTGAGCCGGCTGCGGATCGGGCACTTCTTCGCCAAGCCCCTCGAGCTGGACGCCATCAGCCGGTCGATCGACTATCTGCTGACCAAGGCCGAGGCGGTGGTCAGGGCCTGACACGGCCGAGACAGGCCGTCGGTTCCCGGCGGGAACCGGCGTCGGGGGGGAACGTTAGGGGTTCCCCCCCGAACCGATAACTATAGCCCGGGCGGCCCCGACAGCGGGACGGCCCGGGCGGTCTTCACGCCAACAGTCCCCCGGCCATAGCCCCCTCTTCCGCGCCAAATTCGAGCCCCATCCTGCTTTGCCGCCTCGTTTTCGGGTAGAATACCCCCTCATGCATTTCCCCCTTGGCCGCCGGGCCGTCGCCCTGCTCTTCGCGGCCGGCGTCGTACTCCCCGGGTCGGCCGCGGCTGTGGGCCGGGTGCTCCGCGTTCCGGCCGACTACGAGCTGATCGGCGCCGCCGTGGCCGCGTCCCGGGACGGGGACACGGTCCTGGTCGGAGACGGTTTCTACTACGAGAAGAACCTGGTCCTGGACAAGCGGATGACCCTCCGGTCGGAGCGTCTCTTCGGGGCCGTCATCGTCGGCTCCGAGGAAACCGGCTCTTCCATCCTTATTGTCCGGGCCCCGGTCGATATCGAGGGGTTTATTTTCAAGGGCGGATATCACGGCATCCAGCAGCGGGGCAGCCCGGATGTGGAGTGGCGTGGGCGGGACCTGGCGTTTTTCGACGTGCAGATTGCCGTCAACGTCAACGATGCGGCCTTGCCCGTCGGATCGGCCGTGCTCGCGAACATCATCATCGACGGCGCGGAGTCGGGCCTGACCACGAACGATGCCTACGGCATCGAAGCCCGTCGCGTTCTGATCATGCGCACGGACATAGCCTTTGGGGGGAGCCACCATCGCCGTTTCCGGGTGGATGATGTCGTCCTTTTAGGCTGCAGGGTCCATTGCGACGTTGACGACCACCTGAATACCGCTCCAACGAGAGGCCTGATCGAGACCGGACCGAGCTTCGATTCCTTTGCCGGTCTGTCGGCCGGTGTCGACGGACAAGCGCTGCTCCGGCGTCTGGGTGGACTCTTCTTCGACGACATCGCGACGCCCGACGGGGCTGACCGGTCGCGGCGGCGGGAAGCCCTCGTCCTCCTCCTCCTGGCCGAGGCTTTTGCCGACGGTGGACGTTGGGAGTCGGCTTTCCGTCACCACCGTCAGGCGCTCTCCATCGCCCTGGCCTGCGGGCTGGAGGAGGTCCGCTGGCGGGCCGACTTCGGACTGGCCCGGGCGGCCGAGGCGATGGGCGACACGGCGATGGCCGTGGATTACTACAAGAAGACGATCGCCGTCTTCGAAGCCTCGGGGCTGAGACTGTCTTTGACGAACATCAGAGCCGGATTCTTCCGGGACAAGGCGCCCGTCTATGAGCGGCTCGTCCGCCTGCTGGTCCGGGCCCACTTCCGCCGGCCGCAGGCGGGGCTGGCCGAAGAGGCCCTGGCCTATGTTGAGAAAGCCGGATCGCGGGCCTTGTTTTCCGCCGCCCGAGGCGAAACCCCGGCTGCCCGGGCTTTGCAGGCCGAGATCAACCGGATCGGCGTTTCGATTTCGCGGCTGCAAATCCGCCTCCAGGACGATCGGCTCCCGGCCTTCGAGCGGCAGGCCGTCCTGGAAGCATTGGCCGTGGCCGAGTCCCGGCAATGGGACCTCGCGGTCAGGGCCAGGAAGTCCGAGCCCGCCCCCGGTTCGCCATCGGACCGCATGCCCATGAGAGCCGGCTGGGCACGGGAGGCCGTACCGAACGATAGGACGGCCGTCATCCGATACTTCGTCGGCGCCGAGGACTCCTTCGCCTTCCTGCTGACGCGCTCCGGCGTCGATGTCAGCCCGCTCCCCGATGAGACCGAAATCCGCAGACTCGTCGAGAACTACCGCCGCTTCCTCATCCTGCGCGACGGCGGCGCGTTCAAGGGCTGGGAGGGCGGGGCCCGCTTGGCCCGGCTTCTCTTGGGGCCGTTTCTGGCCAGGCTGGGAAGCGGAATACGCGACCTTGTCGTCGTCCCCGACGGGACGCTCCACCATCTCCCCTTCGAGGCGCTGGTGCGGGACGCCGGCTCCCGCCGTTTCCTGATCGAAGACTACGGCATCCGCTACGTCCCTTCGCTTTCCCGCCTGATTCGCGAGGGGACCGATCCCCGGACTGCGTCTTGGAGGCTCGATTTTGTCGGCTTCGCCGGCGCGGAACCCGTCGCCACTCCGCGGCTGACGGGCGCCCGGGTTTTGCGGCTGCCTCCGCTTCGCGGTGCGGAGAGAGAGATCCGCCGCGCCGCGGCCTTCTTTCCTCCCGGCCGGACGACGATTCTTGATTCGGGCGGGGAAGCCGAGTTCAAGACCCTGCCCCTGTCCGACTTCCGGGTTATCCACATCGCGGCCCATGGCCTGTTCGACGATCGGAATTGGTGGCGATCCGCCCTGCTCCTGGGCCGGCGGGCAAGGGATGGCGAGGACGGCTTCCTTCAGCCCCGCGAGATCTTCCCCCTCCGGCTGCAGGCCGACCTGGTGGTCTTGTCGGGTTGCGAGACGGGTTTTGGCGCCTTGGAGAAAGGCGAGGGGGTGCTGGGCTTGTCGCTGGCTTTCTTATCCGCAGGGGCGCGGTCCCTCCTGATCAGCCTGTGGAGCGTGGAAGACCGGGCCACGGCCGGGTTGATGGAAAGCTTTTACCGCAACTGGCGGGAGGGCGGCTCCAAGAGCGGGGCCCTGCGCCAGGCCAAGCTCGAGGCCTTGCGCTCGGGGCTCAAGCACCCGCTCTACTGGGCGGGATTGATCTTGTCGGGAGACTGACCCCGCGGCCGAATCTCGAAAGATTTCTGCTCGGTTGCGATGGGGATGCTATCCTCGTCCAGAGCCCACACCCGCCAGATATAGGTCCGGCCGGGACGAATTCTCTGGCCCATATCCTCCGGGACGATGATGGCCGTGGCGAAATTGATATAGGTATAGGGGATGAGCGTTTCAAGATTATCGTCGACGAGTTCGAAGGTGTAGGAGTCTACGCCGGGGTAAGGGCTCCAACAGAAGACCCGAGGCGGCTCGCGCAGGATGCCGCTCGGTGCGATGAGCTCGAGGGCGGCGGTGCTACCGCCCCGGAAAGAAAGCCCGGCGCCGGACGGGGCCTTTATCCAGAGCGCCCCCATGATCAAGATCCCGGCCATGAGCCCCGCGGCCGCGGGGGCCAAAGCCAGGCCGACCAAGCGGCGGCGGGAGGGACGATGTCCGGACGGACCGGTCCGTTCGTCGGCTCGGCGGTCCCCGGCGGCCCCTTTCATCTCGACCGCCAGCCCGGCCAGCAGGTTCAGCCGCGTCCGGCAGCCTGGGCAGACCAGGGCGTGGTCGGCCAGGCGCGCCTTGTCCTCGAAGGTCGCCTCGGACCTAAAGGCTTTCTCGATCTCTTGCCGCGACGGGCAATGGCTCGTGTCCACGTTCCTCACTCTTGCGGCGCGATTCACGGGCCGCTTTCTGCAGCTGATGCAATCCCCTGTACAACAAGTGTCGGACGATCGCCTTCGTCCAACCGAGATAAGCCGCCGTCTCCTCCAGGTCGAGCCCGGCCATGTGGAGCTTGAGGACGATGCTCCTGCGTTGGGGCATCTCGTCCAGAAGGCTCTCCAAATGCCGGCGCCCCTCGATCTCCCCCTCGGCCGAAGCGACGACCAGACCTTCCGGCAGGCTTCTCGGGCCGGCCTTCTCCAGGTAGGAGTCCAGCGATGTGGCGCGACCCTTGGCTTCCAGGCAATCCAGGGCCGTCGTCGTCGCGACCCTCCATAGATAAGACGCCGGATAGTCGAGATTTTTCCCGTCCCGAGCCATTCGGGCGAGCTTGACCATGACGTCCTGTTCGATGTCCTCGCGATCGGCCCGGGGGAGCTCGGGAAATTTCCTGGCCAGGACGGCGCGGATGCAGCGCAGGATCTGGGCGATCTCGCGCTCCGTCATGACCTCGATTTTGCGGTGCATCCTGACTTCTTTCTGCTTTTAAGGCCACCATCATAGGCGGGAGGGCCGTTTTTGGCAAGGTTCTTCCCCTGATGGATTTTTCCGCAGCGGGAATTTCCTCCGGCCCTTCGGGTCTATCATATGGGGAACCGTTTGGGGTGGGGGCATTTGTCTCTGGCCGGAGGACAGATCCTCCCGAGAAAGTAAAGATAATTATCCGGCTGTAAACATATTTTGCGGTTTTTGGGGCTCTTCGAGGGGAACAGGGGGGTTATCAGGGGGGGAATCGGGCCAGATAGGCTTCGTAATTGGCACGATTCATGCTCTTAAGAGGGACAAAGGCACCTCCCGAGTGCCAACCTTTCAACTCTCTTCCTTTCAGTGGGGAGGCGAAAGAGACCCAAGCTCTTTCGCCTCTTTTTTCCCCCGGGGAAGAACCCGAAGACGAAAAGTTCGGTAAGCACGCCTGCGGTTTCAGAAATCCATATATAATACTCGCATGGTCGACTTTCTTGTGCCGGCGGTGCTGACGGCCGCCGGGTTGGCCGGCCTGGGCTGGGAGGCGACCCGGCTCTCCGTCCTGCAGAGGCACATTCCGCTTCGGATCGCCGTCACAGGCACCCGCGGCAAGTCTACGGTCACCCGGCTTGTAGCCGCGGCCCTTCGCGCGGACGGGCGGACGGTCGTGGCCAAGACGACCGGCTCCCGACCTGTCCTGATCCTTCCGGACGGCGCGGAATCGGAGATTCTCCGTCCCGGCTCCCCGACCATCCTGGAACAGAAGGCCGTCCTGCGGGCCGCCGTCCGGAGCGGAGCTTCGGCCCTTGTGGCCGAGATGATGAGCATCGGTTCCGAAGCGCTTGGGGCCGAGGCGGGGAGGATCTTGCGCCCGCACATCCTGATCGTCACCAATGCCAGGTTGGACCACCGCAAGGAAATGGGCCGGACGCGGGAGGTCATCGCCGCCACCCTGACCCGGGCCTTCCTTCCGGGCGCCGCCGTGCTTGTCCTCGAGGAGGAGATGCTCCCGGTCTTCGCCGAAGCCGCGGCCCGGACGGGCTGCCGCCTGACCGTGGTTCCCGCGGCGGGTGCGGCCGTGGAGCCGCTTTCGTCGGTTGCCGGAGCCTTTGACTTTCCGGCCAACATTCGCCTGGCGGCCGCCGCGGCTCGGCTTTGCGGGATCGACGAGGACCGGATTAAGGCCGGCTTGGCCGCGGCGAGGCCCGACTTCGGGGGTCTGAAAGCCTGGCGCTTGCGGCCTTCGAGCGTTCCCTGGCCGGCCTACGCGGTGAGCCTCTTTGCGGCCAACGAGCCTGAGTCCACGGCCTTTGCTCTCCGCTCCCTGGACAAGATCCGGCCCGGGCTTCCCCCGCGCCGGGTGGCGATCCTGGCCCTTCGGGCCGACCGAGACGATCGGACCCGGCAATGGCTGGAGGCTGCGTCACGCGGCGCTTTCGACGGTTACGCCGGCGTGGCCGCTGTGGGCGAACATGCCTACGCCGTCGCCCGCCGGCTTCGCCGGCTGGTGCGATCGGGACTTTCCGTTCGGGCTCCGCAAGGGCATGATCCCGCCTCCGTCACCGCCGCCGCGCTCGATATGGCCGGTGGGGAAGCCTGCCTTGTGGGTATGGGCAACATCGTGGGCGCCGGGGCCCGCCTGGTCGAATACTGGTCCGCTGCGGGGGAGCCCCTCTGATGGCCGTCACCATCCTGATCGGCCTCGCGGTTGCCCTCCTCTGGACCGAGATCGTCGGCGTCCTTCCCGGCGGCATCATCGTTCCCGCCTACCTGGCCCTCTACGCCGGCCAGCCGTGGCGCATCGCCGCCACACTCGTCGCCGCCCTGCTCGCGGTCGGGGCCTATCGCTTGTTTTCGCGCTGGTTCCTGCTCTTTGGCCGCCGCCGCTTTGTCTTCCTGCTTTTTGTCGGCGGCCTGATCGGACAGGCCTGGCTTATGCTTTGGCCGAAGCTCCTGACCGGACCGCAGGATCTGCGGGTCATCGGCTGGGTCATCCCCGGCCTGCTGGCCAACACCATCGTCCGCCAGAAGCTCTGGCCGACCCTGGCCTCCCTGGCCGCGGCGACGGCCCTGACGGCGGCCTTGGCCTGGCTCATTTTCGGGATCTGACATGCGCCGCCGGAACATGCTGAGAGGGCCTGGGATGATCCTCCCTCTTTTGGGCATCCTCGGGGCGGTGTTTCTCGTCTTGCGGGCGATTCTGCCCGCTCCGGCGCCTCCGTCAGAGACCACGGCCTTCGCGGCAGCGGCCTCAGAGGACGCCGGCGACGCCGTCCGGTTGATGGCCAGGGCGCTGGAGGCGCTGCGCGAAGCGAGGGCCGCGGCCGGGCTCCCGATCGACGCCCGGACCGACCTCAACCGGACCGGACTCATCGGGCTGGAAGCGTCGCCCACGACGACCTCGCTGGGCCACCTTGAGGCCAAGAGGACGACGGCCAACCCCGCCTTCGCCGGTGCGCTGGTTCGGATGCTGCGCGAGGCCGGTGTCGTCCGCGGCGATGCCGTGGCCATTGGGGCCTCAAGCTCTTTCCCGGGGCTCGTCGTGGCCACCCTCTGCGCCGCCCAGGCCATGGGGATTCGGGCCTTGCCGATCGTGTCCCTCGGCGCTTCCAACTGGGGCGCCAACAACCCGCGCTGGACGGGGCTGGATATCATCGAGAGCCTCAACCGGGCCGGTGTGCTCGATGCGCCGATCCTGGCCGCCTCCATCGGCGGGGAGGGGGACGCGGGTCTGGACCTGGCGCCCGAAGGGAGGGCGCTGCTGCGCCGCCGCATCCAGGAGTGGGGCGGGGGATTCCTGACGCCGGCGGACCTGCCCTCGGCGGTGGCGGCGCGGATGAGGCGATTCGAGGACGGGGCGGCCGGAACGCCGATCAAGGCCTTCGTCAACGTCGGCGGGAGCTGGGTGGACATGGGCACGGACCCGGAGATTCTGAAGCTGCGGCCCGGGTACAATCCCGCCGCCGACGTCATCCTCCCGCCGCCGGAGCGAAGGGGGCTCATCCAGGCCTGGGCGGCGCGCGGCGTGCCCGTCGTCCATCTCCTGTTCATCAAGGGCTTGTGTGACCGCTACGGAATTCCCTGGGACCCCATGCCCTTTGCGCCGGCGGCCTCCGGTGGGCGTGCCGTCTCACGGGGGACAGATGTCCTTGCCGCCGTTTTCGCCGCCCTGGCCGCCGCGGGTCTCGTGTGGATCGCGCATCGCCGTCGGCTGGTCTGAGCGGAGCCTCCCTTTGACGGCGACGGGTCGACTGTGGAAGAATGCGGGCGAGGGAAATAAACACATGAAAAAAACGACCGCTTTTGTCCTCCTCTTGGCCTGGGTTGGACTGTCTCTCGGCTTGGCCATCAGCTCGGAGCCCGTCTACATCAAGGGCTTCCAAAACATCCAGGACTTCAAAGCCAAGCTGACCAAGCTGATGGACCTGATGAAAGCCAATCCGAGCTGGCTCGGTGCGCAGAATCCCTTGGCGGCCCTCATCAATGATGAGTCTCCCAAGCTGGGTGCCATCCGCTTGGGCGACAACGCGACCCGGGTCGAAGTGACGAAGCTCTACCGCCAGTTTGACGCGTCGCGAAAAGCGCTCCTGACGAAGGGGCTCCTGCCGACCAATGATCTGGCTAAAAAGCTGTCTGAGGCCATCAAGGCCATCGAGGTCCTCAACAACATCAAGAGCTGAAAGCCGGCTGCCGGAGCTCGTCCGAAAACTGCATTTCTTTTAATAACAGCAATATAAAAATTTTTGTTGACAGATCGGGGTGTTTCTCTTATTATTACTTTGTAAATCAAAGCACTTTGAAATAAGGAGAACAAGATGGACGAACAGCAAGCCAGGGACGACATCAAGCTCATCAGGGACATGCTCGACCGGACCCGTCGCTCGACGGCTGATTCCGGCGACCTCTTTATCTTCTGGGGCGTCTGGATCATCCTGGCCTTGGTGGGGAATTATGGCCTCGTATTTGCCGGCCTCCATCATTGGATTTGGGTGAACTGGGCCTTCTTCACCTTCACCGGCTGGGCCGCGACGATCTTCCACCAGGTCCGGCGCGGACGCCGGGAGCGAATCCTGACTTTCGTCCAGGAATCGGTCGCCTATCTGTCGTTCGCCTGCGGCATCGCCTTTGCCCTGGCCGCCTTCGCGCTTCCCGCCGTCGGGGTCTATTCCTACGGCGTGATCCCGATCATCATCTCCCTGGTTTCGGGCGTCTACCTGATCGGGCTGGGCGGCCTGCTGCGGGCCCGGCTGATGCTGGCGGCCGGCGTGGCCTGGTGGCTGGGCTCCGTGGGGCTGGCCTTCGTCCCGGAAAACTGGCGCGGCCTGGGCATCGTGCCCCTCCTCATTGTCGGCTATCTTGTCCCCGGCCTGGCTTTCCGGGCCAAGTTCCGCAGCGGGAAGTAGGGGACGAGGATCGCATGACCATCGACAAGCTCGCGCCGCTCGACCCTCTCATCCACTCCCAGGTCCGGCTGGCGGTGTTGTCGATCCTCGTCTCGGCCGTCGAGGCGGATTTCGTCGAGCTGAAGGAGGCCACGGGGACAACCGACGGCAATCTCAGCACCCATCTGGCTAAGCTCGAAGAGGCCGGGTATATCCTGGTGAAAAAATCCTTCCGGGGACGGAAGCCGGCCACGACCTGCGCCTTGACCGAAGCCGGTCGGGAAGCCTTGGCCCGTTATGTTACGGCCCTGGAATCCTACCTGCCCAAGCCGCGCGGCTGACCGTTTGCGGCCCGAAGAAAATCCGCTCTTGGAGGATGCTATGACATCGACGGTGCTTTCCTTTCGAAATCGACGGCCCGACAAGCTGCGCCGGGCTGTGGTCAAGGCCGCCGTGGCCGGGTTCCTGGCGGCGATATTCCTCTGGCTTCTCGTCCCCGATACCGGTCGAGCGGATGTAGGACAGGAGCCCCTCCGCGCGGCGCTCGGCAAGGCTTACGCCGAGCTTCAGAAGGGCGTCGACACCTGGGATGCCGCCACACTCGGCCGGGCCCGCGACCTGTTCCTGGGGCTTCTCGTCGAACGCCGCGAGCCTGCCGCCGTACTGGCCATGTCGGTCGGGCTGGCCGACCTGAGGCTGGCCACCTTTCACCTGACGCGCTCCGCCAACGCCGCGGCGGAGCGCTTCGTGGACGAAGGGAAGTCTTACCTGGACCGGGCCATGAAGGCCGACCCGAAATCCGGCTTGTCCGTCGCCCTCTACGGCTCCATTTTGGGCCTCGACATCGCCCTTCATCCCGACCAGGCCATGACCCTGGGTATGGAGAGCTTTTCGGCCATGGCCCGCGGCGCATCCCTGGAGCCCGAGAACCCCCGCGTTCACCTCCTGCAGGGCCAGTCTCTGCTCTATGTGCCGGAAGCCTTCGGCGGCGGCGCGGCCGCGGCCATCGGCTCTTTGGAGAAGGCGGTCGGGCTGTTCGAAAAAGCCAAGCCCTCCGAGTCCGGAATCCCCTCCTGGGGTCTGGACGAGACTTATGCCTATCTCGGCATAGCCTACGCCAAGATCGATCCATCCAAGGCCCGCGGCTTCTTCGAGAAAGCCCTGTCGGTAAACCCGGCCATGGGCTTGGCCCGGTCCGAGCTGGACAAGCTGGATAAGCGGGACAAGCTGGCCGAGCGGCCCTGACATGTCCCCGGCCCGGTTTTTCGCTCTCGGCTCGGCCTTGGCGGCTTCCCTTCTCGCCCCGGCCCGGGCTCTATCGTTCGGGCCTGACGTCGGGCCTGTCCGGGTGCAGAGCGTCATCGAGGGCCGGGTCCTGGACCGCGAAACGCGCGATCCCCTGCCTGCTTATGTCGCGATCATGGGGGGGGCGGGTGTCTCGGCCGGCACCGACGGCCGCTTCCGGCTGACCGTCCCGTCCGCGATACCGCTCACCGGCGGAGGAGTCCGGCTGATCGTCTTTCTCCTCGGGTACCAACGCAAGGAGCTGACAGCGAAGTCCGGTTCGCCCGTCCTGGTTGAGCTGGATATCGAGCCCTTGGCTGCCAAGGAAGTCACCGTCACGGCCGAGAGCCTGGTCTCCGACGTCGCCAGCCCCCGGACCGTCTCCCTGGGTAAGATGGATGTTTACAGGGTTCCCGGGGCGGCTGCCGATCCGCTCTACGCCAGCCAAGTCCTCCCGGGCGTCAACTCGCTCCCGGACTCCTCCGGCCTCCTTATCCGCGGCGGCGCTCCCGGTGAGGTCGGCTACTTCTTCGACGGCATCGAGATCGGCCACCCGTTCCTGTCGGAGGCGCTGCACGCAAGCTATTTCAGCGTCTTCGACAACCAGATCATCGACGGCTTCAGCATCTCCACGAGCGGCGTCCACCCGCGCTACGGCGATCTCCTGTCCGGGGTTATGTCCCTCACCGCCAGGGACGCGGCTCCCCGCACGGAGCTCAACCTGGGGCTTTCCGTGATGGGCCTGAACAGCTCGCTCGCGCTTCCCGTGGGTGACGGCGGCTCGTTCATCGGCAGCTACAACCGCGGCTGGTCCGATGTCCTGACCTGGATGAACGGACGCGAAGGCCAATCCTTTCGGACTTCGCAGGCCTTCGGCAAGCTTGTCCTCCCCCTCGGCGCATCGCACAAGCTCCGCCTCTACGGATTCAGGGACGACTATCGGTACGAGCAGTCGGGCGAGTTCGGCGCTTCGTCGCTCAACGCCATGACCGGGCTGTCGTGGACGGCATCTTGGGGGGCGAAGCTCGTCACCCGGGTCGTCGCGGCCTGGACCGACTACCAGCCCCACTTCGATCTTTTCGGGTCCTTTCAAGCTGACGGGGGAGACAGCGCCTTTCAGATTCGCACGGACGCCTCCTGGGACCTTGACCTGCACTATCTCGAGTTCGGCGGCGACGCCGTCCTGCGCCGGGTCCGGCAGGGAATATCGACCTTTCCCGGCGAAGACCAGTCGATCCGCGGCGTCCGGACCGGCTTCTTCCTGAATGACCGCTTCCGGCTGACGCCCAAGCTCTATATCACGGCCGGAGCCCGGATTTCCCGGTTGGATGCTGGAGCATCCAGGACGTCCTTCGACCCGCGGCTGTCGCTGGCCATCCTGGCCTCGAAGTCGGATACCTGGCGTCTTTCGACCGGCCTTTATCACCAGTTCGGGGACTGGGCCGTCCGGATGCAATCGCCAGAGCTGGGGCCCGTTTCGGCCTTTCATGCCGCTGCGAGCTTCGACCGCATCCGTCCGGATCACGAGGTCAGGGCCACAATCTACGACAAGGAGTACCGGGGGCTGTTCCTGGACGGGGCCTCCGGCGGATCGACGAACGGCGGAAGAGGCTTCGCTCGCGGCGCGGAGCTGTTCTTCAAGACGAAGGGGATCGCCTGGGATTTCATCGCCGTGTACAATTTTCTGTCCTCGCGCCGCAGGGAGGGCGGGGTCGCCGTGTCCGCGCCCTCGCCATTCGAGATCCAACATGCCGGGACCCTCATTGCGTCCTGGAAGCACAAGAAAAGCTCTCTATCGGCCCGCATCTCGGCCGCCGCGGGGCGGCCCTATACGCCGCTTCTGGGCCGGGAATGGGACGCCGCCGCAGCGATCTATGATCCGGTCTGGGGCGAGCCCATGAGCGCCCGCTACCCCTGGTATTCCCGGATCGATTTGAGCGGCAGCCAGATGCTGACCGTCGGTGGCAGGGCCATGATCCTCTACTTCGGCCTCACCAACATCCTGGACACCGCCAACGTCTCCCGCTACGAGTACGCGGCCGACTACGCCGTTCGGCTGGACCAGACGTCCATCTTCGGGCGGACGATTTTCCTCGGGCTTCTGATACTGCTGTGAGCCCGGCCTTCAGCCGAGCCGGCGGGCTTCCATGTAGAACCGCTTCTCCCAGGCCTCGCCCATCGAGAAGGTCTTGCGGGGCGTGACGCCGTCCAGGATGACGGTCTTGAACAGGTCTTCCTTGCGCATGGCCGGGAGGATGAAGCCCATGTTCCCGGACTTGCCGCCCAGGTGGATCGTACTTGCGGTGCCGTGGATGTAGTCGATCTCCCGGGCCCCGCCGCTCTTCATGAACGCGTCCAGAAAGCCCTGCAGGGAGCCGACCGGCAGGTTCGGCCCCGAGGCCTCGATCTCGAGCATGCCGAACCCGGCCGGGGAGATGGTCCCGATCTTATGGGGCCGGCCGGACTGCTCCTCGACCGTCTCTTTCATAATGTGTTCGCAGCATATCGGGACGTGCCCGGCGCGGCCGCCGAAGTAGGCCTTGGCCTCGGCCGCCAGGTCGCGGCCGGGCGCGATGTCGAAGACCACCCGGTGGATGGGCTCGAAGACCAGGGCCGGGTCGTGGAGGTTGACCAGCTCGACCATGGCGTAGCGAAGCGGCGAGGCCAGGACGGCTGCCTTGTCCACGGCTTTTTCCTTGGTCGTCTCCCAGATCGTCTTGGCCGTGGCCAGGGAATGGTTGCCGTCGCCCATGGCGTAGAGCAGGACGGGGGTCCCGGCCGGCAGTCCGTAGCGGGAGGCGAAGGCCCGAGGATCGGCCAGGGCGGACAGGCTCCGGGCGATGCCGGCCTCGACCGCCGGGTCGGCGATGCGGTACCCGGCCAGACGGCCCGAGCCGAGCATCAGCTCGAAGTCGTAGAGGCGCGGCATGCGGTCCTTGGCCGCGGCTAGGGGGCCGATGACCGTGTCCGCCGGGTCGTCGATGAGGACCATGATGTGGGGCGACTCGATCGGCGCCCCGTCGCGGATCCGAACCCGGGGCGGGATGCGATCGAGGATGGTGCCCTCGGTCGCCCGGATGAGCGTGCAGGCGCCCTTGCGGTAGTCGTAGGCTTCGAGGTCGAGGGCGACGACCAGCCCGCGGCGGATGTGGCCGCCGGTCTTGCGCTCCACGTAGACGATCCCTTCTTCGGTCCGGAACAGGCATTGGGCCAGGTAGCGGGCCATCGTTTCGCGGATGCGGGCGATGCGGGCCGCCTTGTCCGCCTCCGGCTCGTGCAGGAACACTTCGGGGTAGATCAGGTTGAGGGTCGAGGGGGCGTCGCCCACCACGGCCGCCGTCTTGGCCCAGTACTCGGGCTCGGAGGTGTATTGGTCGCAGGCGATGACGGCCCACTTGGTCCGGTCGATGCCTTCGCGCGGAAGCAGGACTTCCGGTATTCCCAGGGCGATCGATTCAAATGTGCGCATGGGGGCTCCTGTCGGGGACGTGCGAAGGCGAATTATAGCCGAAAAACGACGACATCGCGAAATGGATCTTCGCCTTTACGATCTTTTTACGATCGTTTTTCGCTTGAGTGACAATCGCCCCGTCCCTCCGGCCTATCATCCCTACGACGGAGGTCAAACATCATGAACAAGACGATGAACAAGATCGACCAGGGTTGGGGCGGGCGGGCGCTCCCGGCGCTTCTGTTCCTGGGCGCGCTGATGATGCCGGCCGGCATGGCCGGATCCGGAGGGATGGGCGCGGCGTCGGAGCCGGCCGGCTCGATCCCCGCCCTGATCAGGGTCCTTGAGGTGGGGCGTCCCGAGACCCACCAGGGGTTGACGATCGTCCCCGTCTACCGGACGGATGCCCCCCGGCCCAAGGATTGGGTCATGTTCGACGAGGCGGTCAAGAACGGCTGGATCGAGATCGCCGAGCTCGACGGCGGCCGCGTGCCGCAGGTCCGGATCTCCAACTTGTCCAAGCGGACCATCTACCTCATGGGCGGCGAGATCCTGACAGGCGCCAAGCAGGACCGCATCCTGGCGTCCGACCTGCTCCTCGGCCCGGGCACCCGCAACCTGGTGGCACCGGTCTTCTGTGTCGAGCACGGCCGCTGGACGGCCTCGACCCCCCAGTTCACCACCAAGAACAACATCGGGACGTTCGATCTGCGGGCCAAGGCCATGGCCAAGGGCGAATCGGCCCAGGCTGAGATCTGGGACAGTGTGGCGGCCCAGAACGTCAGGGTCGGCGCCGCCTCCCCGACCAGCGCCTACCAGGACGCTTACGAGACCGACGCGGCCAAGAAGCGGATCGCCGAGATCGAGGGCCGGATGTCGGCCATCCCCAGGCTGATGAAGGACACCGTCGGCGTCGTCATCGCCCTGGGCGGCAGAATCGTCAGTGCCGACATCTTCGCCGACCCCGCGCTTTTCCAGAAGCAGTGGCCGAAGATCCTGCGGGCTTCCGCTCTGGCCGCCCTTGGCCGCAAGGGCGAGGGTGCGCTGCGGCAGGACGCGGCGGCGGAGTTCCTCAAGGGGCTGCTGGGCAAGGTCTACGCGGTGAAGAAGGGGCTCGACCTGGGCTTCGAGCACTCCTGCCTCGATTCCGCGGTCAACGTCCAGGCCCTGGTCGTGGACCAGGCCGTGGCCCATTTGGCCGCCTTCGCCCAGGAGGACGACCGGATGAAGGTCATCGGCGACGACCGCGAGCAGAGGATCCGGGTTATACGTTCGCAGCAATGAGGATATAATACCAAGCGAGGGACCATGAGGATCTCGGGACATTGGCGGATCGTCTTCTTCGGCGCCGTTCTGGTGCCCTGCGCCGTCCTGGCGGTCCTGTCCTTCCGCTCGCTGGGGCGCGAGGAGGCTTTCCTGGAGAAGCGTCTGGCCCAGGGCTTGGACGCGGAGCTGACCTACGCGGTGGCCCTGGTCCGGGAGAATCTCGGACGCTTGGAGGCGAGTCTGGCCGCCGCCGCCCCGTCCGAGCCGGGCCGGGATCCGCGGGCCCCGCTGACGGCTTGGAAGACAACCGCCCCCTTGGTCGGCGTGCCGTTTCTCCTGGCACCCGATTTCCGGATCCTCTGGCCGACCCGGACGTCGTACATCTCGGAGGCCGACCTGGCCTTCCTCAACTGGAACCGCGAGTTCATCTCGGACGCGGTCGCGATCCCCTTCTACCAGAACGCCGCCCTCCTCTATAAAGACCAGATTTCGGGGGAGGCCGAGGCCGTGAAGCCGGACACGGGCAAGACGGCCGGCGGCGACAGAGCAGAGGCGGAGGAGAAGAAGTCCGAGCCGGTGAAAGCCGAAACGCCCCCTGCCGCTCCGGTCTCGAGGCCCGGCCTTTTGACCTCGGCCGAGCCCCCCCCAGCCAAGGGGGGCGAGCGCACGGCTTCCAAATCCAAGATCGAAGACGTCCGGGCCGAGCAGCAGGCCCTTTCGGAGTTCGAGAGCAGCGACGCGGCCCGCAAGCGGGTCTATGACGAAGCCGCCCGGATGGGACAGAAGGCCGGGACGCGCAATGTCCAGCCCTCCGGCTTGGCCGCCTCGCCGTCGCCTGCGGCTCCGGCGCCCCGGGCCGAGTCCATCTACATCTCGGAGCCGCGCCGCTTCAGCCAGATCACCGCCGGCCGCGAGTCGGGCCTCATCCCCCGCTTCGTCGAGGAGAGGCTGAGCCTGCTGTTCTGGAAGCGGCTGCCTTCGGGCCGAATCGTCGGCTGCCTCCTGGACGACGGGGAAGCCAAGGCCGGGTTATTGGCCGGGCTTCCCGACGTCTATTCCCCGGCCCGCATTCTGACCGTCCTGGACGAAAGCGGGCGCCCGCTCGTCACCCCGTCCGGTGAGGGGAGCCGCGACTGGCGGCGCCCGTCGGCGGCGCGGGAAGTCAGCGAGCTCCTGCCGCGCTGGGAGGCGGCCGCCTACCCGACGGACCCGGGCGCCTTGGCCGCCAGGGCCCGGACGACGCGCTACCTGACCGCCTTCCTCATCCTGGCCATGGCCGTCCTGATTGCCGCGGGTGGAGCGGTCGTCCTCTCCGGCGTGCGGAGCGAGACGGCCCTGGCCCGCCGCAAGACGACCTTCGTCTCCAACGTCTCGCACGAGCTCAAGACCCCGCTGACCTCGATCCGGATGTTCTCCGAAATGCTTAAGGACGGGCGCCAAGCCGACCCCGCCAAGCAGAAGACGTATCTCGGCCTGATGGCGGCCGAGACCGAGCGTCTGACCCGGCTGATCAACAACGTCCTGGACTTCTCGCGCATGGAGAAGGGCAAGCGCGGCTATGCCCGCAAGCGGTTCGATGTGGGGGCCCTGGCCGAAGCCGTGGTCGAGGCCGAGCGGGCCCGGCTGGAGCCGGCCGGGTTCGCGGTCGCCTTCGTCGATGCGGCCGGTCCGGCCGTCGTCGAAGCCGACGAGGAGGCCGTGCGCCAGGCCCTGCTCAACCTCCTCTCGAACGCCGAGAAGTACTCGGCCGGCACGAAGAATGTCGAGGTCGAGGTCCGGCACGAGCGGGGGAGCGTCGTCATCGAGGTCAAGGATCGCGGCATCGGCGTCCCGCCGGCGGAGCGGGAGAAGATCTTCCGCGAGTTCCACCGGGTCGACGAGTCGCTGTCCGCGCCCGTCCGAGGATCGGGCCTGGGCCTGACCATCGCCCGCCGCATCCTGCGCGATCTGGGCGGCGACGTCGTCCACGTCCCGAGGGACGGCGGAGGCAGCGTCTTCCGCATCATCCTGCCCGACGCGGGGACATCATGAGCCGGGAGACGATCCTCGTGGTGGAAGACGATCCTTCCATCCTGACCGGGCTCGTCGACCTGTTGGAGGGCGAGGGCTTTGCCGTCGCCGCGGCCAGGGACGGGGCGGCCGGCCTGAAGGCCTACGGGGCGTCCAAGCCCTCGCTCGTCCTGCTCGACGTCATGATCCCGGAGCTAAGCGGTCTGGACGTCTGCCGGGAGATCCGGCGCAAGGATCCCCTCACCCCGATCCTGATGCTGACGGCCAAGGGCCAGGAGGTGGACAAGGTGGTCGGCCTGGAAGTGGGCGCGGACGACTACATCGTCAAGCCGTTCGGGGTGGCCGAGCTCCTGGCCCGGGTCCGGGCGGCCCTGCGGCGGGCGGCGGCCCGCGAGGCGGGGCGCAAAGACGACGCACCGATTGCCTTCGGCGACGTCCACATCGACCCCAAGACTTTCGCCGGCGACAAGTCCGGCCGCGCCTTCGCCGTGACCGCCCGCGAGATCGAGCTGCTGCGCTACTTCGTCCGGCACGACGGCGAGGTGGTCGAGCGCTTCACCCTCCTGGACGAGATCTGGGGCGTGCGCTACGAGGGCACCACCCGGACCCTGGACCAGCACATCGCCAAGCTGCGGCAGAAGATCGAGGACGACCCGGCCGAGCCGCGCTTCATCCAGACGGTTTACGGGGTCGGGTACCGGTTCCGGTCCTGAGATCCGGGTCTTCCTGGGCCGGCGCTATTGAGGCGCCGTTGGGCCCGGCGCTCGTTGAAGGCTTCTACTCGTAGCGGATGCGGGCGGGATCGGCCGCCTTGGGGTCCTTCAGGAAGGCCCCCGTGCCTTTGGCGATCAGCTCGGCGTACTTCGGCACGCCGGTAAGGACGACGGCCCGGTCGGGACGGTCCTGCGACCAGAGGTCCAGAAGCGTCAGGATGGTCGAGGTCTGGCGGCCGACGCGGACGTCGATGGGCCAGCCTTTCTCGTCGATCTTTTCGAACAGCAGGCCGCGCTTGCCGGCCCGGACCACGAACTCGTCCTGCCCGGTCAGCAGAAGCTTGGCGTCGGTGCGGCCGCGGGTGGCGTCGAGAAAGGGCTCGGGCGTTTCAAGAAGCAGCGAAATAGCGTCCGTGGCGTCGCCGATCTCGCGATGGGAAAGCCCGCGCAGGGACTTGGGCGAATACTCCACCCCGATATTGAACTCCTCGCCGGACAGGACCATCGAGGCCATGGCCGCCAGGTCCTGGCCTTTCTGATGGGCCACGATGGTGCTGATGACGGGGTATTGCAGCTCGGCTTCGTGCATGTCGATGACGATGTCGATCTTCTCCTTCTTGATCATCTCGATGAAGGCGTAGCAGGTCTTTTCGATCAGCGTGCCGTCGGGCCGGCCCGGCCAGGCCCGGTTGAAGTTGCGGACGTCCATGTAGGCCAGGTTCTGCTTGGAGGGGTAGTGGATGTACACCTCGGGGTCGGGCCACTGGTCGAGCGGATTGGCCCAGCGGTCGCCGGTCCGAAAGAACTGGCCGCCCCAGGCCGTCGGAATGGTGTAGTCGGCCGGGTAGGCCGCCCCGGGCCGGGTCACGGTGGTGCCGCTGCGGTTGGCCGAGAGGACGACGAAAACACGCCCTTTTTCTATGACGCCGTTCTCGGCCAGAAGCCAGGCGGCCAGCCGGGCCGAGGGCTCTTCGGGATGCGAACCGCCCATGACCAGGACCGTACCTCCAGGCTCGCGGCCCTCCAGGACGTAGACGTTGCAGTCGTTGACGGTGTCCTTGATCCCGTCGAAATACTCGGACAGGGCCTTGACTTGAGCCACGCCGGGGCCGAGGACGACCGGCTCGGGCATGGTCCGGATGCGGCGGAACTCCAGCCCGGCGAAGACGGCCAGGCCGGCACCCAGGGCGAGAATCAGAATCTTGCGCGGCATGGGAAACCTCATTTGAGCCGGAGAAGCCGGAGCAGGAAGGGGATGAGGACGATGACATACAAGGCCTCTTCCTGCCATTTTTTGGTCTTGAAGATGTTCCAGATCATCAGCCCGGCGGTGCAGGCCACCAGAATGTAATAGAGGATCGTGACGATCATGGGTCTCTCCTTAGAATACCGTCAGGAAGGCCAGCTTCTTGCTGAAGAAGACCATCAGCGTCCCGACCACGGCGATCAGGACGGCCGGCACAAGGCAGGCCCGCAGGAAGCGGCCGTACGACTCTCTCAGGCCGACGGTCTCGACCGTCAGCCGGCCGATGATGGCTGTGGGCGGTATGGCGTCGCCCAGCGGCCAGATGATGCTCATGCCGGCCAGGGCCACGATCGGGTTCATGTTCAGGGTGTTGAAGAGCAGCACCAGCGGCACGCCCAGCACGGGCGCAGCACCCCACATCAGGACGGCTTCGGAGACGGGCAGGGTCAGGAAGAGCGTCAGGATGACGGCCAGCAGCGGCAGGGTCACGACCGTGATGGCGATCAGCCCCCGTACCCCGGTCAAGGTCATGATCTGGACCAGGATGCCGGCGCAGGTCAGAGTGCCGATAAGGGGCAGAAGCTGATGGACGGTCCGGCGGGCGATCTCCAGGACGGGCAGGCGCACCGGCGAGAGGAGTGTCGTAACGATGGCCGCGGCCGCGAAGATGAGCGGCAGGCCGAGGATGGGGAAGGCGAACGGCCAGACGCGACCGGCCGCGACCAGGGCGAAGAAGACCAGAAAGGGCGCGGCGATCTTGAGCCAGCTCATCCCGGCCGGGGCTTCGGGAAGCTCCCTGAGGGCCTGCTCCAGGTCGGCCGGCTTGGCCCGCCAACCCAGGATGAAGATCGTGGCCAGGGCCAACAGGACGCAGGGGACGAGGAGCGGCAGGAAGAATCCGACGTAGGGCATGTTGACGCCGGCCGCCGTCAGCATGGCCCACAGGCTGACGGGAGGGGCGGCCGCGCTCAGGCCGGCGATGATGAAGACGATGGCCGCCGCCCTGGCTTTGGGCAGTCCCATGTAGCCCAGGATGGTGGCGACCATGCCGCCGACGATCAGCACGGTGACGCTGCCGGCCCCGGTCAGGGCGCCCGGGATGAGCAGCAGGAAGGCCAGCATCACGAACAGCACGGCCTTGTAGCGGTGGAAGCGCTGCAGGATGCGCCGGACCGCGAAGGCCACTCCGCCCGATTCCTTGAGCAGATTCATGAACAGGGTGGCGGTGACGAAGATCAGGCAGATGTCGAGGTAGGTGAAGGCCCCCTCGACGATGTGGCGGGCCGGAAGGCCGGCGCCGCCGGCCAGAGCGCCGACCAGAGCGGCGGCCAGCATCGACAGCTCGGTCGACAGCTTGAGGATTTTGGCGACGGCGTAGCCGGCCACCATCGCCGCCAGGATGATGGAGGCCGAAGCGGTCATGCTCATCGGAGGGGACTCCTGTTTTGGATTCCGCGAGACCCTACTCTAAAAGAAAACGCTTCCGCCCGCAATCCGCGGGCCCTGATTCGCGGCCCCCGATTCTTGTGGTAAGATGCCGCCGTGGGATTCGTGATGCAGGGCCCGCCGGGTCCGGAGACCGTCCTCGACGGCAGAACCGTGCTCTATTTCGGAGGGACGGGGTACTTCGGCCTGCACGGCCATCCCGACGTCATCCGGGCCGGTGTGGAGGCCTTTCGCTTGGGCACCCACGCTGCCACGACCCGGGCCGGTTTCGGCAACAATCCCGTCCTCCTCGACCTCGAGCGGCGGTTGGCCGAATTCTTCGACACCGAACAGGCCGTCGCCTTCCCCTCCGGGTACATGAGCGGGCTGTTCCTGTCCGGTGCGGCCGCCGGCGGGTTCGACGCCGCCTTCGTCGACGAGCATGCCCATTACAGCCTCAAGGACGGGATTGCCGCGTCCGGCAGGTCCGTCTCCTTCTATCGTCACCTCGACCCCGACGACCTGGCGGCCAAGCTCACCGCCGGCCTCCGGCCCGGCGCCCGCCCGCTTGTTCTGACCGACGGTGTTTTCCCCGCCTTCGGCCGCATCGCTCCGCTCCCTGCCCTCCTCGGCGTCCTGGAGCCGTATGACGGCCTCCTGGCGGTGGACGACTCCCACGGCTCCGGCGTGCTCGGCCGCAACGGGCGCGGCACGCTCGAGCACCACGGGCTCCGGCCCGGCGACCGGGTTTTCCAGGCCGGGACGCTGAGCAAGGCTTTCGGCGGTCACGGCGGATTCATGCCGCTCTCGGGCAGGCTCGCCGATCGGGTTCGCGCCGGGGTGAACGCTTACGCCGGCTCGACACCCACGCCGACCCCGATCGCGGCGGCCTCGGCCAAGGGGGTCGAGCTGCTGGCCGGCCACCCCGAATGGCGGGATGCGCTGCGACGCAACGCCGCCCGGCTCAAGTCGGGGCTGCGGGCGCTCGGCCTGCCCGTCGACGACTCGCCCGTGCCCATCGCGGCTTGGGCCCTTACGCCCGCGGCGGAAATGGCCAGGGTCCAGGATGCCTTGCTCTCCCGCGGCATCGCCGTGGCGCGTCTGACCTATGCCGGGGCACCCGACGGCGGAATCCTGCGGGCCACCGTTTTTTCCACTCATACCGGGGACCAGATCGACCGGCTTCTCGACGAGCTCAAGCGGGCTCTCTGAACACAAGAGCCAATCGCCGCCGGGCCGAGCCCCGTGAGGCGGTCTTGGAAGCGGTGAATAGACTTATGAGGAGGGACGATGGAAACCCTGCGACGATGGATTCTCCTAGCCGCTGTCAGTGCTGCCCTCTTAGCCGCCTTCTATGCCTCGCTCTGCCCCTTCCTGACGGTGGAGCCTGTAGACATGGCCGCCGAGCAGAAGGACGAATCGCGGCTGACCGAGCGCGGCCAGTGGCTGTCCCAGCTGCCCCTGGACGAGTACGTGGCCGAAGTCACGAAAGGCCAAAGCGTCGAGGTGGTCGGGACGGAGTGGGAAGCGCTCCTCGCGGGCGTGCGGCGGGCCTCGACGGAAAACCCCCTTCCGCGCGAAGGGAAGAGCCGGGTCTCCCGCCAGGAATACGACCAGGCCTATTATCCCCGCCAAATCCATTTCCTCGCCGACGAGCCTCCTTTCGCCGCACTCGGCCACGGCCTGATCCGGACCGGCCAGCAGGCCTACCTCGTCCTCAAGGCCGCCGCCGGGACCTCCTATTTCACCCTGACCTACCACGCCTTTCGCAACGACGATTTCTCCTTCGGCTCCGGGCTGAGCCACTCGCCCACGCCCCCGGCCCGCATCTTCCGCCCCTTCAAGCGCTATGCCCTCTGGATCCTCCTGGCCGGCCTGGCCGCCTACATTTTCATGCCCTGGCCGAAGCGCCGCAAGAACGCGCTCCAGTACCGGCGCTGGCGGATCGTGCTGGGCGACTTCGCGTCCTTTCTCCTCTTCGTCCCGTTCTTCGCCGTCCCGATGCTCGTCCTGGGCGGCGCCGTGCAGGGCTTGACCCAGGGCTGGATCCTGGCCGCCGTCTTTTGGCCGCTGGCCTTCGCCGGCGTCTGGCTTCTCTTCCGTAACGGCCGTTACGCCGAGTATTGTCTGTCCTGGACGGACGATGGCTTGACCATGGGGCTCGGCCGCAAGGCGCGCACGATCCTTTTTTCCGGCCTGAAATCCTATCAGCCGCTGCAGCTGCGGCCGCCCAAGTGGCTGATCATCGCCACCTGGCTGGGTGCCCTGGCCGGCCGCGGCTCGGCCCGGCTCGGGTCGGCGGGACGGGCCTTGATCCTGGGCGGCAGCGCCTACGGCGGCCTGGGCCTGGGCCTCAAGGACGGGTCGAGCGTCTTCGTCTGGGTCACGGATGCGCTGGGCGGCGACACGACGGGCAGCGCCGCCCGCCTGGTTAAAGCCTTGGACAAGGCCGGCATCCACCGCCGCGACGAGGTCAAGATGCTCACCGGAATCACCGAGCCGGAGGGCGAGACCGCGGACGGCAAGCGCGTGCGCCCCAAGAGCGACCGCATCCTCCTATTCCTGTTTCTGACCCCTCTCGTCGTCATGGTGGTCGGGCTGCTCCTCCTTTCGCTGCCGGGCGGATACAACCGAGCCATCTCCTCCCCGTCCGCGGAGCCGGGCGGAAAGCCGGAGGCGGCGGAATCCATTTCGTTCACCGCCTCGAAGCCGACGCTTCCCGCGGCCTGGAGCGCCGCGATTTCGCTGGGCGACATCACCGTGGCCGAGGCCGCGATATCGGCCTCGAGCGGCGGGTATCTCGTCGCCGGGCGGTGCACGGGCAGCGGATCGGACATCGACGCTTTCCTGGCCCGGCTCGACGAGGACGGCCATCAGGCTTGGCAGGCCAAGTACGGCGGCGGGCCCTGGGAGTCGTTTTCGGCCTTGGCGGAGGCGCCGGACGGCGGCTTCTTTGCGGCCGGGGAGGTCAGGCCCGAGACGTCCTTCGAGGGATCGCCCCGCGTCTACCTGGTCAAGGCCGACGCCTCCGGAAAGGCGGCCTGGGACAAGACGCTGGGCGCCGAAGACGCGGTGCACGAGGTCTTCGCCGTGCGTGCCTCGGCCGGCGGCGGCTGCGAAGTGCTCGGCCTCGCGGGGCCGCGTCTCTTTGCCTGGACCGTCGATGCGGCCGGGACCGTCCTCGGGACACGGGACATCGATCCGGGCGAGACGCGCGAGCTGACTGTAACCCACGCCGTTTGGATGCCCGACGGGGGCTTCGCTGCGGCGGGGGAAATCCTCAACCCCGGGGCCGGCTTCAAGGACCTCTGGCTGGCCCGCTTCGACGCCGCAGGCCGACGGCTCTGGAGCCGGGACTTCGGCGGGCGGAAGAAGGACGGCGCCATCTTTCTGGCGGTCGCCGCGGACGGCGGATTGGCCGCCGCGGGGCTGACGGAATCGACCGGAGCGGGAGGCTCGGACGCTTATCTGGTCCGGGTCGATGCCGCCGGCGAGCCGCTTTGGGAGAAGGCCTTCGGAACTCCGGGCGAGGAGTGGGCCGCCCATGTCGCCATCGCGGCGGACGGAGGATTCCTCCTGACCGGCGCCGCCAAGCCGACGGCCGAGGCTCCCTCGCGCTTGTATGTCCTGCGCCTCGGCGCCGATGGGAGCCCGACCGGCTCGTTCGTCTTCGGCGGCGGCGCCAAATTCGAGCCTGCCTGCGGCATCCCCGGCACCGACGGCGACGTCATCGCGGGCAGCGCCACGGCGGGGTATTTTTTCCAGACGACGGCCGGCCTGGTTAAGATCAAGAAATGAAGCGGCGTCTTAAATCCTGGTCAGCTTGTCCAGGAAGGCCGGGTCGACCGACGCTCCCAGGCCCGGCCCCTCGGGCAGCTTGACGCGGCCGCGGCCGAAGGTCATGCCCCCGACGACCGGATCGACCTTGTGCGAGCTGTGGCCGTCCAGGTCGGCCCACAGGATGTTGGGGTGGGAAGCGACGACGTGGGCGGCGGCGGTCAGCGCCAGCCGCGACTCGAGCATGCAGCCGACCATGCAGGGCATGTTCGCGGCTTCCGCGGCGTGGGCCATGAGGCGCATGGCCTGCAGGCTCCCGGCCTTCATCAGCTTGATGTTGATCGAGTCGCAGGCCTCGGCCTTGATCAACCGGGCCGCGTCGGCCGGGCCGTAGGCGGCCTCGTCGGCCATGATGGGGATGGGGCTTGCCCGGCGTACGTCGCGCAGGCCGTCGACATCCGAGGCGCGCACGGGCTGTTCGCAGAACAGGATATCGAAGCGCTCCATCTTCTTGAGCGCGTCCTTGGCCGTGGAGGGCGACCAGCCCTGGTTGGCGTCGATCTGCAGCCGAATGCCGGCGCCGACGGCATCGCGGATGGACCGCAGCCTTTCCAGGTCGACCTCCCGGCTCTGCCCGACCTTGATCTTGATCATCTTGAAGCCGGCCGCGACGAAGCCCGTGGCCCGGGAGGCCATGGCCTCCGGCGTATCCAGGTCGGCGGTGATGTCGGTCTCGAACTCCGTCCGCGAGCCGCCCCAGAGCCGGTAGAGCGGCAACCCGGCGGCCTGGCCCAGGATGTCGTGGCAGGCGGTGTCGAAGGCGGCCGTCAGGCTGGGGTTGGAGTGGACGAGCGGGCCGATGTCCCTCAGCAGAGCCACGGTTTCCAAGGGGTTGCGGCCCATGACGATCTCCCGCACCGCCTTGGCCGCGGCGATGTTCGTCGCCTGCGTCTCGCCCGTGATCGGCGGGAACGGGCAGGCCTCGCCCAGGCCGACGAGGCCGGCGTCCGTGTGGAGCCGGATGAGGACGTCGTTGGCCGCTTCCATCGTGCCGATGGCGATCCGGAAGGGCTGCTGCAGCGGGAGGTCGTAGACGAAGATGTCTACGGCGGTGATTTTGATCTTGGCGGCGTCGGCGGGGGTGAAAGGCATGGCGGCTCCTTGCGGCCCTAAGGTATCGCCCGTCGTTCCCGTTGTCAATTCCCCGTGCGTCTCGCCGGCGGCCTATTTCCTCGCCTCGTCGAAGTCCCGCAAGGTTGGGTATTCTTTGAAGAACGACTTCGTCGTCTTGGCGACCACTCCCGACAGGGCCACGAGGGCGATCAGGTTCGGGAAGGCCATGAAGGCGTTGGCGATGTCGCCCAAGTAGAAGACCAGCTCGAGCGAGACCATCGCCCCGACGAAGACCAGGGCCGTGAAGACCAGCCTGTAGGGCCTGGTGCTGCGGTTGCCGAACAGATAGCGGACGCACTGCTCCCCGTAGTAGCACCAGCCGATCAATGTGGAATACCCGAACAGGAACGAGGAAAGGGCGACGATGATCCCCCCGCGACCGGAATGGACTTGGAAAAGGAGGCCGCCGTCAGGGCCGAACCGTTGAGCCCGCCCGTCCAGAGTCCCGAAGTGAGGTTGATCAGGGCGGACAGCGTGCAGACGAGGATGGTGTCGATGAAGACCTCGCCGAGCCCGATCAGGCCTTGATGGACGGGCGACGGCGTCTGGGCGGCGGCGTGGGCGATCGGGGCCGAGCCGAGGCCGGCCTCGTTGGACAGCAGACCTCGGCGGACCCCCATCTGCATGGCCTGCCGGACGGAGGCGCCCAGGAACCCGCCGGCCGCGGCCGTCGGGCGTGAAGGCGAACTGGAAGATCAGGCCGAACGCCGCCGGTATGGCCTTGATGTTGAGGATCAGGACGACGATGCCGGTGCCGAAATAGAGCAGGATCATGGTCGGGACGATCTTTTCCGTTACCGACCCGATGCGCTTGATGCCGCCGAGAATGACCATGGCGGTCAGGACGGTGATGACGACCGCCGTGGCGATCTTCGGGATTCCCAGCTCGCTGTTCATGGCCAGGGTCATCTGGTTGGCCTGCATCATGTTCCCCGTCCCGAACAGGGCGGCGAAGGCTCCGCATACGGCGAAGGCGCCGGCCAGGAAGGCGCCGAACCGCTTGGCCCGGATGCCGTTGCGGATGTAGTACATCGGCCCTCCGGCGATGGCGCCGTCGGGGTAGTGCTGGCGGTATTTGACCCCGAGCAGGGCTTCTGAATACTTGGTGGCCATGCCCAGGAAGCCGCAGATCCACATCCAGAAGATCGAGCCGGGTCCGCCGACGACGAGGGCCGTGGCCACGCCGCCGATGTTGCCGTTCCCGACCGTGGCGGCCAGAGCCGTGGTCAGCGCCGCGAACGGCGAGACGTCGCCGTCCTTGTCCTCTCTTACCCTTGCCCATGAAGCCCGAGGCGATCAGCTTGAAAGCCGCGCCCAGCCGGCGGAATTGGACGAAGCCGGTCCGGAAGGAAAGCCACAGTCCGATGGCCAGCAGGACGAAGAGCATGATCGACCAGATCTGGGAGGCCGAGTGTTCGAGGAAACTAGCGGTTTGTTCGATCAGAGACGACATGGAAAAGCTCCTTCGAGGTGGATTGAGGCTGAAGTCGGGGAACGGACTCCGGAGGAGATGGAGAGGTGAACCGAAGCCGACAATCATGACCGCCTCCCTATCCGCGTCCCGATGGAGCGCTCACTCCGGGGCTCTTCGTAGCCGGAGCCCGGCGGATAGAGACGGCGGCCCGACCGTCTCGAAAAATTACCTGCACGGCGATACGAGGCGCCGCGCACCCGAGTCCGATTATAGGATGATCGGGCCCGTGAAACAATGACCTGTTTGATTTCCGGTGCGGGCACCGAACGGGGTCGCCGTGAAAGCGACGGATCGGCCTTCATGGAATGCATAAACGTGCTCGGCGGGTTTACCACATTCTCCGCCTTCGGCAACGAGAGCCTGATCCTCCTCAGCGGCGGCGAAGCCTGGCTGGCCGCGGCCAATGTCGTGTTGAACGTAAGGCCGAGGTCCGGTTCTACCGCAGCGGCCCGCCGTCGGCCTGACCCGGAATTCCCAGAGACATACCGAATTCCATCTTTTTCCATTCGGCTCCTGAAGAAAGCGGTCATTCGGTATGTCTCTGGGAATTATTTCGGCCGTGAATTGCCAGGCTCGTGCTTTCTCACTAGAATAGCCGGGTATGTCCCCCTGGAGGTCCTCATGAAACGCGCCCTTCTTCTCCTGCTCGCTCTTGCCCTGGCCGTGTCCGCGATCGCGCCGGATCTTTCGGCCCAGCCGGCCGAGGGCATTCCCCGCACCCTGCTGCCGCTGCCCCTCATGCGGGCCATCATCAACGAGGCCTCCGGCGACCTGGCCCTGCAGAACGAGATTCTCATCGCAGGCGTCAACCGCAACCGCAAGGCCGAGGAGTACAAAGATGGCTATTTCGAGCCCAAATTCCTGATCGAGCGCCTGAAGGAATACGGCATCACCGACTGCCGGATCATCGACCTGCCGACCCGCTCCCCCCAGACCTGGGACGCGGTTCGGGGCGAGCTTTGGATCACCAAGCCGACCCTGCGCAAGATCGCCGATCTCAAGGAGATCGCCGCCTCGCTCTGCTCCGGCTCGGCCACCATGGACGTCACGGCGCCGCTCGTCTATGTCGGCCCGGGCAACCAGGACCGTTACTACGAGGGCAAGGACGTCAAGGGCAAGATCATCCTGGTCAACGGCTCGCCGGGCGCGGGCCAGCGGATGGGGGTGGAGAAGTACGGCGCCCTGGCCGTGATCGGCTACGCCTCAAGCCACGCCGAGTTCGATCCCGACCAGGTCGGCTGGAACTCGATCAGCGCGGCGCCGGGTATGAAGCCGACAGTCGGCTTCAACGTCTCGACCCGGCTCGGCAACGACCTGCGCGATCAGCTCGAGCGCGGCGCGGCCATCGAAGTCCGGGCCATGGCCGAGACGCAGATGGTCGAGGCCAAGGACCAGATGGTCGAGGCGGTCATCCCGGGGTCCGAGTATCCGAACGAGGAGCTCGTCTTCACCGCCCACCTCTTCGAAGGCGTGGCCAAGCAGGGGGCCAACGACAACATCAGCGGCTGTGTGGCCATCCTGGAAACCGCCCGGACGCTGCGCAAGCTGATGGACGACAAGGCCATCGCGCCCCTCAAGCGGTCGGTGCGGTTCCTCTTCATCCCCGAGATCTCCGGCACCAACGCCTACATCCGGATGCATCCCGAGATCAGCCGCCGCTTCTTCGCCAACATCAACCACGACATGGTGGGCGAGGGCCTGATCAAGAACCAGAGCCTGATGGAGCTGATCCAGACGCCGCGCTCCCTGCCGACGTACCTCAACGACGTGGTCCGGGCCTTCTACGAGTGGATGGGCACGACCCAGCGCAACGCCGACGGCAAGGAAGCCTATCTGCCGGTCTGGTCCCCGACCGGATCGCGCGATCCCTTCTACTACGTCATCGATCCGTTCTCGGGCGGCTCCGACCATCAGGTCTTCACCCATGGCGGCGTTCGCGTCCCCTCGGCTTTCATGATCGTCTGGCCCGACCAGTGGTACCACACCAGCGGCGACACGCCCGACAAGTCGGATTCGACCCAGCTCAAGCGGGTCGTGGTCATCTCCGCGGCCTCAGCGGTCTTTATGGCCGGGGCCGGCCCGGAGGAGGTCGAGCGGCTGATCGTCGAGGTCGGAGCCCGCTCCTTCGAGCGGATCGGCCGCGAAAAGGCCCGGGCCGAGACGATGCTGCGCGAGGCGGCGCCCGCCCGGCTCCACGCCGTCTATCGCGAGGCCGACAACATCCTGGCCCAGGCCTACCTGTACGAGGAGGAGTGCCTGGAGTCGATCCGCTTCTTCATCAAGGGCCAGGCCGGCCTTGAGGCCCTGCTCAAGGCCCAGACGGCCGCCGTCAACGGGGGCGCCGGGCCGGTCGCGAAAAGCCTGGAGGCAGCCTACCGGCAGATCTGCGTCCGGGAAAAGCTCGCCCCCCAGAAGCTCGCGCTTACGGCCGAGGAGATCCGGCTGGGCAAGCTCGTCCCTGAGCGGACCGAGAAGATGATGGGCCTATTCGACAGCCAGGCCTTTTCCGCCGCGCGGCGCGAGATCAAGGACGCCCCGGTCTACAGTCTGGGCCGCGCCGAGGGCGACATCCGCAACCTCATCGACGGCAAGCGCAGCATCCTGCGCATCCGCAACGCGGCCGCGGCCATGGCCGGGCCGGTCGGGCTGAAGGACGTCGAGGGCTACGTCCGCCTCCTGGAGAAGGCGGGCTTCGTCAAGATCCGGACGATCTAGGCGAGCGGGCGCGGATGCTCTTCACTTGAAGAGCGTCTCGCAGATCTTGACCATGTCGAGCTGCTTCTCGAACTCGAGCAGGGCCAGCTTCTTGGCCGCGGCGATCTGGGTGAAGCGGCCGTCCGCGTTGCCGTCTTTCCAGACCAGCAGGATGTCGGACTTGGGGGCCACGGCGTCGATCGACTGCTCGTCGGTCGTGTCGCCCGCGTCGGCGCCCTGGGCCCGCCGCTTCATGCCCTCGATATGGGCTCCGATGACCTTCATCTTCAGCTTGCGGGCCTCCTCGATCAGGGCCGTGGTCCGCTTCAGCTCGTCCTCGATGGCGATGCCGGCGGCCCCCATGCCCTTGAGGCTGGCGCCCATGACCACGATCAGGGTCTTATAGGGCTTGGCCTTGAGGTCGGCCGGGGAGGCCAGGGGGTTCAGCTCGTACTCCAGCCCGACCTTGCGCAGGATGACGCTGAGCATGCCGACGCCGGGACTCTGGCCGCAGGAGGTCAGCAGGATGGGCGTCTGGGCCTTGGCCGGAGCGGCTTGGGCGGCGAGGTGGGGGACGGCTGCCAGCAGGAGGGCGACGATCAGGGCGAGTACGGCTTTTTTCATGGGGAAGCTCCTTCGGTGTCCGCGAACCCAAATATCGTAGTCGAAAGCCGCGGCCCGGTCAAACGAGGCGTCCGCCGTCCGCCGGGCCGGCCCATGGCCGGGGGATTCCCATGCCGGGGGGAAACGGCTACAATAAACCCGCTCGATACCCCGGGCTTTGCAGTCCTCAGCCGCGAAGCGGATGAGGGCGGGCTGAAGCCCGGGGTATTAACAGGGTTAATACTGAGCGGCGCTTATAACCCCGATTTGAAAATCGGGGTTTCGCGCCGCGAACGTATGAGGCCATCATCGAAAGGAGAACCGTCATGACCCGAAACCTGAAGTCTTTCCGCCTGGCTCCCCTGGTGCTGGCCGTCGCGGCCGCCCTGGTCCTGGCCTCGGCTTGTCAGAGAGCCAACGAGAAGAGCGCCGAGAAGATGATCGAGAAGGCCATGGAAAGAGCCGGCGGCGGCAAGGCCGACATCGACTTGAGCGGCGGCAAGATGTCGATCAAGACCGACCAGGGCACGGCCAACTTCTCAGCCGAGGGCGGTAAGTGGCCCGAGGATCTGCCCGGCGACGTCCCGAAGGTGGACGGCGGCAAGGTCAAGGGCGTGTTCAGCGGAGCCCAGGGCGAAGGCAAGCACTGGACGATCGCCTTGGACGAGATCGACGAAGCCGCCTACGCCAAGTACGTCGAGACGCTCAAGTCGGCGGGCTACGAGATCGGCATGAACATGACCACGGCCGACGGCGCCATGACCCAGGGCCAGAAGGGCTCGACCCAGATCATGGTGACCTTCAGCAAGTCCGCCAAGACGCTCGGCCTGAGTGTGACCACGAACGTCGAGTAAGGCCGGGTTTCCCGCCATGGAGCTCCGCTTTCTGGGCCGGACGGGCGTGCGGGTTTCGTCCCTTTGCTTCGGGACGATGACCTTCGGCAAGGAGGCCGACGAGGCCGGCTCGGAGGCCCTGTTCCGGACCTGCCGCGAGGCCGGCGTCAACTTCTTCGACTGCGCCGACCTCTACGCGGGGGGCGCCTCGGAAACGATCCTGGGACGTCTCGTCCGGGATTGCCGCGAGGATGTGGTCATCACCAGCAAGTTCTACTTCCCCACGGGGGAGGGCCCGAACGCGGGGGGCGCTTCGCGCCTCCACCTGGCCAGAGCCGTCGAAGCCAGCCTGCGGCGGCTGGACACGGACCGCATCGACATCTACTTCATCCACCGTTTCGATGAGCGCACGCCCCTCGAGGAAACGCTGCGCGGGCTGGACGACCTGGTCCGCCAGGGCAAGATCCTCTACCCGGCCGCCAGCAACTTTGCCGCCTGGCAGGTCGAGAAAGCGCTGGGCCTGGCGGCGCTTCATGGCTGGGCGCGGCCGGCCGTCCTGCAGCCGATGTACAACCTGGTCAAGCGCCAGGCCGAGGCGGAGATCCTGCCCATGGCCCAGGCCGAGGGGCTGGGTGTGATCACATACAGCCCGCTGGCCGGGGGATTGCTGAGCGGCAAGTTCGGCGTCGGCAAGGCGCCCGACCGGGGGCGGCTGACCGAGCACAAGATATACCAGACCCGCTATGGCGACGGCTGGATGCTGGAGACGGCCGACCGGCTGAGCGAAGCGGCGGCCGGGCTGGGTGTGCATCCGGCCTCGTTGGCCATCGCCTGGGCGGGAAGCCACCCGGGCGTTACGGCTCCCATCATAGGGGCCCGCGACGTGGGACAGCTCAAGATCGCCCTGGCCGCGGCCGACATCCGGATGACGCCGGAGCTGCGGGCCGAGATCGCCTCGTTCTCGCCCGAGCCGCCGCCGGCCACCGACCGCAGCGAGGAGCGCACCCCGCACCACTTCCCCATCCGCTAGAGATGGGGGACACCATACGTAATTCCCGAATTATTTTCGTTAACTGGCGTTGACGGCAAAAAAAGCATTTGTGCGGATTCTGAAGCCGACAAATTTCATTCGATGAATCCGGGGATAATTGGGGAGAAAAATTCGGGGAACCCTTATTGTACTCCCCGGATATTCTCGCGCAGAATCATCAATGATCAATCCAAGCCGAAAGAGCGACGCCATAAGTTGACGAAATATAATCGGGAGTTATGTATGGTGTCCCCCAATTATTCGACCCGGGCGAAGGCGGGCGGTGGAGCGGGCTTGAGGCCCTGGATGAAGATGCCCATGGCCCGGTAGGCGCGGTCGGTCTTGTCGAAGGGCGGCTTGCCTTCGTAATCGTGCCAGCGCTCCACGAACTCCGCCCTCGGGATCATGCCGCGCGAACCCAGGAGTGAGGGGTCCTCGACGTAGACGTTCTTGGCATCCAGTCCGATGACGATGACGTAGTGGCCGTTCTCCCAGGCCTTGGCCCAGGAGAAGCCGGGGGCTTCCGCGTCGGACCAGGCCTGGATGGCGCAGATGACCGGAATCTTCTCCCAAACGGCCGCCTCCAGGGCGTTGAGGTCCAGGCCCTCCTTGAGCGCGGCGGTCAGTCCGCGCGCCGCGGCGGCCTTGATGATCTGGGCCGGCTGGGTGCCCATGGCCGGGGTCGTCTGGCATTCCTTCATCAGCGCATCTTCGCGCTCTTCCAGGCCGTAATATTGGAGGACGGCCTGCAGGGCTGAAGCGCCGCAGGAATAGACCGTGGACTGCCGGACGTCGGGAACGCCGAGGAGTAGGAAGGGGGCGGGAGCGGCGGCCGCTTCCTGAGTCGGCTTCGCGGCGGGCTTCAGCCAGCCGCGGACCTGCCAGCCGCCGACGAATGCGACGATCACGAACACCGTCCCCAGGATCCGTCTCAGGATGCCCATGGCCCGCGTCTCCTCGGGTCCATGGTAACAGACTGGGCGGCGCTTGGGAATGGCCGGGGCCTTGCGGCGCCGCCGCTCGGCGCCCGCCCGTCTTGCTTTCCGGCCCGGGCTTGCGTACGATGGGCCCCGGCCATGACCGAATTCGGGCTCATCGGGACCGTCACTTCCGACCGCATCGTCTATGACGACGGCCGCTCCTTCCACATGCTCGGCGGCGTCCTCTACCAGGCCGCGGTCTGGTGCGGCTTCGGCGACGGCGTGCGCCTGTTTGCAGGCTGCGGCGAGTCGCTCCGGGCCGAAGTCGAAGCCCTGACCGCGGATTGGTCGGGCTTGCGCCGGGACGGGCTGCGCTTTGTCCCCGGGCCGGGCAACGTCGTCGAGCTCCGTTACGGCGAAACGCTCAAAGAGCGCGAGGAGGTGCTGCGGTCGGCGGTGCCGCCTCTCGACCCGGGGCCGGTTGTGGCCGGGCTGTCGGGCCTCCAAGCCCTGCTTCTCGTCTTCAATTCCGGGTTCGACCTGGCTCTGGAAGCCTGGCCTGAGGTCCTCCGGGCCGCCCGCTGCCCCGTCTGGATCGACATCCACTCCCTGTCCCTGGCCAAGCTCGTCGGCGCGCACCGCGATTACGTCGCCCTGCCCGGGTGGCGGGACTGGGTTCGCGGCGCGGCTTACCTCCAGGCCAACCGTCAGGAGATCGCCTGCATGATCGGCCGGCCCGAGCGGTGGGCCGAGCGGGCCGAGATCGAGGCCCTGGCCGCCGAGGCCTTCGGCCTCGGAGTCGGGGCCGTCTATGTGACCATGGGCAAGGACGGAGTTCTCGTCCTCACTCCGGGCGGGATGCGCATGATCGAGGCGCCCCAAGCCGCTGCGGCCGTGGACACGACCGGCTGCGGCGACGTCTTCGCCGCCGCCGCGCTCAAGGCGCTGGTCCTAGGCGCGAATCCGTTCGAGGCCGCCGCGGCCGGCGCCGCCCTGGCCGCCCGGGCGGTCTCCGCCCAAGGCCTGGCCGAGACCTACGCGCTGGCCCGACGATGGGGGTCAGGTCTTCGCCCCCAGCCTAGGGAGGATTGACGGGGGACGCGGCCTGAGCTATTCTCGTTATCGGGAAAGTAGGCGGCTCTCGGGGAGGTCCCTAAAATGATCTTGAGGTTGTCTACGCGCTTCCCGTCCCATCGCCGCTATATTATTCTGGCGCTTGCGGCTCTCCTCTCTTCGGCGGCCCTGGCTTTCGGCTCGCCCGGCCCCCAATCGCAATCCGTCGAGCGCAAGCTCCGGGTCAAGGCCGAAACCGCTTCCGTTCGGCTGAAGCCCGATCCCGCGAGCCCCGTCGCCGCCGTCCTAAAGCGCGGCGCGCTCCTGACTTCATATGAGATGGAAGGGTCCTGGTACCGCGTCGTCCCGGATGCGGGACCGGATGCCGTCCGGGTCGTCGGCTACATAGCCGCCGCCGACGTCGATGTCCTCGAGGAAAAGACCCGGACGACGGGCGATTTCTGGAGTGAAACCGAGAGCGCCTTTGCGGACCTCGCCTGGGAGGCCACGCTGACCGGCGGATTTGTGACCTTCGCCGGCGGTGACTTCGCCGCCGGCACCCGCGGCCTCTACGACGGCCAGAAGGCAGCCTTGGCCGCCTACGGCTACGAGCTTGGCGAAGAGGAGGTCCATCCCTTCCGTTCCGGGTTCGGCGGCACGCTCGAGCTGGAAAAGCGGCTGAGCCCGCGCCTGGCTCTCGGGCTCGCTCTTGTATACGGCTTGGCCCAGAAGTTCGATACGATCTGGTTTCACAATGAAATGGGCACTCGGACGGCCAACAGCACGCCCGTTTTGCGGACGATGGCGATCCGGGCCGGCCTGCGATATACCGTCCCTCTCGGCTCCGTCTTGAGTGCGTCCTTCATGGCCGGGCCCGTCTTCCATTTCGCCGGCTTTGAGTACAACCGGCTGGCCAAGTATGGCTACAGTCCCGTCTCCCAGACGGAGACGTTCCGGTCCAGCTACCACATCAAGGTCTGGAAGGCTTTCCCCGGCGCCTACGCCGGGGCCGAGCTGGGCGTACGGCTGGCCCATCGCACCGAAATCGTCCTGCGGGCCGTCTATCAGCTCGCCCGGGCTTCCGGATGGGAGGGGAAGGAGAAGCTCGACCTCTGGCAATACCCCCTCGGCGACGTCTCACCGCCCGAAGTTGAAGGCACCCTCTATGCCTTGACCGAGAACGGTTTCCCCACTCTCGGGGTGCGGGCCGCCCCGCCCGGCGCGGGCGCCGCCGAAGCGGTCTTGGACTTCTCCGGGCTCAGCCTCAGCGCCGGTTTGCGGATCCGGTTTTAAGGAGGAAGAGATGAAGCGATATAGCCCGGCTCTCATCCTCCTCGCCGCGGCCGCCTCCGTCGCGTTTTCCTCGTACGCGGCCTCCCAGACCAGCCCCCTGTCCCCGCGGCATAAAGCCTGGCTCGAGGACGAGGTCGCTTACATCATCACGCCCGTCGAGCGCGACGTCTTCCAACGCTTGGCCACGGACGCCGACCGCGACGCGCTGATCGAGGAGTTCTGGCGCCAGCGCGACCCGACTCCCGGCACGGCCCGCAACGAATTCAAGGACGAGCATTACCGCCGCGTGGAGTTCACCGACAAGACCTTCGGCCGCGGCCTCCCGTTCAAGGGGCGAAAGACCGAACGCGGCCGCTTCTATATCACCCTCGGCCCTCCGGTCGACGTTCAGCGCTACCAGCCTATCGACGCCTACCCCATGGAACTGTGGACCTTCCAGGGCAACCCGGCCTTCGGCCAGGCTCCGCTTTTCCGCGTCCTTTTTTACCAGCGCGGCGGCGCCGGCGATTACGTCCTCTACAACACGGTAGCCAACTCGCCCAAGGACTTGGTCGGGAATCCAAGGATGGTTAATAAGCGACCAGGGGATCCCCAGGACTGGGATGAATGGGATGTCGGCGCTTACCTTGTTCTGCAGGAGCGTATGCTCCTGGACGTCGTCGATGCCACGTGGTCGAGCATCCCGGGCCAGAGGGGAACCTGGAATCGGAACCAATCCTCTATTCTGTTGGCTGAAGTCCAAAGCTACCCGCAAAAGAAGGTCAAGGCCGACTATGCCCTGGCCATCTTGGAGCACCGGCCGGTCGTCGAAGTCAGCTATTCGGTCAAGTTCATAGGCAACCGGACCGCCATGGCGGTGCTCGAGGACGCTTCCGGGGACGCCCTTCTTCACTACGTCCTGGTGCCCGAGTCGGTCTCCCTGGATCGCTTCGGCGACCACTATCTGGCCGACCTTCGGACGACTCTGCGCCTGGCGGATGCGACGGGCGCCACCGTTTTCCAGCGGGAGACATCCCTCCCCATCGAGCTTCGGCCCGAAGAGCTGAAGCGCCTGCGGCAGGATTCTTTCCAGCTCTACGACGCCGTGCCCGTCATCCCCGGCAAGTGGACCCTGTCCATTCTTCTCGAAAACCTGGTTTCCAAGGAGTTCACCTCCGTCGAAAGGACGATCGAAGTCCCGGGACCGGGCCGGCCGAGCATGAGCCCGCTCGTCCTGTGCCGCAAGGTCTTCCGCGACGCTCCGGCGGAAGCCGCGGCTCAGGCTTTCCAGGTCGGGCGGGTCCAGGTCTACCCCTCGGTCAACAACGTCTTTCCGGAGAGGGAGAAGCTTTTCGCCTTCCTCCAGCTGCGGGGGCTGACGGCCGAGCTGAAAGAGAAAGGCGCCCTGGCCTTCACCCTGACGGGAGACGGGCGCATCCTCTGGACGTCGCGCAAAGCCCTCCGCGAATACTCCGATCCGCCGGCGGTCGTCGAGGAGATACCGACAGGAAAGCTGGCCGCCGCGACCTACATCCTGAGGGCCGCGGTCGTGGACGGCGAGGGCCGCGAAGTCCTGGCCTCGCAATCGGATCTCCGCATCACCGCCGACCGGGTGCCCGGTCTCTGGGTGACGGCCCAGCCCCTGCCGCCGGCCGGCGATCCGGCGGTGGACTTGGCCATAGGCGTGCAGCTGCTCAAGACGGGCCGGGCCGCCGAAGCGTTGGCCCGTCTGACCAAGGCCGCCTCCATCGAGCCCGGTTCGGTCGAGATCCTGAACGCCCTGGGCGAATGCTACGCCGCGCAGGGCGACAAAGCCCGGGCTCTGGCCGCTTGGCAAAAATCACTCGAAATCATGCCGAACCAGGAGGCGATCAAGGTCCGGATCCTCACCCTCCGATGAAAGCTATTTTTGCCGCGGCTCTGGTGTATGCCTTCGGCGCGTCGCCGGTCTTCGCCTCCCTCCAGGACCGTCCGCTTTCGCCGCGCCACCGGAACTGGCTCGAGGACGAAGTCGCCGACATCATCACCTTCAACGAGCGCGACATATTCTTGCGGTTGGAGACCGATGTCGACCGCGACGTGCTGATCGAGGAGTTCTGGCGCCGGCGCGATCCGACGCCCGATACGCCTCGCAATGAGTCCAAGGATGAGCACTGTCGGCGCCTGGCGTTCGCCGACAAGACCTTCGGCCTGGGCTCGGCGCTTCGGGGCAGAAAGTCGCAGCGCGGCCGCATTTACATCGCCCTTGGCCCCCCCGTCGAGGTCCAGCGCTTCAGGCGGGACGGCCTCCATCCGATGGAGCTGTGGACCGTGCAGGGCAATCCCGCCGTCGGCCGAGCCTTGTTTTTCCGCCTCCTTTTCTATCAGCGCGGATCGGCGGGCGACTTTGTCGTCTTCAACCCGGTCTTCGATTCGCCCAAGCAGTTGGCCCTCAATCCGCTCCCGGCGGAGATGATATCGCTGTATCCCTGGAGCTGGGACGCCTATGACATCGGCGCCTTCCTGCTGCTGCAGGCAAACACGCTCCTGGAAGTCATCTCGGCCGTCTCTCCCGACGTTCCGGACAGGATCGGGAGCCTCAGCCGCGTTCCGGCGGCCGGCCTGAGCTCTGAAATCCAGAAGTACCTCCAGAAGAAGATCGACGACAGCTATGCCGCGGCCATCCGCGAGCACAAGCCCGTCGGCGAGGCCCGCCGCAACGTCAAGCTCGTCTCCTCGGACGTCTTTGCCGCCGTCCTGGATGATGCGGACGGTCGGACGTTTCTGCACTTCGCGCTGGCGCCGGAAGCCGTCACGTTCGACGGCTTCGGCGATCGCTGCCTGGCGAACCTGCGGCTGATCGTAGGCCTGGCCGACGCCTCGGGAGCGGCCATCCTCGAGCGCGTGAAGATCATCCCCCTCGAGCTGCGGCCGGAGGAATTGAAGAGCATGAGCGAACGGGCTTTTCAGCTACAGGACGCCGTGCCCGTCATTCCCGGCAAGTGGAGCCTGACGCTCCGGCTTGAGAACACGGTCAGCAACGAATATTCCACGGCGGAGAAGGCGATCGAGGTGCCCGAGTCGCGAGGGATGTCCATGAGTCCGCTGATTCTGGCCCGCAAGGTCTTCGCGGAGGCGCCGGAAGGTACGGCGGCAGGGGCCTTCCAGGTCGGGCGCGTCCAGGTCTACCCCTCGGTCAACAACGTCTTCCCGGAGAGGGAGAAGCTCTTCGCCTTCCTCCAGCTGCGGGGGCCGACGGCCGAGCTGAAAGAGAAAGGCGCCCTGGCCTTCACCCTGACGGGAGACGGGCGCATCCTCTGGACGTCGCGCAAAGCCCTCCGCGAATACTCCGATCCGCCGGCGGTCGTCGAGGAGATACCGACAGGAAAGCTGGCCGCCGCGACCTACATCCTGAGGGCCGCGGTCGTGGACGGCGAGGGCCGCGAAGTCCTGGCCTCGCAATCGGATCTCCGCATCACCGCCGACCGAGTGCCCGGTCTCTGGGTGACGGCCCAGCCCCTGCCGCCGGCCGGCGCTCCGGAGGTCGACTTGGCCATAGGCGTGCAGCTGCTCAAGACGGGCCGGGCCGCCGAGGCGCTGGCCCGTCTGACCAAAGCCGCCGCCATCGAGCCCGGTTCGGTCGAGATCCTGAACGCCCTGGGCGAATGCTACGCCGCGCAGGGCGACAAAGCCCGGGCTCTGGCCGCTTGGCAAAAATCACTCGAAATCATGCCAAGTCAGGCCCGGGTCCGGGCCCTGATCGAGAAAATTGACCGGAAAGCCCCGCGGCAGTAAGATAGTAGGCCACGGAGCATTCATGGATAAAAAATCACCCCTCGAGACCTCTCATTTTTCCGACTATCTCAAGCCCGCCCAGGTCGTCCACGAGTTGAAGTCCAAGGACAAGGTCCAGGCCATCGAGGAGCTCCTCGACGTCCTGGCCAAGCAGAAGCTGATCGCCAACAAGAAGGTTCTGCTGACCCGCCTGATCGATCGCGAGAACCTGGTCTCGACCGCGCTCGGCGACTGCATCGCCGTGCCCCACGCCCGGGTCGACACGGGCGGCGAGATGGCCATCGCCGTCGGCCGCTCGGCGGCGGGCCTTGATTTTGAGGCCTCCGACAAGAAAAAGGTCCACCTGATCATCCTGATCATCTGGAACCCCAGCCTGCCCGGCCTCTTTAACCATCTTTTCGCCGGCCTGGCCAATTTTCTTCGCAAGCCCGAGTACCGCGAGCGGATCTTCAAGGCCGCCGACAAGAACGAGCTCTTCACCGTCCTCTCGGAGATCGAGCTCCGCCTGCCGCAGGAAGACAAGATCGTCAGCCGGGCCAGCCTGCTGAAGAAGCTGCAGGAGCTGGAGATGAAGAGGCGGAAGGCGCCCAAGGCCCAGGCCAAGACCCTATCCGCCCAGGCCGCCCTGATCCGCGAGGAGCTCGACGCGGCCCTGCTGGTCCGCTTCGACAAGCTCATCGAGCGCTACGGCTTCGCCGTGACCGAGGTGGACGAGGGCGTCTGCCAGGGCTGCTACATCAGCGTCTCGACCGAAATGAGCTCGGCCATCGAAGGCAGCAACGACATCTACGTCTGCGAGAACTGCGGCAAGTACCTGGTCGCCGCCAAGCGCAAGAAGAAGTAGGGGCTCCCGGCCTTACCGCACCGTCTGCTTGGCCAGGACAGCCGGTTTCATCAGCTTGAAGACCGGGTAGGCGGCCAGCTCGCGGCTCCACTGCGGCACGATCTCGCGGTCGAAATAGTTCCAGACGAGGAGGCCGTCGTCCGACTCCGGCTCGAGCATGTACGCCGCCACGTTGGCCAGCGGCTGGGCCATGCTCACGAAGCACGTCCCGGCCGGGAAGGTCCGGGTCTCGACGACGTACTCGCCCTTGACCGTGTTGGTCCGGTGGCCCTGGTAAATCCTCTCCGCGCCCTTGATCTCCTTCAGCTTGAAGGCGGTGACCTCGAGCTTGGCCGGCTCGACCAGGCGCTCGACGAGCAGCCCGTGCAACAGGAGCTTTTCCACCACCTCCTTGGAGGGCAGGGGCAGGAGATAGCCGGCCGGCATCGGTACCGTCCGCTTGGGGAAGAAATCGGCGAAGTAGGGGATGGTGTGGGAGATCTTCTTGTCGGTGCGGCGCATCATCATGCGCGGAGCGGCGCCGGCGGGACGGCCTCCGGCCGGCGGGGCGCCCGCGGGCGGCGGGGTGACGGCTCCGGTGGCCGGCGGCGGGGTTGCGGCCGGCTTGGCGGCGGCCGGCGCGGGGACAGGCTCCATGACGTAGCCCAGGACGGTGATCGGCCTGGCCAGGGGCCGGACGTCGAACTCGACGCCGAACGCATCCTTGTCCGTCGGGGCCAGGCCGCGGGCGGCGGTCCGGGCGTCGGCCTCGGCCGTCAGCCGCAGGATCTCCTCGGCGTTGGCCGCGCAAAAGTCCAGGATGGAGCGCAGGAAGGCGTAGTTGCCCTGGACGCGGTTTTTGAAGTCGGCGTGGACGTAGTTCTCGACCAGGATGCCCATCCGGTTGCGGATGCCGATGTAGTTGGTGATGTAGCGGGGCTGGGGGTCCAGCGTCATCCAGCCCTTGGCGGGGTCGCGCGAGTCGCGATAGCCGCCGTAGCCGAGCCCGAGCACGCCGTACTTGTCCTTCATGGCCTTGTCGATGATCGGCAGCATCCTGGATCGCTGGTACTCGATCAGGGCGTTGTCGCCGTTGGGGTTGATCGGCCAGGAGTAGGTGACGGTCTGCTCATGCCAGGCGCCGTCCGTGGTGTGGCAGTCGATGAGCAGAACCGGGTCCCAGGTGGTCAGGACGCGGGACAGCAGCCCCTGCACCTCGGGAGACTCGGCCTTGACCGCGTCGCGGTTGAGGTCGAGGCCCTGGCCGTTGGTAGCGGACGCCCTGGCCCATCTCGGGCCCGACCTGGCCGGGCCGGCTCTTGGGATCGATCTTGTCGTTGCCGTCGGCGTTGAAGATCGGGGCGATGAGGAGCACCAGCTTGTCGAGGTAGAGCGGCTTGGGGGCCGTCAGGATGTCGCGCAGCAGCATCAACGAGGCTTCCTTGCCCTCGACCTCGCCGGCGTGGATGTTGGCCTGGATATAGATGACCGGCTTGCGCTGCAGGCGCGGCTCGAGGGGCGAGGCGGGCAGCGGGCTCCCGACGATGACCAGCGGCACGTCCTTGCCCTCGGTCGAGATGCACAGCGTTTCGACCCGCAGGAGCGGACTGATCTTCTGCAGCTCGCGGATAAAGCGCACCACGTCGGCGTGGAGCGAGGTCTGTTTGTAGTCGGTCGCCTCGGCCACGGTCAAGAGCTTCTGTCCGGGCGGCAGTGTCGTCGCCTGGGCGCGCAGCGCGGGAACGGCGAGGGCGGCCAGGACGAGGATGAAGGTGGTAGTGCGGATCGTTCTGGGCATGCGAAGCCTCCTATCAAGAGGGTGAGTGTATGTGTTTCGGCCGAGGCCGTCAACGGCGGCGCCAGCCCGCCAAGATGGGCGCCAAGATGGGGGACACCATACGTAATTCCCGAATACGGAAGTTTACTGCAGCATGGGGAATCCTCGCTGAAGATTGTCGCCACCCATCCGCGGCTTGCCGATGAGGGACTAGGACGGCCGGGTTGAGGCCGCGGGCGATTCGCGCTATTCTAAGGTCGTGCCCCAGTATCCCGTCCGGTCCGACAAGGAAGCCTCCCTGCGCGAGCGCATGGAGGCGCTCGGCATCCGGGAGGCCGACCTGGTCGAGAAGTTCATCCGCTCGCAGGGCAAGGGCGGGCAGAACGTCAACAAGGTCGAAACCTGCGTCTACCTCAAGCACCTCCCGACGGGCATCGAGGTCAAGTGCCAGCAGGAGCGGACCCAGGGCCTGAACCGCTTCCTGGCCCGGCGCATCCTGGCCGACAAGATCGAGTCCAAGCAGAAGGGCGCGGAAAGCGCCGAGCAGGCCCGGATCGAGAAGATCCGCCGCCAGAAGCGGAAGCGCTCCAAGCGATCGAAGCTGAAGATGCTCGAGGACAAGAAGAAGCGGGGTGCCGTCAAGCAGGGCCGCTCCGGCCGCATCCCGACCGATGAGGCCTGATTCCGGGCCATTCGCAGACACATACCGAATTAAGGCTTTTTCATACACCCGTTGGAGAAGAAGCGAATTGGGTATGTGTCTGCCATTTCTATCCGGCCAGGGCGACCAAGGCGTCGAGCAGGATGTTGGCGCCCATCTCCAGATCCTCCCAGCGGACCGACTCCTCCGGAGCGTGGCTGATGCCGTCCGGGCTGGGAACGAAGATCATGGCCGAGGGGCATAGGGCGCCTAGAATCTGGGCGTCATGGCCGGCCCCGCTGGCCAACGTCATATGCCTGGTACCGCGCGCCTCGCAGGCGCTCTGCAGAAGGCTCCGCATCTTCTCCGGGACGACCAGCGGCGAGGTCGCGTCCACGATCCGGGAGGCGAAGGTGAGGCCGCGGGCCGCCGCGACCTCGCCGGCCAGGTCGAGCAGCTCCTTCTCCAGCGTGGCCATGGTCTCGGGCGAGCGGCTGCGGAAGTCGAAGGAAAAATCGGCCCGACCGGGAATGATCGAGAACACGCCGGGATGGACGTGGGCCTTGCCGATGGTGACGAAGCTGCCGTAGTGATGGGTGGCGACATGTTGGGTGGCGCGCAGGGCGAAATCGGACAGGCCCAGGAAGGCATCGCGCCGCAGCTCGATGGGGACGGTGCCGGCGTGGCCCGCCTCGCCCGCGAACGTGCACCAGCGATACTGCTTGCCGGCGATGACGTCGACCAGGCCCACGGGGATGCCTTCTTCGTCGAGGACGGGCCCCTGCTCGACGTGCAGCTCGAGGAAGGCGGCCGGCTTCGGCACGGCCGTGTCGGCCGCCGCGGCGCTGAGAAGGCCCTCGATCGTGAGCCCGGCGCCGCGGAGAACCTCGGCCAGGGGCAGGCCGAACGATGTCATCCCCGGCTCGAGGAGGTCTTTGTTCAAGGTGCCCGTGAAAGCCCGGCTGCCGAGGAAGTCGCCGACGAGCGCCCCCTCCTCATCCGTGAAAGCAGCCACGGCCAACGGCTTGGAAAGCCGCCAGCCTTCCTCTTTAATGCGCTGGACCGCTTCCAGGGCCGCCAGCACCCCGGCCGCGCCGTCGAAGGCGCCGCCGTTGGGGACGGTGTCGATGTGCGATCCGGCCATGACCGGCGCTTCCCCCCCGCCCAGCCGGCCGAAGATGTTCCCCGCGCCGTCCATGCGGTACTCGAGCCCGGCCGCCTCAATCTTGTCTTTCAACCAGGCCCGGGCCTCGAGGTCGGCCGGGCTGAAGGAGGGGCGCGAAATCCCGCCCCGGGGGTCGCGGCCGATGCGCCCGAGCTCCTCGAGGTTCGCTCTCAGCCTGGCGATGTTGATGCGCAAGGGGTCAGGTCTCAACATTCGACATTTCTCCTCATGACGAAACACCCATCCCTATATGCCAGGTCCCAATGTCGAATGTTGAGACCTGACCCCTCCTTTATTTGAGAAGAAGGACCATCTCGCGCACGGCTTGGCTGACGCCGACGATGGCGGCCCGGGCCACGATGGCGAAGCCGATGCTGAGCTCGGTGATCTGCGGGATGGCCACGATCGGGCCGGCGTTGCGGTAGTCGATGTCGTGGCCCGCCGTCACCTCCAGCCCCCGCTTCACGCCCCAGGCGGCCGCCCGCTTCACGTCGTCCAGCGCCTTCTGCCGCGCCGCCGGCTTGGCGGCCTTGGCATAGAGGCCCGTGTGAAGCTCGATCTGGGGGATGCCCAGCTCCGCCGCCGCGGAGATCTGCCGCAGCTCCGGGTCGACGAAGACGCAGACCCGGATGCCCGCCTTGGTCAGGGCCTTGACGTGCGGCGCCAGCGCCTTGCGGCCGGCCACGACGTCCAATCCGCCGCTCGTGGTCAGCTCCTCGGGCCGCTCGGGCACCAGGCAGATGATGTCCGGCCGGATGGCCACGGCCACGGCCTTCATCTCCTCGGTGGCGGCCATCTCCACGGTCAGCTTGGTCTTGAGGACCGTGCGGATGAGCTTGAGGTCGCGCTCGTTGATATGGCGGCGGTCGCCGCGGATGTGGGCGGTGATGCCGTCGGCGCCGGCCTGTTCGGCCAGCAGCGCGGCCAGCACCGGCTCGGGCTCGCTCGAGCGCCGGGCCTGGCGGAGAGTGGCGAAATGATCGACGTTGACGGATAGGCGCATGTTGGACTCCTGTTCCCTATGATACACCTTTCGAGACCCCGGGCCCATTCGCCCGGCCGTGCGCCGCGCGCCCTAGGCTTTCAGGCCGACGGCGCGGTCGATCGCGGCGGCGATGCCCCCGGCCAACGCCTCGACCTCGGCTTGGTCCTCTCCCTCGAGCATGACCCTGGCCAGCGGCTCGGTCCCGCTGTAGCGTACGTCCAGCCGTCCTCGCCCCGCCACGGCCTGCCGCACCTCGGCCATCGCCCGGGCCACCTCGGGGATGCCCTCAAGGTCGGGCTTGCTCGCCACCCGGACGTTAAGCAGGACCTGGGGAAACTCGACCAGTCCCTCGACGAGAGAAGACAGACCGGCCCCGGTCGCGGCCATGGCCTCGAGCACCCGCAAGGCGGTCAGGATGCCGTCCCCGGTCGGTTCGTCGTCGAGCAGGATGGTGTGCCCCGAACGCTCGCCACCGAGGTTGGCGCCCAGCTTGAGCATCCTTTCCAGGACGTACTTGTCGCCGACGCGGGTACGCTCCATGCGCAGGCCCAGTCCGGCCAGGGCCTTCTCCAGGCCCAGGTTGCTCATGGTCGTGGCCACCACGGTGCCGGCCTTGAGTCTTCCGTGCGCCGCCATGAACCGGGCCAGGCCGAACAGGGTGTGGTCGCCATTCAGCAGCCGTCCACCGGCGTCGGCCCACAGGGCCCGGTCGGCGTCCCCATCGAAAGCGACGCCGAAGTCGGCATGTTCGCGGACCACGGCCTCGGCCAGGCTCTGCGGGTGCAAAGCCCCGCAGCCGGCGTTGATGTTGCGGCCGTCGGGCTCGGCGTGGATTCGGACGACCCGGCAGCCCGCCTCGCGGAAGACCTCGGGCGCGACGCGCGCGGCGGCGCCGTTGGCGCAGTCCAGGACAACCTTGAACGGCTCGGCCCGGCGCGGCCCCTCCAGGCGGCCGGACAGGAAGGCCTCGTAGAGGGCGACGAGCCGCGGCTCGGCCGGCGGTGCGGGCTCATCCGACGGCCCCGTGGCCGCCTCCCGGTCGAGGAGTGTCGTCTCGAGCCGCTCTTCCCATTCGTCCGGAATCTTGAAGCCGCGGTGCGAGAAGATCTTGATGCCGTTGTCGCGGTAGGGATTGTGGGAGGCCGAGACGACCGCCCCGGCCGCGAAGTCGCCGCTCATCGTCAGATAGGCGACGCCGGAGGTCGGAATGACGCCGGCGCTGTGCCCTGTTCCCCCCGCCTCGGCGATCCCGCGTCGGAAGGCCGCCTCGATCCATCCCCCCGATTCCCGGGTGTCGCGCCCGACCAGGATCGTGGCCGGCAGTCCCTCGCGCCGCAGCAGATCAACCAGGGCCCGGCCCAGCTTGGCCACAGTGGCGGCGTCGAGCGGATAACGACCCGCCACCCCGCGCATCCCGTCCGTACCGAAGAGCTTTTTCATGCTGAAATCTCGCTCCCCCTCGAGCCGGGGATTATACCGGAGGCGCGACGGCTTGGCAAAACAGCCGCGGAGAGGCGCTCGCGGGAGAGGGCAGGGGTGCCGGCTCAGGCCTTGACGATCGTGACCCGGATCTTGACCTTGGAGGGCCCCGCCGCGATCCTCAAGTCGGGACGCGGCAGGATGACGTCCGCTTCGATCTCGGCCGTCGCCTCCAGGCCGCCCACCTCGACGGGGCTCGTCCGCAGCTTGTCGCGCGGCCGGAACTTGCTCTCCGGCCCGCGGACCTTGATCTTGGCCGGAAACGCCTCGACCTTCTCGATCCGGAATCCGGGCTTGGCGTCACCGATCAGGACCGGCGCCACGTCCATGTCGATCTCGCTGATCCGCTCCAGCTTGAGGTGGGCTTTGGGCGGGAAGACCCGGACCGCCTTGACATTGGGCGGCACGACGACCATGGACGCGTCCAGGGCGAAGTCCTCCTGGGTCACGGTGGCGTTCTTGAGGTCGAGGACGGCGGTCAGGTCGTTGGACGTCACCTGGCCCAGCAGGCGGTTGGTGGCCCGGACCGTAACGTCGACGATCGAAACGGCCTTCTCGACCAGCTCCATGTCGGCCGGAATGTTGCGCGTCTCGAGCGGGACGGCCAGGGTCCGCTCGCCGTAGGTCTTCTCCTCGGGCACCAGGGTGATCCAGAGGACGACGGCCAGGAAGAAGGCCAGCAGCTTGAGCGACCAGTTGCGGGTCAGGAAGTCCTTGAACATGGGGCTCATCTCCGGAGGTACTCGAGCAGCCGGTCCTTGAGCGTGTCGGCGTCGGCCATGGACTGCAAAACGCCCTTCAGGGCCAGGGAGATGCCCCCCGTCTCCTCGGAGACCACGATCACGGCCGCGTCCGTCTCTTGCGACAGCCCGATGGCCGCCAGGTGACGGGTCCGGGTCTGGGCGTCGGCCCCCAGGTTGTGGATCGCCGGCAGGGGCAGCAGGCATCCGGCCGCGACGACCGTGCCGCCGCGCAGCAGCACCGCGCCGTCGTGCAGGGGCGAGTGGGGGAAGAACAGGCTGACCAGGAGGTCCTTGGACAGGTGGCCTCGATCTTGACGCCGCGATCGGCGTAGTTGCTCGAGCGAGATCTCGTTCTCGACCGCGATCAGGGCCCCGATCCTACGCGTGGACCATGTAGTCCACGGCCATGCCGCAAATCCTCGGACTTGTCCTGCAGGGAGCGCATGGTCAGGGGCTTGCGGAAGGAGCGCGAGCCCAGGCCGGTCAGGAAGCGGCGGATCTCGGCCTGGAAGAGGACGATGATGCCGATGATCAGGTAGCTGGCCAGGTTCTGCAGGACCCAGTTGGAGACGTTCAGCCGGGCCCAGCGGGTGACCAGCAGGAGCAGGCCGACGAACCCGATGCCCAGGGCCATGGGGTAGGCCCGGGTGCTCTTGATCAGCAGGATGAAGACGTAGATGAGGAAGGCGACGACCAAAATGTCCAGCAGGTCGGCCAGGTTGAAGCGGTGCAGGGCGGTCAGGACGTCATTGAGCATAGCCGTGCTCCCGCCGCTCGGACGCGGGGTCGGGGCTTTCCCCGGCCAGGATGGCGTCGGCGACCAAAGCCGCCCGCTTGACGGCTTTGACGTCGTGGACCCGGAGGATGTGCGCCCCCTGCGCCAGGGCCACCACGGCCGCCGCAATGGTCCCCTCCAGGCGATCCTGGGGCACGGCGTTGAGGATCTTGCCGATGAAGGACTTGCGCGAGACTCCGACCAGTACCGGCCGGCCGAGCGAGGCCACGGTCGTCCAGGCCGCGCAGCAGGGCCAGGTTGTCCTCCAGCCGCTTGCCGAACCCGATGCCGGGATCGAGGATGACCGACTCGGGATCGACGCCGTAGGCCTGGGCCACGGTCAACCGCTCGTCCAGAAAGGCCCTCACCTCGGCCCGCGACGTCATGGTAGCGGGGAGCGACCTGCATGGTCCGCGGCGTGCCCTTCATGTGCATCAGGACGAGCCCGGCTCCGGCTTCGGCCACCAGCTTGAGCAGTCGGGTGTCCAGACGGAAGGCGCTGATGTCGTTGATGATGTCGGCGCCCTCGTCCAGGACGGCCTGGACCACCTCGGGCTTGGTCGTGTCGACCGAGAGAAGGACCGGCGAGGCGGCCCGCAGGGCCTTGACCACGGGCAGGACCCGCCGCAGCTCCTCCTCGGCCGAAACCGGCTCGGAGCCCGGCCGGGTGCTTTCGCCCCCGATGTCCAGGATGTCGGCCCCGTCCTCCGTGCAGCTCCCGCCCGCGCTCCGCGGCCCGGCCGGGGTCGAGGTACAGCCCGCCGTCCGAGAACGAGTCGGGGGTGACGTTGACGATGCCCATGATCCAGGTCCGGGCGGACAGCGCGTGCCGCGCGCCTTTGATCCGGAGGGGGGCTTCTCGTCTCACACCCTCACGCTTGAGCGGGTTGGGGATCGGCCAACGGCGGCACCGAGGACGACTCGGGTACCGCGGACGCCGTAGGGGGCTTGAGGATGGCGTTGATCTCGTCCGAGGAGATGACTTCCTTCTCCAGGAGGAGGCGGGCCACCGCCTCGAGGTGCTCCCGGTGCGTCTCGAGCAGCCGGTGCGAGCGGTCGAAGTTGCGGTTGATGATCTTCTTGACTTCCTCGTCGATCAGCTCGGCCGTCTTCTCGGAGAAGTTCTTGTGGGCCGTCAGCTCGCGGCCGAGGAAGATGAGGTCGTTGCGCTCGCCGAAGGTCAGCGGGCCGAGGTCGGACATGCCCCACTGGGTGACCATCCGGCGGGCGATCTCGGTGCCTTTCTCGAAGTCGTTGGCGGCGCCGGTCGTGGTCTGGTTGAGGAAGAGCATCTCGGCCACCCGGCCGGCCAGCAGGACGGAGAGCTGGGCCTCCAGGTATTCCTTGCTGTAGGTATAGCGGTCGTCCAGCGGCAGCTGCTGGGTCAGGCCCAGGGCCATGCCGCGCGGGATGATGGTCACCTTGTGGATCGGGTCGGCCTCGGGGACAAGGGCCGCGACCACGGCGTGGCCGGCCTCGTGGTAGGCCGTGCTCCGCTTCTCCTCGTCGGAGATGATCATGCTCTTGCGCTCGACCCCCATCAGGACCTTGTCCTTGGCATACTCCAGGTCCTTCATGGTCACGGTGGCCTGGCCCCGGCGGGCCCCGATGAGGGCGGCCTCGTTGATCATGTTGGCCAGGTCGGCCCCGCTGAACCCGGGTGTGGAACGGGCCAGAATCTTGAGGTCGACGTCCTGGTCGAGCGGGATCTTGCGGACATGGACTTTGAGGATCTCCTCGCGGCCCTTGACGTCGGGCATGTTGACCACGACCCTGCGGTCGAAGCGGCCGGGCCGCAGCAACGCGCTGTCCAGGATGTCGGGCCGGTTGGTGGCCGCGATCAGGATGATGCCCTCGTTGGAGTCGAAGCCGTCCATCTCGACCAGGAGCTGGTTCAGGGTCTGCTCGCGCTCGTCGTGGCCGCCGCCCAGCCCGGCCCCGCGCTGGCGGCCGACGGCGTCGAGCTCGTCGATGAAGATCAGGCAGGGGGCGTGCTTCTTGCCGTTCTCGAAAAGGTCGCGGACGCGCGAGGCGCCGACGCCGACGAACATCTCGACGAAGTCCGAGCCGCTGATGGAGAAGAAGGGCACGTCGGCTTCGCCGGCCACGGCCCGGGCCAGCAGGGTCTTACCCGTGCCGGGAGCGCCGACGAGCAGGACTCCCTTGGGGATGCGGCCGCCGAGCTTCTGGAACTTCTGGGGCTCTTTGAGGAAGCCGACGATCTCGTTGAGCTCCTCCTTGGCCTCTTCCACACCGGCCACGTCCTTGAAGGTGACCTTCTTCTGCTGGGTGTTGAAGAGCTTGGCCCGGCTCTTGCCGAAGGCCATGGCCTTATTGCCGCCGGACTGCATCTGGCGCATGAAGAAGACCCAGAACAGAATCAGCAGTACGAACGGGAACCAGCTGAGGAGGTAGGAGTACCAGGGAGCCTTGCCGGCGTCCTTGACCACGATGGCCACCCCGCTCTGGCGGAGGATCTTGATCAGGTCGTCGTACTGCGGCGGCAGAACGGTCTTGAAGGTCGTCCCGTCGCGGTACTGGCCGCGCAGCTGCGCCCCGGTGATGGTGACTTCCTCGACCTTCTTGCCTTCGACGTCGATCATGAACTGACTGAAGGTGACTTCCGTCTTGATCATGGCCGGCGTCTGCAGGACGGACCACAGGAAGATGATGACGGACCCGGCCGCCACCCAGAAGACGATATTCTTTAGCGAGGAATTCCTCTTTTGAACCATGAATGGGCCTCTTTTGACCTCACATTTTAGCACGAACTTCGCCGCGAGGGAAGGATTTCGAAAGCCCTGGGGCCCGCGCCTTGACAGGCGGCGAACGGCAAGGCTATATTTCGGGCCGCCCCATGACCCCCAGACTCCGGCTCCTGCTCCTCCTCGGCCTCCTCATCCCCCTGTCGGCGGCCGGGCCGGCCGGTGTAAGGCCATCCCTCTCGGACCAAGAGCGCAAGCCCCGCCCGGCTCCCGGGCCCGGCCCGATGCTCGAGCAGGGCCGGCTCGAGCTCGACACCCCGGACTTCGCCTTGAGTCTGGTGCGCTCATCGCAGACCATGGCCGCCTTGAGGCCCAAAGGGGCGGACGCCTTCGACTTCACGCCCGGCGACCTGTTGACGGCACGGTCGCGCGACGGCTTCTACCACCTCGGGGATATCGACCTCCGTTTGCGCCCGGAGGGGACTTCGGAGTGGAAAGGCTATTCGACCGCCCTGGCCCGCATGCCTGTGCTTGCCCTCCCGGCCGCGGGCGCGGTCCTGGCCGCCGCCGACCTCCAACCGGCCCTGCCCGCCGACTGCCCCCTCAAGATCGTCCGCTCCTGGCTCGTCGAGGCCGGCCGCCTTGTCCTCCGGTTCGAGATCCGGAACGCGTCCCCCGCGGCGGTTGAGGTCGGCGGGCTGGGCATTCCCATGGTCTTCAACAACGTCATCAGCGGCCGCTCGCTGGACGAGGCCCACGCCGTCTGCTCGTTCACCGACCCCGCCATCGGCGGGGACGGCGGCTATGTCCAGGTCACCCGCCTGAGCGGACGAGGCCCGGCCCTGGTCGTGGTGCCCGACGGCCGGACGCCGCTCGAGGCCTGGAACCCCATCCTCAACCCGCGCCGCGGCACGGCGGGGACGCCGGCCGCCCCCGCGCTTTTCACCGACCTGACCCCGCGGGCCCAGACCTTCGAGGGCTTCTTTGATTGGATGGTCCATAGCCGGGCTTTCGCCGAGAACGAGTGGTCCAAGGCCTCGCCCTGGAACCCGCCGACGTCGCTCCGGCTCGGGCCCGGCGAGTCGCGGACCTACGGCGTGCGGTTCCTCAGGGCGCCCGGATTCCGCGACATCGAGAAGACCCTGGCCGCAGCCGGACGCCCCGTCGCGATCGGCATCCCCGGCACTATTCTTCCCGCGGACCTCGAGGCGCGGCTGTTCCTGGACCACCGGGCGACGGTGCGCTCGATTGCGGTCGATCCGCCCGGGGCGATCGCGGTTTCCCAGGACAAACCGGCTGGGCGACGGTCGGCCTACATGCTGCGCGGCAAAGCCTGGGGCCGGGCCCGCTTGTCCGTTGCCTACGCCGACGGATTGGTCCAGACCATCCACTATCTCGTGACCAAGCCCGCGGCCGAGGCGGTGGACGACCTGGGCCGCTTCCAGACCACCCGGCAGTGGTTCGTCGATCCGGACGATCCCTTCAAGCGCAGTCCCTCGGTCATGACTTATGACCGCGACGAGGACCGCATCGTGACCCAGGACAGCCGGGTCTGGGTGTCCGGGCTGGGGGACGAGGGCGGGTCGTCCTGGCTGACCGTGGTCATGAAGCAGCTCGGCCGGCCCGACCCGGGCGAGCTGGCCAAGGTCCAGGAGTTCGTCGACAAGGTCGTCTGGGGCGGCCTGCAGTATGCCGACGGCCCGCTTCAATACGCCGTCCGCAAGAGCCTGTTCTATTACCAGCCCGACGAGCTTCCGGCGGGCTACTACCGGAACGACCTCAACTGGGGGTCATGGACGAGCTGGAAGCGCAAGGACGCCGAGTCCGTGGGCCGGTCCTACGACTATCCTCATGTCGCCGCGCTCCATTGGGTCCTCTACAGGCTGGCCCGCAACACCTCCGGCCTGGTGGCGAACCGCACTTGGGACTGGTACCTGACGACCGCCGCCCGGACCGCCCTGGCCATGGTCAGGCACGCCCCGCACTACGCCCAGTACGGGCAGATGGAGGGGACGGTGTTCCTGGAGATTCTGCGCGACCTGCGTCGCGAGTCGCTCACGGTCGAGGCGGACGCGCTCGAAGCGGCCATGAGAGCAAGGGCCGACCTGTGGCGGAAGCTCTCCTATCCCTTCGGCAGCGAGATGGCCTGGGACTCGACCGGCCAGGAGGAGGTCTATGCCTGGACCAAGCACTTCGGCGACGCGGCCAAAGCCCAGGTCTGTCTGGATGCCATCCTCGGCTACATGCCCACGCTGCCGCATTGGGGCTACAACGGCAGCGCCCGCCGCTATTGGGACTTCCTCTACGCGGCCAAGATCAGCCGCATCGAGCGCCAGCTGCATCACTACGGCTCGGGGCTCAACGCCATCCCGGTCCTGGACGCCTTCCGCGACCGGCCCGACGACCTCCATCTTCTGCGCGTCGGCTACGGCGGGATGATGGGCGCCCTGGCCTCGATCGATCGCGAGGGCTTCGCCTCGGCCGCCTTCCACTCCTTCCCCGACACGCTGCGCTTCGACCCGCTCAGCGGCGACTACGCCCAGAACTTCCTGGGCCACGCCCTGAACGCCGCGACCTATTATGTGGAGGACCCCGAGCTCGGACGGCTGGCTTTCGGGGGGAATGTCGAAGCGGCCGGCCGGACGGCGAGGCTGACGCCGCTGGATGCCTTCCGGACCCGGGTCTACCTGGCGCCCTTCGGACTGTGGCTGACCCTGGACGCGGGGAAATTCGAATCCCTTGAGATCGACAGCGCGGCCCGGACCGTCCGGCTGCGCCTCGGGCCCGCCGATCGCTTCACGGTCGCGGCGCGGCTGCGGATCGAGCAGCCGGCCGCCGTCGCGGGGATCGGGGCCTTTCGGCCGAAGAAGGAGTTCGCCGTGGAGCGGGGTGCCTTCGTCATTCCGCTGGCTTTCGGCCCGATCGGGGTCGATCTGGCCGCGCCTCGGAGAGCACGGGAATGACCGTTCGACCTTGGCCCGTTCTTAGGGTATCGTATCCTTTATGAAAAAACCCCGGCTGTTTAAGGGAACCCTCCGGAGACGAACCCGCAGGCGCCTCCGTTCGATGGCGATCCCGATACTCGTTCTGGCGACGGCCGTTGCGGCGCATGGGGCCGCGGTCATCATCGACCATACGTGCGCCGATCTCGCCAAGATCCCCGAGACGGCCATCCTGCTGGCCAAAAAGAACCTCCACATCGCCTACGGCCATACGTCCCACGGCAGTCAGTTGATCACCGGTATGAACGGGATCGTAGCGTTCATGAACGGCAAGGGATATCCGAACAACCTCTTTTCCTGGAACGAGACCGGAACCGGCGGGGCCCTGCATTTGGACGACTACGCGTTCTCCGGAGCGGAAGACCTGGGGAACCCGGATTTCACCGCCTGGGAAGCGGCCACCCGGACCTACTTGAGCGCCCACCCGCTGGTCAACGTCGTGATCTGGTCCTGGTGCGGACAGGTCTCGGGGGCGACGGAGGGGGATATCACGACTTATCTCAGCCTCATGAACCAGCTCGAAATCGACTACCCCAACGTGAAATTCGTCTACATGACCGGCCATCTCGACGGCCAGGGCAGCGCCGGCAACCTCAACGTGCGCAACAATCAGATCAGGGCGTTTTGCGTTCAGAACAACAAAACGCTCTATGACTTCGCCGATATCGAAAGCTACGATCCGGACGCGCAAGCTCATTACATGCCGCTGATGGCGACGGATAATTGCGACTACGATTCGGACGGAAACGGCAGCCGGGACAAGAACTGGGCGACGGATTGGCAGAGCTCCCATACGCTGAACGTCGATTGGTTTTCCTGTTCGCCCGCGCATACCCAGGCCCTGAACGGGAATCGAAAGGGCTATGCGGCTTGGTGGCTGTGGGCGATGCTGGCGGGCTGGAACGGGGAGAATCAGGTCGATCTGCTCGGAACTTGGGACGACCAGGGCGTGGCTTACCGGAATTCGCAATCCGGAGGTTGGGCGATGTTGGGAACCCCGGCCGATGCGATCGCCGCCGGGGATCTGGACGGGGACGGCCGGGACGACCTCATCGGCGTCTGGCCGGGCCAACAGGGTCTCTGGGCTCAATTATCGGAGACGGGGGCGTGGGCGCTTCTGTCGGTCGCGGCGCGCGACTTTGCGGCCGCCGACATGAACGGCGACGGCCGTCCGGATCTGGTAGGCACGTATGACGGTCAGGGCGTATTCTATCGCGATTCCGTCAGCGGCGGTTGGGTTCTGCTCGCGACGCCGGCCGAACAAGTCGCGGCCGCCGACCTGACCGGCGACGGGAAAGCGGATTTGATCGGCATCTGGCCCGGGCAGGGGGGAGCCTGGATGAAAAATTCGGCGACCGGGGAGTGGTCCCTGCTGGCATCGTCGGCCCTCGATATCGCAACGGGCGAGATGAACGGCGACGCCCGGATGGATTTCGTCGGTACCTGGAGCGGCCAGGGCGTTTTCTACCGCCATTCGCAGACCGGTGCCTGGACTCTACTATCGACCCCGTCGACACAGGTGGCCGCCGGCGATTTGGACGACGACGGCCGGGCGGATTTGATCGGCGTCTGGCCCGGACAGAACGGCGTTTGGGTTCGTTACTCCCGGACCGGAAATTGGGCGCTCCTTTCTTCGACAGCCAAGCACATCGGCGCGGGATACCTCCGGGGGGGGATGGGATCGGCCGGCATCGGCCCTTTTGGGGGAGGGGTGATCGCCGCCCCGGGATGGACCGGTTTCCGCGACTTGTCCGATTTCGGGCCGGGCGGAACGAGGTTCCGTTTCGCGGAGGAAAAGAACCTTGTTCCCCATATGACCGGTCCGGAATCCGTCCTCAGCCGGCTTCCCGGTCCGGGCGAACCGGGATTCCGTTTCAGGGTGGACATTGGTTTTCGTTGATGGATAAGGATTTTCTTTTCCTCGGGAATGGCAGCCGAATCCGGGATCGTTGCTAAGGCGCCGGCAGCGCGTTGACAGCCCGAGGGGGTTTGATATAGACAAGCCCCATGAGCCTCCACCCCGTCGACCTGGCCATCATCGTCGCCTACCTTGCCCTTGTGGCCGCCATCGGCGTCTCCGTCCGCAAGCAGGCCGCCAAGAAGCTCGACTCCTACTACCTGGCCGACCGCAACATCCCCTGGTGGATGCTGGGGCTGTCCGGCTGCTCGAGCTACATCGACATCGGCGGCACGATGTCGATGATCGGGATCATCTTCTACCTGGGGCTCAAGTCGATGTGGGCGACGCACATCTTCTGGGGCTGGTTCATCATCTCCTTCTACATGGCCTTCCAGGCCAAGTACATCCGCCGCTCGGGGGTCATGACCTTCGCCGAGTGGAACGAAACCCGCTTCGGCAAGGGCCGGGACGTCGAGGCGGCCCGCCTCACGGCGGCCATCTTCCTGCTCGTCCTGATGATCTGCAACCTGATGTTCATCAGCGTCGGCACGGGCAAATTCGCCGAGGAGTTTTTGCCTTTCCCGCGCTGGCTGGCCAGCCTCATCGTCCTGGCCATCGTCGGTGTCTATGTCACCTTGGGCGGCTTCTTCGGGGTCATCCTGACGGATATCTTCCAGACCATTCTGATCGGCGTCGGGGCCGTCATCATGACCTTCATGGTCTTCGCCAAGCCGGCCGCCACGACGCTGATCGCCAAGGACCCGGGCTGGTTCTCGCTCCTGCCCGCCTGGAAGATGTGGCCTTCCTTCCTGGCCGGGACGGCTCCCGCCTATCAGCACTTCGACCTGTTCGGTCCCATCCTGGCGGCCGGGTTCTTCTGGATGATCTTCCGGGTCCTGGCCGGGCCCAACGTCTGGGACTTCCAGTTCTTCCTGACCACCCGCTCGCCGCGCGACGCCCAGCTTGCGGCCGGGATGTGGACGGTCGGCTACAACCTGCGCTGGGTCCTGGGCTGTGCCTTCATGGTCCTGGGCGTCTACTACTTGGGCAGCCAGGCCGGGTTCGACGCCGAGAAGATCATGCCCCTGGTTCTGCAGAGGTTCCCGGTCGGCCTGCGCGGCTTCTTCATGGCCGTGCTTCTGGCGGCGCTGATGTCCACCATCAGCGCCATGATCAACGTCACAAGCTCCGTGATCCTCAACGACTTCGTCAAGCGCTACTTCGCCAAGAACCTGAGCCAGCCGCAGCTCGTCCGCTGGGGCCGGGTTGCCTCGGCCGCGGCCGTGGGCATCGGATTCCTGATGAGCCTGTCCTTCTCCAACATCATCACGGCCTGGGAGACCATGGTCTTCGTCGTGGTCACGGTCATCCTCGTGCCGGCCACCTTGCGCTGGCACTACTGGCGCTTCGGGGCCAGGGCCTTTGTCTTGAGCATGGCTATCTCGGCCGGCCTCATCACCCTGCGCCTGCTCTTTGTGCGCGGCTTGCACGCGAGTGCTTCACTGGCCCTGGACATGGGCATGTGCCTGCTGACCACGATCATCGTCTCGTTCCTGACCAAGCCGGCCCCCATGGATGTCCTGGTCGCCTTCTATGCCAAGGTCCGGCCGTTCGGGTTCTGGGGTCCGGTCCGGCGCGAAGCGGTCCGCCGCGGCCTCGTTCCGGCCAAAGACAAAATGCCCAAGATCGACATGCTGAACGGACTGATCACGGCGGTCTTCCAGTTCTCGCTGGCCATCCTCCCGTTCTACGCCTTCCTGCGCAACTGGCGGCAGTTCGGGGCCTGGCTGGCCGTGGCCTTGAGCTTGGCCGGGATCCTCTACTTCACCTGGTATAAGAACCTTCCGGCCAAGGACGAGGTCTGATGCGCCGAGCTTGGGAGAAGCCGGGGCGGTCGGCCCGGGCGGCGCTTGTTATCGCGGCGCTGCTTTTTGCGGCGGCCTGTTCCGGCGTCCCCGGCCCGGTTGCGTCGGGCGCACAAGCAGCCGGGCCCGGGCCGTGGCGCTTCGCCGTCATCAGCGACACCCAGGGCGACAACAAGGATGTGGCCGGGAAGTCCGGCCTCAACGACGCGGTCATCAAGCCCCTGGCCGAAGCGATCGCGCGGGAAAAAATCGACTTCCTGCTCGTTTCCGGCGACCTCGCCAGCGGGTGGTTCAGGAACGGCGGAACCGGATACGAGGCGCAGTACGCCAACTGGCGTGCGGCCATGCGGTCCGTTTATGAGGCCGGCATCCGGGTTTACCCGATACGCGGCAACCACGACGACGGGCCGGAGCGGCTGGTGCTTCCCCCGCTGAAGCCCGAGCTCGAGCCGCCCCCGGACAGTCAGGCCCGGATGAAGAAGGCCTTCCTGGCGGCCTTCCCCGAGCTCTACATCCCGGGCGACGGTCCGGCCGGGGAAGAGCGCCTGACCTATGCCTTCGATCATAAGAACGCGCTCGTCGTCGGCCTGGATCAGTACGCCAACGGCCAGCACAAGGTCAGCCAGGATTGGCTCGACCGGACGCTTCGCGGAGCCCGCGGCCGGCATGTCTTCGTCTACAGCCACGAGCCCGCCTTCGAGACGAACCACAAGGACAACCTGGCCTGCTTTCCCGGCGAGCGGGACCGCTTCTGGGACAGCCTGGGGGCGGCCGGCGCCCGGGCTTATTTCTGCGGCCACGACCACTTTTACAATCGGGCTCTCATCCGCGACGGGGCCGGTCGGGAGATTCGGCAGATCATCGCCGGCACCGGCGGCGGCCCCCTCAAGGCCTGGGCCGGGACCTACGCGGACAAGCGGGTGATCGGGCGAGTTCCACGACGAGAAGCACCGCGGGTATCTGCTGGTGACCGTCGATGGGCCCGCCGTGACGATCGCCTGGAAGGCGATGACCGAGGAGGGCGGGACGACCGTCTGGAAAGCCCTCGACGCGTTCCGGTATTTCCTCAGCCCCGCGCCGTGACCGGGCCGGGGATGGTCCTTTCGGGCGGCTTCCCGCCGGTCCGTTCTTTTCGGGGGATTGACTTCATTCTTTAATGTTATTACAGTAGTTACATGAAATCATCCGAGCTGAAAATAGCCAGGATCGGCAACTCCCGCGGCGTCCGTCTGCCGGCGGATGTCCTCAAGCGCTACCGGATGGATTCGGTCGTTCTCATGGAGGAGACGTCCGAAGGCATCGTCCTGCGGCCATCCGGCCCGATCGTGAAGAAGCTCTCCTGGGAGGAGACGGCCGCGGAAATGGCGGCGGAAGGGGAGGATTGGAGCGAATGGGATTCCGTCGTCGACGACGGTCTTGAAACCGTTCCTTGGGACCATAGAGAGCCGGGGAAGGTCACCGAGAAGCCTACGGCTTATGGCGCGAAGCCGGGTCCCATGAAAAGCAAGATCCGGCGCTTCGAGATCCGCTGGACGGACATGAATCCGATCCGCGGTGCCGAGATGGGCAAAGCGAGGCCGGCCGTGATCGTCAGCAAGGACGACCTGAACACCCGCCTGCAAACGGTTGTCATTTGTCCACTCACGAGCCGATTGCATCCTCACTGGAGGTCCAGGCTGCCTGTCGCATGCGGGGGACGGGCGTCGGAAATCGCCGTCGATCAGATCCGGACCGTCAGCCGGGCCCGCTTGGGCAAGAAGCTCGGTTCACTATCCGATAACGATGCGGCCGCTCTCGGCCGCCTGATCGTCGAGATGTACGGGGACTAGGATACCATCCCTAAGGGGGCGCCATGAATCGAGCGCGTGTCGTTTTTGTTGGGGCGTTCTTCGGCGCCGCTGCCGTTGCTGCCCTTTCCGCCCTCCATGTTGTAGCACCGATTTCCGCGATGGGCCGCGCCGCGGAATGCGCGCTCGAAGAGGCGTCCGCGACGCAAGCCATCGGCATACCTTCGCGCACTCCGGACCTCGATGTCCTGCCCGGCTTCATCCGTCCGCCCCGCGGCTACGGCAACGTCGCCTTCTTCTGGTGGCTCGGCGACCCGTTGACCAAGGAGCGGCTGCTCTTTCATCTGGAAAAGCTGGCGAACAAGGGCGTCACCGGGCTGCAGATCAACTACGCCCACACCGACAAGGGCGGCGTCTCCTACGGCCTGTCCATGCCCAGCGATCCGCCGCTCTTTTCCCCGGCCTGGTGGGAGCTGGTGCGCTGGTTCGCGGCCGAAGCCTCCGAGCGCGGCATGTCGATCTCGCTCAGCGACTACACCCTGGGCCTCGGCCAGGGCTGGGCCATGGATGCCGCCGTGGCCGAGAAGCCGGACCTTGTCGGCTCGGAGCTGCGGCAGGAGACGCGCGCCGTGGCCGGAGGGGCGGCGCTGGATTGGGCTCTGCCGGAAGGCTGTCTCGCCGTGACGGCGGTCGAAGGGGCGGCCGACACGTCGGCCGGGCGGGACCCGATCGACTTGCGTCCATCCGTCCGCGACGGCCGTCTGGTCTGGCGCGCTCCGGCGGGCGAGTGGCGGGTGGTCGCGGTCTACCGAAAACGAGTTGTCCCGTCCCTCGACCCGACTCACCCCGAATCCGGACGGACGTATATCCGCCATTTCTTCGAGCCGTTCGAGAAGAACCTCCCCGGCCAGGCCGGGAAGACGCTCAACTTCTTCTTCTCCGACGAGCTCGACTTCCGCCTGCCGGGGATGATCTGGAGCGACCGTCTGGCGGAGGCGTTCAAGGCCCGCAAAGGCTACGACCTCCGGCCCGAGCTGGCCGGGCTGTTCGTCGACGTCGGGCCGGCGCACGCCGAAGCTGCGGCTGGACTACAACGATGTCCGCGTGGCCCTGGCCGAGGAGGGCTTCTTCAAGCCCGTCTTCGATTGGCATCAGGATCGCGGCATGATCTATGGCTGCGACCATGGCGGGCGCGGCTTGGACGTGGCCGAGTTCGGCGACTACTTCCGGACCCAGCGCTGGAACCAGGGCCCGGGCTGCGACCAGCCCGTCCTGGAGAAGAACCTCATCAAGGCCAAGGTGGCCTCCTCCATCGCCCACCTCTACGAGCGGCCGCGGGTCTGGCTGGAGGGCTTCCACAGCAGCGGCTGGGGCACGTCATCGGCCGCTCTCGCCGACGCCGTCTTCGCCAACTATCTGATGGGCCACAACCTGCTGTCCCTTCATGGCCTCTACTACTCGACGCACGGCGGCTGGTGGGAATGGGCGCCGCCCGACAATCACTGGCGGATGCCGTACTGGGACCACCTGGGCGGATTCATGACCGCGGTCGAGCGGTTGAGCTACCTTCTGTCCCAGGGGCGGCACGTCTGCGACACGGCCGTGCTCTACCCGGTGGCTCCCGTCGAGGCGGGGATGGACGGCGCCAAGGCGGTCGAGACGGCCTTCGCCGCAGGGCGGGCGCTCTACGCGGACGGCCGGGACTTCGACTTCATCGACTTCGATTCGGTGCTGCGGGCCGAGGTCAGGGACGGCGCTCTGAAAGTCGCCGGCGAGTCCTACCGGGTCCTGGTCCTGCCGGCCATGCGGGCCGTCCGGTCCGGCGATCGTGGAGAAGGCGGCGGCCCTGGCCGCGGCGGGCGGGACGGTCATCGCGGTAGGCGCCCTTCCCGAAGCGAGCGACCGGGCCGGGAGAGACGATGCCTGCGCTGGACAAAGAGGTGAACAGCCTTTTCGGCCTGAGCGCCCGGGATGCGGCCGCTCTTCGCGAGCCGCGGGTCAGGCTGGGCGAGACGGGCGGAGTCGCGGCCTTCCTTCCGGGCGCGGCGGATGCGGCGCCGCTTCTTCGCAAGCTTCACGGCGTCGATGCGGACTTCGAGAAGCGGGCCGGCGAGTCCGTCTACTTCGTTCACCGGCGGGCGGGCGAGCGCGACATCTACGGCCTCTACGGTCCGGCCAAGGGGACTTCCGTACACTTTCGGGCCACGGGCAAGGTCGAGCTTTGGGACCCGTGGACGGGGCGGACGAAGCCTCTGGCCGTTGCAGGCGCAGGACGCTGCGGGCACTCGGCTTCGCCTTCCGCTCGAGGCGTCGGAGATCCAGCTCGTCGTCTTCAGCCCGGGCCGGGCCGAGGTCGAGAAGACCGTCGCGACGAGGCCGCCGCGAATCTTCGACGATCACGGGTCCCTGGACGGCCGTGCTCAAGCCGACGCTCGACAATCGCTGGGGCGACTTCCGCTGGCCGCCGACGCCCGCTGGTCATCGGGGCCGAGGCGCGGCGCTTCCGCTACGCATTCGCATCGGGTCAGGGCGGGACGCCTCCCGCGGCCGATGATTCCGCGGCCGGGTGGCGCGCCCAAACAAGCTCTTTCGGCCCCGTGTTCTGGAAGCTGGGGCCGCTGCCGGCGGAAGTCGGCGCCGCGGAGCTGGAGGCGAAGCTGGCCTCGGCGCGCTTCGTCGATCCCGCGCTTCCCGTTCAGGCGGGATCCGGAGCCCTGGCCTGGACTCCCTATGACCTGTCCTGGCGCTGGGGCGTGGAAGACGACCCCGGCCACCAGGGCTACCACGGCCTCAAGGAGAGCGTCTCCGACGAGTTCATCCGGCTGGGCCGCCCCAAGCGCGAGTGGACGACGATCTCCCGCGAGGCCGAGCCGGAAGGAACCCGATCTATTATCTTTGGACGGCGGTGATCGCGCCTCGGGCCATGACCGCGAAGATCCTGGCCGGCGGATTGATGCCGGCCGCCGTCTGGATCGATGGACGCCGCATCGAGAGACTTGCGGGCTCCCGCAGTACTCCGCGCCGGGCCGAACCCGGTCCTGTTGCGCTACGACGCGCCGGGCGCGGGCTGGTTCCTCCTGGCCGAGCCGGGCTTCTGCCGCCCCCCAACGGGCGCCCGGCGACCTGGCCATGAGCTGGTACGACTCGCCGGGCATCCTTCCTTATGATGCCCGGTCCGGCGAGCCGGCGCCGGCGGGATGGTACCGCTTCACCGCGGCCCCGGGGCTGAAGGCCATGACCGTGACGGCGATCGGCGGCGTCGAGGCCTGGGCGGACGGCCGCCGGCTCGAAGCCGAGGCCGGGAAGCCGGCCGCGGATGGGGCCCGGCGGCTGCGATTCGCCCTGGACCCTCCGGCGACCGGTGAAGCCGCGGTCGTCCTCCGCGTCCGGCACGAGCGCGGCCGCTACGGCGGCGCGGCCCTGCCTGAGCCGGTCGAGTTCGAGTGCGGCGAGGGCGCCGATGGGCCTGGGCGATTGGTCCGAGCGGGAGGGCCTGGCCTCCTATTCGGGCGGGGTGCTTTACCGAACGAGGTTCGCTTGGCCGGCGGAAGAGGAGGCCGGCGCCGCGGCGATCGACCTCGGCGCGCGTGGCCTCATCGGCCGAGCTGTTCCTGAACGGGAAGCGCGTGGGCGTCCGCGTCGCGCCGCCCTGGCGCTTCGAGGTCGGGCACCTTGTCCGGTCGGGCGAGAATCTCCTCGAAGTCCTGGTCTGCAACACCTTGGCCAACCACTATGGGACGATCCCCACGCGCTACCGGGGAAGCCCGGTTTCGGGCTTGTTGGGCCCGGTGAGGCTGATCGTGGGCCGTTGATCCCATCGCGGCGCCAAGCCCCGAGGAGGAGCAAGAAGCGCCGCCGCCATGAGTCCGCGAGAATACCCGGGCAGAGAATCGATAGGTTCATCGGGGCAGGACCGGCGCGCCGTAGTCATGGTCGGACGGGGGCTGACCGGAGAGGATAATGTCCGGAACCGGACAATCGCCCGGCGTTTCCGGACACCCGGCGGCAAGAATCTTTACTCTCTCTCCCTGGGCGCACCTGTTCTCTTGTTGGCATATTTCTGGCATATGTAAAAAACTGACATATGTATGTGTGGAGATAGGTCATGAATTTCAAGAACCTCGCCGGGGCTTCGGCCAAGCCCATCATCCTCTCGCTGCTCACCTCGGGCGAGACCTACGGCTACCAGATCATCAAGCGCGTCCGCCTCGTCAGCGGGGGAACCCTGGAATGGACCAGCGCCATGCTCTACCCGGTCCTCCACCGGATGGAGAAGGACGGCTTGATTCGCTCGGCCTGGAAGACGTCCGACGAGAACCGGCTGCGAAAGTACTATTCGCTGACCGAGCGGGGAGTACGGGCCCTAAGCCTCGAGAAAGAGCAATGGCGCGGCGTGCAGGCGGCGCTGCAAAAGCTTCTCGGCACCGTCGAGGCCGCGGATTGACGCGGTTGGAGTACGGACGTGTTCGACCTGGAAAGCGCCGTTGCCGAGTGGAAAAGAGCCTTACGCAGGAGCCCTGCCTTCGAGGATGGTCAGATCGCCGAGCTCGAAGCGAACCTGCGCGATGAGGTCGAAGAGCTGATCGGACGGGGAAAATCTCCCGAGGACGCCTTCGCCGAAGCCCTGGCCACGGCGGGCCGGCCGAACCGTCTCGGAGCCGAGTACGCCAAAGCCCGCTCGATCCGGCGCTCGGGCCGTCCGTCCTTCGAGCCGCCCCGCTTCGTCCCCGCCCTGGCCTGGAGCTACGTCAGGATCGTCCTGCGCAAGATGCGGCGTCAGAAGGGCTTCTCCCTGATCAATATCGCCGGGTTGTCCATCGGGATGGCCTGCTGCATCCTGATTCTTCTATGGGTCGGAGACGAGCGGAGCTACGACCGGTTCCATGAAAACGGCGGACCGCATCTTTCGCGTTCTCAGCGTCGACCGGGCCGGCGGGGGCGAAGACTGGGATACCTCCAGCCCGGCCCCGGTCGGAGAAGCGCTGGTTCGGGACTTCCCGGAGGTCGTGAAGGCGACCCGCGTCCAGAGCGGGTGGTCGGGCTGGAACCTCCATCGGGGCGAATCCCGATTTCCCGAAGCCAAGCTGGCCGCCGTCGATACCGCATTCTTCGATGTCTTTGCCTTCCCTTTCCTGGCCGGCGATCCCAAGACGGCCTTGCGCGAACCGACTTCGATCGTACTGACCGAAAGCCTGGCCCGGAAAATCTTCGGCGATGAGGAGGCCATGGGCCAGACCGTGCAAATCAACGCCACGGATCTTCGGGTTACCGGGATCATCCGGGACCTGCCGCGGAACTCGCATCTTCAGTTCGACTACGCCTTCCCCCTGGTCAACATGAGGGCCTGGCGCGGCTCCCGGCTCGAGGATTGGAGCTACCGGCAGTGCGCGACATACATCGAGACGCGGCCGGGGGTCGGAGCTGCGGATCTACGCGGGAAGGCCTCGGGCCTGGTCCGGAAATACCAGCCGGCGTCGCAAGTGGACCTGGACTTCCAGCCGCTGGCCGCCGTTCATCTCCGGTCCCAGCGGCTGGGCAACTTCGCCGTCCAGTATCCGAACCCGGGCAACGCGACGTTCGTGCTGATCTTCACCCTGACGGCGATCTGCGTCCTGCTCCTGGCCTGCGTGAACTTCATGAACCTGTCCACGGCCCGCTTCGGATCGCGGGCCCTGGAAGTGGGCGTCCGGAAGCTGAACGGGGCGTCCCGGTCGGACCTCATCCGGCAGTTCCTCGGCGAATCGATCCTGACGGCGCTGCTGGCCTTGGTCGCGGCGGTCGGGCTGGTGCTCCTGGCCCTGCCCGCCTTCAACGGCCTTTCCGGAAAAGCGCTGACGCCGTCCGTTCTCGTCCGCGTCCCGACGATCCTCGGCCTCCTGGCCATCGCCCTCCTGACCGGGCTCGCGGCCGGCAGCTACCCCGCGATCTTCCTGTCCTCCTTCGCCCCGGCCAAAGTCCTCAAGGGCGGTGTTCGGCTCGGCGTGCGCCGCGGCGGGGCCCTGCGCAAGGCCCTGGTCGTGGGCCAATTCGCTTTCACCATCGTCCTCCTGACCGCCACCTTGATCATCTCCGGCCAGCTTCGCTTCATCCAGCACAAGGACCTGGGCTTCGATCCTCACAACGTCGTCAGCTTCGCCGCCTATGGCGCCTTCGACGAGAGCTTCGCCGCGGCCAAGGCGGAGCTCCTGCAGAATCCCGATATACTGAGCGTCAGCCGCTGCTTTCCCCCCGGGTCGTGGGCTCGAGGGGACGACGGACGTCGACTGGGAAGGCAAGGACCCCGGACGCGAAGTGATGGTCTATTACGACGAGGGAGATCACGACTTTCTCCGGACCTTCGGCCTGACCATGGCCGAGGGCCGGTTCTATTCCCCGGAGTTCCCGACCGACGCCGAAAATTTCGTCCTCAACGAGACGGCGGCGAGACTCCTCGGCCCGGGCTCGCCGATCGGGAAGAGATTCTCGTTCCAGGGCCGGACCGGAACCATTCTCGGGGTGATGAAGGACTACTTCGGAGGATCCCTGCACGAGCCGATCCAGCCCAAGGTCGTCAAGCTGGAGGACGGCTTCTTCGTCAGCGTCAGGCTCCGTCCGGGGTCAGAGGCCCGGGTCATGGAATTTCTGGGCCGCGCCTGGAAAAAATTCGTTCCGTTCCGCTCCTTCCGTTACGATTTTCTGGACGAGAAGATCGACGGCTACTACAAGACCGAGCGCCGGATCGGGAAAATCTTCCGGGTCTTCGCCGGTCTGGCCGTGCTGATCGCCTGCCTCGGGCTTTTCGGGATGGCGGCCTACACGGCCGAGCAGCGGACCAAGGAAATCGGCGTCCGAAAAACACTGGGAGCCCGGACGGAGGGACTCGTTCTTCTCCTGACGCGGGAATTCGTCCAATGGGTTCTCCTGGCCAACCTCATCGCCTGGCCTTTGGCCTACCTTGCCGGGCGACTCTGGTTGCGCGGGTTTGCCTACAAAATGATATTGGGACCGGGCGTCTTTCTGGCCGCTTCCGGTTTAGCCCTGGTCATAGCCTTGGCCACGGTCGGCTACCTGGCCTGGAAGGCCGCTTCCGCCGATCCGGCGACGTCCTTGCGGTTCGAATAATGGAGAGGGAAGGATTCCATTGAAAAAAACATTCTGGGCGGCCATCGTCCTGTTCATGCAAGTCCTTTCCTGGGCCGGGTCCGGCGAGCAAAGCCGGCTTTCGGACTTCAGGGGTCCGTATCTCGGACAAAAGCCGTCGGGTCCGTCCGCCGTGCTTTTCGCCCCGGATATCGTTACGTATGAAGCCCATGATTCGCCCGTCTTTCTACCGGACGGCTCGGGCCTGATCATCGGCTCGATGGAGGAGGGACTCAAGGTGTATACCTCGATCGACGGCGCCTGGACGTTTCCCGGCGCTCTTCCCTTTCCCTGTCCCGAGCGGATCAACGGCCTGAACATCTCGCCTTCGGGAGCGCGGGTCTATTTCCTGATCTGGGAGGCCGCCGGGGGAGAATCCTTCTGGTTTATCGAGAAGCTCGCCGGCCGGTGGACCGCGCTGCAGCCGCTCGGAAGCGAGGTGAAGGCATTTCCAACGCACTGGCAGTTCTCCCTATCCAGAAGCGGAGACCTCTATTTCTCATCGGGTGGAACCATCGTCGTCTCCCGGCTAAGGGAGAATCAACACAGCCGGCCCATCCCCCTGAAGCTTCGGGCGGGGGGCGATCTCAAAGGGACGACTCCCTTCATCGCCCTGGACGAGAGCTATCTCCTCTTTGCCGCGGGCCAAGAGGCGGCTTCGCGCGACCTCTCCATCAGCTTCCGAAACGGCGACGGGACATGGGGCGATCCCATCAACCTCGGCCCCCGCCTCAATGCGCCGAACGCGCTGGACCATTGCCCCACGGTCTCGCCGGACGGGAAATACCTCTTTTTCATCAGCACCAGGCGCGGCGGCAGCCGGCTGTATTGGGCCGAGGCCGGGTTCATCGACGGGCTGAGGCCCCAGCGGGGAATGCCGGCGCCGCGCCTGGAGAAAGAGTCGCGGCCGGGCGCGGTCGAGTCCGTTGCTGAAATCTTCGGGAGATGAAGCATGTTTGATCTGGAAAAAGCCGTTGTCGAGTGGAAAAGAAGCTTACAGAGGAGCCCGGTATTCGAGGACGGGCACATCGCCGAGCTGGAAGCGAACCTGCGGGACGAGGTCGAGGAGCTGATCGGAGGGGGGCAATCTCCCGAGGACGCCTTCGCCGAAGCCCTGACCACCGTGGGCCGGCCCAACCGTCTCGGTGTTGAATACTCCAAGGCCCATTCGAGGCGCCGCTTCGGGCGACCGTCCTTCGAGCCGCCCCGCTTCGTCCCCGGGCTGGCTTGGAACTATGCCAAGGTCGCCCTGCGCAAGATGCGGCGCCAGAAGGGCTTTGCCTTCCTCAACATCGCCGGCCTGACCGTCGGCTTGGCCGCCGCCCTGTTCATCCTGCTCTTCGTGCGCTTCGAGCTGGGCTTCGACCGCTACCACAAGGACCTCGACCGGATCTTCCTGGTCGGGCTCTCGAGCTCGACGGCGACGGGGAAGAGCCTTTCCGGCTCGAACATGCCCCTCATGGGGCCGACGATCCAGGCCCAGTTCCCCCAGATCGAGAGCGCGGCGCGGTTCACCGATACGGGCGGCGCTCAGGTGGCCATCGGCACCCGGGCCTTTCGGGAGGAGGGCCTTCTTCTCGCCGACCAGGCGATCTTCGATATCCTCGACCTCCCCTTCCTCCAAGGCGACTCCTCCCGGGCCCTCGATCGGCCGCAGACCGTCGTGCTGTCGCGAACCCTGGCCCGGAAATATTTCGGAACGGACGATCCCCTCGGCCGTGTGATCGCCATCGCAGACAAGGATTACGAGATCACCGGCGTCGTTGCCGACGCGCGGCCCGATTCGGACTTTCGCTTCAACCTCATCCGGTCCTGGAAATCGGTGGAGAAGGAGGAGCATTACCAGGTCTGGAGCCCCGGCATGCGGATCGCGATGACCCTGATAAAGCTCGCCCCGGGCGCGGATCCGGCCGCGGTCGAAGGGCTCATTCGTAAGGTGCCCGAAGCCTACTGCCGGGAAGAGCTGAAGGCCATGGGCGCGACCGCGGAAAATTTCCTGCTTCCCTTGAGCCGCTTCCACCGGGTGGCCTTGGGCGGCGCCGAGCTTCGCGCCTCGCCGGCCATGATCTTCGTCCGCATCTTCGCGGCCGTGGGATTGCTCGTCCTCCTCATCGCCTGCCTGAATTTCGTCAACCTGGCCACGGCCCGATCGGCCGGCCGGGCCGTCGAGGTCGGGCTGCGCAAGGTGGTCGGGGCCGGCCGCAAGCAGCTCCTGGCGGCAGTTTCTGGGCGAATCGTTCCTGACCGCGTCCCTGAGCCTTGCGGCGGCGTTCGTCCTTGTCGGCATCGCCTTGCCGGCTTTGAACACCCTGGCCCAGACCTCGTTCCGGGCCGCGGATCTTTTTCACCCGATCATCCTGGCCGGTGCCGCCGTCTTTCTCGTCCTGGTCGGCCTCGGGGCCGGAAGCTACCCGGCCTTCGTCCTGTCGTCGTCCCGGCCCGGCAGCGTCCTCAAGGGAGCGCGCAAAATCGGAGCGCGGGGCGCGGGGATGAGAAAAGCCCTTGTCGTCGGGCAATTCTCCATCTCCATCGCCCTCATCGCCGCCACCTTGATCATCCAGGCCCAGATCCGCTTCATGAAGGAGCAGCCCCTCGGCTTCGACCGAAACCAGAAGCTGGCCTTCCATCTCAAGAGCTGGGGCCTCATGGAGACATCTTATGAGAACGTCAAAGCCGAATTTCTTCGCCACCCGGCGGTCCGGAGCGCGACGGCCTCATCCGGCGTTCCCGGGGCGATGATCAATCGGACCTATGTCTATCCGACCGGCGAGCAGAGGGATCGGGGCCAGCCGTTCCGCAGCCTGCGCTGCGACGCCGATTTCTTCAAGGTCTACGGCGTCAAGCTCGCGGCCGGCCGGATGTTCGATCAAGCCCTGGCCACCGACGTCAACGGCGTCCAGATGATCAACGAGTCGGGCGTCAAGGCCTTCGGCTGGAGCTCTCCCGAGGAGGCCCTGGGCAAGAAGCTCTTTAACAACGGCAAGCCCATCGTCGGCGTGATCGAGGATTTCCACTGGTGGGGCCTGCAGCGGCCCATCGAGCCCATGCTGGTGGGATATGAACCGGAGCTGCTGCGGACGATCACGCTGACCGTCGACACGGCCAAGCTGAAAGACGTCCTGGCCTTCGTCGAAACGACATACAAGGCGCTGTTTCCGGGCGACGCGTTCGAGTGGTTTTTCGTCGACCGGAATTTCGACCTCCAGTACCGGGCCGAGGAGCGGACGGCCCGGCTGTTCCAGGTCTTCGCCGGCGTGGGGATCTTCATCGCCTGTCTGGGGCTTTTCGGCCTGGCCGCGTACCTGGCCGAGCAGAGAACCAAGGAGATCGGCATCCGCAAGGTGCTCGGCGCCACCCCGGGGGGCTTGATCGTCTTGTTGTCCTCGGAAGTCGCTCGCTGGGTTCTGGCCTCCAATCTCCTGGCCTGGCCCCTGGCCTTTTTCGCCGGCCGGGCCTGGTTGCAAAGCTTCGCCTACAAAACGACGCTCGGCCCCGGCGTCTTTATCGCCGCAGCCGTTTTAGCGTTGGGAATCGCTCTGGTGACGGTCGGCGTACAGGCTTGGAAAGCCGCCTCGTCCGATCCGGTCAAGTCCTTGCGGTTTGAATAGACAAGGAAGGATATCTTTATGCGAAAAAATTTGTTGGGAATCGTTTGTCTCGCCGTTTTGGCGGGCCTGGCTGTGACCATGCCTGCGGCGGAGATCCACGAGGCGGTCAAGATGGGCAATCTGGCCGCGGTCAGGGGGTTGATCGAAAAGGACCCCGGGCAAATCAAGGCCACGGATGAGACCGGCCGGACGCCGCTCCATTGGGCGGCCCGCGGTACGAATAACGAAATTCTGGCCTACCTGGTGGAGAAGGGCGCCGGCCTCAACGACCTAGACGGCAGCGGAACCGCCCCTCTCCACAGCCTCGCTTCGCGGGGCAACGCGGCGGGGATTCGGATCCTTCTGGCGAAGGGGGCCGATATCAATGTCCTTGCCCCGAACAAGAGCACCCCGCTCCACTTCGCCGTCCTCGGCCGGCAGGTTGAGGCCCTTCGGCTATTGGCCGAAAGCAAGGCGGATCTTGAAAGCCGGGACGAGCAAGGGCGTACTCCGCTGGTTGTTGCTGCCCGGGAGATGGCCGGGCCGGACGTCGTGCGGGCGCTTCTGGACCTCGGAGCGAAGATCGATGTTGTCGACCGGTTCGGTGATACGGCCCTCTCTCTCGCCGCCTGGCGGGGCAGCGCCGATGTGGTCAGCCTTCTCCTCCAGAGAAAGGCCGCCTTTTCGGTCAACACCCCGGACGGCCGGCAGCTCCTCGGCTTCGCCGTCTCCACGGGCCTGGCCGATCTCTTCGCCCTCATGGCGGAAAAAGGGGCGGACATGGGCTTCGATACGGAATACGGGCGATCGCTCCTGCATGCCGCGGCCGAGGGAGGATCCGTCCCGATCCTGGAACTCCTGGTGGGAAAAGGGTTGGACATTAACCGAAAGGACGCCTACGGCTGGTCGCCCCTTCATTTCGCCGTCGACATGGGCCGCACGGCCGCGGTCGAATCTCTGCTGTCGAAGGGGGCTGACGCCGGAGCCAGAACCCTCATGGGCCAATCGGCTTACAACTTGGCCGAGGACAACGAGGACAATGACATGATGGACTTCCTCGCGGCCAAGGGCCTGGATCGAGGCCCGGCCCGCTTCCCGGAGTTTGCGGGGGACTATCTGGGCCAAGCGAAGCCGGGGAAGACGGCGGCCGTCTTCGCGCCCGGGATCGTCTCCGCGCGATACGGGCTTCACAGCGCCATCGTCTTCTCCCCGGACGGAAAGGAAGCCTTCTGGTCGATGATGATCCCGCCCCGTACAGTCGGCTATGGCGGCGATCGGACGGTTGGTACCCGTTTCACGGATGGGCGCTGGACCTATCCGCGGAAAGTCGTCTTCTCCGGGACGCCGCTGGGCGATGTCCCCTTCTTCCATCCCGACGGGACGCATCTCTATGACCTGTCCCGACGGGCTTTACCCGACGGGCGTGCTACGGGCAAGGAGAATATCTGGGTATGGGACAAGGGCGCGGACGGTTGGACGAATCCGCGGCCGTTGGACGCCGCGGTGAATGACCTTCCGCTGCATTGGCAGTTCAGCGTCGATCGGGAGGGGACCGTCTATTTCAGCACGAATATTCCGGGATCCCTCGGCGGCGCCGACCTCTATGCGTCCCGCCTCGTCGATGGCCGCTACCAGAAGCCCGAAAACCTCGGAGCTCCGGTCAACTCGCCGGCCGCGGAAAGCTTCCCGTTCATCGCGCCGGACGGGAGCTATCTTCTGTTCGGGCGAAACATGGATCTCTACGTGAGCTTCCGCGGGGGGGACGGCCGCTGGGGCGATGCCGTGCGCCTGGGGCCCGAGGTCAACACGCCGGGCAGGGAGATCCTGCCGATCGTATCGCCCGACGGCAAGTATCTCTTCTATTCCCGCTACTGGATCGACGCCGCGGTCATTGAAAGCGTCCGGCCGAAGGACGCCAAATAGGCGACCAAAGGGAAAAGCCGTGAACCATCTTCCTATTCGCCGGATGGGCTGGGCGCTCGTTTTGACGGCCGCGTCTCTGCTCGGGACGGCCTTCGGCCAGGGCACCCACGGAGGGGCTGATCGGGAGGCCATCGACCGGATGCGGGACCGGGATCTCCAGCCCGAAAAAATCATGGACGCGGTCGGCTTGAAGCCCGGGATGATCGTCGGTGAAGCCGGCGCGAGCTATGGATACTTCACCTTCAAGATGAGCCGTCGGGTCGGTCCCACGGGAATCGTCTACGCCAACGACATCGATCCCGCCGCCCTCGGCTTGATCGAAAAGAGATGCGCGGCCGAAAAAATCGCGAATATCAAGACCGTCCTGGGCGCTGTCGACGATCCGCTCTTTCCGAAGGGCGACCTGGATATGATCGTCGTCTTCGATTGCCTGTTCGAGTTCTCGAATCAGGCGGCCTGGATGCGGAAGGCGAAGACATACCTGAAGCCGGGAGGCCGGCTGGTCATCATCGACCCCGACCCGTCCAAGCTCGGGGGCGCGGGTCATTTTTTAACCCGGAGAAAAATTCTCGAGATGGGCCGCGAGGCGGGCTATGCGCCGGTCGAAGTCGATGACGCGTTCCTGAAGAGCCATATGATTATCGTACTGTCATGACCCGCAGCTCGGCCTGGCCGAACATCGGCGGGGCGTCGTCCTTGAGAATCGTCTCGGTCAGGACGAAGGCCCCGCCTGCGTCCTTGGACACCGTCAGCCGGCGGATGCGGTATCGGCCCTTCTCGTAGTCGAAAGTCTTGCCGTCGTCCTCGTAGAGGTCGAACGTCCCCCCGTTGCGACCGTAGAAGCGGACCTCGAGCGGCCGTCCGTAGGCCTGCTCGGTGTTGGCCACCGGCTCCTTGAGCATCGGTATGATCGATCCCTCGCGGACATAGAGGGGAATCTCGCCGGACTCATCCGTCACCCTGATCCGGCCGCCGCTTCCCGCGTAGCTCCCGCGGCGGAAGCTGTACCAGTTGCCCTCCGGCAGGACGATCTCCCTCGACCAGCCCGTCTTCCCGTAGAACGGCGCGACCAGTATCGAGGGACCGAACATGAACTGGTCCTCGACCTGATCGAGCGCGGGATCCTCGAGCAGCATCGGCCGCAGCGGCGGGAGGCCCTCGAAATGGTAGGCGGCGAAGGCGCTGTAGAGATAGGGCAGAAGCCTCATCCGCAGCCCGATGGCCTCGCGGACGCGGTCGGTGGCGGCGGGGAAATGCCAGGGTGTCGTGCCCGAAGACCAGGCGTTGAGCTGAGCCAGGGCCGAGAAGCATACGAGCTGCATCCGATCGAGCCAGTCGCGCTCGTCCTTGGCCTCGCGGATTTCGGGCGTCCACAGGACGCCGGCCAGCCCGGCGGCCGAGACCCCGGTGATGTATTCTTTCATGTCATAGGCGTCGCTGTAGACGGCGAAGGGATAGCCAGAGGCCGCGCCGTTCGTGGCCCGCACCAGGCCGTAGGTGCGGAGGTTGCGGGCCTTGAACAGGCCGTTGAAGATCAGGTCCTGCATCATCAGGCCGTACGACTGGCGCATGACCGGGGCCGGCGTCCCCGAGGGGAAGGAGGCGTGGTCCGGCCACAGCCAGACATCGTAGCCGTCCACCTCGTCGATCTTGTAGCCGCCGATGCCGATATCCAGGTGGTCGCGGCCGTGCTGCTCCAAGAGGGCCTTGCGCGCCTCGGGCAGGGTGTAATCGGGGACCAGTCCCAGCCAGACCATATGGGATCCGGACAGCGGGAAGAGGGTCTTGTAGAGGCGGCTTTCCGGCGAGACATAGGGATTCTCCCAGAGGTTGAGCCGGATTCCTTTCTTGAGAAGCTCGGCCGTGAAGCCGGCCGGATCGGGGAATCGCTTCTTCTGCCACTCGAAGGTGCAGGGATAGGACTTGGTCATCCAGCCGGGCTCGAGGCCGACGACGTCGAGCGGTATGCGGCGGGCTGCGAACTCAGCGACCTCCTTGCGGACGCGGTCGGCGTCGGCCGCGGCATGAACGCGGTGCCAGAATCCCAATCCCCATAACGGAGGCAAGGCTCCGCCGCCGCAGAGCAGGTTGTAGCGGGCCACGACGTCGGCCATGTCCGCGCCGGCCAGGATCACGATCTCGGCGCCGGGGCCGTCGACCAGGATCTCCACCGCGTCCGACTTCGGCTGCGCATCCCAAGGCGGGGCGGGCTCGCCGGCCGGCGGGTTGCGGTCGACGGGAGCGGGGTTCCGCGGGGAATCCTTGCGGTTGCCGACCCGGGCGTAGACCTTGAGGAAGCGGGCCGTGTCGATGAAGACGCCGTAGCCCCGGCTGGAAATGTAGAAAGGCACCGGGGCATGTGTCCGCCCCCTGCCCGTCGACCAATGGTCGACGTTCAGGGTGAGAACGTCCTGGCTCCGTCCCAGGCGGTCGAATTGCAGCCCGAAGCCGTAGAGCTTCTCGCCGGGGCCGCAGGGAACGCGGAGCATAACCTTGCCGTCCGCGGTCCGTTCGAAGGCGATCGGCTCGGCGGTGAAGGGGAATTCCCGTTCGGGCCGCTTGGCCAGGGCCTCCAGGCGCGGCGGAGCCGCGGCCAGGCTGGTGTATCGGATCTCGCGTGCGACGTCGCCCGCCTGGCCCCGCCAGACGCCCGGCGCGGTCTTTTCCCAGGCCGCGATCGGCGTCAGGGCGGCGAGCCCGACCGGGCGACGAATCCCGTCCTGCGGCGGGAGCGGGCCTCCTGCGGACGGCGGAAACGCTCGTCAAGAGCGTCAGCCAGAGACTTAGAACGAACGGGAGCGAGAGGAGCTTTCCGCCGGGCCGTGGAGTCGTCATATCGTGCGCGGAATCGTGTCGCCGCGTTAAAGCCGAAAGAGGTGTCGGCCGCCGGCCGTCAGCGCACCATGGTGATCGTCGACCAGCCGCTGTCGGGATCGTTGCCCTTGACCTCGAGACCGGCCATGATGCGCCAGGTGTGGCCGGAGTTCAGGCCCAGGAAGGTCGGCCGGGCGTCGGCGCGGGATGGTGACGATCCCGGTCCACTCGTAGCTCTGGCCCGTCTTGAGCGGCTGCGGCCCGCCGAGCGGAAACTTCTGGTCGAAGGTGATGGCGGTGTGGGAGACGTCCTGGACCTTTCCTGGACGACGCCGTTGACGGTCTCGGCGACATGGACTCTCGGGATGGTGACCTTCTCCTCGGCCACGACCTGGACATAGACGCCGTCGATGTCCTTGTCGCTCTTGACCGTGTCGGCGTTGACCCGGACCTGGATCGGTTTTCCCAGCACGGGATCGGACCATTGCAGATGGACCTTGACCCATCCGCCCGTCATCGCGTCGGCCAGCTTCGAGAAAAAGCCCATGGGGTGCCTCCTGTCGGTGGATGCCCTACCTTCTAATCCATTCCCGGGAGGAAAGCAAACGGCCGCGAATCAGGGCCGGACGGAGAGCGTGATCTTGATGACGCCCCGCTCCTGCCGCGGCTCAGAAGCGGCTGGTCGGGTCCCAGAGCCGGTCCCAGCTCTTGTTGTAGACGAGGTAGACCTCGTTGCCGCCCGAGACGCGCCAGCGCAGGCGCGAGCTCCAGCCGAGCTGACCGGAGATGTCGTCGTACTGGACGTAGTTCATCCAGCCCAGGTCGGGCGAGAGGAAGACGTCGGCCTTGACCTGGTAGACGTTCTCGTTGAAGTTCCCGTGGGGCAGACGGGCCCGGACCAGGTTGGCGCTCGAAGGACAGGTTGAGGGTGCCGTTGAGCCGCGCCGTTCAGACCCAGGTTGACGTTGTCGTAATGGCCGGAATAGAACTCGCCGAACTGCCAGCTGGCGCTCGGCCGCGACGGGGCGGCGGTCCGCCGTGGTGATCAGCGCGGTGCCGTTGGTGTAGTCGTAGGGGCCCATCGGCAGGACGACGCCGTCGGCGACTCGGGAAGTCGTAGGGCAGGATGTCGCGGACGGCGTGGATGTTGAAGCCGAACATCTCGCCGCTCTCGGTCCGGAAGGACATCGGCGTCAGGCTGAGGGTCCGCGTCTCCAGCGTCCCCTCCAGGTCCCAGTAGTAGTCGGCGCTCACGTCGAAGTAGAACTGCCGGACCCAGCCGCCGAAGAGTCCGCCCTTGGGCCGGGGCTGGAAGGCCGACCCTGGCCCAGGCGGTCTGGATGCTGTCCCGCATCAGGAAGCCGATGCCGGGGTCGAGCGCCTCGCCGTAGTAGGCGTAGGTGGTCTGGATGTTCCACAGGTCGTTGGGATAGTTGGCCCGGAAGCCGAAGCCCTCGTGGCCGCCGGTTGTCTTCTCGTTCCAGTTGTAAACACCCCAGGCCGCCAGCATGAGGTTCTTGTTCGCCCAGAAACTTGGAGGAGGAGTAGTTGAAGTCCAGGCCGACCAGGGAGTTGCGCGCGCCGTCGGGGCTGCCGTTGGTGAAGATCAGCCCGACCTTGCTCTGGTCGAAGACGTTCTGGGTGACGCGGGCCGCCAGGAGGTTCTGGCTGGACGAAGTCGCTCGGCGGCGCCGGTCTGGACGTCGATCAGCGAGACGTTGGTGCTGCCGACCTTGCCGTAGAGCTTGGTCCCGAAGGTCAACGGCGTCGGCTCGCCGTTCAGCAGGCCGATCGGTGCGGCTGAAGAAGGGAGAGAAGCTGACGCTGGAGCTGAAGCTGAAGTTCTCCGATCCTTCCAGGAAGAACATCCGCTTCTCCGGGAAGAACATCGGGAAGCGGGTCAGGTTGATCCGCCGCTCGTCGACCTCGGTCTCGGCGAAGTCCATGTTGTAGGAGGCCACCGCGACCAGGTTGGGGGTGAGGCTCTTGTAGACGTCGAAGCCGGCGTCGCCGGCTACAGCCGGCATCCGTGCCCGGCGGCGTGGTCCTTGCTCCGCTCGCCCATGGCGTAGGGCCGGAAGGTGATGCCCGGCGCCCTGGCGGATGTTCTCGATGCCCTCCAGCGAGGCGGCCTCGTTGGGGTTGCTGAAGTTGCTGTCCCGGGTCAGGCCGGCCAGGCGGATCGTCTCCTGCTTGCGCGCGATGGCCCGCTCCAGGTTGATGCCCCAGGTGGCCAGGCCGGGCTTGAAGGACAGAGTCTTGAACGGGATGCGCATCTCGGCGCTCCAGCCCTGGCCGTCGATGCGGGCCTCGGCGTCCCAGATGCCGTCCCAGTTCAGGCTGGTGCTGCCGGCGTAGACCAGGCCCTCGCTGCGGGCGCCCTTGGGATTGACCGTGAAGACGTAGGCCGTCCGCTTGTCCTGGAAGGGGTCGAGCAGGATCTGGACCTGGTCGTTGGAGGCGGAGGCGCCGCGGTGGTAGTTGCCGTAGGACTGGCCGCCCGAGGAGCCGCCGTCGTGGGCCATGGTGTTGGCCGCGATCCGCTTGGGCTCGCGGTCGCGGCAGACGATCCCGATGTAGATGGCGGCGTCGTCGTAGACGACCCGCAGCTCGGTCCGTTCGGTCGGGTCCTGGCCGGGAGTCGGCTCGACCATCCGGAAGTCGGTGAAGACGGATACCGCCTGCCAGGCGGCGTCGTCCAGGCGGCCGTCGATCTTGGGGCCGAGCGAGACGCGGACGGCCTTGATCTGGGCCGCGGCGGCGCCGGCCAGGAGAAGGTCAGGGCGAGTAAAGCCAAAGGCGATCTTCTTCATGTCGATTTCTTCAGCTCCGTGAGAGTGGCGGAAAGCGCGGATAAGCCGGAAATGATACCCGCTTGTGGCCGGGATTACAACCGTAGCGAGCGAACGCCTACCGCTCTATTAGACGCCGCGGCCGGGAAATCTTCCCCGTCGCGGCATCCGGATTCCGATCACAGGACGGAGATCGACTCGCCGGCCAAGGTCCGATAGGCCCGCCATGGGCCCCGCTCCGGGTCCCCTAACAGGGTCGGTCTTTGAATGTCGGAATACATGGGCAGCTCTCCGGCCTCGCCTTTCTGCGATGGGCGGCTCCCGCGGATGGTACGCGATTCCCGACCTTCTGCAAGATGGCGCTCATGATCCGGGCTAAGCGGCACCGGAGGGATCGAACGGGGCGCCCTCTTGTGGAAACCCTCCCGGCAACCGACTAGAATAGACCCGGAGTCCCGTCGCCGCGAGACGGCCCGCAGCGGGGAGACGACATGAATAAACCGGTGAGATCGCATCCAAGCCGACGGAAGCCGACCGTCCATCTGATCTGCAACGCCCATCTCGACCCCGTCTGGCAGTGGCGCTGGGAGGAAGGGGCTTCGGAGGCCGTGTCCACGTTCCGCGTCGCCGCCGCGCTCCTGGCCGACCATCCGGACCTCGTCTTCTGCCACAACGAGGCCGTCCTCTACCGCTCCGTCGAGCGGCTCGACCCGGAGCTCTTCCGCACCATCCGGCGGCTGGTCAAGGCCGGGCGCTGGGCGATTGCGGGCGGCTGGTATCTCCAGCCCGACGCCAACCTGCCGGGGATCGAATCGGTCGTCCGGCAGATCGCCGAGGGCAGGCGCTACTTCCGCGATCGCTTCGGCGTCGTACCCCGCGTCGCCTACAACTTCGACTCCTTCGGCCACGGCGCGGGCCTGCCCCAGGTCCTGCGGCAGGCCGGCTACGAGATGTACATCCACATGCGCCCGCAGGCGCACGAGCTCGACCTGCCCTCGGACCTCTACCGCTGGCGGGGTACTGACGGCTCGGAGATCCTGGCCTGCCGGATCGCGGTCGGGCTCTATCACACCGAATACGACAACATCGAAGAGCGCCTGGCCGCCGGCGTCGAGCTGGCTCTGGAGCTCCACCGCGACGTGCCGGTCTTCTGGGGCATCGGCGACCACGGCGGCGGCCCGACCCGGCGCGACCTGGCCCGGATCGACGTCGTGCGGGCCATCGAGCACCGCGTCCGGATCGTCCACAGCACGCCCGATCGTTTCCATGCGGCCGTAGCCGCGGCCGGGCGCACGGCTCCCGTGGTGGAAGGCGATCTGCAGCGCTGCTTCACCGGCTGCTACACCTCGCTGTCGCGGCTCAAGCGGCGAGCCCAATCCAACCTGGGGCTTCTCGTCCAGACCGAGGCCCTGCGCGCGGCGGCCTGGTGGACGAAAGGCCTGGACTATCCCGCGGACAAGCTGGGCGGAGCCTGGCGGTCGCATCTCTTCAACGATTTCCACGACATCCTGCCGGGAAGCTGTGTCGAGCCGGCCGAGCGCGACGCCCTCGACCTCTACGGCAAGTCCGAGTCCGAAGCGCGCTGCCTGCGGCTCGACGCGGCCGCCGCGTTCGCCCGCGGCCGGAGCCGCGCGGCCGATATTCCGCTGACGGTGTTGAACGCCAATCCGGCCTTGGCCAGGGTCCCGGTCGAGGCCGAGTTCATGATCGAACACCGTCCCAAGTGGACGGGGACCTGGGACTCGCGATTGTTCGACGGCGCCGGGCGGGAGGTCGTCTGCCAGGAGGAACAGCCCGAGGCGCTGCTGCCGTTCAACGGCTGGCGGCGGAAGATCGCGTTCATGGCCGCCCTTCCGGGCCTGGGCCCGGCTTTCTACGAGGTCCGCCCGGTCGAGGAACCGGCCCCGAAACCGCTCCGACCGGAGCAATCGGGCCAGGTCTGGCTTTTCCGTTCGCCCCGCTGGAAGGCCATCGCCGCGGACGGATCGGTGCGGCCGTGGAAGCGCGAGGAAGGCCTTTGGCTGGGCTGCCATCGCCGGACGGGACGGACGGCTTTTCTGAAGACCGAAGGCCGTCGGCATGCTGGCCGGCCCGGTACCCCGGCTCCTTGTCGTCGAGGACGACGGAGATTCCTGGGGCACGGACCGCTGGAGCTATGACCGGATTCTGGGCGAGTTCAAGCCGTCCGGGACGGCCCGGATCGTCGAGCGCGGCGCCGTCAGGACGATCGTCGAGACGAAGTCGGCCTACAAATCCAGCCGCATCGTCCAGCAGACGATCTTCTATCCATCCTGGCCGGTCGTGGAGCTGCGCCTGCGGGTTCAGTGGAACGAAGCGAAAATGCGCCTGAAGCTGGGATTCCCGACCGAGTTCGGGGACGGCGGACGGAATCCTCTGCGAAGTCCCCGGCGGTGCCGTGACGCGGCCGGCCGACGGTCAGGAACATGTTCATGGCCGATGGTGCCTGGCCGAGGGCCTTTCCGAGGGAGCGAAAGCAGCCTTTGGCATCGCCCACATCGGCCTGCACGGCATCTCCTTCCAAAAGGGCGAGATCGCGCTTTCCGTCCTGCGCGGCTCGGCCTATTGCCACGAGCAGGGCTTCAAGCTGGGGCCGGAACGGGCTTACAAATTCGCCGATCAGGGCGTCCATGACATCCGGCTGGCCCTGACGGCGGGGAGCCCCGACGAGGTCCGGCGGATTCTGCCGGGTCTGGCCGACTGGCTGTCCGCCCCGCCCGCCGTCTATGCCCATCTGCCGTTCGGGAAGGTTGCGGCCGACGGGGAATCCGTGCCGAACGGGAGCCTCGCTCCGGCGGATTCGATCGAGCCTGGAGCGTCGGGCGGTCCATCGAAGTGCGATGCCGTTCATGCCTCCATGATCGCGATTTCGCCGCCCAGCATCCGGCTGCTGGCCTGCAAGCGCTCGGACGATGGGAAGTCGCTCATCATCCGCCTCCAGGAATCGTCCGGCCGGAAGACGAAAGCGCGCTTGTCCGTGGCTCGCCCTCCGGACGGGAAGCGCTCCGATCCGATCGAGATCGAGTCGCCCTTCTCGCCGTTTGAGATCAAGACTCTTCGAGTGGAGCGGTCGGGCCGCTGGCGGAGCGTCGATCTCATCGAGGAGCGATGAGAGAGTTGAGGATAAGAAATTCCTTCTCCGCCCGGGGTGCAGAGATCATTCGGAATCGGCTTGAATCCCCATCCTGACCTCATTAGCGAGGATATTCCGGCACCCTGGCGAAGTCAAGCGCGGCCCGGAGCACCGGAAAGCGAACTGCACGGGCGTAAGCCACCGGCTCCGGCGGCCGCGAGGCCGTTATCCGGACGCACCTCGCCCCGCGGGTCCGGAGAAGATCACGAGAAATCGTCGGCCGGGGGATCGGGAAAGAACCCGGCCGGAGGGTCGGCCTCCCAAAGAAGCTCCTGACTGATGTGCTGCCACGAGAGAATGCGCTCGGCCCACTCCGGGCTGAGAAGCTCCTTGCCGACGAGAAGCTTGAGCACCTCCCGGGCGAAGATCTCGGCCAGCCGCGCGTCGTCGATGCGGGGGACGAGACGAAAGCGCCCTTCCCTATCCGTCCCGACCTCGGTCACCAGGAAATGGAGGTGGGGGTGGAAGTTGATCCGGTCGCCGAAGGTCTGCAGGACGGCGATGACGCCAAGCGTGAACGGGCCGCCGGCGACGGCCTCGAAATACCGCTCCAGGGACCGCCGCGCCGCCCGGCAGAGATCGCCCAGCAGCCGGCGGTCGTACTTGAAGAAGAGCCGCAGCCGCTTGGGGATGGTGAAGACGACCTGGCGGTGCGGGACATCTAAAAGGAGCGTTTCCCGCATCCACTCTCCCCATACCTCGATCCGCTTGGCGTGGCACGACGGGCAGAATCCCCGGGTGCGGCAGGAGAACATGACCAACCGCTCCTCCCGGCAATCGGGACACCGAAGACGGGCGAATCCGCACCGCGGGTTGCCGCAATCGAGATAGCGCTCGACCACCTCCTTGACGATCGGCCGAAAATATCCATACTCCCGCTCGAATCGACTCTCGTATTCCGCCAAAAAACGCTCGAAATGATGGGAGATCACCCGATAGAGAACGGTACGCTCCGGATGCCGAGGACGATAGACTCCCGCCATGGCGGGAGAGAAGCCTCCGGAAACGGGCCAACTTCACGGACGAGGCCGGAACCAAAAAAGACGGCAAATGGCGCGACTCCGAGTCAGGCGCCGGAAGGGGATGCCGTCAACCGGCGTTGGCGTTCAACGCGATGGATCGGAAACGGCTGGGGACAGAAGGAGCAGCGGCGGCGTGTCGGGCCAGCCCCTGGAGCGCGGCCACCGCCCTGACCGCGATCACCGCGGCCTACCCGCCGTACCGGTCCAAACTCATTCAAGCCTTCCCGCCCGAGTTCGTCACCCAGGCCGTGGCCAAAGGCATCTTCGGCGGCGAGTTCGACTTCTCCAAGATGAACTTCATAGGAGAGGGGGAGGCTGGGGAGGACGAAGCGCTTCGACCGCCCGGGCATCGATCCAATAGACGTCGTCGTTTCCGTTCCGGTTAGAGGTGAAAAACAGATACCGTCCGTCATGGGACATCGGGAAAATCCCGGCTGCGGATCTTCGGGTTAGAGGGGCCAGACGATGCGGCGGGGATCCTTGCGGATCGCGGCGGCCGCGGCTGAGGCCGGGACCACCGACGAGTTTGTCCATGAAAGAAGCAAGCTACCAACTCGCCGGACGATACTGGCTCGAAATCCAATATTGCACCCTGGGGAAGTTCAAGCAGGCCCTCGGGCAGGCGCGGCTCCGCTATGAACTGGCGAAAAAGCGGAATAGCCCGGGAGGGATGGCCTCTTCCCAATGGCTCATCGGCTACAACCCTTATCAACTTGGGGAGCTTGTACAGGCCCGGGCTGAGGCTCAAACCATGCTCGAGTTGGCTGGAAAGAACAATCTACTTGCTTTATTAAAAAAGAAGAGTATTCTGATTATAAAGGGAAAAATAAGGAGAAATATCGATGAGACAAAAAATATCTCGGAATATTATTGTTAATAAAAAACTGATGATGATAGGGACACTTTTATTTTCGACCTTTCTCTATTCGAAAACCGCAGATGTTTATCGTATTGGAAATATTGTCGAAGTCAGTTGGAAGGGATACTGGCACATGGCAAAAGTCGATGAAGCGAAGACCACCGAACTCTATAAAATTCACTACGTTGGCTGGGATGCGAAATGGGATGAATGGGTTGGAGAATCAAGAATGAGGCATGGCTATTATAAAACCGGCGACGATGTCCAAGTCCTCTGGAAGAATAAATATATGCCTGCGATGATAATCGAAGTGAAAGAGATGAAATATCTCATTCATTATCGAGGTTACTCAAAAGAATGGGATGAATGGGTCGGTCCAGAAAGAATAAGAAAAGAAAATTAACAGATTATTATTTAGATAGACCCTAAGGTATCCAGGCGGCCTATTACGAAATCGAGAAAAAGGAAATTTTCTTTCCCAGCCGCCAGGAGATTCGGGAGGAATATATCAGTCCTGCGAACGAGACGATGATCGGCGATGTCTGGACGATCACGTACGAAAATTACGAATTCTTAACCGTCGGAGTGGACGTCGAAATCAAAAAGTAGGTCCGGAAGGGGCGAAGAGAAATGTCGAACGCCCAAAAACCTCCCGTGTTCGGCGCGCTGTCCATGCTCGCCGTCCTGTTGGTGATCGCCACCTCCGAGAGGATAAGAAATTCCTTCTCCGCCCGGGGTGCAGAGAGCATTCGGAATCGGCTTGAATCCCCATCCTGACCTCATTAGCGAGGATATTCCGGCACCCTGGCGAAGTCAAGCGTGGCCCGGAGCACCGGAAAGCGGTCTGCACGGGCGTAAGTCGCCGGCTCCGGCGGCCGCGAGGCCGTTAACCGGACACACCTCGCCCCGCGGCTAAGACATGATCACGAAACATAATCGGCCGGGGGATCGGGAAAGAATTGAAGGAGACGAAACTCATTATAGTCCCGTCGCCATAGCTCGACCTTTTCCCTGGCGTCGTCCGGGTATTAGTCCGCGTTCTCACCCTTCGAGATCAAGACCCTTCGCGTGGATCGGACGGGACGCCGGCGAAGCGTCGATCTCATCAAGGAACAATAAGCGAGCTTTTAAGCTTGGCCGGGTTTGGTTGAATAGGACTTTCGACCCGACAGACCGTGGCCTCTATTCGAAATGCGTCCAGAGGCGGATGATCTTGACGGTTTTAGCGTCTTCAAGAACCTGATAGACGAGGCGATGGTGAATGTTGATCCGCCGCGAATAGGCGCCGGACAAGTCCCCGACCAGCTTCTCGAATGGGGGAGGGCTCTGATGCGGGTTCACCGCCAGGATGGCGAGCAACGCCTCGGCGTTTCGCTTTAAACCCGTGGCGGCGAGCTTCCTAGCGTCTTTCTGAGCCTGTCGGGTGAAGACGATCCGCCAGCTCACCACTTCAGGCTTTTGGCGCATTTATCCACCGGAGCCGCCAACCCTTCCCGGATGGACTCCCGCATGCCCGGGATGGCCAGTAGATAGAGAGTTTCCTGGATGGCCCGCCAGTCATCTTCCGAAACGAGGACGGCATTCGAGCGTTTGCCCGTGATCTGGATGGGTTCATGCCTATCGTTGGCTTGATCGAGCAGCTTGTACAAGCGAGCTCGGGCGGCGCTGGCGGTGAATGTGGTCATGCTGATGCCTCGCACTCTATCGTACGATAACACGTACGTAATATCAAGCCCGACCGGCGCGTGGTGTCTCAACCGCCGATGATCTCGTCGAATCCGGCGACGACCTGATCGAGGGTCTCGGGATCGACGGCGGCCAGGCGGCGGCCGATGCGGTCGGACGCCAGCGTGCGGACCTGGCTCATCTTGACCCATGACGGCTTGGGCAGGAGACCGTCCTTAAGGCGCAGCGTCAATGGGAAGCCCGCCCGCGGCTCCTGGCTCGTGATCGCCACGGCAATGACCGTGCCCGAGTGATCGTTGAAGACGTCCTGGCTCAGGACGAGGACGGGCCGGGAGCCGCCCTGTTCGTGCCCCCGGACCGGGTTCAGGTCGGCCCAACGGATTTCCCCCCTCAGTATTCGGGCCATTCCTTCGAGTCCTCCGCCAGGCCGGCCTCGGCTTCCGCGCGCTCCTGCCGGGGATCGAGCTTGCGGCATTCGCGAAGCAGCCTGCGCTTGCCGAGCCTCTCCAGGCTGGCGGCGACGGCTTGCTGAATAGCCCGGCTTCGGTTGGGGAATGTCTTTTCCAGCACCAGACGATCCACCTCCTCGAGAATTCCCGCATCCATCGTGATGGCGATCTTTCGGCTCGGCATTCCGGCCTCCGGTATGACAATATATCATACCATGATCGAAAGCCCAAGTGGCTCCGCCCCGAGGCGCCGAGCCGGGCTTCGTCCTCGGATCAACCTCCTTTGTCATAAGAGACGCATCCGGTGCCGGGGAATTCTCACTCGGCAGGGCGATGCGCCGAATCCGGCGCGGTGTTCGGCCGGCCCGATTTCTGGTAAGATTTGGCCGTAATCACTGTCAGGAGCCTTGCCATGAAAAAAGCCGTAACGATGCTCGTCGTGGCCCTGTTTGCCGCCGCCATCCCGGCCGCGGCGTTCGCCCAGGTCGCCTCGGTTCCCGCCGCCAAAGCCGGTACGGCGCAGCAGGCTGTTCCCCAAACCGCGCCCAAGGCGCCCGAGGGGCCGATCTACGACGAGAAGGCCGACGCCAAGGCCGACATCGCCGCCGCCCTCGGCCGGGCCGCCAAGGAAAACCGGCGGGTGCTGATCCAATGGGGCGGCAACTGGTGCGGCTGGTGCCGTCTGCTCCACAAGCTGTTCAAGGAGAACCGGGATATCGCCAAGATCCTCCTCTACGAGTACGACGTGGTCATGGTCGACATCGGCAAGTTCGACAAGAACCTGGATGTGGCCGGCAAGTACGAAGCCTACACCGAAGGCTTCAAGAAAGCGGGCGTCCCCTTCCTCACGGTCCTCGACGCCGGCGGCAACCTGATCATCAACCAGGACACGAGCAGCCTGGAAGCCGGAGAGAGCCACGATCCCAAGAAAGTCCTCGACTTCCTGAACCGTTACAAAGCCCCCGCCCTCGAGGCCAAGGCCGTCCTGGACATCGCCCTGGCCGAGGCCAAGCGCTCGGACCGCCTCGTCTTCCTCCACTTCGGCGCCCCCTGGTGCGGCTGGTGCAAGAAGCTCGAGGCCTGGATGGCCCAGCCCGAGGTCGCGACCCTGCTGAAGAAGGACTTCGTCGACCTCAAGATCGACCAGGACCGGATGACCGGCGGGCTGGAGATGAAGAAGGCTTACCCGGCTTCCGAGAAGTCGGGTATTCCCTGGTTCGCCGCCCTGGATCCGGACGGCAAGGCCGTCGTGACGAGCACCGACTCCGGGGCCAACATAGGCTTCCCGGCAATTGAAAAGGAAATCGCCGCCTTCGGCGAGTTCCTGAAGAAGACCGTCAAAGTCATGACGGCAGCCGATATCCAAACCCTGCTGGCCTCGCTCGTGGCCGCGAACAAGTAGGCTCAAGGGCAACCGCCATGACCCGCCGCGAGCGCGTCCTCGCCGCCATCGACCACCGGGAGCCCGACCGCGTCCCCGTGGACCTGGGCGCCATGCGCTCCACGGGGATCACGGCGGCGGCCTACGGCAAGCTCAAGCGCCACCTGGGCATCGACATCGGGTCATATCGACGTCTACGACGCCGTCCAGCAGCTGGCCCAGCCCGAGCAGGCGATTCTCGACTACTGGGACGCCGACGTCGTCGACCTGGGCCGCGTCTTTCTGACCGAGGACGCCGACTGGAAGCCCTTCACCCTGCCCGACGGCCAGCCCGCCCGCGTGCCCGCCTTCATGCCCATCGAGTCCGACGGCGACGGCGGATACCGGGCTCGGGGGACGGACGGGTCGCTGATCGGGGCCATGCCGCGGGGGGCCTACTACCTCAGCCAGACCCGGTTCCCGCTGCGCGATTGGGACGGCGCTGATCTCTCCGTCCTCGAACGCCTGCCCGAGCTCATGGGCCAGGTCACCTGGGCCACGCTGTCCTGCGCCCCCTACCACGAGCCGCTCACCCCGGTCCATCTGGCCGAGATGACGCGCCGGGCCCAAGTCCTCCGCGAGACGACCGACTACGCCGTCATGATCGCCTTCGGCGGCAACCTTCTCGAGTGGGGCCAGTACCTCTGCTCCATGGACCAGTTCCTGGTCGACCTCATCGAGAGCCCGGCCAAGGCCGAGGCGCTCCTCGACAAGCTGACCGAGATGCACCTGGCCAACCTGGACAAGATCCTGCCCGCCGTCGACGGCCTGGTCGACATCATCCAGATGGGCGACGACTTCGGCACCCAGAACGCGCTGCAGATTTCGCCCCGGCTCTACCGCCGGGTCTTCAAGCCGCGCCAGAAGCTCCTCTACGACAAGATCAGGAGGGAGTCCGGCCTGCGGCTCTTCCTCCACTCCTGCGGCTCGATCGTCGACATCCTGCCCGACCTGATCGAGATCGGTGTCGAGATCGTAAACCCCGTCCAGACCAGCGCCCGCGGCATGGACGCGGCCTTCCTGAAGAGGGAGTTCGGCCGCGACCTCACTTTCTGGGGCGGCGGCTGCGATACCCAGCGCGTACTGCCCGAAGGGACGCCGGCCGAGATCCGGGATCACGTCGAGGAACGGATCGACACGCTCGCTCCGGGCGGCGGGTTCGTCTTCAACCAGATCCACAACATCATGCCCCACGTGCCGCCGGCGAACATCGCCGCCATGGTCGGGGCCGCCCGCGACTTCCGCTGAGCCGGAGCGGCTTCCCCTGCTTAACGGACCTGGAAATTGAAATCCCGGCTGATCGTCTCCCCGCCGCTCCGGACGGAGATGCGGTGCGATCCCGGTACGAAAGCGGGAACCATGGCCTGGTCGGCCAATACGCCTGCGGCGGACGTCGCATGGTCGATGTTCGACCGTTTCTCCCCACGCCGGAATGCGCATATAATGCTGCCGTCGAGGACTCTTCATGAACATCCGCCGTACCCTCGCCACCCTCCTCCTTGCCGCGGCCGGGCTGGCTCTATGGCCGTCGGCCGCCCGGGCCCAGGAAGCGATCCCCATCGCCGACATCGGCTGGCGGCTGTGGCTGGACCGCGAGGCGGACTGGAGGAACGACGCCCTCTTCCTCCCCGGCCAGGATGCCGTCGACAGCCTCCCGGTCAATATTCCGACCGGAGGCTGGAGCGTCCTGCACCGCTCGGCGGGCATCCCGGTCACCCTGCCCTCGACCGTGGAGGAGCATTTCTGGGGCGAGGCCGGGCCGCCGGCCCTACCGCGACGAGTACTGGTTCGAGCGGACCGACCGCGACGTCCTGAACGGCCAGTACCAGGGCGTGTCGTGGTGGTGGAAGGAGATCAGCGTCCCGCCCCGCTTCGCCGGCAAGGTCGTCCGGCTGCGGGTCCGCGGGGCGCGGCTGCGGGCCGAGGTCTTTCTCAACGGGCGCCTCGTGGGCTACGACATCCTGGGCGAGACATCCTTCGCATGCGACGTCAGCGACGCCGTCCTGCCGGGCCAGCGGAACCTCCTGGCCATCCGCATCACCAACCCGGGCGGCCGCATGGATTGGGCCGACACCAAGCTGCTGTCCTGGGGGGATGCGGCTTTCTACGCCGGACACGGCTTCGGCGGTCTGGACCGGGGACTATCCCTGTCCGCCCATGATCCGGCGTATGTAGAGGATGTCTGGGCCCTCAACACCCCGCAGGTCCGGCGGGTCCGGGCCTCGGCGCGCCTTCGCAACGCCTCGGCTTCCGCTGTCCGCGGCGACCTCGTCTTCGAGGTCGTCGATCCCGCCGACGGAGCGGTGCTTGCCTCGCGCGGCCGCAAGGTCGCGATTCCCGCCGGCGGAACGCTGGAGGCTTCGGAGACGCTCGATGCGGCGGCCGCCAAGCTGTGGGGATTGGGCTCGCCCAGCCTCTATGTCCTGAAAGCCCGGCTCGACTGCCCGGCTCCCGCCGATGCCGCGGCCGCGTCCGCGCCGGCTGCCTGGCGGGACGAAGCCGAGGCCCAGTTCGGCTTCCGCTGGTTCGAGGCCGACGGCCTCGGCGTCAACGCCGTCCTGAGGCTCAACGGAGGCCGCATCCGCCCGCTCTCGGCCATCTCCTGGGGGTATTGGGGCTTCAACGGCCTCTGGCCCTCGGCCGAGCTGGCCGAGCGGGAGGTCTGGTCGGCCAAGACCCTCGGCCTGACCATGCTCCATTCGCACCGCGGCATCGGCAAGGCCGAGGTCCTCGACGCCCAGGACCGGCTGGGGCTGCTGCGGATCATGGAGCCCGGCGGCGGACAGTCCGCTCTGGGCGAGGCCTTTCCGCTCTACGCCAAGTCGCCCGCGGGCCGGATCGACTGGTCCGGCGCGGGGGGAGACGCGGCGAGCTTCGCCGAGCGGTACATGGAAGAGAAGATCCTGCGCATGGTCCGGCAGAACCGCAGCCGGCCCTCGCTCGTCGTCTACCAGCTCCAGAACGAGATCCACCCCGACCTCGGCAACCCGCGCATCGCCCGGCTCCTTCGCCGGGTTCATGCCGAGGACCCCAGCCGGATCGTCCTGCTCAAGTCGGGCATCCCGGTTGCCAACCAGGCCTGGCTGAGGCCTTACGACGAGACCGTGCTGGCCGACGGCGGCGACGGCGTCTCCGGCTGGCGCGACGAGCATACGGTGGGCGGGCCGGGCGTCTGGACGGACGCCCTCTATAAGGGCCCCGATGACTTCACCCATCGCTCGACCGTCGACCGCGAAGTGGTCGCCTGGGGCGAGATGCTGGGCGTCGGCGTCCCCGACAACCACGCCGGGATGGTCCGCGAGATCAAGCGCCGCGGCGGTCGGTCCTACGACCTGGAGGATCACGAGGAGATCCTGGCCGCCTACGAGAAGTTCCTGGCCCGCTGGGACTTCCGCGAGGCCTTCCCCACGGCCGAGAAGCTCTTCCTCTCGATCGGCGACAAGAGCTACGACTTCTGGGGCCGGGTCGTCGAGACGGCCCGCCTGGCCGAAAGCAACGACCTGCTGGTCGTCAGCGGCTGGGAATCGACGGCCGTCGAGCAGCACTCCGGCCTGGTCGACAACCTGCGGCGGTTCAAGGGCAACCCCCAGCTCATGGCCCGGCGGACGGTCCCGCTGCGGCCGGTGATCAAGCCGCATGCCGCCGTCTCGGCCCTGGGATCCCGCGCCGTCGTGGATGTCTTCCTTCTGAACGAAACGAACGCCCCGGCCGGAGCCCGGATGCGGCTCTGGATCGAGGATCCCAGCTACCAGCGGAGCGAGCTCGGGACCTTCGACATCCCGGCCTTCCGCAAGGACCGCTTCGTCTACCCGGTCAAGGCCGGGATCGAGACGCCCGTCCTGGAGTTCGAGGGCGTGTACCGGGTCTTCGCTTCCGTCGAGGGCCTGCCCGAGGCGGCCTGGATGGAGGAGATCTCCGTCGTCGATCCTGTCGGCTCCCCGGCCCCGATGCCCCGGACCGCCGCCGTGATCGCCGCCGGACCCAAGGTCGTTGCCGCCCTTCAGGCGCGCTTCCCGGGTGTCGCCTTCGAAGCCTACGAGTCCGGCCGCGATTACGACCTCTATGTCGCCGGCGAGCGTCTGCTCTACGGCTGGACCTCGCCCGACATCGACCCGGCCATGGAGATCGAGGGCACGGACGACGACGAGCTCTTCCGGTCCGAGTGCTGGGGCGATGCCGCGAACCTCGAGCTCGTCTTCGACGGTCTGCCCGAGGGCCCGGCCCAAGTCACCCTGCGCTTCGCCGAGGTCACCCTGAGCGGTCCCGGCAAGCGCGTCTTCGATGTGGCGATCAACGGCCGGACGGTGCTGAAGGACTTCGACGTCGCGGCGGCGGCGGGTGCCGTCCGCAGGGCCATTGACCGTACCTTCATGGTCGATGGGCCCGACGGAACGATCCGCATCACCGTGCCGCGCCGGACGGTCAACTACGCCAAGTTCAGCGCGGTCAAGGTGGAGGCGGGCGGCAAGACGGTCGCCGTCAACTGCGGCGGCCGGCCCTACCGGGATGCCTCCGGCCTGGTCTGGGGCGAATACGCCCGGCCCGTGGCCCTGGACGAGGCCGTGCTGGCTCGGGTCCGAAGGGGGGCCTCGCTCCTCGTCCTGCCCGAGGGCCAGGAAGCCGTGGAGGCCTACGCCCGCCGCCTGGCCGAGGCCGGGGCCTTCCAATTCAAGGCCGCGATCGGCGAGTCGAGAGCGTCCTGGATGGGCTCCTGGTGCTTCAGCCGCAAGCATCCCGTCCTGGACGGGCTGCCGGCGGACCAGGCCCTGAAGGGCGACTTCCAGATCCCCGTCGACGGCACGTCGGGTGTGGCGATCGAGGGTCGGGACGTCGAAGTCTTCATCGGCTACGGCCGGGACCATGACCGCAGCATCGGGGCGGCGGGCTTCGCCGCCCGGCTGGGGCAGGGCCGGGTGATCTTCTTCGGCTTGCCCATCCTGGCCGGCCTCAAGGATCCCGCGGCCGGTCCCCAGCCCGTGATGACCGCCCGGCTCCTGGCCAACGCCTTGAAGCTGCTGGCGCCGCGAAGCTGGACGGCTTCCGGCGCGAAAAAGAACGCTCCATGACCGGCCGCGCCATTGTCCGCGGCATCATCGCCGGAAAGCCCGTGCCGCGGACCGGCTTCTGGCTGGGGAATCCCCACCCCGAGACCTGGCCCCTCCTGCACCGCTATTTCGGCACGACGGGCGAGGAGGATCTGCGGCGCAAGCTCGGCGACGATTTCCGCTGGATCACGCCGCAGTACCGGGCCTCGGGCTACCGCGATCCCCGGGGGCGCGGCCTCTTCGACGCCTCGGAATTCAAGCGCTTCCACGGCGAAGCCGGGCCTCTGGCTGCGGCCGAGAGCGCGGCGGACGTTGAACACTTCGACTGGCCCGACCCCGACTACCTGAATTTTGACGACTGCCTGGCCGAGCTTGAGGCGGCCGGCCCGCACTACCGGGCCAGCGGCTTCTGGGCCCCCTTCTTCCACAATGTCATGGACCTGCTCGGCATGGAATCGTACTTCATCAAGATGCAGACCCACCCCGAAGTCGTGGAGGCGGTCACGGCCCGGGTCTGCGGCTTCTACCTGGAGGCCAACCGCCGCTTTTTCCTGCGGGCGGGGCGCCTCATGGACGGATATTTCTTCGGCAACGACTTCGGAACCCAGATCGACTGTCTGATCAGCCCCTGCCACTTCGACGCCTTCATCCTGCCCTGGTTCCGGCGCCTGACCGACCAGGCCCATGCCGCGGGCTACCAAGTCATCCTTCACTCCTGCGGCTCGATCTACCGGGTCATCCCGCGGCTCATCGAAGCGGGGGTGGAGTGCCTGCATCCTCTCCAGGCCAGGGCGGGACGGATGGAAGCGGAGCGGCTGGCGGCCGAGTTCGGAGGGAAGATCGCCTTCCTGGGCGGAGTGGATACCCAGGAGCTGCTGGTCAACGGAACGCCGGAGGCGGTCAAGGCCGAAGTGCGGCGCCTGCGCGGGCTGTTCGGGCCTCGTTGGATCTGCAGCCCCAGCCACGAGGCGATCTTGCCCAACGTTCCTCCGGCCAATGTGGCCGCCATGGCCGAAGCCGCCCGGGCCTGATACGTTCGCTGCGCAGATTCCCTTCGCTCTTTTTACAAAAATCACGTCCGCTCAGACAACGTTTTTACCTCGAGCCGCATCTATGGTGATGGCGAGTCTATCGACGCACGAAGCCTCGGGGAGGTTCCGGCATGATTTCCAAAACGCCCGACGGGGGCCGGCCTCCATGGCGGGCGCCGCGTTTCGTCCCGCTTCATCTCCGGCGGCATCTGCAGCTTCTTTGGCGCAAGGCGCGCCGGCAGAAGCTGTTCGTCCTGATCGCAACCGGCGGCTTGGCCATGGGCTTGGCGGCGGTCGTGTTCGTCGCCATGCTCATACGCTTCGAGACCGGCTATGATCGTCATCATCTCCGGGCCGGGAGAATCCATCGAGTCGTAAGCGATGATTTCGCGGGAGCTCCCTATGCGCTCATCGAAGGCCTCCGCCGCTCCCTTCCGGGGATCGAAGAAGCGGCCGCCTTAAGAAGGCTGTCCAAAGCCGGCGATCCCGTTCTCATCGCAGCCGGAGAAAACCGGATCGGCGAGGACCGGATCTATGCGACGGATCCGTCTTTCTTCCGGATTTTCACGGTCGACTTCCGCTTCGGCCGTCCGGAGGCGGTCTTGCGGGACCCCCAGTCCGCCGTGTTGACCGAGAGCGCGGCCCGCCGATATTTCGGGACGACGGAGTGCCTGGGCCGGGCGTTCCAGGTCGCCGGCCGGTCCGACTTCCGGGTCGACGGCGTCGTCCGGGATTTCCCCTTGAGCTCCCATTTCACCTTCGCCGTCCTGGTCTCCACGGATGCCGTGGCCGCGCTCATAGGCGGTGCGGACGACCGGAAGATCTGGAGCTCGTGGAATTATCGAGCTTATGTCCTTCTCAAGCCCGGAGTGTCCGCCGAGTCGATGGTACCGCTGATCGGCCCGCTTTTCCCCGAAAACGTTCGAAAACAGAGCCAAGGGGCCTTGTTCGATCCTGCCCGGCTCCATCTCCAGGCCCTGACCGACATTCATCTGAAGTCCCATCTCCGCAACGAGCTCGAAGCCAACGGAGATGTCCGCTATCTCCGCTTGATCGCCGCCGTAGCCATCCTGATCCTGGTCTCGTCCGTCTTCAATTTCGTCAACCTGACCACGGCCCGTTCGATCCAAAGAGGCCGGGAAGTGGGCTTGCGCAAAGTGTTGGGCGCCGGGCGGGGCCGGATCGTCCGGCAGTTCCTGGGCGAGGCCTGGCTTGAAACGCTGGCGGCCGCCGTCCTGGCCGTCGGCCTTTTGGGGCTGACCTATCCCGCGCTGGCCGAATTCTCGGGATCCGCGATGACCTGGGCGGACCTCTCCTGGCCGGCCCTGCTGATCTTCCTGGCGGCCGCCGTCCTGGTCGTCGGCATGGCCGCGGGGATCTACCCCGCTTTTATCGCCTCGGGCTTCGAACCGGCCCGGACTCTGAAAGGCGAACGGTCGGCTGCGGGCGGCAAATCGGGAGTGCGCAGCGCTCTGTTGGCCTTCCAGTTCGTCCTGTCCTGCGGGCTGGTGATCGCCGCTTTAATCTTCCAGGGCCAGCTCCATTTCCTTCAAACCAAGGAATTGGGGGTCGACAAGCACCAAGTGATCATGATCCAGGTTCCGAGGACGGTCGGCCTGCGATTGGACGCCTTGAGAGGAGACCTCCTCGGGAGGCCCGGGATCCTGTCCGTGTCCGCCACGAACTTCCAGATCAATGCCGAGCAGACCTCCTATCAGGGCTTCGATTGGGAGGGGAAAAAGCCCGATGCCGAAGGACAAATACGCTGGATCGCCTCCGACGCGAGTCTGGCCGCGACTCTGGGGCTCGATATCGTCGAAGGGCGGGATTTCCGGCCGGGGGATGAAACGGCCGGGGAGCGGGCTTTCCTGATCAATGAATCGGCCGCCCGCAGGTTTGGCTGGAATCGGGCGGCGGGCCGCTGGATGAAATTGTCCGACTTCTTGTCCGATCGGATGGGGACTGTCGTCGGCGTGGTCAAAGACTTCCATTTCCGCTCGCTTCATCATGCCGTCGAGCCGCTTGTCATCCTGGCTACGCCGTCCCGGTTTGTCGTCCCCGCGGGAGGCCAGAATAAGGAACGCGCGGGGACCTATTTTTCGGGCCTCGCGGTCAGGATCTCAATCGCCGACCTCCCGCGCGCCTTGGACGCCGTCCGTGCTTTCGTTCGGTTGCACGTCCCCGAGAATCCCGGAGCCTGGTCGTTTCTCGACGAGGCGGCCGGCTCGAGCTATGTTCGGGACTTCAAGCTCGCCCGTCTGTTCATCTGGCTTTCGTGCCTGGCATCCGCCCTGGCCGGTCTGGGCGTCTTCGGACTGTCGGCGTTTCTTATCGAACGGCGGCGCAAGGAGATCAGCATCCGCAAGGTACTGGGAGCCCCGGCCGGAAGCCTCGTCGTGCTCTTTTCTGGAAAATTCCTTTGGCTTCTGGCGTTTTCGGCCGCGGCAGTCATCCCCATCGTCATCTGGGCTGCGAAGAAGTGGCTCGGACAATTCGCCTACCAGATCGCCCTGGGGCCGCAGTATTTCGCGGGCGGGATTCTCCTTATCGCCGGCCTCCTGGTCGCCGCGGTCGGGTGGAATACCCTGAGGGCCGCCCAGGCCAATCCGATGGACAACCTGCGGGGCGAATAAACCCGCTCGATACCCCGGGCAGAAGCCCGGGGTATTAATAGGGTTAATACTGAGCGGCGCCTTAACCCCGATTTGAAAATCGGGGTTTTGCGCCGCGAACGTATAAAAAGGGTGGGACGGGAAGCCGCAATGAACGGCTGGGCCGTCCTCCTCACTCCTCGCTGACGCTGACCTTGGTCATGACGTCGCCCGCCCGCACGGCGTTGACGACGTCCTGCCCTTTGACCACCTTGCCGAAGACGGTGTGCTTGCCGTTGAGGTGGGGCTGGGGCGAGTGGGTGATGAAGAACTGGCTGCCGTTGGTGCCCGGTCCGGCGTTGGCCATGGAGATGACCCCCGTCTCGTGCTTGAGCGGGTTGCCGGTGAACTCGTCGCCGAACTGGTAGCCGGGGCCGCCGCGGCCGGTACCGGTCGGGTCGCCGCCCTGGATCATGAAGTCGGGGATGACGCGATGGAACTTGACTCCGTCGTAGAAGCCCTCGCGGGCCAGGAAGACGAAGTTGTTGACGGTCTGGGGGGCGTACTGGGGCGCGAGCGCAAGCTCGATCGTCCCGCGGACGGTTTCGATGCTGACGGTATAGCGCTTTTGGGCGTCGATGGCCAGGGACGGCGCCTTGGGCCATTGCATGTTCGGCATGGTGTTCTCTCCTAATTGAACTGGGAAGGGCCAAGATAGCAGAAATCCCTTTTTTTTCCTAATGGCGGAAAGCCCCGTCTGATAGCCTGTTGATATATTTGAATGAAAAAATATTGCATTCATGTGCATAATAGGCTATTATTATTGTGCGAAACGAATGCACAAGGTGATTCGATGAGATCGACCATCACAATCGACAAAGAACGGCTGGATGAGCTGGTCTATGAGACTGGAGCCAGGAGCAAGGCGTCGGCCGTCAAGGAAGCCATCTCGGCCTATCTCAAGCAAAAGAAGCTCGACCGCATCCTGGCCGCGAAAGGGCGCCTCGAATTCGACCTATCGGCCGACGAAATCAGGGATCATGAGCGTTGACCGCGTTCTCGTCGACACTTCGGTTTGGATCGAATTCTTCCGGGGCGGTGCGGCCGGCGTCGTCGACCGGCTGGATGAGCTGATCAATGGCGGAGTCGTCTTCACCGCGGGCATCGTGCTGGCCGAGCTGTTGCAAGGCGCCCGTGCGGACAGGGAAGTCGGCGTCATCGAGGACATGAAAGATTCGTTTCCGGTTCTCGTCGAGGATGCGACGGCGTGGATACGCGCCGGCAATCTCTCCCGGGAGCTGCGCCGGACCGGGAAGATGGTCCATTTAGCCGACTGCCTGATCGCCATCCTTGCCGCAGACAACGGCTGCCGGGTGGCGAGCCTGGACGTCCACTTCCAAGCCATCTCGGCCGTCGTGCCGATCGAGCTCATCGCATTCTGATCAGGGCTTTTATCGCTTCTTCGGCTCCAAGACGGATGATGCGACGGCTTTGGCGCACGTGAAGATGGTCAGCGCAGGTCCAGCGTGAACCGGTTGCGTGATAAAACGACCCTCCCTGAGGCATGCCGGTCGAGGGTGTAGACGCGGCCGCCCCGCCAAAGCTGCGGCATCCGGTCGAGGGCGACGCGGGCGGTGTAGATGCCCTTGTCGTCGTAAAGGTCATACCAATATCCCGCTCCCTTGTTGGCCTGCTCCCAGGACATGACGTACATCCAGCCCTTTTCGTCGACGGTGAATTTCTGGTAGGCGGAATGGTCTTCGGGGAAGTGGAGCTTGACGTAGGGAGCCTTGGCATATTCCCGGCGATAGGCCTTTTTTTCGGCTTCGCTGATGGCCAGGGGCTTTCCCTCGCGGCGAATGATCCGGATCGGCGCGCCGTTTTCGCCGAAGACTTTCAGCTCGTAGCGCTGCGGATGGCCGTAAACGACCCCGCCGCGGGCGTCGATCGTCCACCACAGGATGGGCAGGTAGGCGTAGAAATCGGCGCCCACGCTCTGCGGCTCCCAGTATTGGCCGTAGGACCAGAGCTCCTTGAGCTCGACATCGTAGAGGCGGAGGTAGTAGACGACGTTGGGGCTCCTGTAGCGGTAGGAGTGCATCAGGATGCGGCCTTGCGGATCAACCCCCAGCCGGAAGATGTTGAAGGCGGCCAGAGAGATCGATCGGATGAGGCTCCCGTCACGGGCGTAAAAAGCAAGCGTCCGATGCCCTCCGCTTTCCACGGCCAGCTCGCCGGAAGCCGTCAGGCCGACGATCCGGGGGTGCTCGAGGCCGCCGGCTTTCTCGGTGTCGGTCGCGAACGCGCTCAGCCGCTCGCCTTGCTCCGAATAAGCCTTGATCAGGGCCGCATTTTCGTCGCACAGAAAGACCGTGCCGTCCGCGTCGACGGCGAAGCTGTCGACCGTCGAGAAGGTGTCCAGGCCTTCCTCGCGGCCGTTCCAGACCCGCTCCTGGATCATGGCCAGCGAAGCTTTTTTATGCAGCGGACGAACGGGGTTCTTGACCACCGTGATCCCCGATTCCGTGGCCGTCTGAACCCGGAAGTCCGGGCCCTTGCCGCAGGCAGGGCCAAGGGCGGCGGCGGCCAGGACGGCCAGCACCAGGGGCCGGGGCAATCTCTTGTTCACCGTGGCGTATCCTCTCAACTTAAGTACGTTTTGGATGGCCGGATTATACGTTCGCGGCGCAAAACCACGATTTTTAAATCGGGGTAAAGGCGCCGCTCAGTATTACCCTGAATAGACCCCGGGCTTAGCCCGGGGTGTCTAACGGGTTAATTACTGGATGACGGCCCGATTCCCATCCGTTTCGAGCGAAACAGACCCGCTCGGGAGGGCGGATGAAGCGGACGACTCCGTCGTCGGATGCTTTGGCTCGGCCGCGGCGGGATTAGGGCATCCGGTAGGCGGCGGCGTTGATGTTCATGCCGGCGCCAACGGAAGCGAACAGGATGATCGATCCCTTGGGCATGGCGTGGCCGTCCAGCTTTTCCTTCAACAGCAGGTCAAGGAGCGTCGGCAGGGTGGCGACGGAGCTGTTGCCCAGCCAGGAGATGGTCATGGGCATGACCTCGAGCGGGGCTTCGCCCAGGCCGGCCAGCTTGAAGACCCGCTTCAGGATGGCTTCGTCCATCTTGGCGTTGGCCTGGTGGATCAGGACCTTGTGGACGTCGCGTACGCTCAGCCCGGCTTTTTCCAGGCACTGCAGGACCACCCCGGGGACGGTCTTGAGGGCGTACTCGTAGAGCTTGTGCCCGTCCATCTTGAGATAGAGCCTCTCATCGGCGCCGGGCCCGTAGGAGCGGGCCATCCAGAGCATGTAGGCGTGGTCGATGGTGTCGGAGCGGACGGCGTGGGCCAGGAATCCGACGGGCTCGGCCGTATCGCGGCCCTCGAGAATCGTCGCCCCCGCTCCGTCGGCGTAGATCATGGAGTCGCGGTCGTTCGGATCGGAGACGCGCGACAGGGTCTCCGTACCGATGACCATGGCCCGGCGGCCCTCACCCAAGCGAAGGTAGCCGTCGGCCTGGATGATGCCCTGCAGCCAGCCGGGGCAGCCGAAAGCAAGGTCGTAAGCCACGGTGAAGGGGTTCTTGATGCCCAGGCGGTGCTTAACGCGGGCCGCCAGCGAGGGCACGAATTCCGAGCGGGGGTTGTCCGCCCGGATGTCGGCGAAGTCATGGGCGACGATGAGGTGGTCGAGGCTTTCCGGATCGATGCCCGAGGAGGCCAGGGCGTCCTTGGCGGCGAGCAAGGCCAGGTCGGATGCGACCTGGTCGTCATCCGCGTGGCGCCGTTCGGCGATGCCGGTGATCTCATGGAGCTTGCCGATCGTCTCCTGGTTGGACTTGGCCAGGCGCGAGCCCGAAGCGTCGTAGAACTCGCGGCCCAAGAAGGCGTCATTGGGAACGCGGCGCGTGGGGATGTAGCTGCCTGTCCCCACGATGATCGTGCGAGGGTGGTGATTCACGTTACAATGCCTCCAAGTTCGCAGGCTATTCTGACTTATTTGCCCTTTGGAGACAAGACCATGGTGTGCGCGATATATCGAATACGCTATTTAACCTAGTGTTCTGTCTCGTCCGTATAATGTTTTCCAGCCCGGGCGTCGTTTATAATTCGAGAGGACGATATCTACTACTGGATCAGCGCGAAATTTTGGCGCCACTAAGAAGGGCGGCTTTAGCGCCGGATGCGCAGGTCAGCAAGGAGAAGCGATGAAAATCCTGTTTCGATTCAGCCTGATCTTCATCATCGCCTTACAGGGGCTCGGCATTTCGGCTGGAAATTCCGCCCCCTCGGCCGACTCGGCCCCTCCCGTTTCCGTCCTCGTTCTGCTGGGCGAGTGGTTCGGGGACGCCTACTTCCCGCTCCAGAAGGAGATCGAGTCCCGCGGTTGGACGCAGAAGCGGATCGGTGTGGACGTCGAATACCGGGGCTGCTACAACAAGAAGCGGGACGTCCTTATGCGGAGCGATATCCTGATACCGGACCTGAAGGACTTCTCGGGCTACGACGCCGTCATCATCCCGAGCGGGCCGCATTACCGGAAGTTCATCCTCAACCCCGTCGTCCTGGACTTTCTCAAGGACGCTCACGCAGCCGGGTTGATCGTGGCTTCCTTCTGCGTCGGAAACTTCGTCGTCGACGCCTCGGGCCTCCCCGGCCGCCCCTTGGGCGAGGACCGTCTCCCCAAGCAGGCGACCTGGGTCGCCGATCGGGTTCTTCTCGGTCCCCGCGGCGGCGGACCTCCGCCCGGCGACGGGTTCGAAAGCGCGCCGGTGAAAGAGGTTTGCCAGGCCATCGCCGAGAAGCTGGCCGCACGGACGTCCCGGCCGGCCGGGGCCAACCGGGCGGCCCTCTCCGGGGTACCCGGCGCGGACGAGCGCTGGCCGATCGAACAGGCCATGCGCGAGTGCATCGGCTGGGCCAAGACCAAGGATTTTCGCCTCCTCTACAATGTCATCGCCAACGACGCGGACTTCCTCGAGGTGCACCCGGACGGCGAAGTCGGTCAAGGGCTTCGACGAATTCCAGAAGGCGGAGTCGTTCTGGGGCAGCCCCGGACTTCAAGGCGGTCCGCTTCGGACATCCGGGACCTCAAGATCACCCTGTCGAAGACCGGCGACAGTGGCCTGGTTCTACGCCCTCCTGGACGACATCAACGAGTGGAAGGGGAAGCCCGCCAATTGGGAGAACACCCGCTGGACCGGCGTCCTGGAGAAGCGGGACGGCCGCTGGATCGTCGTCCAGCAGCATTTTTCATTCGCTGAGAAGAGCTGAACCCGCCGTCGCTTCGAAGGACCGAATGAAGGAAGGCGAATGACTCGATGGGGCCTGCTTGTGCTGGAACCCGTCAATTTGGCCCAAAAGCTCTCTCTTTTCACGAAGCAGTGGCATCCGCACGTGATCGCGGAAGGCGAGAACCTGCTGGTGTTCGTGGCCAAGCTCCAGGATGATTTCGTCATGCACGCCCACGACAACAGCGACGAATTTTTCTATGTCGTCCAAGGCGAGATCGAGATGCGATTTGCCGACCACGCCGTCAGGGTCAGGCAGGGCGAGATCATCCTGGTGCCTCGGGGGGTCGAGCATTGTCCCCGAACGAACCCCGGTGAGGAAGCGCACGTCATGCTGGTCGAGCTTCGCGGGACGGCGCACACCGGCAGCGTTCAGAGCGAGCGGACGGTTAAGGAATATCCGAGAATCTGATTTTCGAGGAAGGAGCCTGCGATGATGGAATATACGTTGAGGTGGAGGTTCGGCCTTGGCCTTGTTCTCCTATTCGCCTCGATTGCGGGGGGGGGCCCGGCCGGCTTTTCCGGCGCGCCGCGCTCCGCGGCTCCCTCCGCGCCGCTCGTCCTGACCTATCTGGCCAACGAGGGGGTCCTTCTCTCCGTCGGCGACGAGAAAGTCCTGATCGATGCCCTCTTCGACAAGCCCCATCCGGACTATCGGGCCCCGTCGCCCGAGGTCCTCGACGGACTTATCGAAGGGCACGCCGCCTTTCGACGGGGTTGACCTCCTGCTGGTCACGCACGACCACCCCGACCATTTCGACGCCGCGCTGGCGGCCCGGTACCTGGCGGCCTCGACCGGAACGACTCTCGTCGCGCCGGCGGACGCCGTGGCTAACCTTCGGAAGGCGGCGGCGGCCGAGTGGGACAAGATCGAGCCGCGCGTCGTCTCCCTGGAGCTCAAGGTCGGAGAGAGAGACTCCGTGAATGTTCAAGGGAATTCCGGTGACGGCCTTCCGCACCCTGCACAGCGGGAACCGGGAATCGCCGATGAACCTGCTCTTCCTCCTCGAGATCGAGGGCTGGCGGGTCTTCCATGAAGGGGACTCGCCGTCGAATGTCCGAGGCCATTCGCCGGGCTCGGACTGGGAGAACGAAGCGATCGACCTGGCGCTGGTGCATTTCTGGTTCCCCCTCGAGCCCAAGGCCGCACGCCTGCTGCAGGAAGTCCTCAAGCCGGCCCATATCGCCCTGATGCACCTGCCCATCCGCTTGGAGAGCGATGCGCCCGGCAAGATCGACCAGGTCCGGAGCTTCTACAAGGACATCTTCTTGCTGCTGCCCGGCCTGCCCGCCAAGGAGCTTGGAGAAATAGAGTCGACAACGGGACGTCTGGCCTAGACGCCCGGATTCGTTATAAAATCCGGCCATCCCCTCGAGGAGAGACCGGATCATGACAAGAAAGCCCGTCTTTCATGGTGTCCTGCTTGTCTTCGGCTTTTTTATTGTTCACCTCAATTCCCGGCGCACCCGGTCCGGAGCAGGCCCGCCTCCGCCCGCCCATCGATCCGCAGCGGGTCCAGGACCAGGACGACATGACCTGGGCCGACTACCGGCCCATCCCGGGCCGCAACTGGGCCGACCCCTCGCTCAAGCCCGAGCGCGGCTTCAAGCTGGCGGTCGTGGCCATCGACTTTCCCGACCAGCCCTTCGTCATCACCATGCCCAAGGGCTCGGACCCGTTCGGCAACCCCCAGCTCGAGCCCATCGCCCGCGAGGACGTGCCGCGCTTCTACGCCGACTTCTTCGTCAAGCCGGGGCCGGTCAACCACGGCCAGACCATCAACGGCTACTGGATGGAGCAGTCGCGCGGCAAGTTCGGGATCACCGAGGTCGAGTGGTTCGGGCCCTACCGCATGCCCAAGCCGATCTGGCACTACGGCCTGAACGAGCACGGCCAGAACGCCTCGACGCCCGGACGGGAGCAAGCCCGATGGGCCGCATGGAGCGCGACTGCGACGAGGTCTGGACGGCGGACGCGGTCGGCCAGAGATGTCCGTAAGAAATATGACGCCGTCCTGCGCATGTACGCCGGCTACGACGAGACCGGCGTCTGGCAGGAGTTCGGCGAGATGAAGTTCAACTCCAAGGAGGACATCCCGCCGGAGTGGGGCAATCCCAACCCGGACATGCCCCGCTGGATCCCGACCCGCTACGTCGAGTGGACGAGCTGGCTGGCCGGCTCCCGCCAGTGGGGCCTGTCCTCGATGCGGCAGGGCGAGAACTCCGGCACCATCACCCACGAGCTCGGCCACTTCGCCTTCCGCCTGCCCGACCTCAACAACAATCCCTATGTGAAGCCCTACCGGCGCGTCGCGGCCGGGCCCTGGGACATGATGGACCGCGGCAGCTTCAACGGGCCGGGCGGGCCGCACCGCCGCTGGGTCGTGCCGCCGATCCAGGGCGCGGCGATGCCCGCGGGCCTCATGGTCCGCAACCGCCTGGAGAACAAGTTCATCACCGAGGCCGCCTTCCTGCGCCTGAGCCGGGACGGGCCTGGCCAAGTCCGGGCTTGGCCGTCGGCCGAAGTCACGGCCCGGGCGGTCGATCCGCTTCCCGGGACGTTCACCGGGCATCATGGTCCGCTTGGACGGGGCCGCGCCCTGCGACCGGACCCCGGCCGACGATCCGGCGACGAATCCGCTGTCGCCCGGGAACGCCGAACTACGCTTATTACACGCCTGGAAGTCGTGCAGCGGATCGGCTACGACTCGTTCACCCCGGACAACGGCGTCCTGATCGCCAAGAACAAGGACGGCCTGCGCGGCAGCAACGGCGGGCCCAACGGCTTCAACAGCTACATCTGGGTCATCGACGCCCATCCCGAGGACATCAACCAGGTCGACTACGTCAAGCCGAACGGGCAGAAGGTCATGCGGACGATCGCCGACTACCGCCAGCTCAACGACGCGCTGTTCCACGCCGGGCTCGGATTCGGGAAGCGCGCTTCGAATGGACCGACGAGCCCAACCGGCTGCATTTCTATGTCGTCGACCTGCGGCGGGACAAGGACGGCATTCTCGTCTATACCCTGGCCGTGCGACTCCCTGGACGGCGCGGGTCCGCAGAAGCGGGGTGTCGCCCTCACGGCCGCCAAGGCTGCTGAAGATCGGCCCGGGAGGCAGTCCGAAATCGCCTTCGAGCTGAGAACACGGGCGAACCTGTCCCGACGGACGCCGCCCTCCATCCCATGGATGCCGGTCCCTACCTGAACGCCGATGTCTACAGGATCTCGGCTTCGGTTGAAGGCCAGGGCTGGACGGTCGAGCTGCCCAATGCCCTGGCCGTGGCGGACTTCGGCAAGGCCCGCGGCCTGAAGGCCTATGTCGCGGCCGGCGAAGAAAGCGCCAAAACGGCGACCGTGACGATGCGGGCCGTCTCCGAGAGCGATCCGACGAAGATCGCGACGGCCTCCATCAAGGTGACGCGCTGACCGCTACGCGAGGTCGCGCTCGGTCGAAGCGATAAACAGAAGTGCCTCGTCCGGCGTAATAATGAGCGACCGGCGCCGCCGTCGGCGAAGCTAAAATCCTGATGGCCGCTAGTGGCCGGGGGGTGAACATGCAGAACCGTATCTTCGCGACTGCCGGGATCCTGGCCTTTCTGGCCGTTCTGATCCTGCCCGCCGCATCCTCTCCGCAGAAGATCGAGACCAAGGACGGCGTTCGGATCGTCCATAACGTCCAGCCGGGCAAGTGGGGGCCGACACCCAAAGTCAGGCTCGAGCCGGTCCGCATCATCGGGGACGCCGACACGGAAGACGAGAACCTCGCCTTCAACATGCCCAACGACCTGGCCGAGGACAGCCGGGGCAACATTTACATCGCCGACAGCTCCAACGCCCGGATCCAGAAGCTCGCCAAGGACGGGACGTTCGTCGCGTCCCTGGGCCGGAAGGGGCAGGGGCCGGGCGAGTTCGCCTCGATCCGCGCCTTGGCCGTCGACGCGGACGACCGCGTGGTTGCCTTCGACGCCAGCCAGCGCCGGCTGACGATTCTGACGACCGAGGGCAAGGAAGTGCGGACCATCAAGTTCGTCAAGGCGCCCATCTCCGGCCTGCGCTTGATGAAGGACGGCCTTTCCTGGTCGGCGAGCCGCTCTCATCCGGCCCGCGGGAAGGTGTGATCTCGCCCACGATTCTGCTCAAGGTGATCGACGATCAGGAAGCGGTCCGGGCCGAGTTCGGCCCGCCGGTCGACTTCGGCGAGCCGGTCACGAACCAGGTCGGCAACTCCATCTATTTCACGGTCGGGTCGGACGGCGGCCCGGTGGCCGCCTTCAGCTACCAGAACCGGGTCGAAAAATACGCGACCGACGGCCGGATCGTCTGGCGCGCGGACCGGCCGCTGAATTTCGACACCAAGGTGATCGAGAAGGGCAAGTTCGAAAGGACGGCCACTTCTTCCGTCTACAAGGGGCCGACCATGAACCGCTGCTCCAACGGCGTCGCCGTCGACGGCGCCGGCCGCGTCTGGGTGGTCACCTATCGAAGGCAGATCAAGCCCGAAGAGGTCATCCGCATCTCCATGTCCGGGAACCAGTCGGGCTCGACCGTCAAAGCGCGAGGGGAACACGGATCTGCGGACGACGGACATGTACCAGCTCGATGTCTTCGATTCCGAGGGCGTCCTCTTGGGAAGCCTCCCGGTCGGCGCAGTTCGTCGACGGGATCTGGATCTACGGCGACCGGCTCTACCTCCTCGACCGCGACCATGGCGTCGCCTACCATCAGTACCGGATCGTCGAGCGCTGACGAAGGCTCGGCGACGGAGGCCGTCGCTCTCTCCGCTTTATACGTTCGCGGCGCAAAACCCCGATTTTTAAATCGGGGTAAAGGCGCCGCTCAGTATTACCCTGAATAGACCCCGGGCTTTAGCCCGCCCTCATCCGCTTCGCGGCTGAGGACTGCAAAGCCCGGGGTGTCTAACGGGTTAATTTACGGCGAGGAGCTAAGAAGACGATTTCGGCCTTTCCGATCAAGCCCGACGGCAACAAGGCGCTTTTTTCGTTGAACTTATTTTTCACATTGGTCTTGGTGAAGGCGGGCCCGCCCGGGTTCTTCTGGTCCCCCACGATCCGGTTGTTCCAGGTGTTGATGACCTCGACCCTGATTTCATTGCTTCCCGGTTTGAGGTGCCCGGTCATGTCGGCCCGGTAGGGCGGGGTCCAGATAATCCCGGCATCATGTCCATTGATAATGACCCTGGCCGTTTCCTGAATGTCCCCGAAAGCCGCGTAAACGGCCGGCGTTTCGGCGAGCTGCTCCCCGGTCACTAAAAATTCCCGGCTGTAAGTTGCGGTGCCGGAGTAGTATTTTACGCCGGCCGCATCGACATCCGGCCAGCTGGTCAGACGATCCATCTTATAGGCCGCGGGGCCGCCCATTTCGGGATGGAAGCTGACCTTCCAGTTATTGGTGATATCGATCTTCGCGGCATCATCGGCGCTGCCCGAAAGTCCAAACTGCAAATCGGCGCCGAGCCCCGGATCGTTCTTCCCCGACGATCTGTCCCTGAAAACAACGAACCGGGAGGCCAAAGGATCCATCACCAATTCCATGCGGATCCCGACGCCCGATTTTTCATATCTTACCTCCCGTTGGATCAAGCCTGTTTCCGCATCCCACAGCTCGGGAACCCTGCTCGAGCCGACCCTGAAGGTGCAGGTGATCCGCTGTGCTTGTGGACTGCTGTTGGAAACGAAATAGATGTCTTCCGTTTCCGTCCGGCGATGTATGAAATCGATGGCATACCGGCTGTTGTCAATTCCTTGGACTTTTCAGTTCCGGCCCCACTTTCATCTCTTCCAATACGTCTTTCACCGATTTGCCCCAGTAAACCTTCCCCTTGCCGAAAGCGTTTGAAAATATTTTTATTCCGTCGGCCCGGCCCCATAGCTTCCCGGCGATGGCTTTCACCTCGTCGTCGCATTGGGGATAATTCGCCAAAGAGGTCGTCCTTTCGGGCTTAGGGCCGATCACGGTGGCCCCGTCGGACACCAGCCTTTCCAGGCTCTTTAATACGGCCAGGGAAATATCGGCCCGGTCCGGAAGCAGCATCACCCGGTAGGAAACGCCCGAGGGCAGCACCAGCTTTCCGGCTTCCACCCGCAGGGTGGTGGTGATTACGTCGGCATTGATGTAGTCGTAATCATACCCGGAAGCGCTCCAACGTTGACCGGCTTGGGCTGTCCGCAGTGCAGACACTGGTCATCGTTGTAAATCGGAGCGATGTTCGGGTCGATTCGCTTGGGCGGCACCAGGTTGGGTGCCTGGTCCCCGTAATAGAGGCAGGCGTCGGCGACGAAATTTCCTTGGCGCAAGAGATAGGAGCATCGGCTGAGATAATCCATGAACGGCCGCGCCATCTCCCACCAGGTGGTGTTGACGTTGAGGTGCTCCCCGGCATGATAGGCGAAGCCCGGCTTGCCCGCGATTTCGGGGTTGTGGGCGAAGGTGTGGAAGACGACCTGGTTGAGGCCTTGGCAGAAGGCGATATCGATCAATTGCTTGTAGTCGGCGGGGCCGTGCTGCCAATGGTTCCAGCCGGTAAGGGATTCCGCCGCGACCACCTGCTTGCCGTAGATATGGGCCGCGCTGGCGGCCTCCCGGGTGACCCAGAATCGCTGCCGGTTCCAGAATTCCCCCATGGGGACATCGGAATTCCCCAGCCCTTTCAGCGGATCCACACGCGGATATTCGGTCGTCCCACGGGAAAAATTGGACGAGCTAGGCTTCCGCGCTAGGCGCGTCGGAAACGCCATGGTCAATCCAAAGCACGCCAATATATTCGTCAACGCGGGTGGAGCTAGCGCCGCCGACATGCTCGCGCTTATTAATGAGGCAAGAGAGGCCGCAAGGCGCGTCTTCGGCTTTGAGCTGGAGATGGAAGCGGTATTATTAGGCGATTTCGATGCCGCCAAGCCAGCCAGCCAGGGCTAAGGAAAGACCAAGCGACCGTTCAAGCTTGGCCAGATACCGAATCCAAAGGCGCTCGCACTCGGAACGTCGAGCCCCCATCGTCCCGATTCTCGTATTCCAAGCGCCCGCCGAGCTGTTTCGCCAATTCAGATACCATGAGGAGCCCGAAGCCCTTGCCTCCCGCCGGGTCGAAACTCTCAGGCAAGGATTCGCCATTGTCGGATACACTTAGCGTGTAACCAATCCGATCCACGACGAAGTCTATCTCAACCACTATGTCTTCTCCGTTCGCGTATTTAAAAGAGTTGGTCACCAGTTCATTCAGTATCAGGCCAAGACTGGACGCTCGTTTAGCATCCAGTTGCCAATGGATCGATACGGGTCTTTATATCGAAATCCTCGCAGGCAGAACCGCAGGATTCGTAGAGTGATGTGGAAATGCCCCCAAGATAGGTCGCGGCGTCTATCCGCCCGGATTCTCCGCCGTCATACATAAGTCGATACAGCGAACTAAGGGTGTCTATGCGATGGCCCAGCGTTTCCATGGCCGCCCTTGCCTCTGGGCTCTCCTGCCGCTGGCTCTCTATGGATACGATAGACGCGATGGTAGCCATGGAATTCTGACGCGGTGCTGCAATTCTTTAAAAAGCAAGGTCTTGTCTTCCAGGGCTTTTTCAAGGGCTGCTGAAGCGCGCCTTTGGAAGCGCAGGGACCCAATAAGTGAAACGCCTGCCACTATGAGCATGAGGGTAAGGCCTGATACGCCGACCGCTAGAAGCCGCGCTGTGGAAAGTTCCCGCGCGCGGCGCTCTATAAGGAGGTTGACAGTATTCGTATAGTCCGCGAGGTCGGCGTCGGCTACGCGCTTGCCGCTAATATCGTGAATGATGGACAGCAACAGCGGCCTGTCATACGCGGCGGAGGTAACGGGCGACGAATACACCTCGACCGTCCTTACGCAGCCGTCAGCCAAGCGATGCGGAAAGATGAAGTAGCTTCGCTCCTCGCGAAGCGCCCGTTCCCTTTCCCGGGCCACGTCCTCTGGCGAGAGGGCGTTTAAATCGGTTATGTTCAGGGATAGGAGGCGCCCGTGCGGGTATCCGTAGAATTCCACCGCTGAGCGGTTTGCGTCCAAGATCGCCCCCGATTCAGGATCGACCAGGAGGATGGCCGAAGCATGATCGTCCAGCAGGCCGAATGGACTCTCCTGCGAGGCTAGCGGCATGGCGGCGAACAGCACCAAGACTAACGCGAACGAGCGAGCCATCCGTGGGTGCGAACTGTGCTCTACGCTCGGAGCGGGATACATGAGCTAGTATAGACCCGTGCGGCTGAGGGTCAAGCGTTTTCCGTACTTGCCAAATAATAAGCGTCGTGCCATTTTTACGACGCACTTGCGTATTTCAAGGCTCCCGTACATACTGGCAAAATGAAAGACTTTTCAGCCATCCTTTCCCGGCCCCACCGGGCCGAGGTGGTGGACAGGCTCGTGCGATACGCGAAGATCGAGACCACGAGCGACCGCCACAACCAGAATATACCGTCGACCCAGTCGCAATGGGATCTTGCCCGCCTGCTCGTCGAAGAGCTCAAGGGCTTCGGCGTCGGGGACGTCTCCATCGACGACCACTGCTACGTGATAGCCAGGATTCCGGCCAGCCCCGGGCTTGGAAAGAAGCCGGCGATCGGCTTCATGGCCCACGTGGATACCGCCAGCGACGTCAGCGGCGCCAACGTGCAGCCTCGCGTCATCGAGCATTACGACGGCAAGGCCCTGCAATTGGCAAGACATGGCGTCCTCGACCCGGAAGCCTTCCCCGAGCTCAAGGAATACGCCGGAGATACCATCATCGTCACCGACGGCGCCACCCTTCTCGGGGCCGACGACAAGGCGGGCGTGGCCATCGTGATGACGGCGATCAACGCCGTCCTCAAGGATCCCTCCATCAAGCACGGCCCGCTGTACGCCATTTTCACGCCCGACGAGGAAACCGGCAAGGGCATGGACCTGTTTCCGATGGCCAAGCTCGACGCCGTGGCCTGCTACACCTTCGACGGGGGCACGGGCGGGGAGATCGAGTCGGAATGCTTTACCGCATACGAGGCCAAGCCTGACCTTCACGGGAAAGGCTTCGCACCCCGGCTACGCCCGCGGCGTCATGGCCAACGCGGTCAGCATGGCCGCCTCGTTTCGTCTCGATGCTGCCGCGCAGCGAGAGCCCCGAGGCCACCGACGGCTGGTACGGCTATTTCTACGCCCACGAGATACACGGCGGGCTCGAGACGGCCACGCTCGATGTCCTGCTCCGGGACTATCTCCGACGAAGGCATGGAACGCAGGCAGGCCTCCATAAGCGCGTTCGCCGCCGCCGTCGAGGCCCAGTTCCCCGGTGGCACGGTCGGCGTCGACCATCAAGAAGCAGTACCTGAACATGAAGAAGAAGCTGGACGAAGCCCGAAGGTCCTCGAGCTGCTGTACGAGGCCGCGCGCAAGGCCGGCGCCGAGCCCTACTCCAAGCCCATACGCGGCGGCACCGACGGCGCCCGGCTGACCGAGATGGGCATACCCACGCCGAATATTTTCGCCGGCATGCACAACTTCCATAGCCGCTTCGAATGGGCGAGCGCTCCGAGATGATCCTGGGCGTCGACACCCTCCTCGAGCTGATCCGGCTCTGGGCTGCCTGAATTTTCGCGAAGCCAAGAACACCCCGGCTATATGCCGGGGTTTTTTTACCCCGATTGGACAAGCGGGAGATCCCTACCTCTGCTCTGCGGACCGTGCCGCACCAATTTCATGAGGTAGCAGTCATGGAAAAACGCGCAGGTTTCTTTGGTCGGAGTGAGCCGCTTATCACGATCCCCGTCCCGGCAGTCACCCTCGTGCTCGGAGAGGCGTTCACGCACCTCTTCAACACGCTCCTAGACGCGTCGCTCCTTGAACGCATGATCTTTACCTTCCGCAAGCCGTTCATTTTCATCCTCATGATCGTGATGCAGACCATCCTCCGATCGATAGAGATGCTCTTGTCTCCGCTTGGCCGCTTCCTGGCATCCCGACAAACAGGACCCCCGGGCATACTCCGCCGCCCGCAAGGCGGCCCTTGGCGTACCATGGGCGCTCATCCTCATAACCATGTCGTTCTGGACGCGGGAACCATCGTCTTCTACGCCCTCAATGACTGGAAGAGCCCCGGGGGGACGCCGCTGGGCTGGGTCCTATCGTTCAAGATCAGCGAAGGGCTCCTCTCGGCGACGCTGAACGCACTGATCGTCAACCTCGTGTTGCTCGGCCCAAGAAATCGCTCTCGATGGGCCGGATCCGGCAAGGCGAGCGCGACAGGTTCGCCGAATCCCGTGATCTGATAACCATGATCGCGGCCATGGCAACCGCCATTACCCACCTCGCGTACGTAGCGCGATTCTTCATCCTTCGCCCCAAGGCGTCCGGGGCCTACACAGTCCTACCCCTCGCCTGGCCGTGGTCGGCGGGCTGATCGCCGGATAGCCACCGCAATGGTCGCGCTTTCCAGGAGGGAAGACTCCATCCAGGCGCGGCTGCTGCGCGGCCGGATCGCCGAACTCACTTCGACCGACTCGGTCGACCTCGCCGCCAGGGCCGCCATGTTGAATTTCGACTCGATCGGCATGCTTTCCGACGCTTTCAATGGATACACGGAATCCTTGCGCTCATGGTCACCGAAATCGACGGCTCGATGGAAGTCCTGACCAGCGCTTCAGGCGTACTGTCCGGCAGGACCGACAGCATGCGCGCCGACATGCGCGAGATAGCCCAGGCCGTCGACGCGATAGGGGATCTCGGTCGAGGCGGAAGCACTGTCCGTCAGCGACTCCAGCTCCTCCATCGAGTCGATAGGCGGAAGCATAGAGTCGCTGCACCAAAGCATAAACGAACAGGCCGCCGTCGTAGCGCAGTCAAGCGCCGCCATCGAGCAGATGATCGCCAACGTCCGCTCATTACCGGCAACGTGGAGCAGGTCGACGCACACTACGAAGCCCTGCGACCGCAGCAGCGGAAGGGAAAGACGCAGATCGGCGAGGCCAACGTCCTCATCGAACGGGTATCCACCATGTCCGGCATGTTGCTGGACGCCAACAAGCTCATCGCCGCGATCGCCGGCCAGACCAACCTGCTGGCCATGAACGCGGCGATAGAGGCAGCCCACGCCGGAGAGGCGGGAGCCGGATTCTCGGTCGTCGCCGACGAGATACGCAAGCTTGCGGAGAAGCGCCTCGACCATCCAAGGAAATCGGAGCCCCTGAGGGAAGTAAAGGATACCGTCGACAAGGCCGTCCACGCGGCGCGACGCGTCGCTGGGTTTCGACGAGGTCTCGCGCATCGATACGGTGAACGGGTTCGAAGAACAGATTACGAACGCCCTCCGCGAACAGAGCGACGGATCGCGCCAGGTGCTCGAAGGCATCACGACGATCAATGGCGTTACAGAAGCGGTCCGCTCTGGCGCGAAGGAGATCGACCGACGGCGCCGCAGCCCTGGTAGATGGTATGCGAAGGCTCAACGATATCTCGTAAAAGTACGAACGGATATGCAGGCACATCATCCCACGGACGTCAGACAGGGTTCCGCATTCACCGATGTCATGGATTTAGTACCACACCAACGAAGGCGCGATAGCCAGCAATACGTTACGGTTGAAGAGGCACCAACGACAA
>CAWDOL010000011.1:0-24469 GCA_963803915.1 Candidatus Aminicenantota bacterium | reverse complement strand
TCAGTTGCCCCGTCTGGACATCCATTCGTATCAGGTGGTCGCCCTTACCGGCCTCGGATGCGGGAATCACGAGGGCCTTTCCGTCCGGCGTCCAGCGGAGGGTGCCCCACATCGCCTTGTCGCCGACCTGAAGCTCTCGTTCCTCGCCCGTCTCCATGGAACGGACAACCACCGTCTGGTTCGGCCCGCGGAGAGCAACGAACGCGAGAAAGCGTCCGTCGGGAGACCAGTCTGCATTTCGCGTGTTGCCGTATTTGGATGCCGCCTGCGGCGGCGAGACCACAGTCCCGCTGGACGGATTGAGTTCCGCAATCTGGACATCCCAGACGTTGTTGTTGGCCGCGTAGTAGAAGGCACCCGCGCGGGTGAATCCCATCGGCAAAGAGCCCCAGTTCTTCTTGACGAACAGCGGTTCGCCCTGCGCCTTCCCTCCGGCCACCGCAATGAGCCACGCGTCGGCCGAACCCGAACGCTCGCTGGAGAACAGGATGTGCTTTCCGTCTGGAGCCCAGCCCAGCACGCTGTGTTTCGACCGATCCGGGATGAGCGGCGACTCAGTTCCCGTCTGGAGTTCGACGAGCGAGAATCCCTCCGTGGTCGCCCAGGCGATGTACCGTCCGTCAGGCGAGAACACTCCACCCGGCGATCGGTCCTTTCCCATCGCTTTCTGCAGCTTCGTCGAACCGTCAGCGACGGTTACCAGCATCATGTCGCGGGTTCCGTCGGTCTTCTCGAACTCGGCGAGCAGGTGCCTGCTGTCAGGCGACCAGGCCAACGGAATGTGGCCGCGGACACCGTCTCCTGCGGCCCGCAGGACCCGCGGCTTCGAGCCATCGAGCCCGACGACGCAAAGGTCGGCCGATCCGTTCGGGTTGACCCAGGCGTAGGCGACACTCTTGCTGTCGGGCGAGGGCACGGAGGGCTCAACGAAGCCACCGCTTCCATAAGGCAGCCTAGCCGTGTCGGTCAACCGCCGGTTCTGGCCCGTGGCGAGGTCGCGGATGGCGACATTTCCGCCCGATCCCCAGTCGGTGAACGACAGGAATCGGCCGTCGGGTGTTACCTGGCCCGTCACGTCCGTCTCCGCCAAGACCCTCCGCACGGCCAGCGTCGAATGGCCCGACGCGCCGCCGGCCCCCGCGAGCGCCGCCAACCGAGTGCGGGCCTCGGCGGCCGCCTCGGCCTGATCGCCGAACTCGCGCACCACCCGCTCGTAGGCTGTACGGGCCTCTGTCTGGCCCAGCTTTTCGTGACACTGGCCCATGCGGAGCAGGGCGGTCGCGATCGTGGCGCGCCCGGCGCCGGGCTGCGCGGCGATCTTGTTGTACTGCTCGATGGCACCCTTCAAGTCGCCTTCCACTGTCTCCATCCGGATGGCGGCCTGCAAGTCGACTTCCGCCTGATTTTTCTGCTGCCCCGAGCCGATGCCGGGAACCAACACCCCGATCAGAAACAGAATGATGATGAGCTTTCGCATGGCTTCCGCCTCCATGCCCCTAATATACAGAGGCATTATGAGCCCGGGGCGTCGGTTGTGTGTTGATTTGGCGTCGTTTACTCGTCGAATCGGTAGCCCAGGCCTCGGACGCTGACCAAATGCCTCGGCGAGGCCGGGTCGGATTCGATTTTGCGCCGCAGCTTGATGACGTGGGTATCCACGACACGGTCGGTCACGGACACCCCGACGCCCCAGACTTCATCAATGACGCGGCCCCGGGAGAGAACCCGGCCGCGGTTCTGCAGAAACAGCTGCAGCATGTGGAGCTCGATCGCGGTCAGCTCCGTCGCCCGTCCGTCCCGGCGCAATTCGGCGCGCCCGAAGTCCACTTCGCAAGCCCCGAAGCGCTCGACCCCGAGCTCCTCCGGCGCCGCCCGCCGCAGCAGGGCGCGGATCCGCGCCCGCAGCTCGCGGGGGCTGAACGGCTTCGTCACGTAGTCGTCCGCGCCGAGGTCCAAGCCCATGACCTTTTCGGCCTCCTGGACCTTGGCCGTCAGCATCAGGATCGGGGTCCGGATCTTGGCCCGCCGCAGGTCGCGGCAGACGTCGAAGCCGTCCTTGCGCGGCAGCATCACGTCGAGCACGATCAGATCCCAGCCGGGCTGTCGCCCGACGCGGCCGGCCTCCTCCCCATCGCGGACCACCTCGACTTCGTAGCCCTCCTCGCGCAGGTCCAGCTGCAGGCCCAGCGCGATGTCCGGCTCGTCTTCGACAATCAAGATTCGTGCCATTGGCTCAACTCCTGACCGGCAGGATCAGCGTGAAGGTGCTGCCGCGCCCCGGCTCGCTGCGCACTTCGACGCGTCCATGATGCGCCTTCATGATGTGGCTGACCATGGCCAGGCCGATGCCCGTCCCTTTGATCCCCAACCCCAGCGCTTCTTCACCGCGCTGGAACTTGCGGAAGATCAGGGCTTGCTCATGCTCCGGAATGCCCAGGCCTCTGTCCCGCACCGCGATCGTTGCCGCCGGGCCGACGCAGCCTACTGCCACTTCGATCTCCCGGCTGTCGCCGGAGTACTTCACGGCATTGTCGAGGAGGTTCCAGAGCGCGCGCCCGAGCGCCTCGCCGTCGGCGTCGATTTCCACGGAGCCGGGCTCCGTCAGCTGGAATTGGAAGCCGGAAGACTGTACTTCCCGGCGGAACTCATCAACGATGCGGCGGGCCAGCCCGCCGGCGTCGGTCGGCTCAAGGTGATAGATCCGCGCACCGCCCTCCATCCGCCCGAAGTCGAGCAGCGATTCCACAAGCCGGGTCAGCCGGGCCGCGGATCGCGCCTGGGCTTCATAGCAGAGCTCCCTGCGCTCTTCGCTCAGATTCTTGTGATCGCGCAGCATGTCCGTAAACTGCCGGAGGGAGGTCAACGGGGTACGGAACTCGTGCGAAACGGCCGCCACAAAGTCCGATTGCAGCCGCGCGGCCGCAAATTCCCGGCTGGTGGCGCGGAAGATCAGGTAGCCCGCGATGACGACCAGCACGGCCAGGATGAGAAATCCCGACCCCAGGAGCCGGCGGCGCAGGCGATATTGGCCCCGCTCCGTCTCCGGGTCACTGCCGGCTATGACCAGGGTCCATGGAAGTCCGATGTCGTCCGCCCGGCGGACCGTCCCCGGAGGGAGCCCGCCGGAACCGCTGTGGAGGTCAAGCTTCACATGCTGCTCTCGCAGAACGGGATCAATGGCCGCAAACCACTGAGCGGAGACGAACTGCGGAGTCGCGACCAGTGCTGACACCCGATCGCCCGATCGGTTCCAAAGAGCGACGACGGTCTCCTCCGGGCCGACCGCGATGATTTCGCGTCCGGAGGCGGCGGTTCCCGGCTGAGAGAGCTTGTCCCAGAGCGCGCTCAGCCCGGCCGCCAGCCGTTCGCGCTCCGGCTGGCCGGGCCAAGGCGCGATGCCCCATCGTGCAACATCCTGGGCGCAGAGCCGGGCCGCGGCGCGCGTCAGCGGCCAGCGTCCGCGTTGCAGGTCCGAATCGAGAGCAGCCGCTTCGCGCCGGAGCTCATCGGTTTGACGCAAGGCGTCCATCAGGGAGCACCTGGCTTGGCGGGCCACCAGGCTGACGGGCATCCCTTCGAACGCCCACCCGTCCTCGTTCAACAACCGGACGTAGACATCAAGGGCCTCGGCTTCCCTGCCGGATCCGCGTAGGCATCGGGCTAGGCGCAGGAGCGCTCCCGCCCGAACCTCCGGCCGATTGCGGCCGGCCAAGTCCCGGTAGATGGACGCCGCGCGGTTGAGGTCGCGCTGTCTGAACTCGACGGCTTCGCCCGCGGCGAAGGGCGCGGCGGGCAATTCGGGCAACGGCGGCGCCGCGGGAAGGTAGGCCGCCCGGCTTGGCGGCCAGACCCGGATATCATCCCCCTGGGCCGACAAGGCCACCGCGCCGTCGGGCCAGTCCTTGCTGCCCTCGACGAGGCGTCTCTCGGAAGCAGCGACCGCCCTTTGCAGCGCGGCCGTCGCGATATCCGCGGCCCGCTCCACCCGTTGCCCGATCTGCTGCTCTTCGAGAGCGCGGTCCTGCGAGAGGACCCGCCAGAAGACCCACAAGAGGGCCACGAGAGGGACGATCGTCACCACGGCCAGCAGCCGCGCCACCCGAGGCGGAAAGCGCGATGCCTTCCTCCAGGGCCTTTGGGTCTGAATGGCGATGACTCCCCTCGACCATCTACCTCAATTTCTTCCGCTCCTCGGAGGAGGAATAGAAGTCGCAACAGGTTCGTGGCCCCTCATGCTTCTTGGCCCACAAGATAACGCCGGCAAGGCATCAAGTCAATTCGGGAATTCGAGCAGAAACGGCGGGGGATCCTTTCCGCCGCACTCGCCCGTGGATACAGCTCACGGGCGAGTGCCGACACCCCGACGCCTGCCCTGCTTTCAGCCCCCACCTCTTGGCGGCAACATCAAACCCTTTTCCCGAGCCTGAATACTACCGCCTCCTGTGTCAGGATCGTATACGCAATATTGTCAGGATTGTGTTTGATTTTAACCAAAGTTGTATGGGAGATTTCGATTAATAAACCATGACTATAATACAACAATCATATTATTTATATATGTCATTGATACAATTTTGTTAACATATACTATTGACATCGTGACATTACTTGGCTATATTAACTTCGAGGGAAAACCATGTTCAATAGATCCATTCTCATAGAATTGCGCGCTTGGAAAGCCTCCCGAGTCCGTAAACCATTGATTTTACGCGGCGCCCGACAAGTCGGAAAAACGACGGCCGTGGAGATTTTTTCCAAAGAATACGACCAATTCATTCATTTCAACCTGGAAAAGCCGGATGAATCGGCTTTGTTCTCCCGCGGGCTTTCAGCTCCGGATCTGTTTCAGGCCATTCTCCTCAAGAAGAACTTGCCTCGCAGCGAGGGCCAAACGCTCCTGTTCCTGGATGAAATCCAAAATTCGCCGGAAGCCTTGCGGATGCTGCGATATTTCCACGAAGACTTGCCGGACCTCCATCTCATCGCGGCTGGATCGCTTCTCGAGATCCTTTTGGCTCAAGAGGCGATCGGCATGCCCGTTGGACGAGTGCAATATTTGTTTCTTTATCCTTTGACGTTTCGAGAATATTTGGAGGCGCTGGGCGAGACTCGGGCGCTGGAAGCCTTATCCGACATTCCGATTTCCCCCGTGGCGGTCCCTCATCTGCTTGAGCTCTTTCACAGGTTCTCTCTAGTCGGAGGGATGCCGGAAATCGTCGCGCGCTACGCCGCCAAAAGGGATGTCGTTTCCCTAAGACCAATCTATGAATCCCTTTCCCAATCGTTCCTGGACGATATCCCTAAATACGCCCTGAATGAGACGATGAAACGGGTGATCGGCCATTGTCTCGGCGCGGCGCCGCTTCAGGCCGGCGAGCGGATCCAATTCGCCGGCTTCGGCAAATCGAACTACCGCTCCCGGGAAGCCGGCGAAGCGTTAAGGATTCTCGAACGGGCCATGCTCATCCATCTCTTGTATCCCACGACATCGACGGAAATCCCGATGCTGCCCGACTTTAAAAAATCGCCGCGGCTCCAATTTCTGGATATCGGGCTGGTCAACTTCGCCGCGGGACTTCAGGGCGAGTATTTTGAACACTCCGATTTGCATTCTTTTTATCGGGGAAAAATCGCCGAGATGATGGTGGGGCAGGAGCTCATCGGATCCGACACGACCTCCCGCCGGCCGCCGCTGTTCTGGGTTCGGGAGAAAAGGCAATCGCCGGCCGAAATCGATTTTCTGATCCGGCACGAAAACCTCGCCGTCCCGGTCGAAGTCAAAGCGGGCTCTGCGGGAAGGCTTCGATCCATCCACCAATTCATCAAGCGCTGCCCCCATTCCTTCGCCGTCCGGCTCTATGCCGGGCCGCTTGAGATCAACCATTTGAAAACTTTGGAGGAAAAGCCGCTGGCTCTCTTTAATCTTCCCTATTTTCTGGCCGGTCAGCTGAAGGAATATATCCAGTGGTTCGTCGAAAGAGAAGCGGCGGGAGATCGGCCCTAGCCTACTTGCCGGCCTTGGCCGGCGGCAGGAAGTTCTCCAGAACCCAGAGCTCGCTCTTGGTCTCGTCCGCGGCGGCGAAAGCGAAGCGGCGGTTATCCGGGTGAAGGGCGAAGGACACCACTCGCGGGAAGGCAAGATCCAGCTTCAACGGCGCGCCGCCCGCCACCGGAATCCTCCAGATCTCGCAGTCCCCCGCCGTCAGGCGCCGGGCAACGATGCCTCGGCCGTCGCTCATCCAGGTCAAGCCGAAGTTCGCCCCGGCCGGGCCGCGATAGATGTCCCGCGGCGGCCCTCCACCGAGAGAAACGATCTTGATGACGCCGCCGTCTTGGAAGACCATCTCCCGTCCGTCCGGGGATAAATCAAACATGATCATGCCTTGTTTCTTCTTGACGATTTCGGCTTTCTGTCCCGTGTCGAGGGCCTGTCTCCGATACGTTCCTTCACCGTCAAAAAAGACCAGCGTCTTCCCGTCCGGGCAGAGCCGTGGGAAAACCCCCTCATCGGTCAGCTTCGTCGTCGCGCTCGTCTCGACGTCGACGCGGAAGATCCCATAGCCCGTCACCGTGAACCCCAACCCGACGATGGACCGGCTGTCCGGCGCCCAAGAGTATTGGTTGACGCCGCGAAGGCGAGGCGACAGGAAGCGCTCTTCCCCGGTCGCCGCCGAGCGGATGGTGAGGATCATGTTGCCGGGCCGAATTTCGCCCGGGCGCGAGTAGAAGGCCAAGCTTTTACCGTCCGGCGACCAGGCCAGACCGGGCGTCAAGCCGGCATATCGCGTCGTCAACGGAGAGGGAGGCACAAGCACCTTGCCTGTCTCCAGGTCGATCTCTCCGGTGAAAAGGCGGCCCGCCGCCGTGTCCATGCTGTAGTAAAGCGAGCCGTCGGGCGCCAAGCCGAAAACCTCCGCATCCCGGTCGAATTCCTTTTTCAGGAGCTCAGGCTCGCCCTGCGGTTTGCCGCCGTTGACGAGGACGCGCCAGAGGCCCCACGTCCCCGACCGGTCGCTGAGGAAGATGAGGCTCCGCCCGTCCGGCGACCAGCCGATCAATTCGTCCTCCGCCGGATGGCCGGCCACGACGACGTCATCCCCGCCCTCCGCGGCCATGATATGGAGGTCGCTCTGCGGCGGGTTGCCCTCGGCCATAAAGCTGAAGGCGATGGATTTCCCGTCCGGCGAGAATTGGGCGTTCATCCAGCTTGAGGCGATCTTTTTCAGGATCCGCACCGCGCCGTCCTCCGCGGAAATGAGAACCAGGTCGATCCCCCCGTCCGGAGTCTCTTCAAGCTCAAGATACCCGAGTACAAACTTGGAGTCGGGGGACCAGTCCAAGGGGCGCGCTTCATATCGCTTTTCGCTCAGGATCGTGCGCAGGCTCGAACCGTCCAGGTTCCGGATCTTCAGCTGCGGAACCGCGTCGTTCGAGTAGGTGTCGTAGGCGATCTGCTTGCCGTCGCGTGACAAGGCAGCGTATTCATAGGGGGATTCCTTCGCCTCGGGGACGCCCCGGTTCGGGATTCGGGTCTTCTTACCGCCGGCGAGCTCGAACAGGATGACGTCGCCTTCGTTTTCCACGTCGAAAAAGTAGATCAGCCGACCGTCTCTGGACAGGCTTCCGTAACTGCCGAGCGACTCGCTCAGGATGCGCCGCGCGACAGGTCCCCCGGCGACAACAGGTCCGCTGAGGACCGCCAGCCTGGCTCGCGCCTGGGCGGCCACTTCGGCCTGGTCGCCGAAATCGCGCACCACGCGCTCGTAGGCCTGGCGCGCCTCGCGGGCCTGCTCTTCGCCCAGCTTCTCGTAGCACAGACCCATGCGGACCAGCGCTTTGGCCGCCACGGCGTGATCGCCGCCGTCGGCGAGCTTGCGGTACTGCTCGATGGCACCCGTCAGGTTCCCGTCGACGGTCTCCGCCTTGATGGCCGCCTGGAGCGCCACCTCGGCCTGATTGTCCCTGGCCTGGCTTGCCAGGCCTCCCGCGGACAGGGCTGCGCAAAGAAGCCCGGCCAGCATCGCCCCTTTCGCTTGTTTCATGTTCCCATCACCTCGCCCCCCATGGTACGCCCCCAATGTCAGGGGAGAATCCGCACTTCGGTCAGGTTATTGTATGATTTAAGGAGCTCGCGCCCCCGAACGGCTCCTTATCTTTTCTAGGCCTGCCGGCCTGATGATGCCGCCGGATTTCATCCGCGGAAAGTACCCGCTCGTAAAGCGCCACTCCGTCGATCGCCCCATTGAAGCGGGAGGAAGGCGCGCCGTAATACATCGACAACCCTATATGCAAAGGCTCCGTCGGCCTGGCCGGGATCGTTTGCGTGATCGGGCCCGTCTTTATCAAGACACCGTCCAGGTAAAGGCTCATGCTCTTTAAGGAATAGACTGTGCCGACCACGTGATACCAGGTATTCGGACGCAGCACCACATCGCCGATGAGGCCCTCGATGCTCGAGTCCCCTCCCTCGCCGAAATAGGTATGGCCGTGCCGGATCCCCCAGCGAAGCCGCCCCTGGGGAGTGAGGTTTAAAAAGCATGAAACGCCCTCATAGCTGTGATTCCCCTTCGCGGCGATTGTCTGATACTCGGGCCCAACATTCGCGGTGTTGAACCAGGCTTCGAGGGTCAGCTCATCCAGGAATTCGGGGACGGGCTCTGCTTTCGTCGCCGGCAGAACATTCTCCATGACCCAGACTTCGGGCTTCCTCGGCCCGGCCTGAAAGGCGACGCTCTTGCCGTCGGGGTGGATGCGCAGCCCGGTGGAGCCGTCCCCATAAGCCATATCCGAGACCAGCACGCCGATCGGATGCGCCTCTCCGGCCCTCGCCGCGGCGCGCCAAAGCTCCAGCCGGAAGGAACGCGGGATGACTTCGACGGCTTTGGCGAACAGCAGGCTATGTCCGTCGGGCGTCCAAGCCAGCCCGTCTCGGCGAATGGCCTCGCGCCGGTTCAGCTGCAGGATCTCGCGAGCGTCCCCCCCTCGGGCCGGCACAACCCCGAGCCGATCGCGGGAGTCGCTCCCGTTCCATGACCGGGCCGTAAACGCCAGCTCGAGGCCATCGGGCGAAAGAATCAGGTTGCCGACTTCCTCTCCCGGAGAGAGTCGATGGATCTCTCTTTCGTTCCCCGTAGCCTGGTCCCGGTGAAGGATGCGGGCCGACTTATCGTCGAAGGCGAATCCCGCGCGCGCGAGGTAAAGGGATTTCCCGTCGGGCGACCGCTGGCCGTCCAGCGACTCTGCTTCGGGATTGCTCGACAAAACGGGCCGGGCTTCCCCGTTGCGCGCATCCATCTCGTAGAATCCCACATGGCGGCGCTGCTTATCGAAGCCGGAGACGAGAATCCCCCGTCCGCCCGGGGTCCAGCGCGCCATTCGCAGGCGCTCCAGGTCCGGCGGGATCGGGAACTCGCGATCCCCCCCGGCGCTGAGAGACCGGATGCACAGGGTCCAACGATCCGCGCTCCGGTTCGAGAAGTAAGCCAAGGATCGTCCGTCGGGGGAATACAGAGGGAGCAGGTTCCGGCCGGCGAATCGCTCGTTGATCAGGGCCGGCGCGGCCGTCATCCGAGACGCCGTCGGGTCGAGCTCGACGACATAGGCATCCGTCCCGCCGCTTTCGATGCCGTAATAGAACATGCCGCCGCGGCTGAAGCCCAGCGGCTCGATAGGCCCGAGCCCGGGCTTGATCGAAACGGGCTGTCCGGCGGGCTTGCCGTCGGCGACCCGGGCGAACCAGACTCCCCATTGGCCGGCCCGGTCGCTGGCGAAGAGGACGCCGCTCCCGTCGGGCGTCCAGCCGAGGACCCGGTCGTCGGCGGGGTGTTCGACCAGCGGGGTTTCGCGGCTCCCATCGGCCGCCAGCAGGAAGATGTCGCCGGTTTCCGAGTCCTCGCGCGGAGGACAATCATAGGCAATGAAACGTCCGTTTGGGGAAAAGCCGCGGGGCTCCGGGCGGCGCGAGCCCAGCGCCATCAGGATCCGGGCCGAGCCGTCCGCAACGGAGATCAAGGCCATCCGATGGGACACGGTCCCGCCGGGCTCGTCGGCCGCGGCAAGCACGGCGACGATATGCGCTCCATCCGGGGACCAAACACCGGGCTCGATGCGGAGCAGATGTTCATCGCGGTAGAGGAGACGCGACCCCGAGCCGTTGGTCCCGATCAGCCGAAGCTCAGGCAAACCGGCCTCGGCGGCCCGGGCATAGGCCACCTGCTTCCCGTCCGGGGAGATGATGGAACGCCCGGCAGGGCTTTGGCCGCCGCCGGGATTCTTGGTCAGATCGCGCGCCTCGCCGGAGGCCAGGTCCCGAAGCGCGACGGCGCCGGTGGCCCGGTTGACGAACGAAAGGAACCGTCCGTCCCAGGACGGCGCGCCCTCGGTATTCACATCGGGCCCCGCCCAGATGCGGCGGACGGCCAAGGGGGGCGCTTCGGTCGGCGGCCGGTTCAACGCGGCCAGCCGCGCCTTGGCGACGGCCACGGTTTCCTTCTGCTCGGCGAAGTCCCGCACCACCCGATCGTAGGCCTGGCGCGCTTGGGCATCGCCCAGCTTCTCATAACACTGGCCCATGCGGACCAGAGCCTTGGCCGCCACGGCGCGATCGCTTCCGCCGGCCAGCTTCCGATACAGCTCGATGGCGCCCCTCAGATTGCCGTCCACCGTCTCGGTTTTGATGGCCGCCTGGAGCGCCACCTCGGCCTGGGTTCCCCGCGCTTGGCCCGCCGGAAGTCCGGAGGAAAGGACCGCGACGAGCAGCCCGGCCAAGAGCATCCACGGAGCCGTCTTCACTTTCCTGTCCTCCCGCTCGGCGTGCTGGGACTCCCCTGTATCGCCATGATGGACGTTTTGGCCATGACAGAGGCTCTCTTCAGCCGTCGAAACGATATCCCAACCCTCTGACGCTGACAATGAAGCGCGGATTCGACGGGCTCCGGCTCGATCTTCTTCCGCAGGGTCACGACATGGTTGTCGACGACGCGGTCGGTGACGAAGGTCCCGTGCCCCCAGACCAGGTCCAAAAGCCGCTCCCGGCTCAGCACCTTGCCGCTGTTGCGGATCAGGGCGGTGAGCAGCTTGAACTCGAAGGCCGTCAGCTCGACCGGCTTCCCGGCCCGGCGCAGCTCGCAGCGCCCGAAGTCGACCTCCGCGTCGCCGAAGCGGACGGTCGGCAAGGCTTCCGTCGCGCGCGCGGCGGAGCGCCGCCTTGACTCGGGCCCGCAGCTCGCGCGGGCTGAAGGGCTTGGTCACGTAGTCGTCGGCCCCGATCTCCAGCCCCAGCACCTTCTCCGCCTCCTGGACCTTGGCGGTCAGCATGATGACCGGCGTCTTCGATCCGCCCCGGCGCAGCTCGCGGCAGACCTCGAAGCCGTCCTTGCCCGGCAGCATGACGTCCAGCAGGATCGAGGTCGAAGACTTCGCTGTGCGCGCGCTTCAGGGCGCTCTCGCCGTCCGTCTCGATCTCCACCTCGTACCCCTCGTTCTTCAGGTCCAGCTGCAGCCCGAAGGCGATGGCGGAGTCGTCTTCCACCACCAGGATGCGCTTCATGCTTTCTTCTCCAGCGGCAGGAGGATGGTGAACGTGCTGCCCTGCCCGGGCTCGCTCTGCAGGCGGATCTCGCCGCCGTGGGCCTCGACGATATGGCGGGCCAAGGCCAGGCCGATGCCGGTCCCTTGGATATGGGCCGCCCGGGAGCCGGACCCGCGGACGAACCTCTTGAAGACCGCCTTCTGCTCCGAGGCGGGGATGCCCATGCCCCGGTCCCGGACGCGACTGCCAGCCGCCGCGTCCGCGCGCCAGCTCGACCCAGACGGTGCGGCAGTCCGGCGAATACTTGACGGCGTTGTCGAGCAGGTTGCGCAGAGCCAGGCCGAGGGCTTCGCGATCGGCCCGGACGAGCGGGCAGGTCCGCGGCGAGACTCCAGCTCGATCGTCGATAGCCCCGGGCGGCGGCCTTCTCCCCGAATTCGGCCACCACCTCGCTCACCAGACTCGCCCGGATCGAGCGGCTCGAATCGATAGCGAAAGCGTGCCCGCCTCGATGCGGCCGAAATCCAGCAGCGATTCGACGAGCCTCTGCAGCCGCTCGCTCTCGCGGGACAGGATATCATAAGACTTCTGCCGCTGGCTCGTCCGTCGGGGATCCTGCCCTTGGCCAGCATCTCCGAAAGCTGGCGCAGCGACGTCAGCGGGGTCCGGAACTCGTGCGACACCGCCGAGACGAACTCGGACTGAAGCTTGGCCACGGCCCGCTCGCGGTCGATGGAGCGCATGATGAAGTAGGAGCCGGCCAGCAGGAAGAGGGCCAGCACCGCCAAGACCGAGAAAAGCAGACGGCGGCGCCCGGCCACTCCCGCCGCAGCGACGCCGGAATCGGGGCTGGTGGCGTGCAGCGTCCCGGGAAGCCGTGTCGACGGCGCTGTCCGCACGGCCTGCGGCCCGCTCTGTATTGAAGGAACCCATCACCACTTGCCCGTCCGCGTCGATCAGGGCGCCCTGAGACGCTGCCGGCCTCGCAAAGCCTCCGCCCACTTCGCCGAGTCCAGGTATTCGGGGCCGGCCAAGACGGCGGCCAGCTGATCCGGTGTCCCCGACCACGAGAGCAGCACCGGCCGGCCGTCCACTTTCAGAATCCGGCGCCCTTTTGTCTCCGGCTCGGCCGCCCACTGGTCGTAGAGCGATTCCGCGGCGATCGAGAGCGCCAGCGCGTTCTGCTCTCGATCCGTCATGGACTCGGCCCCCAGCCAGCGCTTCGCCTCCTCCCGGTGAAACTCCCAGGCGGGCCGGAGCAGGCGCCAGCGGCCGCCCCAAAGGCGCCGCCCGCAGAAGCGCGGCTTCCCGGCGCAGATCCTCGCGCCTGCCGATCGCTTCCAGAACGGTGCAGCGCGCTTCCCGGGCCAGCAAGTCCGCCGGCAAGCCCGAGGACGGAGGTCGGGCCGAGCCGGGCCAGCTCGTCATAGGCCCGCAGGGCTTCCTCGGGACGGCCCATCTTGCGGAGATTTCTCCCCAGGCGCAGCCAAGCTCCGGCGCGCACTCCGGGATCCGGTGATCGGGTCAGCTCCCGGAAAGCCGCGGCCGCCCGGGCCGGATCGTTGAGCCTGGTACTCCAGCCGTCTCGCCCGCGGCGAAGGTCGCCGCCGACGGCTCCGGCGCGTCCGGGACCACGGGAAAGTAGAGCAGGCCGCCGGACGGGTAGGCGTCGAGGGCGCTCCGGGGCGCCTGGAGGACCAGCAACGCCGTCCGGCGGCGCTTCGCTCCCGGGCCCGGGGACGATAGCTCAGGATAGCCTTCGAGCTCCGTCAGGTCCTGCTGGAGTGCGACGGCCATCCGGTCCGCCGCGAGCTCCAGGCGCTCCTGCAGGCGCTGCCCTTCGAGCGCGCGATCCTGCCTCAGCCATTGCCAGCCGAGCCAGCCCAGGGCGCCGCCGAGGACGAGCATGAGGCAGAGAAAGACCGCCAGGGTGCGGCCGGGCGGCCGGAACCAGCGGGCGATCCCCATGGGCTGCCTCGTATCCGTCATCAATCGCCATTATTATATCCCGCTCAGTCAGGATTGGATGGGGCTTTTGTCAGGATTCTGTTTTTAGGCGAATAACCGGTAGGGCAGTGGACAACCTGAACGGCTATGATGAGAGTCGGTCCACCACGCCCCCGGGGCTTAGCGGCCCGCGGTCGGGGCCTTGAACCGGTCCTCGGCCAGATCGACGTTGAATTCGATCTTCTTGATCTCCGCAATCGCCATCTTGCCTCCCTTTCCCGGATACGACATCCGGCTGGGATAGAGAATCCCCTGCACCGGCCGCAGGTCCAACCATTCCCGCTCCATGTGATGGGTCTTGCCCTGATATACCTCGTCCACAGCGACGGTCCTGACCTGGAAAGTCCCGGCGTCGATCAGGTACGTGGCCTGTGTGCCCAGCGGAAGGACCGCCGTCAGCTTGTGGCACTTCGTTCCCTTCCATTCGACGAGGCCCGCATACTCGGCCGGAAAGTCGAAGAACGCAGGGACGAACCAGACCAGGTCGGTCTCGAAGCCCTTGGCCGCCTCCGCGGGAAGATCGCGGCGGACGGGAGGCTGGTCCGGCCTGGCCGGATCGAGCTTGAGCATCGCTCCCCGCAGGCCGTCGGTCCCGGCCTGAAAATCGGGACCTTTGTCCCAGACGCGGTTGGGGCTTATTTACTCGAGAGAAAGGGCATGGTATTCATATCTCGTGATCCCGATTCTCGTTGTCGCTTATGTCTTTCTGCTTGGGCTGGCCGCGGGCGGATCGTGGATGGCCGTCCGACTCCGCCAAAGACACGACTTTCTCTTTTTGAAGTCCTTCCAATACTTCGTCGCGGCGGCTTTCGCTTACGCCATCGTCGGATTCATCGGGGAGGTCCTCGCTCCCGCAATCCTGACCACCCCGCCCGCATCTCCGGCCCGAGTTTACATCCTGATCGACCTGATCACGATCCCCCTGCTGGCCGGGGTTTTCGGCCTTTTCTTCGCCTGGATCGAACGGCTCCTGGGCCGCCGCTTCGCGCCGCGGCTGCGGGCGGCGTTTTGGGCCGCGGAAATCCTCTACCTGGCCCTCTTCGTCTTCTTGTTCCTGTCGTACTTTATCCGCGGAAGCTCGCCCGTATCCGTACTCGGAGTCCTGCTCCTCGATGGCCTCGCCCTGCTGCTGCCCGCCGCCGCCGTTCTATCACTCCACTACGGCGTCCCGGCCGGGGATGACCCGACAAGGCAACGCCTGGCTCGCGGGCTGGGGCGCGTTTACGCCCTATCGCTCGCGGTTTTGGGCCTGGCCCTGGTGTTGCCGAGGACGGTCGTCTCCTCCCACCCCGCTCTGGCCAATGCCATCCCGGCCGGACTGATGTTCCTGGTCAATTTTCCGGCTTTGGCGTATCTACGCCGGGTCTTGCCGGCGTGTCCGGTCCCGGCGATACCGGAAGCGCGCATCTCGGCGGCGGGGTTGGCGGACGCCGGCCTCTCGGCCCGCGAGGAGGAGATCGTCCGCCTGGTGGCGCATGGCCTGGGCAACCAGGAGATCGGGCAGAAGCTGTTCATATCGCCCAAGACCGTTAAGAACCACATGACCAGCATCTACGCCAAAACCGGGGCCCGCAACAGGGTACAATTGGCCAATCGGCTCAACCGGCGGGACGACAAGCCGGGAGCCTGATCGTTTTCCGGTCTCGCAAGGCGGACCGGGATTCCGCGCGCGGCTGAGCCGCGGCTCAGATGCCCATGTCGCTCAAGGCCTTGATCAGGCCGTTCATCAGGGCCGTGATCGCGGGGTGAGTAGCCTCGAAATGCTGGACGGAATCCTGCAAGCTCTCCCGCAGGCTGGCGTGATGGGCGGGCGGGCAGCTGCCGTCGCTTTGCAGGATGCGATGGATGTCGCCGTCCAGCCGTTGCAGCGCGTCCCGCGCGGCATCGTCGACCACCGGGGCGTTGCGCAGCTCATCGCGCAGCTTGATCAGCGATTCGTTCAGGCTGTCGTTGTCCATGAGGGGTTCCTTTGTCATGGATGATAGCACGAACGGGCCCGCCGAGTCGCCCCGGGCGGCGCGAGCTTCAGGGCGTTTTCCCCGGCCCCGGCGGCCAGACCTTGAGCCTGATCCGGCCCGAACCCGGGTTCTCGAACGGGCCGGGCGAGGGATTCGATTCGCTTCTGGCCCGGCCGAAGTAATCGGCGGCGATGCGGACCGGCCTCCCGTCGGCCTGCTCATAGGGCAGATCGGGGATGGACGCCCGCCCCAGCAGCGCCGTGGTCACAAGCTTTCGGGCCCGGAGGAGCCAGGCCGGGTCGAAGAGAAGCTCCAGGGTAAATCCGTCCGGCGACTCCAGGAGCTTCAGGCCGGGATCGAAATCCGGCCGGACGAGCGGATCCTTTTCCCGCGCCGGCGGCTTGGCCCCCGCGAGGTACACATTGCCGTCCAGGGTCACGGGCAGCGGGGCGGCGTCGTAGAGCGTCAAGTCCCCGAGCCGGACGAAGAGGTTGTTGGAGTAGCGGTCGTCGCCGTTGGGATTGTCGTGCATGCCGGCCAGCTCGGTGGAATGCGGCTTGTGGAACGGGGTCTGGCGGGCATCGTAGCGGCCGATGAGGAGAGATCCGGCCATGAGGTTGTGGACGTAGGCCCCGCCCTGCGAGACGTCGAGCAAGGCCCGGTTCGAGAGGAAGATGTTGTTGTCGACCAGGAACGGCCCGTGGTTCACCTCGACGAAGAGGTCCTCGGCCCTGTTGTCGTGAAAGAGGTTGCCGGAGACGCGGGTCCCCTGGGCCATCCAATCGAGCCACAGCCCCCGGACCGTCCGGTAGATGTGGTTGCGGCTGATCTCGACGTCGATGGCGGCGTGGAGCTTGATGCCCGCCATCTCGGCCCCGGTGAAAAGCGCACGGACGTGGATTTCGTGAACGACGTTGCCGGTGATCACGCTGAAGGCCGCCCCCAGGCTGCCGACGATGCCGGTCTGCTCGCAGTGGCTGATGACGTTGTTCCGGACGACGTGGCTCCCGACGTTGTCCTTATGCCAACCTCGCTTGAGGGCGCGCTCGATGGTCTTGACGTACCCCTCGGCCGTGTCGCGTGAGGTGTTGTCGAACTCGTCCCCATGCTTGCCGAGCGCGATGCCCGAGCACACGGAGTGGCTGACGACGTTGTCCTCGATGATCCAGCCCTTGCTCCAGTTGGTGCCGATCAGGCCGACCTGCTCGGCCGTCGGCGGCGCCCATGGCGTGGCCGCCTGCCGCAGGATGAAGCCGCGGAGGGTCAGGTAGTTGATGCCCGTTCTTTCGGGATAGAAGACGGTCCGGCGGACATTGATCTCGACCAGCCGGGCGTTGGGATCGACTCCCGGGAATTGGGCCCAGATCGTCGTGGCCTCGGCCTCGACCCGAGCGAACCACAGGGGGCTCGCGCCGGCGGGCTTCAGCGCCTCCTCCAGAGTCGCGGACTCGGTCAGCCATTCGCCGTCGAGGTAGACGGCGCCGGTGTGGTGGGATCGGCCCTTGGGCTCGAACCAATCGCCGCGGATCAGGTCGGCGAAGGGATTGAATCCGCCGAAGACGGAAGCGGGGACTTGCGCCTGCCAGGTGTCGTTCTGAGCCCTGCGCCAACCGGTGACGGGTTCCGAGCCCTTGATCTCGACCCGTTCGCCGGGCGCGGCGCGGAAGACGATTCTCTGCCCCTCCGACGTTCCGCCGCGCGGCGGATTGACGCGCTCGCGATAGACGCCCGCGTGCACGGTGACGACATCGCCGGGCTGTGCCGCCTCGGCGGCCCGCTGGATGGTGCGAAAGGGGGCGGCCGCGGTTCCGGGATTGGCGTCCTTGCCGCCGACGGCGACGTGAATTTCCGAGCCGAAGGCGGCCATCGAGACCACGGCCAAGACCGCCAGACCCGCGACGGCTTTTCGCATGAGACCCTCCTGACGATCGTCTTCGATCGCCCGGGACGATAATGCGCCGCCGCACCGGCTGTCAAGCCGGAAGGGCCGGAGAGAGGTCAATCCCCCTCGGGGCCCTGCTCTCGGGAACGGCCGCGCTTGCCGACGGTGATGACGAGCTGCTTGTCGGCCAGCGTGAAGGACAGCCGCATATGGGTCCACACCGCGAGCAGGGAGGCGAAGAGCAGCAGTCCGCCCGCGACCTGGTAAGCCCGGGCATAGCTGCCTGTGGCGTCGGCGATCATCCCGGCCAGGTTGGGGCCGAAGACGCCGCCGACACCCCAGGCCGTGAAGAGGATGCCGTAGTTGAGTCCGAGGTTCTTGGTGCCCCAATAGTCGGCCGCCGTGGCCGGGAAGAGCGACAGGCAGGCGCCGTAGTTGAATCCGACCAGCGCCGCGCCGAAGAGGAAGCCGGCCGTGGTCGTGAACTGGTCGAAGAAGAACATGACCGAGGCCTGGACCATGAAGACGATGATCATGGCCCCGACCCGGCCGATGATGTCGGAGACGACACCGGCCGCCACCCGGCCCGTGGCGTTGAAGACGGCCATCAGGGCGACGAAGAGGAAGCCCGCCTGGATGGCGCCGCCCGACTGCGAGGCGACGATCTTGGCGATATGGCCGATGACCATGAGGCCGGCCGTGGCGCCGCAGGCGAACTGGAGGTAGAGGGACCAGAAGCGGGGCGTCCGGATCATCTGCTTCCAGGTCGCGTCGGCCAAGGGAGGCGTCTTGGTCTTCTGGTTCTTCTTCGGCCGGGCGGGCGCCGGGACGTATCCGGGCTTGGGGTTGTTCAGGAACTGGGCCGACAGCCCGGCCACGACCAGGAAGACGAAGCCCAGGACGCGGAAGGCGCCGCCGACGCCCCGCGAGGAGAGCAGGGCCTTGGACAGGGGCGCGATATAGACCGGGGCCAGGCCGAATCCGGCCACGACGATCCCGGTGATCAAGCCCTTCTTCTCGGGGCCGAACCACTTGACCGCGGCCGGGGTGGCCGCGGCATAGCCCAGACCGATGCCCGTGCCGGCCAGGATGCCGAACCCGACGAAAACCGGCCAGGCCAGGTCCGCGCGGCCGAACGAAGCGACCACGAGCCCGAGGCCGCAGAGCACGGCGCCGGCCGTGGCAATCAGCCGCGGTCCGAGCTTGTCCTGCAAGCGGCCGGCCGGGACCATGACCAGGGCGAAGCAGGCGATGGCGATGGTGTAGGGCAGGGTGGCCATGGTCCGGGTCCAGCCGAAGCCGCCCTTGGCCACGGCCTCGGTCAACTGCTTGCTGAACATGCTCCAGGCGTAGAGAATGCCCAAAGCCAGGTTGAGGCCGAGTCCGGCCGCGGTGACGAGCCAGCCCTTCTTGGTCATGATGATTCCTTATGATGCCTTCGCCGCCGCACGACGGAGATCCCGCCGGAGAGGGTCCGAGTCCGGAGGAACGAGGGGTATCTTGGCTTATATTCCCGGACGCGGAGCCCGCGATATTAAAACAAATGGGGGAACGAAGTCAACGCGCGCCCGGCGCTTTGACGGGCCGAAGGAATGGAGCACTTATGATAGAATACGCGCAGTCGAAAGAACAACCCGGCCTTCCTCGTTAACAAGGAGCCAGGCCCAGATGATGAAGCGTCTTATGGTCTGCCTTTCGCGTTCGTCGCGTTCATCGCAATCACGCCCCCCCTCCTCCCCCAAGCCAAGGAAAAGACCCTGGACGAGCTGCTGTCTGCTCGACATGAACGACCTGCTCAACCTGAAGATCGTCTCGGCCTTGAAGGGCCTGGAGACGATCAACCGGGTCCCCGCCACCGTCCGGGTGATCACCGCGGACGACATCCGGGACAACGGCTACTTCACCCTGGAAGACGCGCTGGCCGACCTGCCCGGATTCCAGTTCCGCAACATCCTGGGCTTCAACAGCTACGCCTTCATCCGGGGGGTGCCCAGCCAGAACAACAAAATTCTGCTCCTGGTGGACGGCGTCCAGATGAACGAGCTGAACTCCGGGGGATTCTACGGCGGCGGGCAGTACAACCTGGCCAACGTGGACCGGATCGAAGTCGTCTACGGGCCCGCCTCCGCCCTCTACGGCACCAACGCCGTCTCCGGCATCATCAACATCATCACCCTGGACCCTAAAACGACGCCAGGCGGCCGGGCCGCCGTGTCGGCCGGGAGCTTCGGGACCTATCAGGCCGATGTCCGCTACGCGGCCCACGACCAGGCCTCGGGCTTCGGGTTCAGCCTCGCGGGCATGCTCAAGCGGAGCGACAAGGCGGACCTCAGGGGGGCCGCCGGGGACGACAACTGGACCGAGGACCTGGAGAGCTTCGAGAACGATGCCTCTCTCGAAGCCAAGGCCCGCTTCAAGGACTTCAGCGCGGGATTTCTCTTGCAGGACAAAAACGCCTCCTACGCGACCACCCAGGTGGGAGTTCCGGCCGCCGGGGCGATACCTGTCTCCGATCACGGCGTGAACTGGCACATCCGTTTCCTGAACCTCTGGGCCGACCTACGCCCACGACTGGGCCAAGGCTTGGTCGGTCCGCTCCACGGCGTATTACCGGAACGCCACGGTCCCCGACGACACGCTGCCCATCATCGAGCTCCCGACGGCGGATTCCGCCGGCCGGCAGTATCCGCTATTATCGCCCCAACCATCTCGCTGGGCAACGAGACCCAGGTCGGCTGGACGCCCAACGCGCGCTGGCGGCTGTCCTTCGGCGTCGTCCTCGAGCGGGAGAGCCTGGCGGAGACGATTTCCATCACCCAGAGCGAGTCGTCCACCGCGCGCCCGGCCGAGCCTCCCGCTCCGGCGATGCAGGACAACAGCCTCATCAGCCTTTTCGCCCAGTCCCAGACCTCCCTCTCGAAGTCGACCGACCTGTTCCTGGGGCTGCGGCACGACGAAAGCAGCTACTACGGCGCCGTAACCACCCCGCGCCTCGGGCTGGTTACAACAAAGGCAAGCTGACCGCCAAGATCCTCTATATGCAAGCCTTCCGGGCGCCCAAGCCCTGGGACTACAGCAACGGAATCGGCAACCCGGACTTGAAGCCGGAGACCATCTACTCCTTGGAGGCCGCCGGCGGCTGGTCCTTCTCGTCCAACCTCCGATTCGAGCTCACCGCCTACCACAACCGGCTGTCCAATCTCCTGACCCGGGAGACTCAGGGCGACGACTTCCGCTGGATCAACGCCGGGGCGCTGACCACGGACGGCTGCGAGACCGGGCTGGTGTACCGACGGGGCCGGCTGAAGGCCTACCTCAACTACACCTACACCCGTTCGATGAGCGCGCTCGACGAGCAGGCCCCGGAGATCGCCCCGCACGGCGCCAACGCCGGGATCCTCTACGCCTTCTCGCCGCGCCTGCGGATCAGCCTGCGGGGCCAATACCTGGGGGCGCGCCGAAACTCCAAGGTCATCCCCGCCACGGGCAACGACCGGATCGACGCCGCTTTCATCCTCCATACCGCCGCGACACTCACCCTGCCCGGGGGATTCGACCTCCAGCTCGTGGTCAACAACCTTCTGGACGCCGTCTATTACCATCCCTCCAACCTTCCGCCCAGCCGGTATCGCCAGCCCCAGCGCTCGCTGCGGCTGTCCATGGGGTATGCCTTTTGATGTGGATAGCGCCTGCCGGAGCTGAAGGGATCCGCCCGGTCCCGGCCGGGCGGTCCCGCCCTTCGCGGATCGCCGCCGCGGCGGCGCTGGTTGCGCTCCTGGTGATTCCGGCCGCCGCCGCATTCGCCCAGAGCCCGGCGCCCGGGGAATACGACATCAAGGCGGTCTTTCTCTATCAATTTCACCCGTTACGTGGAGTGGCCGAAGGAGCCCGGAGCCGAGGGCTTCGCCATCGCCGTTTTCGGAGAGAGCGACATCGTGGCCCCGCTGCGGGAGATCGCCAAGAAAAAAGCGTCGGCGCTCTTCCGATCCTGGTCCGGACGTGCCTGGATCCCGCCCAGATCGGCCGGCCCCGCATCCTCTTCATCGCCAAATCCGAGGCCTCCAGGCTCGATCAAATTTTGAAAGCCGCGGGAGGAGCGGATATCCTGACGGTCGGCGAGGCCGCGGGCTTGGCCTGGGCCGACGGCGTGGCCGTCAACTTCGTCCTGAAAGAGGGCACGGTCAAGTTCGAGATCAGCGAAAAGGCCTTGGACAAAACCCGCTTGAAGGTCGGTTCGCAGCTCTTGAAGCTGGCCATCCTCGTCGACGGGCAGAGAGGGAGGCAAGGGCCATGAGGTTCGAAGATCTATCGATCAAGAAGAAGCTCATCCTCCTGCCAGCTTCTGGTCGCCTTCACCGTGCTGGCCCTGTCCACGGTCTTCAACATCCTGAACACCGCCCGGGCCTCGCGGGCCGCCATCCGCACCAAGCTGGTCTCCATGGCCGACATGCTCGGCCACAGCTGCCAATCGGCCTTGTTCTTCCGCGATCCCGCCGAAGCCGCCCGAACCCTGAAATCCCTGGCCGCGGAACCGGATGTGGTTCGGGCCTGGATTCTGGACGGCGAGGGCGGCGTCTTCGCGGAATACGGCAAGTCCGTCCCCGGGGAAAGCCCTCCGTCAGGAAAGGGAGAGAACGAGATCCGGCGAGGCCGGACTCTGACCCTGTCGCGCCTCATCGTACAGGACGGCGAAAGGGCCGGGACCATCGTCCTGCGCTACGATCTGGGTCGGTACCGGGCCGGCTTGCTCAGCACCCATGCCACATCCCTGCTGGCCCTGGTCATCGGACTGGGCGTAGCCCTGCTCCTGGCGCTCTTGGCCCAGCGATCCCTTTCGACACCCATCCTGCGCCTGGTCGAGGTCCTCGGGCACGTCTCCCGCACGAACGATCTTTCCATCCGCCTGCCGGACCCCCGCCGCGACGAGATCGGCGTGCTCTACCGCGGCTTCAACGCCATGCTGACCATGATCTCCAACCGGGAAAAGGACCGTGACGCGGCGGAAGCAGCGCTGCGCGAAAGCGAGTCCAAGTACCGCACCCTGGTCGAGAACGCCAAGGACGGGATCGTCATCCTCCAGGACTCGCGCTTCGTCTACGCCAACCCGAGCCTGGTGGATATGTCCGGAAAGCACGCTGGAGGAGCTGCTCGGCACGCCCTTCCTGCAGCACGTGGCCGAGGAGGAGAGGGAGAAGCTGGCCTATTACTACGAAAGCCGGCTGCGGGGCGTCGTCTCGACGTCGATGTACGAGACCGTCTTCCTGACCAAGTCCGGCCGGCGCATCCAGGCCGAGGTCAACGCCGCCGTCATCCCCTTCCGCGGCCGCACGGCCGACCTGGTCGTCATCCGGAACATCAACGAGCGGAAGAAGATCGAGGCCGAGATCCGGGCCCTCAACGAAAGCCTCGAGCTGCGCGTCCAGGAGAGGACGCGCGAGCTGGCCGCGGCCAACGAGCGCCTGATCGAGCTGGACCATCTCAAGAGCCTGTTCCTGGCCTCGATGAGTCACGAGCTGCGCACCCCGCTCAACTCCATCCTGGGGTTCACCGGCCTTCTGCTGATGGGGCTGTCCGGCCCGCTGAGCGAAGAACAAAGCCGGCAGCTGGCCATGGTCGAGAATAGCGCCCATCACCTGCTCGACCTGATCAACGAGATCCTGGACATCTCCAAGATCGAGTCCGGCCGGGTCGACCTGGACATCGAGCCGTTCTCCGTGGCCGAGCTGGCCGAGGAAGCGGTCAACCTCGGTCACCCCGCTGGCCCAGGCCAAGGGGCTGGCCTTGGTCGCGAAGGTGCCGGAGGATCTGCGCCTCGAAAGCGACCGCCGCCGGGTCAAGCAGGTGGTGATGAACCTGCTCGGCAACGCCGTCAAGTTCAGCGACAAAGGCACGATCCGTCTCGATGTCGAAGCCTTCCCGGACCGGCTCTCGGTCCGGATCGCCGACCAGGGCATCGGCATCCGCGCGGAAGATCTGGACAAGCTCTTCAACCCGTTCGGGCAGATCGACATGTCCTCGACCAAGCGGTTCGAGGGAACGGGCCTGGGGCTCTATCTGAGCAAGAAGATCCTGACCATGCTCGGCGGGACCATCTCCGCCGAGAGCACGTACGGCCACGGCAGCGCCTTCACGTTTGTTTTGCCTTACCAGTGGAAGGAGGGGCGGGATGAAGACCGTTCTCATCGTTGAGGACAACGAGAACAACCTGTACATGATGCGGTTCATCGTGGGCAAGCTGGGGCATCGCGTCCTGGAAGCCCGGGACGGCGCGGCCGGCGTGGACATGGCCAAGGAGCGGCGTCCCGACCTGATCCTGATGGACATCCAGCTGCCCGTCCTCGACGGCTACGCCGCCACCCGGCGCATCCGCCAGGAAGCCTCGCTCAAAGACATCCCGATCATCGCCGTGACGTCCTACGCCATGGTCGGCGACAAGGAGAAGGCCCTGGCCGCCGGCTGCACGGCCTACGTCGAAAAGCCGATCAACCCGCCCAGCTTCATCAAGATCCTGGAGCAGTACATCCAAGCCGAGGGAGAGCCTCAATGAACGTACTCGTCGTCGACGACGTGGAGGAAAACCGCTATTTCCTGAAATACCTCTTCTCGGGGGCGGGCCACCACGTGGCCGAAGCAGCCCACGGGAAAGCGGCCCTGGAGCTGCTGGAGACAGGAAGCTGGGACCTGGTGATCTCGGACATCCTGATGCCGGTCATGGACGGCTACCAGCTCTGTCGGACGATCCGGGCGGACGAGCGCTGGCGGCGCCTCCCGTTCATCTTCTATACCGCGACCTATATCGACCAGAAGGACGAGGAGTTCGCCATGAAGCTGGGGGCCGACCGCTTCTACCGCAAGCCCCTGGACCCGCGCATCCTGATGAGCCACGTCAAGACGCTTCTCGAATCGGCCGGCCGGGGGGAGGCGCCGAGGCCCGAAACCGAGCCCGACAAGACCGAGGTCCTCAAGCTCTACAACGAGCGTCTGGTCCATAAGCTCGAGGAAAAGATGGCCCGGCTGGAACAAGAGACGGCCCAACGCAAGCACGCCGAGGAAGCCCTCCGCCAGAGCGAGCGCCAATATCGCCTGATCACC
>CAWDOL010000010.1:0-95262 GCA_963803915.1 Candidatus Aminicenantota bacterium | reverse complement strand
CTAAAGAGCCAGAGTCAAGGCCAATGTCGCCTGCAGGCCGCGGACGGGCAGCGGCCTGTCCAGCACCCAGACGTAGCGGCCGTCCAGACGAACGTCGATCCGGCCTCCCAAGGCGATCAAGAGCCCGCCGCCGGCCTGGACGATGGGGTCGAAGCGGTCTTTGAAAGCGGGCCCGGGAATGCGGATGTCGTATCCCGCCCGCGATGTGGCTGCAGTCTCTCCGGCCAATATGGCATCCACTCCCGCAGAACCGCCGAGATAGGGACGGATCCGCCCCTTCAGGGGCAGGAAGAACACGGCCAGGCATGCGGACGCCCGCGGCGAAGTCGGAATCTCGACCGTGTCCCCGTCGGAAGGATCCTCCAGGACGACGCGCGAGGATGCGGTCCAGCGCGCCTCGAGCTCGAATAGCCACCGGCCCGAAAGGCGGCCGAAAGAGAGGCCGGCCAGGATAGGCCGATGGGCCGGCGTCACCGGAAAGTCGTTGATGCCGGGGACGTAATCCTCGTCTGCCCCATAGGCGAAGACAGATTGAATTCCGACCGTCAGCGAGAGAAGCGTCTTGTCTTCCTGCGCCCCGGCTGTGCCGAATCCCCCCAGGAGTCCGGCCGCCAAGAATCCCGCGCTCAGCCAACGGCGGCTCTGCATATCCGCATTATACCACCGAAAAACCGTTTCGACTCGTCCGAACGGGCACCCGGCCCCCTCACCCCTTGGGGGGATCCGCGGCGGCCCGCAATCACCCCCTCTTCCACCGGCGGGGACGATTGCGGAAGCCCTACCGGATCGGAGACAATGGGTGCGGCAGGCGCGATGCGCCGGCCGGATCGACCAGGGAGGAAAGCGCCGGGCCGGGTTCCCGAGAGGGTTTCGGCCGGCCGACAAGCCATGTGTGGATGGGTCGCCTTATTCAACCGCGATAGCGAGCCGGTCGACGCCGAATGTCTATCGGCCATGGCCGAAGCCCTCGCCCACCGCGGTCCGGATGGGTCCGGCCTCTTCGTCGACGGCCCGAACGGGCTGGCGCACAAGCGGCTTGCGGTGATCGATCCCGCCGGCGGGGCACAGCCCATGATCGTCGACGGGCTCGTCGTCGTCCACAACGGCGAGATCTACAACTACCGCGAGCTGCGGTCCGAGCTGGAAGGGCTCGGCCACGTCTTCCGCTCAGCCTCGGACACCGAGGTCTTGGCCCGCTCCTACCTGGCCTGGGGCGCCGACTGCGTCCGCCGCTTCAACGGCATGTTCGCCTTCGCCGTCCTCGACCGGCGGAACCACCGTGTCTTCGCCGCCCGCGACCCGTTCGGCATCAAGCCGCTCTACGTCTGGGCCGACGGCCGGCGAACCGCGCTGGCCTCCGAGATCAAGGCTTTTCTCCGCCATCCCGCCTTCCGGGCCGAGCCGGACATGGCCGCTCTGCGCGATTACGCCTTCTTCCAGTATGTCCTCAACGGCGAGACCTTCTTCCGCGGCGTGCGTAAGGTCCGGCCGGGCCAGGCCCTGACGATCGACCTCGAAACCGGCCGGGAGAGCGCGCGTCAAGTACTGGGAGCCCGACTTCAGCGTCCGCGCCGCCTGCTCCGAGGATCGCTGCATCGAGGAGCTGCGAAGCCTGCTCGACGACGCGGTCCGCCTCCAGCTGCGCAGCGATGTGTCCGTGGGCGCGACCCTCTCGGGCGGGCTGGACTCCAGCCTGGTCACGATCCTGGCCTCGCGCCTCGGCGGCCGGCCGGTCCAGGCCTTCACGGGGGCCTTCGCCGAGGGCCCGGCCTTCGACGAGTCCGGCTTCGCCCGCCAGGCGGCCGAGGCCGCGGGGTCCGAGATCCGGATCATCCGGCCCACGGCGGCCGACTTTATCGAGACCATGCCCAAGATCGTCTACCACATGGACGAGCCCGCCGCGGGGCCCGGCGTCTTCCCCCAATACATGGTGGCCCGGGAGGCTTCCCGTTCGGTCAAGGTCCTGCTCGGGGGTCAGGGCGGCGACGAGATCTTCGGCGGCTATGCCCGCTATGTCATCGCCTACCTGGAGCAGTCCATCAAGGGGGCCGTCTTCGAGACCAACGACGAGGGCGAGCACATCGTCTCGCTGCGGTCGATCCTGCCCAACCTGCCCTTCCTGCGGGCTTACGGTCCCATGCTCCGCCACTTCTGGAGCGACGGAGTCTTCGACGACATGGACCGGCGGTACTTCCGGCTGGTCGACCGCAGCCAGGGGGATCTGAGCCTTTTCTCCCCCGACATTCGGCCGCTGCTCGACCCGGAGCCGGTCTTCGAGCGGTTCCAAGGCCTCTTCCATCATCCCCGGACGTTGTCCTACTACAACAAGATGGTCCACTTCGACATGGCCGCCGGGCTGCCCGCCCTCCTCCATGTCGAGGATCGCGTCAGCGCCGCCCACGGCGTCGAGTCGCGGGTGCCTCTGCTCGACCACCGTCTGGTCGACCTGGTCGCCTCGCTGCCGCCTCGGATGAAATTCCGCGGCGCCGAAATGAAGTACATCCTGAAGCGGGCCGCCGCCGGGATCGTCCCGCCCGCCATCCTGGCCCGACAGGACAAGATGGGCTTCCCCGTCCCCCTCCACCTCTGGGCCCGCCGCGGCCTGCGCGATTTTTTCCGCGACGTTCTGACATCGTCCGCCTGCCGCGGGCGCGGCCTCTTCGACAACGCGCGGGTGGAGAGCCTCATCGAGAACGAGGACGCCTTCGGGCGCCGCCTGTGGGGCCTGCTGAACATTGAGCTCTGGTTCCGGACCTTCATCGATGGCCCGACCGGAAAGGGGGTTCGCTGATGTCCGAAGCCGAGCATGATGTCGCCGTCGTCGGCGCCGGGGTCGTCGGCGTGCCCATGGCCGCCCTGCTGGCCGACGCACCGAACGGGCCCCGGGTGGTCCTCGTCCAGAGGCCCTCCCCCTCATCCGCCTGGAAGATCGACGCGCTTAACGCCGGGCACAACCCGCTCGGCGGCGTCGAGCCCGGCCTGCAGGAGATGATCGCCCGCACGGTCGCCTCGGGCCGCCTTCGTGCCTCGGCCGATATGGCCGCGGCCGCCGAAGCCGACGCCGTCCTGGTCTGCGTCCAGACGGACAAGGCGGGCTTCAGGCCTGATTACGGGCCGCTTTTCGGCGCCCTCGATTCCCTGGCCGCCGCGTTGGCCGCAAGGCGCAGCCGGCGTCCGCCGCTCCTGGTCATCGAATCCACCCTGGCCCCGACCACGACGACCACGGCCATCCGCGACCGGCTGGCGGCCCGGGGCCTGACCGACGGCTTGCGCTTCGACCTGGGCCACTCGCCGAACCGGGTCATGCCCGGCCGTCTGCTCGAGCGCATCCGCGGCGGAGACAAGCTGGTGGCGGGGCTTCGCCCCGCGACGACCCGCCGCATCCTCGACCTTTACGGCCTGATCGTGCCGGCGGAGCGCCTCCACCCGGCAAGCCCGCTGGAGGCCGAGACGGTCAAGACGCTCGAGAACGCCCAGCGCGACGTCCGCATCGCCTACGCCGCCGAAGTCGCCCGCGTCTGCGACGCGGCCGACATCGACTTCCACGCCCTGCGCTCCGAAGTCAACAAACGGCTGGAGCAGTCCGACGAGGCCTCGGGCGACCCGACCTCGGTGCCCACGGGTGGGCTTCTCGTCCCGACCGCCGGAGTCGGCGGCCACTGTCTGCCCAAAGACGGCATTCTGCTGCTCTGGCGGATGATCGAAGCCGGCGAGGATATGGCCGACAGCCTGATCCTCGAAGCGCGCCGGATCAACGACGAATCACCCGCCGCCGCCGCGGCCCGCATCGAGCAGGCTTTCGGCCCCCTGCACCGCAGCCACGTGGCCCTGCTTGGCGCGGCCTACCGGCCCGACGCTGCGGATACCCGGAACTCCCCCGCTCTGGCCTTGGCCCGGATCCTGAGAACCCGCTGCGCTTCCCTGACCCTCCACGATCCTTATGTTCGGGCCCAGGATCCCAGGCTGGCCGAAGCCGGCCTGGCCGATATTTTCACGGACGATCTGGACGCGGCCCTGGCCCGGGCCGAGATCATCGTCGTCGGCACCGCACATACCCGTTACAGGACCGAACGGTTCGGCGAGACCGTGGCGCCGGCGGCCCGGGCCCTTTTCGACGCGGCCCACCTGTTCCGGCGAGAAGAGTTTGCCGTCCGCCCGCTCGTCTATGAGGGCGTGGGCAAAGGCCGCCAGCCTCCGCCGGCCGGTCTCACGGCGGCCGTCGAGGCCGGGTTCAGGGCCGTGGAGCGCGGGCTGGCCAACGAAGTGGCCGGACTTGTCGACTTCCTGAACGCGCGCCACCCTGACCCTTCCGGAAAGAGGCTCGACTTCAGCGCCGTCCGGAGCCTGTCTTCGACCTGCGCCACGGGCTGCCGGCTGGACGAGCCGGGTCCCGTTCCCGCCGCCGTCGAGTTCTCCGGCTTCAGTCCCCGCCTCCCCCAGGCGGCCCGGCGCGCCCGGGCGAGGCGTCCGTGAGCAAGCTCCGGGCCGCGCTCTCCTTCGATCTGGACAACCTCTGGTCCTACCTCAAGACGCACGGCGATCCGGGCTGGGGCGAATACCCCACCTACCTGCCGAGGCTGCTGCCCGAAGTCCTCGATCTTCTGGCCCGCAAGAGCCTTCGCCTGACCTTCTTCGTGGTCGGACGGGACGCCGCCCGAACGGAAAACACGGCAGCCCTGGCCGAGTTGGCCCACGCCGGACACGAAGCGGGCAATCACTCCTTCGAGCACGAGCCTTGGCTTCACACCTACAGCCGCGACCGCATCGAGGCTGAGGTACGGATGGCCGAGGAGGTTGTTACGGCCGCGACAGGCGTCCGTCCGGACGGCTTCCGGGGGCCGGGCTTCAGCTGGAGCCCGGATCTTCTTGAAATCCTGGCCGACCGCGGCTACCGCTACGATGCCTCGACCCTGCCCACATATCTCGGTCCCCTGGGCCGCGCCTACTACTTCGCCCGCTCCCGCTTTGCCGCCGGCGAGAAGGCCGAGCGCGCACGGCTCTTCGGCGGCCTTGCGGATGGGCTCCGGCCGGCCGGCCCCTACCTCTGGGTCCTGCCCTCGGGCCGCCGCCTGATCGAAGTCCCCGTGACTACGATCCCCGGTCTCAAGACGCCCTTCCATCTGAGCTACCTGCTGTATCTCTCGCGCTTCTCCGAAAGCTTGATGGAGCGCTATCTCGACCTGGCGCTCGCGGCCTGCCGGGCGGCGGGCTTCGGCCCGAGCTTTCTGCTTCATCCTCTCGACTTCCTGGGTTCCGAGGACGCGCCCGGCCTTGCCTTCTTCCCCGGAATGGATATTAGATAGGAGCAGCGAAGATCCGGCGCGCGGCCAGGGTCCTGGACCGTCTGGCCGAGCGCTTCGAGATCGTCCCGCTGGGGGAATATGTTCGCGGCTTGACCGAGTCTGCCCGCCCCCTGCGCCTGAGACCGGCTTGGAAGGCATAGCCCGAGCCAAGGTGAGGTCCGACATGAGCGGAAGTGCAGTCAACCCGATCGAGCCGACAAGGCCCCTGGTCACGGTCGTCCTGCCCGCCTACAATGAAGAGGCGGGCATCGCCATCCAGCCTGGCCCGCGTCTGGGCGGCCCTGGACGGGCTGAAGTCCGCATACCGGGCCGAGATCCTGGTCGTCGACGACGGCAGCACCGACCGGACCGGGGAGCTGGCCGAAGCCTTCGCCGCGGGCCATCCGGAAGTCAGGGTGAGCCGCCACTCCTTCAACCTTCGGCTGGGGCAGGCGCTTCGCGGCGCCTTCCACGAGTCGCGCGGCGACATCGTCGTGGTCATGGACGCGGACCTGAGCTATTCGCCCGAGATCATCGAGGCCCTGCTGCGCCGGATGAGGGAGACCAGGGCCAAGATCGTCATCGCCTCCCCCTACCGCAAGGGCGGGGCCGTGCGCAACGTGCCCCGCGGGAGGCGCTGGCTCAGCCGCTGGGCCAACCGCTTCCTCTGCCGGATGGCGACGCGCGACCGCTTCTCCGACAAGCTGACCAATATCACCGGCATGGTCCGGGCCTACGACGGCAGCTTCATCCGGGGCTTGAGCCTGTGGGCCATGGACGTCGACATCAATGCCGAGATCATCAACAAGGCCAAGATCCTGCGGGCCCGGATCGTCGAGATTCCGGCCGTGCTGGACTGGGGCCCGCGGGCCCCGGCCGGACGGAAGCGGGGCAAGGGCGGGATGGAAACCCTGCGAACAGTGGTCCAAAGCCTCGTCTCCGGCTTTCTCTTCCGCCCTTTCATGTTCTTCATCTGGCCCGGGCTCATGCTGCTGGTCCTAGTCCCTCTATCCCCTGCTCTGGACGCTCATCCACACCGTGCGTGCCTACCAGGCGATTGCCCCTTCGCTATCCTTCGACTACCGGCTTTCGGAAGCCGTGGGGGCGGCCTTCAAGATCGCTCCGCACGCCTTTATCGTCGGCGGCATATCGCTCCTGGTGGCCGTACAGCTGCTCAGCCTGGGGCTGCTGGCCTTGCAGAAGAAGCGCTATTTTTGCGAGCTGTTCACCCTCGGTACGCTCATGCTGAGGAACACCTCCGAGCGGGAGGCACGGAGCCCTCTGCTGGCCGACCCCCTGCGGAAGGAGTGACGGCGTGCCCGATCCGCGCTCCCGGCGTCCGGATATCTCCATCGCCGTCGTAGGCGGCGGTGTCGTCGGCCTGGCCGCGGCTGAGGCGCTGCTCCGGAGGGGGCGCTCGCGTAACGCTCTACGAGAGCGCGCCCCGGCTCGGCGGCCTCCTCGGCGGGACGGAGATCGGGGATTCGGCCTGCGACCGTTTCTACCACGTCGTGCTCTCGTCCGACGGCGAGACCAGGGCCTGGATCGAGAGACTGGGCCTGAAGGAGAAGCTCGTCTGGTCCGAGGCCGGAAGCGGGTTCTATGCCCGCGGCCGGATCGCACCGTTGGCCACGAGCGGAGACTTTCTACGCTTCCCCTTCCTGTCTCTGCCGGGCAAGCTCCGCCTGGGGCTGGGGATCCTGATCGCGGCCGCAACCCGCGACCCGTCGGGTCCGGCCTCGGTCTCGGCCGAGCGCTGGCTTCGGCGCCGCTTCGGCGCCGCCGTCACCCGCAGCATCTGGATGCCGCTTCTTCGCGGCAAGCTCGGAAGCGCCGCCCCCCGGTCCTCGGCCGTCTTCATCTGGTCCAGCATCCGGCGGCTTCTCTCCGCCCGGAAGGGTCCCTCGGCGCGGGAAAGCTGGGGCGGCTTGTTGGGCGGTACCCGGGGCCTGGCAACGGCCGCCGAGGCAAGCCTTCGGTCGCTCGGTGCCGACATGAAAACGGGTTGTCGCGTTCTGCGGATCGAGCCGCTCCCGGAAGGCGGCGTCCGGTTGGAAACCGAGGCTGGTCCCGCTTCGTATGACGCGGTCCTTCTGACGGTCCCTGGCTCTGAAGCGGCCCGGATCCTTCCGCCGAGAAGCGCCGCCGCGGAAGCCTGGTCGGGTGTCGAATACCTGGGGGTGACGGCCGTGCTGGCCTTGGTGCGGCGGCCGCTTTCCCGATACTACATCCTGAACCTGCTCGACGAATCCCTGCCCTTCACCGGGATCATCGAGACGACCAACGTCCTGCCCGTTTCCGAATTCGGCGGCCGGAGCCTCATTTACCTCCCCAAGTACGCCGTCGCCTCGGATGCGCCCGCCGCGGCCGATTCCGAGATCCTGGCCTCCTTCCTGGGCGGACTCCAAGCGGTCTTCCCGGACCTCAGGGACGAGGACATCATCGCCGCCCGGATCGAACGCTCGGCCTGGGCCCAGCCGCTCCACACGCCCGGACCGATCGATCCCTTCCCCGCCGAAGCGCTCCGCCCCGCGCCCGGAATATTCGTCGCCAACACGGCGCTTCTGACGCGGACGGTAAGCAACATGAACGCCGCCATCCGGCTGGGGCGCGCCACGGCGGGGGCCATCCTGGAAAGGCTTCGGAAGGAAGCCCGCGCACGAAGATTAGAGGGAGCTCGGCCGGAGCCGGAAGAGGCAGGCGGTGCGACACTCGGCGACGAGCGCGTACGTCGTCAGCAGCTCCTCCTTGAATCCCGGCCGGGGCTTGAGAATCGCGTCCTCGAGGACGAAGAAGGACGCCCCTCGCTCGGCGAAGGCCGCCACGCTGTCCAGGTTTTGATCCTCTTCGGGCAGGCTGAAGCCCTTGCGGTCGAGCCAATAGAAGAAATACGAGGCGTTGTAGGCCACGGGCTTGCCCGTCTCGTCCAGGCGGCGTCCGCCGGAGACCAATATGAGCTCCCCCTCCGGAATGAGCGGGCGGAAAGAGACGGCGCATTCGTAGAGCTCCTTCAAGGCGGAAGGATGAAGGTCGTTGGCCGCCTGCGCGCCTTCCAACGGAAAAAGAGCCAGGAGTGCGGCCGCGGTCAGAATCCCGCCGACGGCCCGAAAGGCCTGGGCGGGACGTTCCCCTTCCGCGCGGCGCCGGAACAGGAAGAGTCCCAAGCCGGCCGCGACCGAGGCGGCGACGACGGCGGCCGTCACGATTTTCGCGGACGGCAGGGTCAAGCCGGAGAAGGCCCGCGCCACGACGATGGCGGTTCCTACGACGAAAGAGGCGGCAGCCGCGGCCCGAAGGGGGGCCGGACGGGGCACGCGGGTTTCAAGCCAAGTGTAGGCCAGGCCGAAGACCAGGGCGAACGGCGCCACGGAAGCGACATGGTAATACGAGGCCCAAAAGTCCCCCGTCGTCCGGATGGCCAGCAGGTAATAAGCGCCCACCGCGGCCAGCCAGAAAAAAGACAGCCGGGCCGCGGGCTCGCGGCGCCGGAACCAGAGGATGGGCGGGGCAAGGAGGAGGCCGGGCAGCATGGCGGACAAGAGGGCTTCCATGCGGACCAAGCGCGCGAGAGCGGCCAAGAGCAGACCGGGATGGGTCAGAAGATCCCAGCCCAGCCAATGGGCCTCGTTCGAGGCACCCAGCGAAAGGCCGTAAAGCGTCCAGAAGCGATGCGCATGGACCATCCAGACCGCCGCCGGGAGGAGCGCCAGAAAGCCGAAAGCCAGGACGGAGGGCTTGAAGAGCGCCTTCCAGCCGCGGGCCTGGATGATCATGAAGACGAAGAGGAGTCCGATGTGGGCGGCGGGCGCCTTGGCCAGAACGGCCCCCGCCGTCGCCGCCAGCGCCAGGACATACCCAGCCTTCGACCCCGAAACGAGCCAGCGTCGGAAGCTCGCGACGGCTGCGAGGATGAAAAACAGCATCATCGATTCCGGCTGCAGAGCGTTGGACACCCGGATGACGAGCGGGGCCAGGGCATAGAAGCCGGCCGCGAAGAGGGCGCCGGAGGGAGGCAGGAGGTCTCGAGCCAGCTTGATGAAGACGAGCAGGCCGAGGAGGGCAAAGAGATAGGAGACGAGCCGGCCCAAAGCTTCGTGGACGCCGAAGACGCGGTAGAGCGCCGCCGTCAGCCAAGGGACGAGGGGCAGCTCCATCTCGGCCAGGCCGGGCCCGTCGCCGCGCCAATCGATGCGCGGCGAGAGGATGTCCATGCCCTCCCGGTCGAAGTTGCGGGCCAATGCGGCATAGTCCGCCTCCCGCCAGCTTTCGCGAATGGTCCCGTCGGCCGGACGATCGAGGTCGATCGCCCGGACGCCGGCGGCCGCCAGGAAGACGGCCAGGAAGGCCCATTCTATGCTCCGGAATTGTTTCATGCCGGATCTATTCTTCCCCAACGGCCCGCCTTTTGTCCAGACGCTGCTCAACGCGCGCCCATACCGGGGCGTCTTGACATCCCCGGCTTGGAGGATTATCTCTTCAGTCCATGGTTGACGTCCCGCCCGCTGGCAGAATGACGGGAGCGGCTAAAGCCGCCCTGGCCTTGATGCCGAGCTCCATCCTGTTCTACGTAACGAGTCTCCGCTCGGGAGCGCTTAAGCTCTTCCTTTTCGGGCTGGCCGCCGGATTCGGCCTGATTGCGGCCGTTGGTACCCTCCGACGCTCGGGCGCCCTAGCTGCCGCCAGGCGACGCCTTGTAGCCCTGGCCCCTCTCACGGCCGCCGCTACAGTCTACCTCGTCGCGGTGTGGGTCTCCGCCCTCAAGACGGGCATCCGCGGACAGGCGATACCGGCTTTAGAGGCGAGCGTGGTTCTGCCTCTGCTCCTGCTCGTCCTGCCAACCTTCATCGACAGTCACCGGACCATGGTCTTCGCCCTGCAAGCTTTCGTCGCCGCGGGCATGGCCATGATCGCCTCGGCTTGGGTGCTGCTCCTGGCCAGGATCCTGACCGGGCTGGAATGGGGTGTGGCCGCCGGAAGCGCGCTGCGCCTGGAAAAGAAAGCCATCATCGAGGCGCTGGGCCTCCCCTTCATCCTCAAAGGTCCTTTCCTCCATCCCAACATGCTGGGCCTCGCGGCCACGGGCGTTGTCGCCGGACTGTTCATCCTGAGGGCCGGGGAGCTCCGCCGAACCCGCCGCCGCCTTTACGACGCCGCCCTCCTGCTCTGCGGCTCGACCATCGTCGTCAGCTTGTCGGTAATCGCCGCATTCGCGGCGCTTCTCATCGGAGCCGGGATGACAGTGTTCCGGAAAGCCCGGTGGTGGGACTGCAGCCTGCGCATCGCCGCTGTCGCCGGCATCCTCTTCTTCAACGTCGCGGCCGCATCTGGATTGCGGCTGGACGCCTTGGATAGCCTCCCCATCAGAAGCTGGACCCGTGTCGAGCTATGGAACCGGGCTATCGAATCCGTACAGGAAAGCCCCCTCTGGGGCATAGGCCGGGCCGAAGCAGACCGGCGTACTCCCTTCGAGGGCATGTCTGCGCACAACACTTGGATCGAGACGGCCTTGGTTCGGGGCCTTCCGGCTATGGCCGCCTCTTCGCTCCTCCTGATCCTGCTCCTCATCCGTCTGCCGCGGGCCCGCGACCCACTAGCCCGCGGGCTCCTCCACCTGGTCCTGGGCGCGGTCTTCCTGCAGGCTTTTGAAGTGCTCCCGCTGGGAAGCCTGTGGATCCAGAACACGGATGTCCTGGCTCTGGCCCTGCCGTTCGCCGCCCTGGCTGGAGTCGGCCCAGCCGCGACCGGTCAAGCCATTTAAAACCAAATCCAGGCGAGTATCGTCTTACTGTTTTAATACCAAACCATGAAGCAAGAGATACGAGCTAATAGATTGTTCGGGACGGCATGAGGAGTCGATAGTCCGCGGGCCGGGGATCGGAGATCTCCGGTTTGCCATGGTTAGGCTCTTAAATGGCAAGACATATCAGCCCTCGATTAGATTTTAGATGGCGCGATTCGGGAGATTGACTCCGCGGGGCCGCGGGCACTAAGATAGGCCCTCGTTGATACACCCCCCATGGTTGCCGAAAACAAGGCCCCCGACATGAAACGCGCCAGGATTGCGGTTATCCACCCCCACCTCCGGGAGGGAGGGGGATCGGAGGCCGTGGCTTTGCACGCCGTCGACGCCCTGGCCCAAGATTATGATGTCTCTCTCCTGACCATGGGCCGGCCGGACATCGGGAAGCTCAACGCCTACTATGGGACGCAGATCAGACCCGAGTCCATTTCGGTCAGGACGTTCGAGATTCCCAGGCTCGCCAAAAGCCATTTTCTGGCCTTCAAGATCTACCCTCTGGAGCGGTTTTGCCGCCGCCACGCCGCCGATTTCGAGGTCATGATCTCCACTTACAACGTCATGGATTTCGGCCGCAAGGGGATCCAGCTCATCGCCGATTTTTCCTTTGACGACGGCCTCCGGGAGCGGGTATCAAGCGAACGGCCGCAGATCCTGGACCTTCTCCGCGACAATCCCTGGACTCATCGGATCTATCTGGGAGCCGTCCGGGCCATGGCCGGAACGAAGCGAGAGGGTTGGAAGAGGAATCTGACGATCGCCAATTCCCACTGGTCCGCCCGGCGGCTGATGGAAAGGTTCGGCCTCGAATCCGAAGTCCTTTACCCTCCGGTCTCCGACCGGCTCCCCTGCCCGCCTTGGGAAGGCAGGGAGGACGGATTCATTTACCTGGGCCGGATCTCTCCGGAAAAACGGATCGAGGAGATCATCCACATCCTTCGCGCCGTCCGGGGGCTAGGCCGCGACATCCATCTTCACATCGTCGGAGATACCGACGACGCCGGCTATAAGGCCAAGATCGCCCGGCTGTGCCGGGAGAGCGGCGATTGGGCGGTCATGGAAGGAAGCCTGGGGGGAGACCGGAAGGGGGAATTCATCGGCCGGCATCGCTACGGGATCTCGGCCCGGGATCGCGAGCCGTTCGGGATTTCGGTCGCGGAGCTGGTCAAGGCCGGCTGCCTCGTGTGGGTCCCCGACGACGGCGGGCAGGTCGAGATCGTCGACCACCCCGAGCTCTCCTTCCGGGCCGGGGACGATGCCGTCGCGAAGATCGACGCCGTCTTGAAAAGCGAGGCTCGCAGCCTTGCGCTTCGCCTGCACCTTCAGGCGCAAGGGCGGCGATTCACGGCCGAGCGCTTCCGGTCCGGGGTGAGGACCATCGCAGCCTCTTTCCTGGCTTCGGATCCCTCGGCCCGCGGCTCGGAGCCCGCTTGACAGCCCGCCCGGCACGCCCTAGACTATGCTTTAATCTCTCCCCGCCCTTGCCTTTGCGGGGAGAAGCTTCACTCCGCAACAGGAAAGGAGCCGTCATGATCGAGATTCGCTTCCACGGGCGGGGCGGCCAAGGGACCGTCGTCGCCTCCAAGATCCTGGCCGACGCCATCGCCAAGGAAGGCAACTGGGTCCAGGCCTACCCCGAGTTCGGCGTCGAGCGGCGCGGGTCCCCCGTCGTCGCCTTCATCCGCATCGACGACAAGCAGATCTACGACAAGAGCCGGATCTACGCCCCGGACCACGTCGTCGTCGTCGACCCGACCCTGGTCGAGGCCGTCGACATCACCGTCGGCCTCAAGCCGGGCGGCACCATCGTCATCAACAGCGACCGCAAGCCGGAGGACTTCCCCTTCCACGGCACGTTCAAGGTCCGCACCATCGACGCCACCGCCATCGCCGTCCGGCACAAGCTGGGCAGCCTGGCCGCGCCGATCGTCAACACCGCCATCGTCGGGGCGGTGATCAAGGTCTTCGGGCTGACCAAGCTCGAGTCGCTGACCCAGGCCATCCGGGACGGCATCGCCATCAAGCCCGACGACAACGTCAAGGCGGCCGAAGAGGCCTACGCCCTGGCCTAAGGACACGCGCATGCGAGAAAAGAAAGCCAAGAAGATCGTCTTCGAATCGGCCGACGACATGCCCATCATGATCGCCTCCGTCGGCAGCCAAACCCACAACCTGACCGGCGCCTGGCGGAACATCCGGCCCGAGATCCGCCTGGCCGACTGCATCCAGTGCGGCATCTGCTGGAAGTTCTGCCCCGAGCCGTCGCATCGACATCGTCGACGAGTGGCCCGTCGTCGACTACGACTACTGCAAGGGCTGCGGCATCTGCGCCGTGGAATGCCCGACCAAGTGCATCGACATGGTGGAGGAGAAGAAGTGAAGAAAGTCATCATGGGCAACCACGCGCTGTCCTACGGCGCGATGCTGGGCAGGGCCGCAGGTCATCTCCGCCTACCCGATCACCCCCCAGACCCAGGTCGTCGAGCTCCTCTCCGAGATGTGCGCCGACGGGACGCTGGACGCCCAGTTCATCAAGGTCGAGTCCGAGCACTCGGCCATGGCCTCCTGCATCGGCGCCTCGGTCGCCGGGCGCCCGGACCTTCACCGCCACCTCGTCCCAGGGCCTGGCCCTGATGCACGAAATGCTGCACTGGGCGGCGGGCGGCCGGCACCCCGTGGTCATGGGCAACATCAACCGGTCCATGGCCCCGGGCTGGTCGATCTGGGCCGACCAGAACGACAGCCTGTCCCAGCGCGACACCGGCTGGATGCAGTTCTACTGCTCCTCCAACCAGGAGGTCCTGGACACCGTGCTGCAGGCCTTCAAGGTCTCGGAGACGCTGATGATCCCGGCCATGGTCATCCTGGACGCCTTCGCCCTGTCCCACACCTACGAGGTCGTGGACATCCCCGACCAGGCCCAGGTCGACGCCTACCTGCCGCCCTTCAGGCCGGCCATCAAGCTGACCCCGGCCGACCCCCGCGCCTTCGGCGGCCTGACCGGCTCGGAGCACTACATCGAGCTCCGCTACAAGCTCCAGAAGGACATGGAGAAGGCCCCGGCCCTGATCGAAGAGACGGGCCGCGAGTTCGAGAAGATCTTCGGCCGCCAGCTCGACCTCGTCGATCCCTACCTCTGCGACGACGCCGACTTCATCTTCGTCACCTCGGGGACCGCGGGCTACACGGCCCGCGTCGCGGTGGACGAGCTCCGCAAGTCCGGCCTCAAGGTCGGGAACCTGCGCATCAGGGTCTTCCGGCCGTTCCCCTTCGCCGACGTCCGGGAGGTCCTGGGCAAGGTCAAGAAGGCGGCCGTCGTCGACCGGAACTGCTCCTACGGCGCCCACGGCATCTTCTACCAGGAAGTCAAATCCGCCCTCTACGGCGAACCCGGCGCTCCCCCGATCTTCGGCTACGTCGCCGGCCTGGGCGGCCGCGACATCATGGTCGACTCGTTCAAGGAGGTCGCCGCCCACGCCATGGCCAAGGATCGCGCGGACGAGGAGATCGTCTGGATCGGAGTCAAGAAATGAGCCAAGAAGCCAAGAAAAAGAAGAAGATGACCCTGACCCTGCCGGCCGAGGAGCTGATGGCCTGCGGCCACCTGGCCTGCCAGGGCTGCGGCGCGACGCTGGCCATGCGCTATGTCCTCAAGGCCCTGGGCCAGAAGACGGTGCTGTGCATCCCGGCCTGCTGCTGGGCCGTCATCGACGGCCCCTACCCCTACTCCTCGATGGACGTCCCCATCTATCATTGCGCCTTCGAGACGGCCGCCTCGACGGCGACCGGGGTCAAGGCGGGGCTCGAGGCGACCGGCGACACCGAGACCACCGTGGTCGCCTGGGCCGGCGACGGCGGCACCTTCGACATCGGCATCCAGGCCCTCTCCGGCGCGGCCGAGCGCAACGACGACATCATCTACGTCTGCTACGACAACGAAGCCTACATGAACACCGGCATCCAGAGGAGCTCGGCCACCCCCTACGGCGCCTGGACCACGACCACCCCGGTCAAGCACTTCAAGGAGCGGCCCAAGAAGGACATCGACGCCATCATGGCCGCCCACCGCATCCCCTACCAGGCCACGGCCTCGATCGCCTACCCCGAGGACTTGTTCAAGAAGGTCAAGAAGGCCAAGGCCATCAAGGGCACCCGCTTCTTCCACATCTACGCGCCCTGCCCGACCGGCTGGAAGAGCCGTCCCGAGGACGCCGTCAAGCTGGCCCGGATGGTCGTCCAGAACGGGCTCTTCCCGCTCTACGAGGTCGAGAACGGCGAGAAGTACACCCAGACCATCAAGGTCAAGGAGCGCAAGCCCGTCGACGACTACATCAAGCTGCAGGGCCGCTTCCGCCATCTCAAGCCCGAGCACATCGAGGCCATCCAGGCCGAGGTCGACCGGGAGTGGGAGCGCATGATGAAGAAGTTCGCGGGCTGAGCCCGGCGAACCGGCTGTCCCGAGCCGTCCTCGTCCCGTCGCGACGGCGGGGTGAGGGCGGCTTTTTTTTTAAGACCGGACGGCCGACTTGCTTTTTCCGACAGAACACGTATAATATATAAGGATACTCGAATATAAGGAGTCTCTCATGAAGCGACATAGGCTTTTCCTCACCCTCGCCCTCCTGGCGATCGTCTCCTTGGGCGCCCAGTCGGCCTATCCCCCGTCGCCGGCGTTCTCGGCCAAGGACGTCACGGGCAAGGTCGTCGACTCGGCCACCCTCAAGGGCAAGATCGTGGTCATCAACTTCTGGGCCACCTGGTGCCCGCCCTGCCGCGAGGAGATCCCCGACTTCGTGGCCTTCTACGAAGCCAACAAAGCCAAAGGCCTGGAGATCATCGGCTTCTCGGTCGACCAGCTCACCCCGGCCGAGATCAAGGCCTTCGCCGTCAAGAATAAGATGGCCTATCCCGTCGTCCTGGCCGACGCCAAGACCATCCGGGCTTTCGACCCCGGCCAGTATATCCCGACCACCTTCATCGTCGACAAGCAGGGCCGCATCCGCCACAAACAGGTCGGCCTGCTGGACCGTAAGACCCTGGACGACTGGTTCCGCAAGCTCACCGCCGAGGTCTAGGCCCCGGCAAAGCGCGGTTTGCATACGCGGAGGGTACGGCGATACAATCGCCGTACCATGCTCCGCCTCACGAACGCCCCGCTTGGTCTGCCTGTCGATCCTCCTCATTTGGGCGGCCGGCCCCGCCGCCGCCCAGCTCAAGATCGGACAGTACGAGGAAGAGGCCCCCCTCCGCACCTGGAACACCTTTCCCGGCGTCACGGCGGCCGGTCTGGGCAGGGGGACCGTTTCCTTGGCCTGGGTCGAGGACGGGACGGCCGCCTGGTCCAACCCTGCGCTTCTCGTTTTCCTGACCCGACCCACCCTGACGCTGGGGGGATCGATCCAGGTGGTCGATTGTTTTCGTTACTCCCTGGTCAACACGGGTCCGATCCGATCGGACGGCCCGCTGACGGTTTCCTCCCCCGCATTCGACGCCGGGGCGGCATCCTTTCGTTGGGGGGCCTGGGTACTGGCCGCCGCGTACGGGACCTGGGAGTGCTATGCCCGGCCCCGGGCCACGATCGAAAACACCTCTCATGGCCTCCTGGTCTATGGGCTCGACGTCACCCAGGAAGGGCGGCTTTGGGCCGCGACTTTGGCGGCCGCCCGCCGGATCGGGAGCCGGCTGAGCCTGGGGCTTTCCGTCCACGCCCTCTGGGGAGGGATGCGCCGTGGCTACGACGAGGATTGGGGCGACTTCAGGATCATCGATGACCGGGAGAGGACCTTCGCGGGGTGGGTTCCGCAGGCCGGATTGGCCTGGGATGTCTCTCCGGGCTGGAGGATCGGTGCCTCCCTCCGGCCGGCCTGGACGAGAAAAGGGACCAGCCGGGCCCGGGTCGAATTCCGTTCCGCCGAGATCCCGGGCGGCATCGTCGAGGAGGGCGAATGGGACGACGCCACTCGGCCAACCATGGATCCTGGGTTTAGGCTCGTCTTTTCGACCCCTGCCGGGCCTGACTCTAGCCGCGGACGCGGTCTGGTTCGACTGGTCGGGCTATTCCCCAAGCCTGTATGGCGAGGCGCTGGAGCGCGGCTTCCGCGACGTGGTCCGATTGACGGCGGGGGCGGAATACCTGTCCCGCATGCGCTTGTTCGGCCTCGAGCTCGGCTATCCCCTGCGGGTCGGCCTGGTCTATGATCCCCAGCCCATGCGCGAACCCCGCTCGGCCTACATCGACCTTTCGCTCGGGACGGGTCTCGAATGGAAAGGACTCCGCCTCGACCTGGGCGTGCTGGCGGGCCGGGAGAAAGGGAGCGGCGCGGGGCTGACGGTCCGGAAAGTCGCCATGGGGCTATCAGCCCGCCTCTGAGGTTACGCCATGCGATGCAAGCCTCTCCTCGCTCTGGCCCTCTTCGCCGCCTCCTCTCTGGTCCCCGCCGCCGATCCCGGCGGCCAAAGCCGGGTCCTCGGGATTCCGATCCGGCCGGGACTTCAGGAGACGCTGCGCAAGCTCGACCTGGACGTCCTCGCGGTGTGGGAAGGCTCCCTTTATATCGATGCCGATAGGGGCGCCTGGTCGCGCCTGGCCGCGGCCGGGATTGCTGCCGCCGAACCAATGGGGCTCTTCCCCGCCCCCCTTCAGGATGCCTCCGATGCCATGGGGGGCCCCAACGGCGCCTACCATTCCTACCGCGAGCTGGAGACGGCGCTGGCTGATCTCGCCGCCCGCTTCCCCGAGCTGGCCCGCCTGACCACGATCGGCCTCAGCCTGGAAAACCGCCGCATCCTGGCCTTGAAGATCAGCGACAACCCCGGACTGGCGGAGGAGGAGGCCGGCCTTCTCCTCGTCGGCTGCCATCACGCCCGGGAGTGGATCTCGGTGGAGGTGCCCCTGCTTATCGCCGGACGCATACTGGAGACCTACGACTCCGATCCTGCCGTCCGAGAGATCGTCGACGGGAGCGAGCTCTGGATCGTGCCTCTCCTCAATCCGGACGGCCTGGAGTACTCCATCGGGACCTACCGCTATTGGAGAAAGAACCGCCGCGACAACGGGGACGGGAGCTTCGGCGTCGACCTGAACCGCAACTACAGCCAAGCCTGGGGCCTCGACGATGTCGGCTCGAGCCCCAACCCCGCGAGCGGCGTCTTCCGCGGCCGGTCGGCCTTCTCGGAACCGGAGACGGCCGCCCTGCGGAATCTGGTCCTCGGCCGCGGCTTCGATGCCGTCGTCTCTTACCACAGCTTTGGGCAGCTTATCCTTTATCCCTGGGCCTTTACCGCGGCACCGGCGCCTCTTCAGCCGGTCCTCGACGCCTGGGGACGGGACATGGCGGAGATCATGGCCGCCGTCGGGGGCAGGGCCTATGCCGTCGGCCAGTCCGGGGAGGATCTCTACCTCTCCAACGGCGACGCCGCGGACTGGGCCTACGCCGAGCTCGGTGTTCCCGCCTACACCGTTGAGCTTCCGCCCGTGGACCTCGTGCACGGGGGATTCATCAATGCGGAAGAGGACATCGACGGCATTTTCAGGGAGAACCTCCCCGCCATCCTGGAGCTCGCCCGCCGGACCGTCCGGGCTCGCGCCCCGGTTGCGGACCGACCCGACATCCGGGGAGACAGCCGGATCGTGGACCGCCCCAAGCCTCGAATCCGCTGACCGCGTTTGACAAGTCCGCCTAAGTGGAATAAGTATCCCTAGTCAAAACCGCCATGAACACCGCCGCCTGGAGCCTGCAAGCCGTAGAGGAAATCCCCTCCCAGGGACTCCCCTACTGGACGCTCTGGCTGCTTCTCTGCGTCATCCTGCTGCTCGTGGCCTTTATCTTCCTGCGCGACAAGGATCTGCGTCACCGCCTGGACTTCTTCCTGTCCGGGGCCAAGCGGCGGATGCAGCGGACGCGCCTCCAGATGCGCCTGAACAAGGCCAAGCGGAAGCGTTCCAGCCTGCTGCACGAGCTCGGCCGGCTGTGCTGGTCGGCCCGCCTGCCCATCCCCAAGACGGCCACCCTATTGAACGAGATCGACGCATGGGAGGAGCAGCGCCTGCGGCGGCAGTCCGGCCTGAAGGAGGCCTTGGCCAGGGTCCAGGAGCTGCGCCGACAGCTCGAGGAGTCGCGCGGCCGGACCCGGAGCCTGGCCAAGCTGAAAGAAGCCGGCCAGCCGGCCGACCCGCGCGAGCTGCACCAGATCAAGGAGAAAGAGCGCCAGATACGGCGCGAAATCCGGGTCCTGGAGCGGAAGGTGGGGACCGACCAGGCCGCCGTGGCCCACCTGGAGTTCGAGAAGAAGGTCCGGCTCGAGGCCCTGGGTTCGCCTGGCCGACGAGGAACGGCCGCCGCAGCCCGACCTGCAGGACCTGTACACCCAGATCGACGCCGTCAACCGATCCATCCTCCATTATCTGAACGAGATCGAAACCCTGTTCTGACCGCTCGTCTTGTTCCCACAGCCCTCCGGTCTACAATAGCGCCGTGTCCCAATTGCCCCTCCTCGTCCACATCTGTTGCGCTCCCGACGCCATCCACGGGGTAGAGGTCTTTCAGCGGGATCACGACGTCACCGGCTTCTTCCACAACCCCAACATCTGGCCGACCGAGGAATACGACGTGCGCTGGATGGAGACCCAGAAGGTGGCCGGGCTGCTGGACTTCAAGCTGATGGAAGGCCGCTACGAGCCCAAGGACTGGGAGCGGCGGACGGCCGGCCTCGCGGCCGAACCGGAGAAAGGCCGCCGCTGCGACGTCTGCTTCGCCCTCCGTCTGGACGCCTCGGCCCGCCTGGCGGCGGACCTGGGCCTGCCCGCCTTTGCCACGGTACTGACCGTCAGCCCCCACAAGAACGCCGCCGCCGTCAACCGCATCGGCCGGCTGTGCGGCCGCAAGCACGGCGTGCGCTTTCTCGAGGCCGACCTGAAGAAGCAGGGCGGCTTCGTTCGCAGCGTCGAGCTCTCCCGCCGGCACGGCCTCTACCGCCAAGCCTATTGCGGCTGCCGGTACAGCTGGCGGCCCCGCTGACATGAGAGGCTACGCCCGCCGCGTCCTGGTCTCCGGTGTCGTCCAGGGCGTCGGCTTCCGGCCGTTCATCCACCGGCTGGCGATCCGATTGGAGCCTATCGGGCTGGGTGGCCAACACGGCCTCCGGCGTCGAGATCCGGGTCGAGTCGGCGCGCGACGCTGACCTGGACCGATTCGTCCGGGCCGTGCGCGAGGAGCATCCGCCGCTGGCCGTCATCGAGTCGGTCGTCCGCCGAGCCCGTCCCCTTCCAAGGCCTGGCCGGATTCGAGGTGAAAGCCTCGCGGGCGGGCCGGGGGCTCGTCTTCATCTCGCCCGACATCTCGGTCTGCCCGGCCTGCCTGCGCGACATCGCCGAGCCCGGGAACCGTCGCTACCGCTACCCTTTCACCAATTGCACCGACTGCGGGCCGCGCTACACGATCGTCCGATCCCTGCCCTACGATCGGCCCGCCACGACCATGTCCGGCTTCCGCATGTGCTCCGGACTGCGCGGCCGAGTACGAAAACCCCTTCGACCGCCGCCATCACGCCCAGCCTATCGCCTGCCCCGTCTGCGGCCCCGCGGTGAGGCTGCGCCGGAGCGGATCGCGGGCCGAGCTGCCGGGCGGAATCGAAGCGGCCGCCGAGCTCATCCGGCGCGGTCACATCCTGGCCGTCAAGGGGCTGGGCGGATTTCACCTGGTTTGCGACCCGCGCAACGCGGCCGCGGTCCGCCGGCTGCGCCGCATCAAGGAGCGCTCCCGCAAGCCCCTGGCCCTCATGGCCCGCGACATGGCCGTGGTCCGCCGCATGGCCGTCGTGGCGCCGGAGGAGGCCGCCTGGCTGCAGTCCCCGAGGCGGCCCATTGTGCTCCTCCGCCGGCGCGACGAGCTCCCCGGCCTGGCCCCGGGCTTGCGCGAGATCGGAGTGATGCTGCCCTACACGCCCCTCCACGTCCTGCTCCTGGAGCGGCTCGACCTCATCGTGGCCACCAGCACCAATCCCAAGGACTCTCCGATCATGAAGGACGAGGAGGCCGGCACTGGCCTCGCTGTGCGATTACGTGCTCGGCCACAACCGGCCGATCCACATGCGGGCCGACGACAGCGTCCTCAAGCTCGCGGGCGGCGTGCCTCTTTTCGTTCGCCGCGCCCGCGGCTTCGTCCCCGAGCCGCAGCGTCTGCCGCCGGAATGGGAAGGCCGCGGACACGTTCTTGCCGTGGGCGCCGAGCTCAAAGACACGATCTCGGTGGCCCGCGACGGGCGCCTGGTCACCAGCCAGTTCCTGGGCGACCTGGACGAGTACCGGAACCGCCGCTATTTCGAGGAGACCGTCAGCCACCTCCTCCGCTCTTCTCGGTCCGGCCCGCCTGTGTCGTCTCGGACCTTCATCCGGGCTTCCACTCGACGCGCTGGGCCGCGGCGTTCGCCCGCAAGGCCGGCATCCCCCACCTCCGTGTCCAGCACCACCACGCCCATGTCCTGGCCGCCATGCTCGAGCACGGCCTCTCTCCCAGCGAAACCGCCCTGGGGATCGCCTTCGACGGCTACGGGTACGGGGCGGACGGGGAAGCCTGGGGCGCCGAGATCATGGCCGTCGGCACCACGGGCTTCGACCGATTGTTCTCGTTCGAGCCCATCCCTTTGCCGGGAGGCGACCTGGCGGCCAGGCAGCCATGGAGGATGGCCTTGGCCTACCTGGCCCAAGCCGGTTTGCCCGAGGCGAAGTGGCTCCGTATCCCCGCGGGTGTGGATGCCGATACGATCCGAGCCGTCCGCGCCATGATCGCGCGAGGCTCCCCGGCGACGATCGCTTCGAGCTGCGGCCGGCTTTTCGACGCCGTCTCGGCGCTGCTCGGACTTGCTCCCGCGGTGAACGAGTACGAGGGCGAAGCGGCCATGCGGCTGGAGGCGGAAGCCGCGGTGGGTCGGGCCGTCCGGCGCTACCCCTTCGTCATCCCCCCCGGACCCGGGCTTAGACCGGATCGGCTTCGGGCCGCTCATCCGGGCCGTAGCCTTCGATCGGGAGAAGGGCGTCCCCCGGCCCGATATCGCCGCCTCGTTCCACGCCGCCCTGGCCAGGGCCATCGTCGCGGCGGCTAACATCGCCCGACAGGGAGAGAGGACTCGAAACGGTGGTCCTCTGCGGCGGGGTTTTCCTGAACAGGATTCTTCTGGATCGGGCGACGTCGGGCCTCGAGAAGGCCGGATTCCGGGTTCTGCGTCCGGTCCGCTTCTCCCCGAACGACGAATCGATCTCGGTCGGCCAGGCCGCCTTCGCCCTGGCTTCCCTCAATCCTTCAGCAGGTTGAACCCGAGGCCGTCCCTGTCGCTCTCTTCCGCTTCCCCGGCCGCCGGTTCGGCACCCTCCCGATAAGGCACCGTAAACCGCAGCTTGAGCCCGCCGGTGATCTTCAGGACGAAGTTGAGGAGGTGCGCCAGAAGCCAGCCGGAAAGTCCCACCAGGAGGAAGCCGGCCGCGGCCCCGCCGGAACCGTCGATCACGGCGCCAAGAAGCTTGCCCTGCAGATCGAGCACGGCGGGCGGAAGAAGGGAAGCGATCGACGCCGCCAGTGAGCCGGTGGCGCCGGCGAAGGCACCATAAACGGCGCCCGACAGAGCGCCCAAAACCCCGAGCACCAGGGCCAGGGAGAAAGGCTTGACCGCTCGCACAACATAGATGCCGTCCCGACCGAGGGAGCCCGACTCCAGCCGCACGATCTCGACGCCCTTCAAGTCCGCGCCCTTGGGCTCGCAACGGGGGCAGGTCATGAGCGGCTTGCTCAGCGTCTCGCCGCAGTCGGGGCATTTTTCGGCCCCCGCGTCAGGCTTGCCGTCCAGTGTACCGCCGCAACGGCCGCAGGAATCGGCGCCCGCCTTGTTTTCGAAGCCGCAGAAGACGCAGACGGTCCCCTTGTCCTTGACCGGAGGCGGATCCGAAGCGATCCAGTCCCGGCCGTCGAAGTAGTACCAGCGCCCGGTCTGCGCCCCGATCATCCAATAGCGTCCCTGGGCGTCCTTGAGGCGGAGCCTTTTCATCTCGTCGATGAACTGCTGGCGCGAAAGACCGCCGGCCTCGAACTTTTTCTTCAGCTCTTCAAAGGTGGAAACCGCGGCCTGGAACGAATCATGCATCATGCCCTCTCCCGGCGAAGCGCCATGCGACGCAATTGGTGGATTATCAGGTAGATTCTATGTAATTGAAAACAATACACATAATTGATGTGCCGAATTCGTGTGCAATCTGTCGTAAGTGCTGAGATTTGGTGGCATTCGGCGGCCTTGGGGGCGCACATATTCACAAGTTTTCCACACTTTCTGTGAAAAAGTCCAGGCTTCATTTGTCACAGTCCGCGGATGAGCGCCAGCAGGTCCAGGCCCTTGACCGGATCAGGAATGAAACAAAGAACAAAGATGAGGATCAGGCCGACCGTCAACCAGTTCCGGCCCCGGCCCAGGGGTGCCGTTTCGTCCCAGACGCTGGGGTGTTTGAGGCCCAGAACGAGGATAAGAAGCGCCCAGACGAACCAGCCGATCCAGAAGAAAATGCCCATAATCGCGAAGGCAACCAGGAAGGCCTGGGCCAAGCGCCGGGATTTCCGGCCGAGGACGGCGTAAGCTATGTGGCCGCCGTCGAGCTGGCCCATGGGGAACAGGTTCAAGGCAGTAACGAGGATCCCGACCCAGCCCGCGAAGGCCACCGGGTGGAGGATGACGTCGAATCCCGGCCCGCTGCCGTGCAGCGCAGCCAAACCAATCAGTTTGACGATGAGCGGCTCGCCGAAAAGAAGGGTGCCCTCCCTCGGCAGCGAGGGGATGATCTTTGAGCCGGCTAAGCCGATGGCCAGGGCGGGCACCGCCAACACAAACCCCGCCAGGGGGCCGGCCGCCCCGATGTCGAAGAGCCGTCGCCGGCGCGTGATGGGGTCCCGGATCTTGATGAAGGCGCCCAGGGTGCCGATCAGCGTCGGCGCTGGAACGAAGAACGGCAGCGTGGCACTGATGCCGTAGCGCCGGCAGGCCAGGTAGTGGCCCATCTCGTGGGCCGACAGGATGAGGAGCAGGACAAGGGCATAAAGAAGGCTCAGCCCGACGGCCCGCGGGTTCCTCAGCGCGGCCGCAAATCCCCCGCCGGCGGCAGACGGGTTGCCCGCGGCCAGAAAGCCGACGCTCCAGTCAAGCCCGACCAGGAAAGCCGAGATGGCCGTCAGTCCAAGGAGGAGGGCGTTCAACCAAGGCCGGTCCTTGGCGAAGAAATTCCTCCGCGGCCGGGCCGCCGGAGGGACGGTGACTCCGGGCTCATTCATGGCTGAGGAAAAAAAACCAGGAGCGAGGATGCCTCGCTCCTGGAATCGGTCGCGGCGGCGCGGGAAGGGGACTCAGCCCTTCAGCTTCTTGTACTTGGCTTCCAGGGCTTCGCGGGTCTCGGCGTGATCGGGGTCGGCCACGCAGGAGTCGACCGGGCAAACGGCCGCGCACTGCGAGGCGTCGTGGCTGCCGACGCACTCGGTGCACTTGTCGGGGTCGATGACGTAGCGCTCGTCGCCGGCCGTAATGGCCTGGTTGGGGCACTCGGGTTCGCAGGCGCCGCAGTTGATGCATTCTTCGGTGATCTTGTAAGCCATGTTAACTCCTCCCGGTCAAATTGAGCTTCCATTATAGCGGATTCGGGTCTGCCCGTCACTTCGCGCTTTCCAGCTTGCGGACCCGCAGGCCGGCGTCGTAGCCGAAGTAGGATTGGGCGTAGTCGGTCTGGATCTTCTTGAAAAGCGCCAGGGCGGCGGCTTTGTCGCCCTTCTTCTCCAAGGCCTCGGCCTTGTGGAAAAGGACGGCGTCCAGGTTGAAGTCCTTGGGCTTGGCCGCTTCGATCGTGTCCAGAATAGCCAAGGCGCCGGCGACGTCGCCCTTCAGGAGGGCGATCTGGGCGGCAAGGTCCCTGGCCTGCCAGTAGAAAAAGTCCTTGGGCGACGTCTTGATCCCGGCCAGGGCGGCGGCCGCCTTGTCCAGGTCGCCCTGCTCAACCCAATAGGAGGCCAGCTGGGTCGCGGCGACGCGGGCGAACTTGCCCTTGCGGGACAGCTCCTCGAGCTTGACCACGTCGGCGGGTGTTGCGGCCAAGCCCGCCCGGATCTCCAGGATGCGGCCGAGGTCCGCGCTGGAAGAGCGCGTCTGGACGCCCTTGAGGAATAACAGCCCGCCGCCGAGGACGACCAAGCCGGCCAGGACGGCCAACCCGAGCAGGGCCTCGTGCCGCCAGGCCTGGAGGAAGTCCCAAACATGGCCGAATCCGGATACGAACTCGTCTTCCTTGAGCTTCTTTTTGATCTCGCGTTTCATGGTCGATTCCTCTCGCGGCCCCGTCGGACCAGCGCACTTTTTACCATATCCGGCGGCAAAAGGAAAGGACGCCGCCATGACGCACGCCATGACGCCGCCTTGACATCGATGGCCGATTCCCTAAGATGGGAACGGAACCCGCCATGCGCTCCCCCACTTCCGGCCGCCGCTTCTTCCTCCTGGCCGGGATCCTTCTGGCCGTGGAGACGGAGCCGGACGCCCCGCCGCTCCGCCTGCACCGCAAGTTCGAGGCTTTCGAAACGGACGCCTCGGGACCCGACGCCGTCCTCATCCGTCATCACGCCCGCGAATTCCCCGATCCGCTCGGGAGCGCACGGCTCGCCTACGCCAAGCCCCCCTACGCCGTCTTCGACCGCGGCGACGTCTGGGTCTACCGGATCGGCGGCCGGGGGGACGGCGCGGTCCAAACGGCCGTCTTCTCCAAGGACTACCGCAGCGCGGACATCTTCACGCCCGGACCCGTGGCCGTGCCCGGGGACGGCTTCGATTCCCTGACCCTCCTGCCCACGGACCAGGTCCTGCTGGCGCCGCTTCTCGCCGCGCGCGGCGGGTGCCTGCTTCACGCCGGCGGAGTCATCCGGGGCGGCCGAGGGCTGGCTCTTCGCCGGTCACTCGACCGCCGGCAAGTCGACCATGATGCGGCAGCTCGCCGCCGGCGCCGAAATCCTTTGTGACGACCGCGTCGCTCTGCGGCCCGACCGGGAGCGGCTTCCGCATCCACGGCACCTGGAGCCACGGCGACGTCCCGGACGTCTCGCCCGGCTCGGCGCCCCTGGACTCCCTCTTCTTCCTCCACAAGTCCGGCCGCAACGGGGCCGAGCCGATCCCGGACCGCCGCGACGTCGTGCGCCGGCTTCTCGACCTGGTCATCAAGCCCCTGGCGACGCCGGAGTGGTGGGGCCAAACCCTGGCCGTCGTGGAGCGCTTGGCCGTCGCCGTCCCCGCTTACAAGCTCTTTTTCGACTTGAGCGGCGGCGTGCTCGCGACGCTGGACGCCCTGGCCGGTCTCCATCCCGGCATTGACATTCCCCGCCATAGCCGTTAAGTTAGAAGGGAAGAGCCCAGGAGAGGACGATGAAAAAAACTTGGACGACACCCGAACTGGTCGTATTGGTCCGCGTTCAGGCCAACGAGATGGTCTTAGGGACGTGCAAGTCCCAATATGGCCTGGGCCCGACCAAGACCGTTCGACCGGCTGCATGAACGTCACCGGGGACAGGGCCTGCCAGGGCCACGCCAAGAGCTGAGCCCCCCCATCTCTTCGCCCGGCCGGCCCGCTGTTCCCCCTGTTTCCGCCCGCCCCGCCCGACGCAAATTGACTTCCCGCCCCCCGTCCCCTAGAATGGGACAACACTCGGGTTGGTGAGAACCATGAACACGATCGGGAAATACACCATCATCGAAGAGCTCGGCCGGGGGGGCATGGGCGTCATCTACAAGGCGCTCGACCCGGACATCAACCGCGAAGTCGCCGTCAAGCTCATCCGCAACGAGCTCCTGGAGGACGGCCCGCAGAGCGAGAAAACCCTCAAGCAGTTCATGATCGAAGCCCAGGCGGCCGGGCGGCTGAACCACCCCCACATCGCCACCATCTACGAGGTCGGACGGCAGGACGGACCAGACCTACATCGTCATGCAATACATCGCCGGCGGCAGCCTCCGCCGCAGCCTGGACTCGGGCCGCACCTTCCGCGTCGAGGAGGTCGCGGACCTGGCCGTGCCGATCTTGCGGGCCCTCGACTACGCCCACCGCAGCGGCATCGTCCACCGCGACATCAAGCCCGACAACATCCTCCTGGACGAGGCGGGCAAGCCCTACCTGGTGGACTTCGGCATCGCCACCATCGAGTCGGTCAACATCACCCGGACCCGAACCACCTCGGCCACTCCGGCCTACATGTCTCCGGAGCAGGTTCTCGAGTGCAAGGTCGACGCCCGCTCCGACATCTTCTCGCTGGGTGTCGATCCTCTTCGAGATGCTGGCCGGCAAGCGGCCGTTCCCGGCCGAGAACATCCACCTCCCTGCTGAACAAGATCGTCAAGGACGAGCCGGCCAAGCTCGTGCCGCGGACGGGCCCCCTGCCGGAAGGCTTCGAGCGTCGTCCTGCGCAAGGCCTTGGCCAAGAAGCCCGAGGACCGCTGGGCCACGGCCGGCGAGCTGGCCGACGCGCTGGAGGAGTGCGTCCGCCCGGATGGAGCAGACGACCGTCCTCAAGATGGCCCGCAAGACCATGCCCTCACCACGGCCGGCGGTCCGCAAAGCCCCGCCCAAGAGCCGTCTGGCCGGCCTGCTGCGCACGCCGGCCGGGACCATCGCCGGGATCGCCGTCGCGGCCGCCGCCCTGTTCGGCTCCTGCTGGCCGGGCGGCGCCTCCTCGGCCCGGCCCCGGACTTCGAGAACCTGATCGCCATCGCACCCTTCGCCTATGAGACGAGCGACATCCCGCTCCAACCTGATCGAGTTCGTCCTCGACCGCTCGCTGACCGCCTCGACCCGCATCCCGGTCCTGACGCGAAGGACGGAGGACCTCAGGACGAACGGCGAGGGCGTGCGGGCCCGCAAGCCGCTGGTCCGGATCTCGGGCAAGGTCGTCCCGACGCTGACCGGATTCGAAGTCGACCTGACCATGGTCCACAAGTCCCTCAAGACGCGCCGGGTCTTTCCCTGCAAGGGCAATCTCGACTTCATCTCGACCGGATCGACGAGATCCTGGCCTTCTTGAAGACCAACGCCGGCGAGACCATCGGCCCCATCGAGGGCGGCCGGACCTTCGCCGGGATCTGCACGTCCAACTGGGACGCCCTGAGCCATTTCCTCAAAGGCCCAGAGCCGCTTGGGAGAAGCTCGACTCCGAGCCGGCCGACGCCGAGTTCAAGACCGTCCTCGAGTACGACCCCGACTTCGCCCTGGCCAGGCTCAAGGCGGCCGAGGTGGACCTTCTTCCTCAGCGACCGCGAGGACGCCCGCGGCGACGCCGAGGCCGCCTTGGCCGGAAGCGGCCGGCTCATCGGCTACGACATCCTCCGACTCAAGGCCCTGCTGGCCCGGATCGACTCCAAGCCGGCCGAGGAGCGGGGCTTACCTGATGCAGCTCAAGGAGGCCTTCCCCCTCAAGCGGGAGTACCTCTACGAGTTCGCCGAGTCCTATTTCCACACCGGCGACGGCGGCTGAGGCCATCCCCTACTACACCAAGGCCCTGGCCCTGGACGACGCTTACGCCCTGGCCCACAACCACATCGCCTTCTGCTACGCCTGGATCGGGCGAGCACGACAAGGCCGAGGAGCACTTCCGCCGCTATGTCGAGCTCGACAAGACGGCCAACTCCTACGATTCCATGGCCGCCGGCTACATGTTCGCCGGCCGCTACGCCGCGGCCGTCGAAGCCCTGGACAAGGGCCGGGCCCTGGACCCGAAGCTGGACTACCTGTATTCCAACTACGCCACGAACTACCATCTGGTCGGAGCGCTGGCCAAGGCGGAGGAAAGCCTGAAGCGGCAGGCCGACGTCACCAGCCGCGAGTCCACCCGCATCAACATCCAGGTGACTCAGGCTTTTATCGCCACGCTGCGAGGCGACACGGCCAAAGCCGAGGAGCTGCTGCGCCCGGCCCTGGTCTACTACGGCGCCCCCGCCTTCGCCGAGCGCCTGGACGAATCGCCGGTCCTGCCCCTGTGGCTCTCGGGCTGTCTGGCCGCCCGCCGCAACGACGCCCCCCGGCTGCGGGCCGTCCTGGCCGAGCTTTCGCGCCGGGCCGAGGCCAAGGGTCTGAACGCGACCAACTACTTTCCCATCCTCAAATTCCTGGTCCATCTGAAGGCCCTGGAGGCCCGCCAGCGCCAGGACGCAGCCGGCGTCCTGGCGGCCGTCGACGAAGCCCAGCGGATCAAGCCCAAGATGGGCTACTGGACCTCGCCCTTCAACCGGGCCTATTTCATGGACGAGTTCGCCCGCATCGTCCTGGAGCTCGACCCCGCCTCGGCCAAGCCCAAGGAGCTGCTGGACGATGTGCTGGCCTACAACGACAGCTATCCCCCGGCCCTGTTGCGGCGGGCCCGGCTGATGGCCGCGGACAAAGATGGGGAGGGAGCCCGGCGGCTCGCCGCCCGGGCCCGAGAGGTCCTGGCGGGGGCCGATCCCGATTCTCTCCTGGCCAAGGAGCTGGCCGAGATCGGCCGGCTGTTGGGAGGACGGCCATGACCCCCTATCTGCACCTGGAAGCGCCCGGACGGGCTCCCATCCTGTACGAGATCGGCAACACCACCGGTATCGGCCGCGCCTCGTCCAACCAGATCTGTCTCAAGGACGACTTCGCCGTGTCGCGCCAGCATGCCCTGATCCGGCGCCAGGGAGAGCAGGAGTACTTTCTGATTGATATGGGCAGCGCCAACGGCACCCTGCTCAACGGCAAGCTGATCATCGGCCCCACGCTGCTCCGCAACAGCGACGTCATCCAGGTCGGCGAAGCGTCCTTCCGCTTCGAGCTGCCCGGCCCCTCGCCCGAAGAGGTCAAGAAGCTGTCCCAGACGGCCATGGAGAAGACCCGGGTCGCCGTCCACATGAGCACCATGGTCATCCTGGTCTGCGACATCCGCAACTTCACCCGCATCGGCGAGCTCCTCAACCCCGACCAGCTGGCCCGCTTTCTGGGCTCGTGGTTCCGGCAGACCCAGGAAGTCATCGCCGGCCTGGGCGGAGTGGTGGACAAGTATATCGGCGACGCAGTCATGGCCTACTGGCCGGTCGAGGCCAAGGAGCCGGACGCGGCGGCGGAGAAGGCCGTGCGGGCGGCGCTGAAGATCCACGCCCTGGCCCGCCAGACGTCGATCCCCGGACGACCCCGACTTCCCCTTTGCCGTCGGCGTCGGCATCAACCAGGGCCTGGTCTCGAGCGGCAACGTCGGGACGCAGTCGCAGCGCGACATGACCATCATGGGCGACGCGGTGACCCTGGCCTTCCGGCTGGAATCGGCCTGCAAGGTCAAGGGCATGCCCATCGTGGTCGGGTCGGACATTCACAAGGTTCTGGGGACGAAGTTCGGCTTCATCGCCCTGGGCGAGGTCAAGCTCAAGGGCAAGACGACCAGCCCGGTCGCCTTCGGGCTGAAGGCCGAGGAGGAGCCGTGAAGATCCGACCGATTGAGGACCGCCGCTACTATGTCGGCCCGGCGTCTGCGTAAGTGGTTTTCCAGATCCCAGACGCCGATCGTGTCGGGACGCAACCCCGTGAGCAGGCTCTGACGCGAGGGATTAAGGAGCGCAAGAAGCAGGGCTGAGTCAGAGGGGGAACTCCACCCGGAAGCGGGCGCCCCCCCGGTTTTCAAACTTCAAGACGCCTCCCAGCTGCTGGCAGAGCATCCGGACGAGCGTGAGGCCGAAGCCCTTCGAATCCTGGACCTCGAACCCGGACGGCAGCCCGGGGCCGTCGTCCTGGACGATGAGGCCGGCCCGCCCGTCCGCAACGGTCAAAGCCACCTCCAAAGTTCCGGATTCGCGACCGGTGAAGGCGTACTTCATGGCGTTGGTGAGAAGCTCGTTGATGATGATGCCGAGCGGGAACAGCCGCCGGGGCTCGAGGGGAAAGTCATCCAACCTCTTGACCAAGGTCAGACTGGCCCGGTCGGGGAACATGGCCACGATCGTATCCGCGAGCTTTTCGACATAGGTCTTCACCGAAAGATCGGTGTACCCCTCGCCCAGCAACAGCGTGTCGTAGAGGATGCGCATGCTGTCGACCCGACCGATCGCGTCCCGCAGCGCCGCGGCCGCCTCGGGATCAGCCACGGACCTCAGGTGCATGGTCAGGAGCCCGCCGATCGAGGCGATGTTGTTTTTGATGCGGTGATGGACTTCCTTGAGTAGAGTCTCTTTTTCCGAGAGCTGCCGCTTGATCTCCTCCTGAGCCAGCCTCCGCTCGGTGATGTCGGAGAAAATCGTGGCGAATCCGCTTTTCTGCCAGGGCGCGACGGAGATGGCGAAATGCTTGTCCATGGAGGCAAAGTAAGTCTCGAAATATGCGATTTTTCTGCCGATTCCAACCTCGACGTATTCATCGAGATAAGGCGGCGTCGATGTCCCATAAGCCTCCGCGGCAAGCTTGCCGATCACCTGCTCGCGGGAAACGCCGAGGATCTTCGTGAATCGGTTGTTGACGTCGATGATCCGGTAGTCCACCGGCCGACCGTCCTTGAAAACCAGCTCATGAAGCGCCACCCCCTCCCCCATATTGTCGAATAGCGAATGGAATCGTTCCTCGCTTTCGCGCAGGGCCTCCTCGGTCCGCTTGCGCTCGGCGATCTCGACTCTCAGCCGTTCCGTGGCGCGGGCCAGCTCCTCGACCTGAGTTGCGGTCTCAAGCCCCAGCTTGGCCTGTTGCATTTGGGCGGCATGGAGACGCAGCCGCGCGATCTGGTTCTCCAGCAGGGCCTTCGCGGGCTCGGCCCCGCGGCTCTCCCCGGAAAGCCCGCCTCCATCCCCGCCCGGAAGGTGATAAGCCAAAACCAGCCGGTAGTCTTCCTCCATCGCGCGGACCTTGGCCCGGGCGCCCCAGCGGTCATAACAGACGTAGGCCTGCTGCCAGTAGACATGCGCCAGCCGCTCGTTGCCGTATCCCTGCCAGAATCCCGATGCCCGCTCGTTGGCCAGGCCTTCCCATTGCAGAAAGCCTCCCGCTTGGGCGGATGCCACGGCCTGGTCGTAAAGCCGCATGGCTTCCTCCGGCCGGCCGTCGATCCGGGCCAGCTCGGCGGCCGCCAGCCGGTAGGGCGGCTCGAAATTCTCCGGGCCATTCTCGGCCCAGATGCGGAGCCTGCGCATCATGGGGGCCATTTCGGCGCGCCATTGCCGCTGTTTCTCGTCATCGGCCTTGGCGTAAAGGGCCGTGAGATTCAAGAGACGGGCCGATACATGCTCGGGCCAAGGCAGCAATCCCTGGGTTCCGACGGTATAGATCAGGGGTTCCACTTCGTCGGAAATCTTCAGCGCCTGATCGTGACGGCCGAGCACGAGGCAGGCAAAGGCCTTGAGGACTTTGAAGATGCAGGCGACCTGGATATTGTGGTTGTCTTCGACGCGCTGCAGAAAGTCCCCTTCCGACCAAGGGGCGGGTTCGTCCGGCGCAGGGCTCGGCTCCGACAATAGGGCGAAGATCCACAGTCCCCCCTCGAGCAGGTCGCTGGCCCATTGGTTCCGCCGGACACGGCTGAATTCCAGGGAGTACTGCGACTCCCGAATCAAGGCGGTCAAGGGCACGCCCTGGTAAAAGCGGCAATACATGTTGTGCCCGAAAGCATAGGCGGCGTACTGGAGGTTTCCCGCCCGCAGGCCGATGTCGTAGGCTTCCGAGTAGTCCCGGGTGCCTTGCCTGAGGTGCTGGAACCAATGCCGGATCGAGCTGCCGATCATCAGGTAGAATACGCTCTGATCGGATGGCGTGGGAAACGTGTCGGTCATGAGACGTGTGGCAAGCTCGCCGAGCTCTCGGGCCGCCGCGTAGTCGTCGTCCACCCAGCCCAACAGCCCGCCAAAGGCCGTGTGGCTGTAGCCGACTTGAGGAATATTGCCGAAATGCAGGGTCAGATTGACCACCTTCGGCACGATCACGCTCCAGAGCTTCTGGTGGGATCGATAGCAAGGCGGCCCCATCGTGATCAAGATCTTCGAGGCCAAGAGCATCTCCGGCTGGATCATCACGGGCAGCTCAAAGAGAGATGAGATCGGGCGGCAGCCCAGCTCCTTCCGGAACGCGGCGATCTCTTCATCGCGCGCGGCCTCGTAGCCTTCCTCGGGAAGGTTGATATTCAGCGCCGCGAGCGCTTGCCGACCCGCCGCGATCGCCTCCGGGTACCTGGCCAGCAACGTGTAATGAACGATCAGAATCGTGAGGGCGGACGCTTTCTCCATGGCGGTATCGGCCCGGATCACGGCCTGTTGCAGGCCCCGTTCGGCCGAGGCGTAGTTACCCTCCAGGAATTCGCATTCCGCCCGCTCCTTGAACAACTGCATGATCGTTTCGTGTCGCTCACGCCAGAGGAGCTCGGCAAGCCCCGGAATTTCGAGAAAGCCGTCCGCGGCCCGAAAATACTGGAGGGCCGAACGGTAGGCGGTTTCCGCGTAGGCTTTGCGTGCCGCGGCTAGATTCAGCTCGAGGGCATTCACCCGCTCGGCGGTCTCCGTCATAAGATGACGACCGGCATTCAAGTCGCCGGCGATTTCGTAAAGCCTCTCAGCCAAGGCCTCCGGAGGAAGGCTCGCGAGCAGCAATCTGCCGATTCTCAGCAGGATGATCGGGAGCTGCGCGGGTTCGATCAGTGAGTAAGCCGCCTGTTGAACCCGATCATGCAGGAAGGCGAAGACCTTGGGGACGCGCTGCTCTGCCGCGGTCTCGTGTCGACCACCGTCGTCAAGCGGCAGAAGCAGAGACCGCGCTTGATCGGCAAAAAGCCGGGCCATGCACTCCCCCTGATCTCGGCCGCTGATGAGGCTGAGGGTTCCCAGGTCGAAACGATTGCCCAGGCAGGCGGCCAAAGAGAAAAGCTCCTGGCTGTCCCTGTCGAGACGGCGAAGCTTCAGGACGAACAGCTCGACCACATGGCCCGGAAGATCCGATCCCCTCATGAGCTCGGCGCGCCATCGCCAGCCGTTTCGGAGCAGGTCAAACCAGATCCGGTTGGACTCGAAGAGAAAGTCGAAAAACGATCGCACGAAGAAGGGATTCCCCATGGTTTGGCCATGGATGATCGCCGCCAGCCCTTCGACATCATCGACGGCCGGTTTGAGTGTATCGGACAAGAACTGCCGTACATCCGCGGCCGCGATATTATCGACGTGAAGCACTTCTACGGGAACCGCCTGGCTACGCAGGCCGTCCAGGGCGGACATCAACGGGTGGCCGGCGTCCACTTCGTCGTCGCGGTAGGAAACGATGACCAGCAGATACGCGCAGAGTCAGCCCGACTTGCAGCTGCTTCAGAAGCTCGAAGGAAGCGGCATCGGCCCATTGCCAATCATCGATAAAGAGAACCAGGGGGTGTTCGGGCAGGCTGACGACCTTGAGGAAGGCGCGAAAGACTTCGGCAAAGCGGTGCCTCGCCTCCTGTGGGCTGATGTTTTCCAGGGAACGCTGCGGACCGAGAAAAGACTCGAATTCGGGGGCCAGGTCCAACAGGACCTGGCCCAATTCGCCGACGGCCTGCAGAATATCGGCCTTCCATCGGGATCGGCTCTGCGCATCCCCGGACTGCAATTCACGGCAAAGCTCCTCCAACGCCTGTCGAAAGGCGAAATAGGGGATGTTCTGCTGATATTGATTGAACTTGCCCCGGATGAAAAAGCCGTTTCTCTTCCGGATCGGCGCCTGCAGCTCCTGTACCAACGCCGTCTTTCCCACTCCGGACGAGCCCGGTATCAACAGCACTTCGCCAAGGCCTTTGCTGATGCGCTCGAATGACCCTAGAAGCGCAAGAACGTCCCGGTCGCGCCCATAAAGCTTATCCGGAATCGTGAGTGGATGCATAAACCCCTCTCGTCCTTGGCCAACGGAAGATATCCTTTCAGGACGGGCCGAGAGAATGTCTTTACTCGCCGTTGACTTACATCCATGTTACGCCAAGACCGCCTCCCAATCCAGCCTTCTCGGGACAAGGCCCGATTCGGCTTGCGCCTAAAAACGGCAAAATAAGTATTGTTCCATGTAAGCCAAAAGTGATAAAAAATGGGCTACGGGGTCATTTAGGGAGGCGCCGGCCTCTACTATCAAACTGAGAGGGAGAACGAGAATGGGAAACCAATGTTTTGAGCATTCCGAAAAACCGTCGGGAGGGAAGAAATCCAATCGAATGGTAAAGCTTCTTTTATCTCTGTTCGTTCTATGCATCAGCTTTTCCATGATGCAGGCAGAGGAGCTTACGTTAACCGGGACACCCAGCGGGGGGAAAAGCCTGGTCTTGACCGTTCCCGCTAAGATCATTCGGATTACGCACACGCTCGGTACAAAAAGCTATACGATATGGCGAAATAGAAGTCCCTTTGTCACTATTAGCAGCTTTAGCGAAAAGAATGTTGTGAAAGGGATACTTCCCCCCGGCGAGTATACCCTTAAAACCCTTGGCGGATCCGTTACCGTTTATTTAGACACCGTTTTTTCACCGGAAAGCATTATTCTCTGGGGAAGACAAAATGCACTCGTAAACCCTCTTTTGGATTTCAATTATATTGTACTTAGTTCGCCGACAACCATAACGGAGGCGACATATGATGGAACCAAGGGCATGAGTATTATTGGGGGCATGGGCTCAAGCCAATCCCGGTACCTTCATTTTTTATCGCCCCATAACCTCCAAAATCCAGGACCAAAAGTTTTGAATGCTGCAGGAAAGTACGTGGCAAAAACCCTCATTGGCCAAGTGCTTCCCCAGGGAGTTTATCATCTTGTTCCCGAGAGAGGGACGGCAGACGGGATCGTCTATGGACAAGTTGTTCTTAAAGTTCCCGGGAGCACCCGGTAAAAAACCTATTTCTTTATCACTACCGCCTGCGGCCAGAGGTTCTTCTGCAGCGTATACCGGAATCCGGACTCTCCCGGCCCGGGAACGCGGGCCTTTTCGGATTTCCCTATCTTAGGAACCAGATTCTCTCCCCGTTTTAAAATGAACCGGTTCCCTCCCGGCCCTTCGGAGGAAAGATTCTCAAATCTGTCATACCGCGAAGGTCCGTCGGCAAAGCCTCCCATCGGGCTTGCCAGAGGCATTGGCTTGCTCAACCCGGATCCCCAGAGCCCGCCGCTCATCCTGCCGGTTGCTATGTCCCGGGCCGAGCTTCCGATATAGGCCCAATTCCCCGTCGCCGAATACTTCACCCATACGCCGGCCTGCCCGGCCCAGATCCCGATCAGGTCGTCCGTCCCGTCCCCGTCCAAATCCCCCGCCGCGACCTGGTCCGCCGGGGTGGCCATCATGACCCAATTCCCCGTCATCGAGTCCCGGTAGAAGACCCCCTGCCCATCCCAGGTCCCGACGAGATCCGTCCGGCCGTCGCCGTTCATGTCCCCCGTGGCCATGTCCCGCAGCGAGGACCCGATATAGCTCCAAGTGTCCGACTGAGAGAATTTCGCCCACACCCCGGCCTGGCTCGGCCAGATCCCGATCAGATCGGATTTGTTGTCGCCGTCCAAGTCGCCCGCCGTGATAAGAGTGGCCGGGGTGGCCATCTGGTTCCATGTCCCGGCCATCGAATCCCTGTAAAATACTCCCTGGCCGTCCCAGGTTCCCAGCAGGTCCGCCCGCCCGTCGCCGTTCATGTCCCCGGCCGCGATATGGCGAGGAGAGCTGCCGAGATAGGCCCAGCTGCCGTTGGCCGAGTTCTTGACCCAGACGCCAGCCTGCCCCGACCAGATCCCTATGAGGTCGTCGATGCCATCGCCGTACAAATCTCCGCAAGCGATCAAGTCCGCCGGAGATGAAAGCATCGCCCAAGTTCCCGTATCGGAATCCCGGAAATAGACGCCCTGGCCGTCCCAAGTTCCAAGAAGGTTGTCCTTTGAAGAAGTATCGTTGATCTTCGCCACAAAGGCGTCTGATCCAAAGCCGTTGTATGTCAGGTCCGGGCCACCAGTGACCGGAAATGTGGCTTCGGTAGACCCGGTGCTTCCCGTGACATAGGCGTTTCCCGCGTTGTCGACCGCTATATCCGTGCCGGAGTCCTGACTGGATCCGCCAATGTAGCCACAGTAAACAAACCCCATTCCTGACGTGGTCACTTTGGCTACAAACGCGTCAGAATTGCCGTTGTAGGTCAAGTCTGGGCCGCCGATGACCGGAAATGTGGCTTGAGTGGAGGTGGTAACACCCGTGACATGGGCGTTACCCGAGCCGTCAACTGCTATGCCGTAGCCCCAGTCCGTATCCGAGCCGCCGATGTAGCCGCAGTAAACGAGCCCCGTTCCTGTCGGGTTCACCTTGGCCACAAAAGCGTCATATCCGCCGTTATGCGTCAGGTCCGGGCCGCCGATGACCGGAAATGTGGCTTGAGTGGAGGTGGTATAGCCCGTGATGTAAGCGTGACCCGAGCCGTCCACCGCTACACCGTAGCCATAATCATCTCCCGAGCCGCCGATGTAGCCGCAGTAAACGAGCCCCGCGCCCGATGCGTTCACTTTGGCGACAAAGACGTCAACTCCGCCGTTGTGCGTCAGGTCGGGGCCGCCGATGACCGGAAACGCGGCTTCGGTGGCTTGGGTCAAGCCCGTGACGTAAGCGTTTCCCGAGCCGTCAACCGCTATACGGTTGCCATAATTCTGGCCCGTGCCGCCGATATAGCCGCAGTAAACGAGCCCCGTGCCGAAGGCGTTCACTTTGGCCACAAAGGCTTCATTGGCGCTGTTGTTGTTGTATGTCAAGTCGGGTCCGCTGATGACCGGAAACGTGGCCTGGGTGGAATCGGTAGTTCCCGTGATATAGGCGTTTTCAGATTCGTCGACCGCTATGCCGAAGGCCTGCTCCGCGCCCGTGCCTCCGATGTAGCCGCAGTAAACGAGCCCTGTGCCCGATGCGTTCACTTTGGCCACAAAAGCGTCATAGTTGCCGTTGTACGTCAAGTCGGGTCCGCCGATGACCGGAAACGTGGCTTCGCTAGACCGGGTTTCGCCTGTGACGTAGGCGTTTCCAGAGCCGTCAACCGCAATATCCCAGCCTATTTCAACGCTTGAGCCGCCGATGAAGCCGCAGTAAACGAGCCCCGTACCGGAGGCGTTCACCTTGGCCACAAAGGCGTCATTTCCGCTATTCGTCAGTGCAGGGCCGCCGATGGCTGGAAACGTGGCCTCGGTGGACCAGACTTCGCCCGTGATGTAGGCGTTTCCCGAGCCGTCGACGGCTATACCATTGCCATAATCCTGGCTCGAGCCGCCGATGTAACCGCAGTAAACGAGGACCGCGGGGTCGAGGACGAGCGGCTTTGTCCGGTCATACGCTCCCACATCGAATCCGTAGACATACGACTTGTTGACGGCCTCTTCCCCGGCCGAGCCGATGACCTTTTCCGATTGCTCCTCGAGGAGATACCTCAGCCCAACGTCCACTCTCTTCCCATCAATTTCTTGAGACCCCACCGGGCGATCATCCTCAAATCCCCCCGTCGGCGTCCTCACTTCCAACCGGCCTGCGCCATTTACCGACACGGCGCTTGCTCCACGATAGGCCAGCTGAATAAGGGATGGGTCCGAGCCGGGATGAACAGTGAATTCATATTTCATCTTGTCCACCGTTCCGTAATACGCGACATCGATCCCCGGCCAGAGATTTTTATAGACGATACGCGAGTAGGTCGGTAGCCCGGTAATCCATTCCTCGGGTTTCCCCCTGAAGTAGGAAATGACGGCATCGGTCTTGGCCTCGCCCGACGGCCTCACGTCCGCATTCGCTCCCACAAAATCCAGCTTCACCGCAAAGCGCTCTTGATTTCTCCGGCTTTGGAGCTCGTGGTCAGCCGGCTTCATCAATAAGCGCTCCTTCACCGAAGCCGTCTTCTCAGGGGCTTTCTCTTCCGCGCTTCTTTCAGTCAGGACATATGTCAACCCTTCGGAAGTGAAGCAGATGGTCTTGTCTCTTCCCTGAATATAATAGGCCACCCGGGCGTCCATCTGGCCTTGGTTGGGGATAAAATAGAGAGGCATCTTGCCGAAATCATGATGGATTCTAAGAGCCGGCGAGCCGGGGATAGAGGAAGGCAGAGCCGATGGCGCCTGCGCTTCAGACCCTTGCCCCCCAGCTCCGGCCAGAAAGACAATGATCAGTGTCCCCGATAGAATGGTCCAGAATTTTTTCATTTTATCTCCTGCCAAAAAACAAGCCGGTAAAAAATCCTATTTCTTTATCACTACCGCCTGCGGCCAGAGGTTCTTCTGCAGCGTATACCGAAATCCGGACTCTCCCGGCCCGGGAACGCGGGCCTTTTCGGATTTCCCTATCTTAGGAACCAGATTCTCTCCCCGTTTTAAAATGAACCGGTTCCCTCCCGGCCCTTCGGAGGAAAGATTCTCAAATCTGTCATACCGCGAAGGTCCGTCGGCAAAGCCTCCCATCGGGCTTGCCAGAGGCATTGGCTTGCTCAACCCGGATCCCCAGAGCCCGCCGCTCATCCTGCCGGTTGCTATGTCCCGCGCCGAACTTCCGACATAGGCCCAACTCCCCGTCGCCGAATACTTCACCCAGACCCCGGCCTGCCCGGCCCAGATCCCGATCAAGTCGTCCGTCCCGTCGCCGTCCAAATCCCCCGCCGCGACCTGGTCCGCCGGGGTGGCCATCATGATCCAATTCCCCGTCATCGAGTCCCGGTAGAAGACCCCCTGCCCATCCCAGGTCCCGACGAGATCCGTCCGGCCGTCGCCGTTCATGTCCCCCGTGGCCATGTCCCGTAGCGAGGACCCGATATAGCTCCAAGTGTCCGACTGAGAGAATTTCGCCCACACCCCGGCCTGGCTGGGCCAGATCCCGATCAGATCGGATTTGTTGTCGCCGTCCAAGTCGCCCGCCGTGATAAGAGTGGCCGGGGTGGCCATCTGGTTCCATGTCCCGGCCATCGAATCCCTGTAAAATACTCCCTGGCCGTCCCAGGTCCCCAGCAGGTCCGCCCGCCCGTCGCCGTTCATGTCCCCGGCCGCGATATGGCGAGGAGAGCTGCCGAGATAGGCCCAGCTGCCGTTGGCCGAGTTCTTGACCCAGACGCCAGCCTGCCCCGACCAGATCCCTATGAGGTCGTCGATGCCATCGCCGTACAAATCTCCGCAAGCGATCAAGTCCGCCGGAGATGAAAGCATCGCCCAAGTTCCCGTATCGGAATCCCGGAAATAGACGCCTTGGCCGTCCCAGGTTCCAAGAAGGTTGTCCTTTGAAGAAGTATCGTAGATCTTCGCCGCAAAGGCATCACTTCCAGATGGTGTATAGCCTCTTATCGGCGAGCCCCAGGCGGCTTCACTGCCCCCCCCCACATAAACATTTCCGCTCGCATCTACGGCGATACCATAACCGAAATCAAAGCTGCTCCCGCCCAGGAACGTGTTCCAATTCAGATTCCCGCCGGAGTCGAGCCTCGTCGCATAAGCGTCCCAGTTGGACGTAAAGGCTCTTATCGGCGAGCCCCAGGTGGCGGCACTTTCTCCCGACACATACACATTGCCGCTTCTGCCCACGGCAATACCCCTTCCGTAATCCGAGCCGCCTCCGCCAAGAAACGTATGCCAGGTCAGATTCCCGCCGGAATCGAGCTTCGCCGCAAAAGCGTCCGCGTTGGACGAATAGGCTCTTATCGGCGAGCCCCAAGTGCCCCAACTGTGTCCCCCTACATACACATGGCCGCTTCCGTCCACGGCAATAGCCCTTCCATTATCCGAGCTGCCTCCGCCAAGAAACGTATGCCAGGTCAGAGTCCCGCCGGAATCGAGCTTCGCCGCGAAAGCGTCAGAATCAGATGAATAGGCTCTTATCGGCGAGCCCCAGGCGGCTTCACTGCCCCCCCCCACGTAGACGTTGCCGCTTCCATCGACGGCAATGCCATAACCGACATCATCGTCGCTCCCGCCCAGGAATGTGTTCCAGGTCAGATTCCCGCCGGAATCGAGCTTAGCCGCAAAGGCATCATCATTGGACGTATAGGCTCTTATCGGCGAGCCCCAAGTGCCCCAACTGTGTCCCCCCACATACACATGGCCGCTTCCGTCCACGGCAATACCCCTTCCACCATCCGTGCCGTCTCCGCCAAGAAACGTATGCCAGGTCAGATTGCCGCCGGAATCGAGCTTCGCCGCAAAGGCATCCCTACCGGATGTATAGACTCTTATCGGCGAGCCCCAGGTGGCTAAACTATCTCCCACCACATACACATGGCCGCTCCCGTCTACGGCAATGCCGTTACCATAATCCGTGCCGTCTCCGCCGAGGAATGTGTTCCAGATCAGATTCCCGCCGGAATCGAGCTTCGCCGCGAAAGCGTCAGAATCAAATGAATAGGCTCTTATTATCGGCGAGCCCCAGGATGCTCTACTGTATCCCGCCACATAAACATTTCCGCTCGCATCTACGGCTATACTATGGCCGTAATCATAGTTGCTTCCGCCGAGGAACGCGTGCCAGGTCAGAACCGGATCTATCATGACGTCCAGGGATCGATCATAATCGCCGAGCTCGAATCCGATCTCGTGGCTGCTTAAAGATCGAAACGCGACATCCACGGGGAACTTCATCCCCTCGCGCTCCTGCCAGGCCACCGGCGCACTCTCGCGCATCTCGCCGCGTTCATAGGCAATGACCAGGTCGCCGTGGCCATCGATCCGGATCGGGCGGTTATAGCTAAGGCGAATGTTCTTGACGGGCCGGCCCGGAGTCCCGGCCTCGATCAGGTAGGAGCTTTCGACGATGCCGTGATCGCTCTTCTCAAAGGCCACCGTCACCCCATCCCAGACGTTGGAGTAAGAGACTTTTTCTAGCGAGGGAGCTTGCCCGGCCGCGGGCTTGAGCCCGCTGGGTTCCGTCGCGGCTTCATCCACGACGGGAGCCGCCATCCGGCCGCCCACGAATTCAACGCTCAGCATATGGTCGCCCGAAGCAAAGAAGACCCGGCTTTCGCCGAACCCCAGGGCATGCCCGCCCGCGGTGAGCTGCAGGACCGCGCCGCCGCTTCCCGGCTCGCTTCGGTCCGCGGCACGGACACCGTCTGCGCAAGGAGGAGACGACAGGCCCAGCATACCCAGTATGACGGCAAGACCCAGCAACGGAACGACACGGCCCATTCGGCGCTCTCGCTGGAAATGCATCCCTTCCTCCCCTGGAGTGATCATTCACTCCCCATACAATCGCCTATGGTTGAAAAGTACATTGACTTGCGAGCCGTTGTCAACGGCATTCAGAGGCAGCTCGAAAAGCTCTAACTCATTTCCGACATGAGGGGAGATAGCGCCATGTTTGCGTTTTGGCGCGTCGGGGCGGGTTCCCACACTCTCGCCCCACCCGGCCAAAGATAGGAAGGTTTGATTTAAGCCCGAAAAAGGGTGGCGCGCCTGGGGTGACTCGAACACCCGACCAACGGTTTAGGAAACCGCTGCTCTATCCATACTGAGCTACAGGCGCGCCCCGCGCAAGAGGGTTCTCACTATAAGGCAAGCGACCCGCTTTTTCAATCCAGGCCCGGCCGGGCCGCGCTCGGGCTAGTCTTCCTGGGAGCCGGAGCCGCGCGATCCGTGCTCCCGCTTCAGCCCGACGAACCGTTTGAGGTAGTCGAGGATGGTCCGCTTGTTCGTACCGGCCAGGATGTCCTTCTCGGACAGCTCCTTGATCTTGAGCAGGGTGGCGCGGTTCTGCTGGTTGCGGGCGCTGACCAGCTCGGCGATGACTTCGGCCAGGTCGGGGTTCTTCTCCAGGACGGGTCCGAAGTGCTCGGCCCGGACCTTGAGCAGGACGGCCTCCTCCTCGACGATTCCGGTCGCCGTCCGGGGCATGCCGGTGAAGAGCGACATCTCGCCGAACAACCCGCCGGGTCCGACATGGAAGGTCGAGGTGTAGCTCTTGCCCGACTCTTGGGTCACGATCTCGCCGCGGATCCGGCCGCGGACGACGACATAGGCGCTCCGCCCCCGGTCGCCCTGACGGAACAGAATTTCACCTTTGGCATAGACCGCCCGCGTGACGACGGAGCCCAGATCCCGGACGTCGTCTTCCGGAACAAGAAGAGCCCCCTCCCCTTCCGCCTGGGGACGGCGCAGGAACGTGGACTTCATCAGGACGGCATGGTTCTCGGCAGCCTCTTCACCGCCGCGGACGATACCCGCCGGCCCGGCGGCGGGGGGCGGGGCGCCGGAAGGCAAAGCCGCGGCAAGGGCCCGCAGGGTTTCGATCGCCGGGACCGCCACTTCGATCCCCCGGCGCCGCAGCTTGTACCAGGCCAGCCGGCCGACGTCCGTGAGGATGGCGTCCTTGCGGGCATAGTCCGTGACCCAGAACTTGAGCAGGTAGGAGACGCCCAGCTCGTCGAAGCTCCGCAGGTAGGCCAGGGGCGCGGGATCGTCGACGACCGCGGGGCAATCGCGGGCCGATTCGGCCAGCGTGTCCAGGACTTCCTGGGCCGGGGCCGCAGGGCTCAGCTTGAAAGGCATGAAGAGCGCCGTCCGGGCGTCGGGCTGGGCGTAGCTGACGATCCGCTCCGAGGCCACCAGGGTGTTGGGCAGGACGATGATGTTGGAAGAGCGGTCCTGGATCCGGGTCTCACGCCAATTGGTGTCGACGACGACGCCTTCGTGGGGGCCGATCGAAACCCATTCGCCCCGATTGATGGACCGGGCGAAGTGGAGCGACACTCCCGACAGGATGTTGCTCAGAACCCCCTGCAGGGCCAGGCCGATGACCATGGTCAGGATGGCCGAGGCGCCGAGGATCGGCGACAGGTTGATGTTCAGGATGGCTTTAAGGACCAGGAAGAGGACCGCGAGCTCCATGACGCCCAGGATCAGGTTGCGCAGCACGCCCGGCATGGGGAAGGTCTTGCGGCCCCGCGCGTACCATATCGACAGGATGGCGTCGAAAAGCCGGATCAGGAAGAAGAAGGCGAAGAAGACGACACCGGCCTCGGCGTAGGGACGGAGGTTGGCGGGCAGGGGGGCGAAGGCCCACAGGGCGATGAAGCCGAGTCCGAAGACGGCGGGCAGGCTCAGGCGGGTCAGGAGGATGCGACCGGTCCTGCCCATCCCGGACCCGAACCGCGTGGCCAGGAAGCGGACGACGAGAAAGACGACCAGGGCCCCGACCACCGCCAGCAGATAGAAAGCCAGTGTTCCGTAGAGCGAGGCCGGTGCGGGCGTGTGGGGGCTCATGGTCCTAGAAAGTCTCCGTCCGTCCGGCCGCCGCGCATTCGGTATTCCGGAACCCGGCCTTGGCCGCCTTCCTCATCCGGGCGATGGCCCGGTCGTCGTGATCGGGGTTGAGGTGGGAGAGGAGAAGGCGGCCGACCTTGGCCTCCTGCGCCAGGCGCACGCCCTGCTCCCAGGTGCTGTGGCCCCAGCCTTTGCGGCCCTCGGCGTACTCTTCGGGCGTGTACATGGCGTCGTAAACGAGGAGCGATGCCCCCCGGGCCAGATCCGCGAGGCGTTCGTCGATACCCGTCTCGGGGTGTTCGGTATCGGTCGCAAATACGGCGCCGGCCTTGCCCTCGTCGAAGCGGTAGGCCATGCAGCCTTGGGGATGGCGGAGCTGGGTTCTCCGAACGGTCATGCCGGCCAGCGTCATCCCCTCCGGACCGATCCGGAGGAAGGTCTTGCGAGCAGGCGTTTGGTCGAAGGCCACCGGGAAGAGGGGCTCGCTCATCAGCCGGGACAGGATCTCGCGCGTCTCCTCGGGATCGCGCCAGGAGACGAAGGTGATCTCGGCCTTGGCCAGATACAGCAGGTCGAAGAAAGGCAGCCCAAAGACATGGTCGAGGTGAAAGTGGGTGAACAGGATGGTGGCTTGGATGGGGCCGGCGGCCGCCGCCATGCGTATGCCCAGGGGACGGATCCCGGTGCCCGCGTCCAGGATGACGGACTCTCCCCCCGCCGAAGTGATCAGGGCGCAGGGAGTGGCCGCGCCGTAGGCCGAATCGCAGTGGCCCGCGGCGGGAAACGAGCCCCGGACGCCGAAGAATTCGATCTTCATGATGGGCTATCCTTTCACTTGGTCTTGAGCTCGTAGACGAAGTCCCAGTCCGCAGCGGGCGGCTCCGAGCGGAAGCGGGCGCAGCGCGCGGCGTAGACCGCGGCTACGGGGTCGCCGGCCAGAGCCACGGCCTTGGTCTCGGCTTCTTCCCAGGACCGGCGGCGGTAGGCCTCCAAGACGCGCTCGAAGGCCTCGAGCCGGGCCAGGACTTCGGGAGTCGCCGTCTCTCTCTGCCCGACGACCTCGAAGATGCGGACAGGCTTGTTCTTCCCCACCACGCGCAGGACGTCCACCTCGCGGGCCAGGATCGTCTCCCCCGCCGCGGCAACGACAGCCTCCCCCGCCAGGGTCGAGATGCCGTAGGCCTTGCAGGCGCCCTCCAGGCGGGCCGCAAGGTTCACGGTGTCGCCCATGGCGGTATAGTCGAAGCGCCGCGCCGAGCCCATGTTCCCGACCACCGCGGGACCGGTGTTGAGTCCGATCCGCATCCGCAGCCGGTGGCCGTAGCGGGCCTCGAAAGAAGGGCCCAGGGCGTCCAGGCGGGCTTGGCAGTCCAGCGCGGCCCGACAGGCGCGCCGGGCGTGGTCGGCCTCGTCGAGCGGCGCGTTCCAGAAGGCGACGATGGCGTCGCCCTCATACTTGTCGAGCGTACCGCCCTCGTCCAGGATGATGTCGGTCATGGCCGTGAGGTATTCGTTGAGCAGGGCCACCAGGCCCTCGGCCCCCAGCGACTCCGAGATCGAGGTGAAGCCGGCCACGTCCGAGAAGAACGAGGTGATCTCGCGCCGATCGCCGCCGAGGCGCAGGAGGCCCGGATCGCGGACCACCCGGTCGACGACGTGCGGGCTCAGGTAATGCCGGAAGGCGGTCTTGAGGAAGCGCCTCTGGCGCCCCTCCACGGCGTAGTTCAGCACGGCCGCGGCGATCACCGCGAAGAGCACGCCGCCCGTGGGCAGAACGAGCGCCGTCCAGCGCCCGGCCGCGAAGCCCAGGCAGGAGAGGACGGCCGGCACGAGCAGCAAGCCGACGGAGGCCGCGATCATGGCCGACGACTTCTTGAGATAGGAGACGCCGACGGCGGCGAGGAGCGCGAGGAACGCGGTCAGGAGGGCGTCGAGCAGCGGTGAGGGCGGACGCAGGAAGCGGCCCCGCAACAGCGTGTCGAGCGCCGCGGCTTGGATCTCGACCCCGGGCACGGCACGGCTGACCGGGGACGTCTTGATGTCCAGAAGGCCGACCGCGCTCAGACCGATGAGGACGTTCTTGCCCGCGAAAGTCTCGGGCGCGACATCGGGCGGCTTCCCCTCCGACATTTTCAGCCAGCTGTCGATGATCGGTCGCCGCGGGAGGGGCGGCGAACGGGGATGCGTCTTCAGCCGGGCGCCGGTAGCGGATGAGCAGCGCTCCATTCCGGTCGAGAGGCGGCGCGGGCGTCGCGCGGCTTCCCCGTTCAAGCCGGCCAGAGCCAGAGCCACCGAGGGCACGGTCCGATCGCCGAAGGACGCCCGCAGGGGCAGGCGCCGGAAGACGCCGTCCGCGTCGGGCTCGACGTGGACGTTGGCGCCGCCGCGGGCGGCCGCGGCCAGGACCGGGATGGGAACCGTGGCCGAATGGTAGACCGTCGGCGCGGCCGTCGATCCAGCCGTATCGGGAGCAGACTTCCGCAGAAACGCTTCATGGCCTTCAGACGAGCCTTTCTCGTCGCCGCTCAAAAAAACCGGCAGGAAGACGTTGCCCGACTCGCGCAGGGCCTGCGGCCAGCATCTCGTCGTCTTCGACAACAGTAAGTCGACGGCTCGCTCATCATGATGTCGATGAAGACGGCACTGGCCCCGCCCGCTTTCAGGAAGCCGAGCAGGGGCGCATACATCTGGCGCGGCCAAGGCCAGGGCACGTCCTGCTTCTTAAAATGGTCCAGGCTGTACTGGTCGACCAGGATGACGGCCACGTCGGGGGAAGGTTCGGCCGAGGCGAACAGCCGGACGCGTGCGTCCCAGCTCTTCAGCTCCAGCCCCCGCCACACCCCCAGGAGAGCAAAAGCCGCCGGCCAGGAGCAAAGGCGCCGACTCCCGTCAGGAGCCCGCGCAGAAGCTTCTTGTCCACCCCTATTTCAGCCCGGCCGTGGCGGCCTTGAACCGGGCCGTCCGCGCCTCCAGGATGGCGGGCAGGGCCCCCATGGCGGCGGTCGCCTTGTCCGCACGGTCGATCCTCTGCTCCGGCGTCGGGTGGGTCTTGAACCAGCCCTTGTCCGCGAGCCGCCCGACTTGTCGCCGACCATGGTCTGGAGGAAGCGGCTCAAGCCGGTCGGGTCGAACCCGGCGGCCGCGGCGGTCTTCAAGGCCAGCTCGTCGGCTTCGTACTCGTACTTGCGGTCGTAGCCGCGCTCGATCAGGCTCTCGGCGATGTCGCCCAGGACGTCCTCGAAGATCGCGGTCAGCTGGTCCAGCTCCGCCGGGCCGTACTTGTCCACGGCGGCCCTGCTCCAGCAGCTTGAAGGCATCCACCAGGCGCGACTTCTTGATCGACTGCAGGCCGTGCTTGGCGGCCACGTGACCGATCTCGTGGGCCAGGATGGCGGCCAGGGTTTCCTCGTCGGGGCAGCGCTTGAGCAGCCCCTTGGTCAGGAAGATCATGCCGCCGGGCGCGGCCAGGGCATTGACCTCGTCGGTGTCCAGGACCTGGAAGTGGTAGCCGGCGAACGTTTCGGGCCGGTCCGAAGACAGGGCCACGGCCTGGCCGAGGGTGTTGACGTACTGGGACAGGCCGGGGTTGGCCAGGGGCTGGTAGCGGGAGAGGATGAGGGCCGCGACACTGCGGCCGATGTAGTACTCCTCCTCCTCGCTGATGTCGCCGAAGGTGCTGCGGACGACCTTGGCGGCTTTGTTGGCCGTGTCGGCGCCCTTCTTGACCTTGTCCAGGATGCCGCCCAGCTGGGCTTGGGCGGCGGTCGAGGCGAGCAGGAGCCCAACGACGACGGCCAGGACGGCGGGGATGCGGCGGCGGGCGCTCATTGGCCGCCTCCGAAGGGGTTCAGCTTGCCGCGTTTGAGGAAATCCTCCACCTGTGCGGGTGTCGCCTTGACCTGGAGGAGCCTGTCCACGGCCGCGAAGTTCAGCTCGGCGTGTCTTGGCCTTGTAGCTCTCCTCGACCTGCTTGTTGAAGCCCTTGCCGGCCAGGGCCACCTCGGAAGACGTGGCCTGGGTCTTCATGGCCGAGGAGGAGGCCAGCAGACTGACCTTGGGCTTTTCCACGGCACCGGAGTGGATCCAGCCGGAGGCGCCGGCCGTCGTCTTGACCTGGAACCAGCCGTTGGCCTCGGCGACCTTGCTCAGCTTGTCGCCGGCCTTGACCGTGGCGACGACGGGAGCGAAGAACTGGGGCGCCTGGCGGACCGCCGTGCTCTGGACCTTGACCACGACGACGTCCGCCGCCGCGGCCAGAAGAACCAGGGCCAGGGCGGCTCCGGCCGCGACTCGGCCTGGATGTTTCCTCATGGATTCCTCCTTCGGGATGCCCCCATGATAGGGGTTCGATCAGGTCAAGTCAAACCCGGCCGGGCGCGAGGCCGCCTCGAGGAGCTTCTCCTTCAACCGGCTGTTGCGATGGACGGGCTTGTCGTTCTTGATGGCGATGTAGAGGGCCTTATAGGAGCCGATGATGACGCTCAGCTTCTTGGCCCGGGTCAGGGCGGTGTAGAAGAGGTTGCGCTGCAGCATGATGAAGTGCTGGGTCAGCAGCGGCATGACCACGGCCTGGTACTCCGAGCCCTGGGCCTTGTGGACCGAGACGGCGTAGGCCAGGGTGATGTCGTCCAGCTCGTCCCTCTCGTAGACAACCGGCCGGCCTTCGAACCGGACCACGATCCGGAAGGACTCCCGGTCGACGTGGTCGATATAGCCGATGTCGCCGTTGAAGACATCCTTCTCGTAGTCGTTGCGGACCTGCATGACCTTGTCCCGCACGCGAAGCTCGCGGGTCCCCACCCGCAGACCCTCGCTGCGCCCGTTCAGGCGGGCCTGCATCTCGGTGTTCAGCCGCTCGATGCCGACGAACCCCTTGTACATCGGGCTGATGACCTGGATCTGCTGCGACAGGGGCGCCACCCCCAGCCGCTGGGGGATGCTCCATCCCACCAGCTTCATGATGGTCGAGAAGACCTTGGCCTCCTCTTCCTGGCGGATGAAGTAGAAGTCTGCGTTCTTCTCCCCGTGCGGCGGGTAGATCAGCTTCTGGCCCTGGTTGATGCGGTGAGCGTTCTGGACGATCAGGCTGTCGGCCTCCTGGCGGAAGATGCGGTCCAGCCGGACGACGGACTCCGGCCGGGCTTCGATCAGGTCGCGCAGCAGCTGCCCCGGGCCGAGGGCCGGGAGCTGATCCTTGTCCCCCACCAGGATCAGGCGCATCGAGGGCGGGATGGCCTTGACCAGCGAATGCATCAGGGCCAGGTCGACCATCGAAAACTCGTCGATGATGACCGCGTCGCCCGCCAGGGGGTGGCCGGCGTCGCGCCGGAACGAGCCCAGCTTGGGGTTGAACTCGAGCAGGCGGTGGATGGTCTTGGCCTCCAGGCCCGTGCTCTCGGACAGGCGCTTGGCCGCCCGGCCGGTGGGGGCGCCCAGCAGGACCTGCTTGCCCCACTTGGCGAAGACTTCGGTCACGGCCTTGATGATGGTCGTCTTGCCGGTGCCGGGTCCGCCCGTGATGACCACGATCTTCTTGCCCGCGCTCTCGGCGATGGCCCGCCTCTGGAGGGGCGAGAACTCCACTTTGAGCTCGCGCTCGACCTCGGCCACGACCTTGTCGATATCGAAGGAGGGGGCCTGGAACGGCGCCCGCGACAGCCGCTCCAGGGCCGTGACGACCTCTTCCTGGGCGTCATAGTAGAACGGACGGTAGACGGACGTGTCGTCCTCGAGCGGCTCGACAACCACGGCCCGCTTGGAGGCCAGGGCGTTCAGGGCGGCTTCCGCGGCCGCAGCGTCGACCCCCAGATCCTCCGCCGCCGCTTGGAGGAGCGGCCGGCGCAGCGAGTAGACGTGGCCCTGCTCGTTGTCTTTCTCCATCAGGTAGAGGAGGTAGGCCTTGATCCGTTCCGGCGCGGCCGGGTCGGTGCCCAGCTTAAGGGCGATGGCGTCGGCGGTCTTGAACCCGATGCCCCAGATGTCGAGACAGAGCTGGTAGGGGTTGGTTCGCAGGACCTCGTAGGAGCGGGCGCCGTACTGGCGGTGGATCTTGTTGGCCAGGCTGGTCGAGACGTCGTGGGCCTGCAGGAAGATGATCAGATCGCGGACGTCGCGGTGGGAGGACCAGGAGGCCTTGATGTCCTCCAGCTTGGCCGGCTCCGATGCCGCTGACTTCGGTCATCCGCTCGGGCTTGCTCTCCAGGACGTCGAGCGTCTCCTCGCCGAAGGCGGCCACGATGCGCTTGGCCAGGGCCGGCCCGATGCCCTTGATCAGCCCGCAGGAGAGGTATTTCTCGATGCCCTTGGCGCCGGCCGGCATGATCGGCTGGAAGGAGGCGACCTTGAACTGGGGTCCGAACTTGGGATTCGTCTCCCAGGCCCCCTGGACGCGCAGCCGCTCGCCCGGCGAGCAGCGGCGGGAAGGAGCCGACGACGACGATCTTGTCCCGGCCCTCGACCGCAAAGCGGAAGACCGAGTAGCCGTTCTCGGGGTTGAAGAAAAGGACGGATGCGATCGTCCCTTCGAGCGTTTCCATGTCGACCTATTTTATCATATCAGACCAAGGCTGGCTCTGGCTTCAGCTTCTCGGGGTTGAGGATTGGAGACTGGAAGCGAGGGGTGTTGCGGTGAGCGCCGATGCGGAAATTTCGCCGCGTGTTCTCGTTTTATGAGGGTAGCCCGCTCGGAAAGAAGCGGGCCGGCGAGGATGTTTGAGCTTCCCGGGCCAAATCCGTTAAATCGAGCACGGGAAGCGAGTTCCGAGCCGCCGAGTAAAACGAGACGCCACGGCGCAAAAATTTCCGCCAGAGCGAACCGCAGCCCCCGAGCTTGCTCTTGTGAGGCCGGAATTTTCGTGCTAACGTGAGGCCGCCATGGCCTTTTTACGAACCCTGAGCAACGCCCTGCTGTGCGTGCTGCTCTTCGCCGTCCTGCTGGCCGTCCTGGTCGTCGACCTCAACATCAACCTGACCGTGACGCCGCGCGTCCTGCTGATCCTGACCGGCTGGCTGGCCGTGACCTATGGCCTCCTCCTGACCGTCGTGATCATCGCCCTGTCCTCGGCTTTCCGCTTCCTGACGGGAAGAGGCAAGGTCCGCAGCTTCGTCAGCCCGGCCTTCCTCATCCTGGGCACCTCGCTCCTGACGCTCCTGGCCTTGATCATCTTCCGCGAGAACACGGCCTACTTCGCCTCGTTTTTCTCCCGCCCCGCTCAGGCCGCCCTGCGCGTCCAGATCATGGCCCTCTTCGCGACCGCCGTGGCCGGCCTGGTGGCCAACTACGTCTACCGCCACCGGCGGCCCCAAAAGGTCGTCTGGATCGCCTACTTTGCCGTCCTGACCTGCGTTCTGGGGTTGACCGTCTACAAGCGCTGGTCGGTCGAGCCCCCCGGCCCGGCCCGACGCACGGGTTCCTATTATCCGACCGAGACGACCCGCCGCGTCACCCTGATCGGGATCGACGGCCTGAGCCTCGACTTCATCCAGCCGCTGATGACCGACGGCGTCCTGCCGAACTTCACCGCCCTTACGGAAAACGGGGCCTGGGGCCGGGTCGAGGGCTTCACGCCCAACGATCCCTTCGTCCTGCGCCGGACTCTGCTCAGCGGCAAGACGCCGGCCAAGCACGGCCAGATCTCCGACGTCGTCTACTCCCTGCCCGGACTCCCCCGCCGGCTCGAAGTCGTGCCCCGCTTTATCCTCTTCCGCCAGATGACCAGGCTCGGGCTGTTGTCGATCGAATCCCGCGCCGCCGCGGCCAGGGTCAAGGATCTTTGGACGATCGCCGCGGAAGCCGGCTTGTCCGTCCTCGATGCCTCAAAGCCGATCCCCGGCCAAACCGCAACGGTTCCGCCCCCCCACCCCGACACCCCGTTCGAGGTCATCTTCAAGGACTACGAGTCCGAGTCTTCCCGGCTTTTCGACCCGGTCCGCGAGGCCCTGCGGGCCGACGACGCGGCCGCGGACCTGGCCTTCCTGGGCAAGGCCGGACAGCAGCCCCGTCTGACCGCCGTCTTCCTGGAAGGGTTGAACCCGGTCCAGAGCCTCTTCTACAAGTACAGCGTCCCCGAGGCCTTCGGCGAGATCCGGCAGGAGGACATCCTGCGGTTCGGCCCGGTCATACGCAAGACCTACCAGTTCTACGACCAGATCCTCGGCCGGGCCATGGCCGCGCTGAAGGAGGACGAGCTGCTGGTCGTGGTCTCGACCCACGGTGTGGAGCCCCTGCCGTTCTGGAAGCGGATCGTCGAATGGGCCCTGGGGAATCCGGATGTCTCGGCCTACCACGAGCAGGCGCCGGACGGAGCCTTCTTCCTCTTCGGCCGCGGTGTAGAGAAAGGCCAGGCCGCGGACGCGATCAAGATCGTCGACGTCCTGCCGACCCTGCTCTATTACCTGCGCCTGCCCGTGGGGCGCGACATGGACGGCATCGTGCGCGGCCCCCTGTTCAGCCGCGAGTTTACGGACGACAACCCGGTTTTCACCATCACCTCATACGACGGGTTGGAGATCAAGCCGGCCACGCCGCCGGCCGATAAATAAGGTCCATCTCCCGACTCCGGGAATATCATTCGGTTCGGACGAAATTCGGATCAGTGGATGATTTTAAACATTCGGCGCCAGCGCGCCTTGGGCAGGAAGCTGACGATCTTTTTAAGCCGGTCGCGTATGCTCGTCTTGAGATAGGCATCGCGCTCGGCCTGATAGGAGAAGTAGATCAGCCAGGGCCGGCCCTTGAGGTAGCTCAGCGGCAGGAAGCCCCAGTAGCGGGAATCGGCGCTGTTGTCCCGGTTGTCGCCCATGACGAAGAGATGGCCCTCGGGGACCGTGACCGGGCCGTAGTTGTCGCGGATCGAGTCGCTGTACTGGTAGTAATCGTTCTTGCCGATGACCTGGCCGTCGTTGTGGACCTTGTACGGCTCCTCCAGCGGCTGGCCGTTGATCGAGACCTGCTTGGCCTTGATCTCGATCGTCTCCCCCGGCAGGCCGATGACCCGCTTGACGAAGTCCTTGTTCAGCTCGTTGGGGTACTTGAAGACGACGATGTCCTGCCGCCGGACGGACCGGCGGGGCAGGACCAGCTTGTCGAGGGCGTTGTCGGTGTTGGTGTAGACCAGCTTATTGACCAGCAGGAAGTCGCCCACGAGCAGCGTCGGCTCCATCGAGCCGGTCGGGATCTGGAAGGCCTGGACGACGAAGGTCATGACGAAGAAGACGAAGACCGCGGTCTCGGCGATGAGCTCGAAATACTCGCGGGCGACACTCTTCTCGCGCTTCTTCTTCTTGGCCTCGGCCTGGCACGCGTCGGGTTGTTCAGTCATGTCGGATCCTATGGTAAAGAAGGGACAGGATATCCGAAAAGCCCGGCCACATCAAGGACGTCGCCGCGCGGACCGCGATTCCCGCGTGCGTTTCGGCCGTTCTCGTCGTTGAATTGACGTCGAGGGTATGTTTAAATGGACCGGATTTGCCATGAACCTGACGCTGTTCGGTTACCCCTGCTCCGCCGAGGCGGCTGTCCTCCCCGGCCCCATCCTTTATTATACGTTCGCGGCGCAAAACCCCGATTTTCAAATCGGGGTTAAGGCGCCGCTCAGTATTACCCTGAATAGACCCCAGGCTTTGCAGTCCTCAATCGCGAAGCGAGTGAGGGCGGGCTTTAGCCCGGGGTATCTTACGGGTTAATATCGTCGGCACCCCATGATGCCCTCCGCCTTCCGGATCGAAGCCGAAAACCCCGGCGACTCCGCCCGCGCCGGCGTCATCGCCACACCGCACGGCGACATCCTGACCCCCGCCTTCGCCCCCGTGGCCAGCCAGGGCTCGGTCAAGGGGCTGACCCACGACAAGGTGGCGGAGCTCGGAGCCCAGCTGATCCTCTGCAACTCCTACCACTTGATGCTGCGGCCGGGGGCCGACACGGTGCGGGCCCTGGGCGGCCTGCACGCCTTCATCTCCTGGCCCCGCCCGATCCTGACCGACAGCGGCGGCTACCAGATCTACAGCATGGGGCCGCTGGCCAGGGTCCGCGAGGACGGTGTCGCCTTCGCCTCGCACCTGGACGGGACAAAGTTCGTCCTCACGCCCGAGGGCGCCGTCGACGTCCAGGCCAAGCTGGGCGCCGACATCATCATGGCCCTGGACCACTTCGTCCCCTTCGGCTCTCCGCCCGAGGGCGTTTGCCGGGCCGTCGAGACGACCACGCGCTGGGCCCGCCGGGCCCGCGACCGGGCCGCGGACCTCGCCGCCGGCATCCAGCTCTGGGGCATCACCCAGGGCGGCGTGGATGCGGAGCTGCGGCGCCGAAGCTCCGAGGAGATTGCCGAGCTCGGCTTCCCCGGCCACGCCGTCGGCGGGCTGGGCATAGGCGAAGCCAAGAGCCAGCTGCGCGAGGTCCTGGAACAGAGCGATACGCTCCTGCCCCGCGACCGGCCGCGCTACCTGATGGGCATGGGCTACCTGACCGACGTGGTGGAGGCGGTGGAGCGGGGCATCGACGTCTTCGACTGCGTCCTGCCCACGCGCAACGCCCGCAACGGCTCGTTATTCACATCGCGCGGGGTCGTGGTCATCAAGAACCGCAAGTACGCCGACGATCCCCGTCCGCTGGACGAAGACTGCGGCTGCCCCACCTGCCGGACCTATTCGCGGGCCTACCTGCGCCACCTGTTCGAGCGGTCGGAAATGGCCTCCGCGACGCTGAACACCGTCCATAACCTCCATTATTATCTTGACTTCTTTGACAAAATGCGGCAAAGTATCAAATCCCATTCGTTTCAACGCTTTAAGTTGAATCTGATCGAATCCATGAGAAAGGACGAAACACGATGATTCTAACCGGATTCCTGACTTTCGGCCGCCAGGCCGCTCCCCCCGCGGGCGCCCCGCCCCAAGGCAGCATGTTCGGGGCCCTGATCCCCTTCGTCCTGGTTTTCGTCATCTTCTACGTTCTGATCATCCTGCCCCAGCGCAAGAAGCAGAAGAAGCACCAGGAGCAGATCGGCGCCCTCAAGCCGGGCGACCGGATCATCACCACGGCCGGCATCTACGGCACGGTCATGGCCGTCCAGGCCGACCGGATCGAGGTCAAGATCGCGGCCAACGTCAAGGTCGACATCACCAAGGGCGCCGTGGGCGTCATCCTGGGACCCCAGTCCGGGGCTCCCGAGAAGGCCGAGTAGCCCGGGCTCGAGGACGATCGAGGGCCGATCCCGACGGGCACGGCCCTTAGAATAAAAAGGTAGAAACCTTGGAAAGAGAGATCCGATGAAGAAAGGACTCCGCTGGAAAGCACTCCTTATCGTGGCCGTCGTCGGCCTGTGCATCTTCCTGGCGACCCCGCTGGGCGACAAGATCAAGCTGGGCCTGGACCTCAAGGGCGGCATCCACCTGCTCCTCCAGGTCAAGACCGAGGACGCCATCTCGGCCGAGACCGACCAGGAAATCACCCGCTTCGGCGATCTGTTCAAGAAGAACGACGTCACCTTCGGGACCGGCGTCAAGGAGAAGCCCGGGCGCTTCGCCTTCACCGGTACGGACGCCAACCAGGAAGGCAAGATCAAGGATCTGGTCGACCAGTACACCCGCGACTGGACCATATCCTTTTTGGCCGACCGGGTCATCTTCGCCCTTAACCCGGCCACGGCCCAGATCCTGCGCGACCAGGCCGTCGTCCAGACTCTGGAGACCATCCGCAACCGCATCGACCAGTTCGGCGTCGCGGAGCCGGTCATCCAGAAGCAGGGCCTGGACCGGATCGTGGTCGAGCTGCCCGGTGTGGACAACCCCGACCGCGTCAAGGACCTGATCAAGGTCACCGCCGTGCTGAAGTGGCGGCTGGTCAAGGGCGGCCCGGCCGCCGACGAGGCCACTCTGCTGCAGCCGTTCAATGGCGTCGTCCCCGAGGACTGCGAAGTGGTCCGCGGCGACGCCAGCAAGGGCCACCCGGGGCTCTACCTCCTGGAAAAGGTCGCCGCCGTCTCCGGCCAGGACCTGCGCTCGGTCCGCCAGTCGCAGGACGAGTGGAACAACCCGGCCGTCGCCTTCCAGCTTAACAGCCGAGGGCGCCCGTCGCTTCGAGCAGGTCACCGCGGCCAACATCAACGGCTACCTGGCCATCGTCCTGGACGACAAGGTCCAGTCGGCCCCCCAGATCAACGCCCGCATCGGCGACAGCGGGATCATCCAAGGCCGCTTCACGGCCCAGGAGGCCGAAGACCTGGTCATCATCCTCAAGGCCGGCGCGCTTCCGGCCGGGATCAACTACCTCGAGGAACGGACGATTTCCGCCTCTCTCGGCTCGGATTCGGTCCGACAGGGCCTTTTCGCCGGCTTGGTCGCCATCCTGGCGGTCATGATCTTCATGCTCGTCTACTACAAGATGTCCGGGATCAACGCCATCGTGGCCCTCATCCTGAACGTCGTGGTGCTGCTCGGGGCCCTGGCCTATTTCAAGGCCAACCTGACCCTGCCCGGCATCGCCGGCATCATCCTCTCGATCGGTATGGCGGTGGACGCCAACGTCCTGATCTTCGAGCGGATCAAGGAGGAGCGGGCCATCGCCAAGAGCGTCGGCTCTTCGATCTCGGCCGGGTTCAGCAAGGCCTTCACGGCCATCTTCGACTCCAACCTGACCACGATCATCTCGGCCATCTTCCTGTTCCAGTTCGGCACCGGGCCGATCCGCGGCTACGCCGTCACCCTGACCATCGCTCTGACGGCCAACCTGTTCTCGGCCGTCTTCGTCTCCCGGGTGATGTTCGATTTGTTCGTCCCCAAGACCGCCAAAACTTTGAGCATCTGACATGGATATCTTCAAGAAAACCCCCACCGTCAACTTCATGAAGTACAAGTTCATCGCCCTGGGTATCACCTTCGCCGTCATCACGGCAGGGATGCTGAACATCTTCATCTTCAAGGGCCTCAAGCTCGGCGTCGACTTCGGCGAGGGCACCCTGATCCGGGTCGCCTTCAAGACCCCCATGAAGGTCGCCGACATCCGCAACCAGCTGGCCGCCATCGGCCTGGGCGGAAGCTCGATTCAGCTGACGGACCAAAAGGGCGACAGCGGCCGCTCCTTCCAGATCCGCAGCGTCGAGGTGACCAACACCAAGGCGGGCGTCGCCGACGCCGAGAGCCACGAGGCGTTAAGCAACAAAATCATCACCTTCCTGCGCGGCGACGACGGCCAGGCCGAGAAGGCCCAGGGCCTGCAGGACCTCAACGCCCTCGACCTCAGGAGCATGGCCGCCCTGCTCGAGCCCGCCTTCCCGGAGAAGGGCCAAGGCCTGGCCGAGCAGATCTTCGACCTGCGCAAGACGAGCGAAGGTATCATCGCCGACTACGCCGAGCTTGAGAAAGCCCAGGTGCCGGCCGATGTCGTGACCTTCCTCAAAGGCAAGACCTTTCTGGGCAAGATGACCGTCGTCAGCCGCGAAAGCGTCGGCCCCCAGGTCGGCGCCGACCTGCGCCGCAAGGCCGTGCAGGCCTCGATCTGGTCGCTCCTGGCCATGCTCGTCTACATCGCCCTGCGCTTCAAGCTGGCCAACGGCGTCTCCGCCATCTTCACCCTGTTCCAGGACGTCCTGATCACGATGAGCCTCTACTCCTTCACCAGCCGCGAGATCAACCTGCCGATCATCGCCGGCATCCTGACCATCGTCGGGTTCTCCATCAACGACACCATCGTCATCTTCGACCGCATCCGCGAGAACCAGAAGCTGTACCGCAAGCTGCCCCTCGAGGCCGTCATGAACCTGAGCCTCAACCAGATGCTGGGCCGGACCTTCATCACCTCGGGCACCGTCTTCCTGACCGTCCTGTCGCTGTTCCTGTTCGGCGGCAAGGTCATCAACGACTTCGCCTTCCTGATGCTGATCGGGACGATCGAGGGCATCTACTCGACGATCTACCTGAGCTGTCCGATCGTGTCTGTGGTGGACCAAGTGGTTCCCGGCCAAGTCGGCCGGACGGAAATAAATGTTATGGCCGGAGACTTGTCAAACGACTGGTTTTCCATTATACTTTTCGTCTGTCTCGGTACATCATCACCCTAACATATGAGGTCTGACATGGCTGAAGTGAAGAAGCCGGGTTCCTCAACGAAGGAAGCGATTCCCGAGATTTTCAGCGATTCGATCATCGTCGCCGAAAAGGGCGGTGCTCGGAGGGCTTTCGCCTTCCCCATCGCCTTTCTCTTCCACGCCGCGCTGGTCGTCGCGCTGGTCGTCATCCCGTTGATGTCGGCCGGCAACCTGCCCAAGATCGAAATCACCAGCGCCTTCCTGGCGCCCCCGCCGCCGCCTCCGCCTCCCGCCGCCGCCGCCGGCCAAGAAGGCGGCCAGCACCACGGCCAAGCGGATCAAGCCCGTCCAGGCCCAGACCTCGTTCGAGGCCGGCAAGCTCGTCGCCCCCGTCGAGATCCCCGACCAGATCGCCGAAGAGCAGATCTCCGACATCGGCATCGAGGGCGGCGTCGAGGGCGGCGTTGAGGGCGGCGTCATCGGCGGCGTCCTCGGCGGCGTCGTCGGCGGCGTCCTGGGCGGCGTCGTCGGAGAAGTCGAGGCCCCCGTGCGGGCCATCGGCGAGATCCGCGCCCCCAAGCCTGATCAAGGAAGTCGCGCCCGCTCTATCCCGAGATCGCCCGCCAGGCGCGGGTGGAGGGGATCGTCATCCTCGAGGCCCAGACCGACATCTACGGCCGGGTCCAGACGATCAAGATCCTCCGCTCCATCCCCCTGCTGGACCAGGCGGCCACGGATGCGGTCCGGCAGTGGGTCTACGAGCCGATGATCATCAACGGCCGGCCCCGCGGCGTCATCTTCACCGTCACCGTCCGCTTCACCTTGAAGTAAGACCCGAGAAGCTTACAGCTTTCGATAAATCTTAAAGGAGGTACGTCGATGCAATTTGGTCTCGTAGAAATGTGGCAGGCAATGGGCGCCGTTGCCAAAGCGGTTTCTATTCCTTCTGATCGCACTGTCCATCCTGTCCCTTTATTTCTTCATCGAGCGGCATCTGTTCTTCCGCAAGGCCCACGCCACGTCCCGCGCTGTGGCCCCCAAGCTGGCCGAGCTGCTCAAGGCCGGCCAGATCAAGGAAGCCCTGGCCCTCGCCGGTAAAAAGGAATACAAGAGCCAGCCACCTGGCCCGCGTCACCGCCGCCGGCATCACCGAATTCCTGAGCGGCAAGGAAGCCGGCATCGGCTTCGAACAACAGATCGAGACCGCGTCCCGCGGCTGCGACCGCGCCGCCTCGATCTTCAACCAGGAGCTGAGGCGCGGCCTGCAGCCTGCTGGCCACGATCGCCACCTCCGCCCCCTTCATCGGCCTGTTCGGCACGATCTCGGGCATCATCAATGCCTTCCGCGGCATGGCCGAGACCGGCTCGGGCGGCATCGGCGCCGTGGCCGCGCGGCATCGCCGAAGCCCTCGTCACGACGGCCTTCGGAATCGGCGTCGCCATCATCGCCCTGTGGTGCTACAACCTGCTCAACACCAAGACCGAAGTCTATGACGCCGAGATGAGCAACACGGCCTCTCAGGTCATCGACTTCTTCGTCCGCAAGCAGGCCAAGTAATCCCCTCTCGGGGAGCTTGCGTCTAGAGGCAATGCCATGAGTATCTCCATCAGCAAGGGCGGCGAATGGGCCTACGGCTGAGCCCAACGTCGTTCCCCTGTGCGATGTTCTGCTCGTCCTGCTGATCATCTTCATGGTCGTCACGCCCCTCGTCCAGAAAGGCGTCGACGTTCGGCTGCCCGCGGCCATGAACACCGCGAACATGCCGGAAAACCCCGAAGTGGTCGTCTACCTCAAGAAGGACGGCACGATCTACCTGAACCAGGAAAAGATCACCAACCAGGAGGCCCTGCAGGGCATGCTGGAAGAGGCCTTCCTGACCGTCCCCGAAAAGAAGCTCTATCTCAAGGCGGACGGCGACCTGGAATACGGCGTGCTGATCGACCTCTACGAGAAGATCCGCGCGGCCGGGATCGAGAATATCGCCATCATCACCGACAAGCGTACCGAGAAGGGATAACCCTTCCCGAAGGCTCGAAACCGTCGTCCCTCCCTCCCCTATCGGGGAGGGAGGGGCGGCGGCGTGTTCTTTTTCCCCTTTCCCCCCGCCCGCACGAACGAGGGCTTGGTTCGCCCTCAGCTCTTACATTTGCGTCGCGTACTCCGATTTCAGGGCTTGGGTAATGGCGCCGACCGGCGCAAAAGTCTCGACGGCACGCCGCGGGCGGAACGCTACCGGGGGGCTGATTGCCGGGTTGCCCGGTCGAGTCCCTCGTTCATGCTTCCCGTCCGGTATCCCCCCAGGTCAAGCGTGACATAAAGATAGCCGAGCTTCTTCAGGGCTTTTTCGATCCGGCTACGGACCTTGGGCGCGAGCAGCCGGTCAAACTCCGTCGTTGGGATTTCGATTCGGGCGATCGTCCCGTGGTGGCGTACACGAAGCTGGCCGAATCCGATGCGCCGCAGGACGTCCTCCGCCCGGCCCACCCGGCCCAGATCCTCCATGGTGATGGGGGTATGATAAGGAAAGCGCGAGGCCAGGCAGGCCAGCGACGGGCGGTTCCAGGTCGGGAGGCCGGCTTGTTTCGAAAGCGCCCGGATATCCGCCTTGCTCAGAGCCGCCTCCCGCAGCGGCGAGCGCACGCCCAGCTCGGCCGCGGCCCGCGCTCCCGGCCGGAAGTCCGCGACGTCGTCCGCATTCTGTCCGTCGACGACCGAGGCCAGCCCGCGCTCGTCGGCCAAGCCGCGAATGCTCTCCATGAGCTCCTTCTTGCAATAGTAGCAGCGCAGCGGCGGGTTGGCCGTAAACTGGGGATTGTCCATCTCCGAAGTCCCGATGACGGTGTGCCGCACGCCGAGCTTGCGGGCCAGGGCCCGGGCGGCCTTGATCTCCCGCGCCGGATAGGTGGGCGATGAGGCGGTCACGGCTTCCACCTTGCGGCCGAGGACGTCGGAGGCGACCTTAAGAAGAAGAGTGCTGTCCACCCCCCCTGAGAAGGCCACCATCACGGAGCCCATATCGTCCAGGATCGCCCGTAGACGCGCCAGCTTGGCGGGAAGTCCGGCCCGGGGCGCCGTCTTGGTTCTCGGGTTCATGGCTTGTCCTTTCGTCCGTGGCCCGGCTCGTCTTCGGCGATGAGCCGTAGAAGCGCCGGGACGATCTCCGCTTCCGGCACCTTGGCCAGGATGCGTCCCGCTTTGAAGAGCACCCCGGTGCCCCGCCCGCAGGCCACCCCATAATCGGCTTCCCGGGCTTCTCCGGGGCCGTTGACCATGCAGCCCATGACGGCCACCGTGACGGGACGGTCGAGGCGGCTCAAAGCCTTGTCCACCTCCCCCGCGATTCCGGCCAGGGCGGTCTCGGAGCGTCCGCACGTCGGGCAGGAGATCACCGTCGCCCCCCTGCTCCGCAGGCCCAGAGAGGCCAGAATCCGGTAAGCGACGCGGACCTCGAGCTCGGGTGCCGCCGTCAGGCTGACCCGGATGGTGTCGGCAAGCCCCTCGGCCAGGAGAAGCCCCAAGCCGACCGAAGACTTGACGGCGCCGTCCAGCCCCAGCCCGGCCTCGGTGATCCCGGCGTGGAAGGGATAGGGACATGAGGCTGCCAAGAGGCGGTAAGCCCGAAGCGTTCGCGGCACATCGGAGGCCTTGAGCGAAACTTTAATCAACCGAAAGTCGAGATCCTCGAGGATCCGGATGTGTCGCAGGGCGCTTGCGACCATGGCTTCGGCCGTCGCCCCGCCGTGGCGGGCCAGGAGGTCCTTCTCGAGCGAGCCCGAGTTGACGCCGATGCGGATCGGGACGGAGCGCTCGCGGGCCGCCTTGACTACCGCTTCAACGCGGCGGCGACCGCCGATGTTGCCCGGGTTGATCCGCAGTCCGTCCACTCCCGCCTCGAGGCAGGCCAAGGCCAGCCGGTGGTCGAAGTGGATGTCCGCGATCAGGGGAACGGAGGTCCGGGCCTTGATCCGGCCCAGGGCTTCAGCCGCGGCCGCGTCGGGAACGGCCAGCCGGACGATCTCGCAGCCGGCCTTCTCCAGCCTGCGGATCTGGAGAAGCGTCGCCCGGACGTTCCGGGTGTCCGTCTTGGTCATCGACTGGACCGAGACCGGGGCCCCGCCGCCGATCCGGATGCATCCTACGGCCAATCCGGCCGTGGTCCTGCGGGGGAAAAGAGAGTCTTCGTGTGTCATATTCCGACCGATTATATCAGAAAAGCCCGGCGGAGAGGGAGAGCCGTCCCCCTTCCCCCCGCGCCGCGCAACGCCCGGGCTCAGAACGGCCAGAGGCTGGCCCAGCCGTTGGGCAGCCTCTTGACGATGTCGTTCATCAGGACGAAGCCGATCAGGAGGACGAAGAGGACGAACCCGATCTGCATCCAGATCTGGCGGGCCTTGGGGCCGAGGTCGCGCCGGAAAAGGCCCTCGATGATCAGGACGAAGAGCTGGCCGCCGTCCAGGACGGGGATCGGGAACAGGTTGAGCACGCCCAGCTGCAGGCTGATCAGCGCGATCCAGCTCATCAGGGCCAGGAAGCCCATCTTCAGGGCGGCGTAGGAGAAGTTGGCGATCTCCAGGGGGCCGCCGATCTGGCGGGCCGAGGTCCGCCCGGTAACCACGTTCTTCAGGAAATCCACGACCAGGAAGACGAGCCGCCGGTTCTCCTTATAGCTCTCGCTGAGGGCGGCGAAGAAGCCGAACTTCTTGAGCCCCGACTCGGCCGCCTGCAGGACGCCGATCTTGCCCACCTTGCCCTCGCGGCGCGGCGTGACGGTCAGGGCCGCCTCCCCTCCACTCCGCCGCACGGTGAAGGCCAGGGGCACCTCGGGATTGGCTTCCAAGGTCTGGATGAACTTGTAGAAATAGACCGGCTTGCCGTCGATGGCCAGGATGACGTCGCCGGGGAGCAGGCCGCCCTTCTCGGCCGGCGAATCCGGGGTGACCATGCGGATCTCGGTCAGGACCTTGCCGTAGAAGCCGGCATAGCCCATCTCGTACTTGGTCCGGCTTTCGGTGGTCAGGGTGACGGGCAGCTCCGCGCCGTCGCGCCGGATGGCCAGCTTGAGGTCCCGCTCCGGCCGCGTGCCCACCGCGATCTCGACGTCCGTCCAGGTCTTGACCGGACGCCCGTCGATGGCCAGGATGAGGTCGCTCTCGCGCAGTCCGGCCTTCTCGGCCGGCGATCCCGCGTCGATCCAGCCGATGTCCGGGGCCTGGTCCTGGTAGACCGGCACCGAGACGCCGACCATGTTGATGCCGGCCACGATGGCCACGGCCAGCAGGATGTTCATGATCGGCCCCATGGCGATGATCAGGAACCGGCGCCAGCGCGCCTTGGCCCCGAAATCGTCCGGCGCCAGCGTCCGCCCCGGCTCGAAGACCCCCTCCCCCAGGAAGCGGACGTATCCGCCCAGGGGCAGGAGGCTGACCCGGTAGTCGGTATACCCCTTGCGGAAGCCGAACAAGCGCTTGCCGTAGCCGAAGGAGAAGACCTCGATCCGCACACCCATCAGCTTGCCCATGAAGAAGTGGCCGAATTCGTGGACGAAGACGAGCACACCGAAGACGATGACGAAGGCCAGGATGGTTCCGAGCAGGTTAGCCATGGCGGGTCCTTTGGGCGATGATTGGGGCGGCCGCGGCCCGGGCCTCGCGGTCCGCGGCGAAGACGTCATCCAGTCCGGACGGCTCCGTACGACGGTGGCCGTCCAAGACGGCGGCCACGACGTCGGCGATGGCCCCGAAGCCGATCCGGCCGGCCAGGAAGGCCTCCACGGCCGCCTCGTTGGCGGCGTTAAGAGCGGCCGGGGTGCTGCCTCCGGCGGCCAGGGCGGCCCGGGCCAGGACGAACAGCGGGAAGCGGGCCTCCTCCACGGGCAGGAAATCCAGCCGTCCGACCGAGGCCAGGTCGAGCGGGGCCGGGGCCGAGGGACGGCGGTCCGGGTAGGTCAGGGCGTATTGGATCGGAATCCTCATATCGGTCGGGCCGAGCTGGGCCAGCATCGAGCCGTCCCGCATCTCGACCAGGGCGTGGACGACGCTCTGGGGATGGACCAGCACGTCCAGGCGCTCCGGCCCGATGTCGAACAGCCAGCGGGCTTCGATGAGCTCCAGCCCCTTGTTCATCAGGGTGGCCGAATCGACCGTCACCTTGCGGCCCATCCGCCAGCGCGGGTGGTGCAGGGCCTGGCTCGCGGTGCGCGAAGCCATCCGCTGGAGCGGAGTGCGCAGGAACGGACCGCCCGAGGCGGTCAGGATGACGCGACGCACGAGCCGCGGATTCTGGCCGGCCAGGCACTGGAAAACTCCGCTGTGTTCGGAGTCGACGGGCAGGATGACCGACCCGGAACGGGCCGCGGCGCGACGCAGAAACTTGCCCGCCACGACCATGGATTCCTTGTTGGCCAGGGCCACCGTCTTGCCCGCGCGCACGGCGGCCAGGGTGGGACGGAGGCCGGCGATTCCGGTGATGGCCGAGACGACCAGATCGGCATCGGGACGGCAAGCCGCTTCGACGGCGGCCTCCGGGCCCGAGGCGACCTCGAGACGAATCCGGCCGAGCAGGGACTTCAGACGGGCAGCATCCTCGGGCCGGGACACGGAGACGAAGCGGGGACGGAACTCACGGACCTGTTCCGCCAGGAGGGCCAGGTTGGATCCGGCCGCCAGGGCCGCGATCCGGAACCCGCCGCGGTTCCGGCGGACGACATCCAGGGTCGAGCGTCCGATGGAGCCGGTCGAGCCGAGGAGGGAGATCCGCCGCATAACCGGTTATTTCCAGAACAGGCGGACGAAATAGTAGAAGACGGGGGCCGCCAACAGAAAGCTGTCGGAACGGTCGAGAAAACCGCCGTGGCCGGGGAGCAGGTTGGACGAATCCTTGACGCCGGCCGCCCGCTTGAACAGGGATTCCAGGGGATCGCTGAGCTGGGCCGCGACGTGGACGGCTACGCCGCAGGCCGCCGCGGCGGCCAGGCCGACGGAGGGGAAGAGGAGGAACCTCCCCGCCACGGCCGAGGCCAGGGCGAAGAGGAGCCCGCCGACGGCACCCTCCCAGGTCTTTTTCGGGCTGGCCAGCGGCGTCATCTTATGCCTGCCGATCGACTTTCCTATCAGGAAAGCCCCCGTATCGCCCATGAAGATGACGAAGAAAAGGAACAAGAGGCCTTCACGGCCGTCCACGATCCGCGTCCAATAGAGGTAGTTCATGGGCAGCGCGACATAGACCGCGCCGAAGATGGTCAGGGAAAAAGCCGAGGGGAAGACCGCCAGCTTTTCAACGGTGTTGCAGGCGGCCACGAAGTATACGCCGGCGGCTAAGAGGCCAAGGAAAAGCGCCAGCTCCAGAGGAAATTCCGGGAAGAGGAAGGAGGCCCCTATGAACAGGGCCGCGGCCAGGCCGATCAGCCGCTGCGGCCGCAGCCGCCGGCGGCGGGCCAGGTTGTAGAACTCCCACAAGGCGGCCACGATGAGCATCTGAATCAGGACGAAAAAGCCCCAGGCCGGGGCCCACTGGACGACGGCCAGAAGGATGGCCAGCAGAATCACGGCGGTGGGGATACGCTCGCGATCGCTCATCGGGAAGGCCGGACGTCGCCGAAGCGGCGCTCGCGGGATTGGTAGTCGAGGATGGCCTTGAAGAAGTGGAGCTTGCGGAAGTCCGGCCAAAGAACGGGTGTCGTCCAGAGCTCGGCGTAGGCGATCTGCCAGAGCAGGAAATTGGAGACCCGCATCTCGCCGCTGGTCCGGATCAGGAGGTCGGGATCGGGCAGCCCGGCCGTGTAGAGGCGGCTGGAGATGGCGTCCTCGTCCACGTCTTCCGGGCGCAGACGGCCTTCGCGCAGAATGTCGCGTACGGCGTCTACGATTTCGGCCCGAGCCTCCGTAATTGAGGGCCAGGCCGACGGTCATGCGGGCGTTACCCGCGGTCAGGGCCTCGACCCGGTCGAGCTGGCGGAGGAGGCCGGCCGGCAGGCCTTCCCTCTGGCCGAGGACCTTGAGCCGCAAGTCGTTCTTGGTCAGGAGCTTGTCTTCCTTGATCAGGTACTCTTCCAGGACCCTGAACAGGGTGGAAACCTCGCGCCGGGGCCGCCGCCAGTTCTCCTTGGAAAAGGCGTAAAGGGACAGGACACGGATGCCGGTCCGGGCCGCCGTCTCGACGATCTCTTTAACCGACTTGATGCCCGCCCGGTGGCCGTCCACCCGGGGGCGATTGCGGGCCTGGGCCCAGCGGCCGTTGCCGTCCATGATCACGGCGACGTGGGCGGGCAGACGACCGGGGTCGATGTCCCGCGCCAGCCCTTCCTCTTCGCTGCCGGGTTCGAGATGGCCCTTCCACGCTTCGAGCATAGGCGCTCATTATAGGCCCTCCCGGCGCTTGCGGTCAACCGCAAACCCGACCGGTTTGATAGACTATAGGGGCGACTTCTGCTATCCTGTCGGAGAAAGGACCATCCTATGTGCCTAGGCATTCCCTCCCGCATCGTGGATATCGATCCCGCCACCAAGATCGGCCGGGTCGATCATCTGGGGACCAAAGTGGCGGCCGATTTCGCCCTTATCGAAGAGCCCCGCATCGGCGACTGGGTTATTCTGCATGCCGGGTTCGCCATCTCCCGGCTGGACGACGACGAGGCCCGCAAGACGCTCGACCTGCTGCGCGAGGTGGCCGACAAGGACGCCTCGTTCCTCGGCTGACATGACCAAGACCGACCTCACCAAAAGCAGGGCCGCGGTGGACGGCCTGTTGCGCCGCGCCGCCGCGCTGCGCCGCTCCCTCGGCCGCGACTGCCGCCTGATGGAAGTCTGCGGCACCCACACCATGGCGGTCCATCGCAGCGGCCTCAAGAGCCGACTCGAGGAGGCCGGCATCGGCCTGGTGGCCGGGCCGGGTTGCCCGGTCTGTATCACCCCCGACGACGTCCACGAAGCCGCTCTGGGCCTCGTCTCGGATCGCGAGAACCTGATTCTGGCCGCCTTCGGCGACATGACCCGGGTGCCCACCCGCCGCGGATCGCTGCAAAGCGCCGCACCGGCCAGGGGATCATCCGTGCGGGTGGTCTACTCCCCCGTCGAATCGCTCGAGCTGGCCCGGCGGAATCCCGACAAGGACGTCGTCTTTTTCGGGGCCGGGTTCGAGACGACCATTCCGGCCATCGCCCTGACGGCGCGACGGGCGGCCCGCGAGGGTGTCGCCAATTACTCCGTCCTGACCGCCTTGTGGCTCATCCCTCCTCCCCTGCGAGCCATCCTGCAGGCCGGGGACGCCCGCATCTCCGGGTTTCTCTATCCGGGCCATGTCTCGGCCGTGATCGGGCCGCGGGCTTACGACTTCGTGGCCGAGGAGTTCGGTCTGCCCGGGGCCATTGCCGGGTTCGAGCCGACGGACATCCTCCTTGGGGTCGTCTCGGTCCTGGAACAGATGACCGAGAAAAAGCCCCGGGTGGCGAACATGTACGCCCGCGCGGTGGCCCCGGACGGCAATCCCCTGGCCAGGGCGGCGATGGCGGAGATCCTGACCGTGAAGGATGCCGTTTGGCGCGGGCTCGGCCTCATCCCGGGCAGCGGCCTCCGGCTCAAGGACGCGTATGCGGCACAGGACGCCGAGCGCCGCTACGGCCTTCACCTGGGGGGGAAGGACGCCGACCTGCCGGGATGCCGCTGCGGCGACGTCCTCAAGGGGATCATCGAGCCTCCCGGATGCCCCCTTTTCGGCCGCGCCTGCCGGCCCGAGAGCCCGCACGGTCCCTGCATGGTCTCCGCCGAGGGCGCCTGCCTGGCATTCCACAAGTACGGACGCAAACGATGAGCAACGATCGGATCGGACTCGACCTCGGAAACGGCGGCCAGGCTATGCGCGACTTCATCGCCGGCCGCATCCTGCCTGCGTTCCGCAATTCCCTGCTGGCCCCCCTCCTGGACGCCGGCCGCCTGCCCGAGGGCTTCGCCTTCACCACCGACAGCTACGTCGTCGATCCGCCGGTCTTTCCCGGCGGCGACATCGGCACCCTGGCCGTCAACGGGACGGTCAACGACCTGGTCGTCTCCGGGGCCAAGCCCCTCTACCTCTCGCTCGGGCTGATCCTGGAGGAAGGCCTGGAATGGGCTCTCCTCGACCGCGTCCTGCGCTCCATCCGCCGGGCCGCGGACGCCGCCGGCGTCAGGATCGTGACCGGCGACACCAAGGTCGTGCGACGGGGCCAGGGTGACCGCATTTACATCAATACCGCGGGGCTGGGCCGCATCGTCGCCGATCCCGCCCCCCGGAAGATCAGGAAGGGCGATGCCGTCATCGTCACGGGCACCCTGGGCGAGCACAGCCTGGCCATCCTGACCGCCAGGGGCGAGTTCGGCTTCGAAAGCAAGGCCAAGAGCGACTGCGCCCCGCTGAACTTTCTACTGCCCATCTGGAAAGCCGGCGCCCTCTGGATGCGCGATATCACCCGGGGAGGCCTGGCCACCGTCCTGTCCGAGCTGGCCGATGAGCTGCCCTTCTCCGTCCTGATCGAGGAGGCGGAGATTCCCCTCTCCAAGCCCGTCCGCGGCGCGGCGGCGATCCTGGGCATCGACCCGCTCTACCTGGCCTGCGAAGGCCGGGCCGTGATCGTGGCGCCGGCCGGGAAAGGGGAAGCCATCGTCCGCAAGCTCGCCGCCCACCCTCTGGGCCGCAAGGCCCGCATCATCGGCCGTGTGGGCGCGGGCGAAGGCCGGCCCGGCGAGCTCCTGCTGCGGACCGCGTCCGGCGGCCTGCGTCTCCTCGAGCCATTGACCTCCGAGCTCCTGCCAAGAATCTGCTAGGGGTCAGGTCTCAACACCTGAGCCCTTGGCGATGGTCCCGGCTGGGATTCGACATTTCTTCCCCGGATCGTTCCAAGCCGGCGCCGGAAAGTCGGTTGATTTGGCCGAAGCTCCTCCACGACATCGGGAAATGTTGAATGTTGAGACCCGACCCCTTAAGATGTCTACGATGAGCCCCAGACAACGACTGGCCGTAGCGACGGTCGCGCTCGTGCTCGCGGCTTTTTCCGCCGCGGGAGGGGGATCTGTCGTCGTCGACGCCGATCCCATGCTCGCTCCGGGGGCATTTACACGGATCGAGCATGCCATCCCGGAGATCGAGCGTCTGTTCTTCTATATCCGTTCGACACTCGACGGCAACCGGACCTCCTTCCGGGGCCAAACCGGGTTCGTGCGGGGCTTCGCGGCGGGCACGGTATACCCGCAGATCTGGCTTCGCGACGCCGCGACCATCATCCCCGCCTCCCGCTTCTTCTATCCCCTGCCCTACCTGCGAAGCTGGCTGATTGAGCACCTCGGCCGCCAGGACGCCGACGGCGGGCTCCAGGACTGGATCGACTCGCGCGGGCGCGCGGACAAGAACACCGTCGAGACGGATCAGGAGACGAGTGCCGTCCACGCCGCGGTCCAGATCACGGATCTCGTCGGGTCCGACTGGCTCGGTACACCCGTCGATGGAGCCTCCGTCCTGGACCGCCTGACCCGTGCAATCAGCCACGTCTGGAACCGCCGGCGCGACCCCGGCACGGGTCTCGTCAGAGGAGCCCACACCATCGACTGGGGCGACGTGGAGATGGAGGAGGCCGGCCAAGGGGCGACCGATACCGGCCCCGAGACGCATTGGACGGCCGATATCTACGACCAAGCCCAGTTCTATCGCGCCTCCCTGGGGCTGGCCCGGATGCTTCGCCTGCGCGGCCGGGTGCGCGAGGCAACGGACTGGGAGGCTCGCGCATCGGACATCCGGCGGCGGACCGACCGCGCACTGTGGCAGGAAGGCCCGGGCTTCTATCGCGTCCACATTCACGTGACACCGCTCCGCCACGCTTTCGATGAGGACGCCCTCTTCGCCATGGGCGGCAACGCCGAAGCGGTCGATTCGGGCCTGGCATCGCCCGACAAGGCTCGGCGCATCGTGGCCGCCGCCCTGGCCCGGCAGAAGCAGTACGGCATCTCGACGATCAGCGGGACGATGCTCCCGCCCTACCCGGCCGGGACGTTCCGACACTCCATGGTGGACGAGCCTTACGAGTACCAGAACGGCGGCCAATGGGATTGGTTCGGCGGCAAGCTTGTCCTGGCCCTTTTCCGGGGCGACGAGCCGGCCCGCGGCGAAGCCGCCCTGCTCGAGATCGCCCGCAAGGCCGCGGCCAATCAAGGCCTTTTCGAATGGGACGATCCGCGCGGAAGGGGCCGGGGCAGTCCCCGCTTCTCGGGCAGCGCAGGGAGCTTGGGCAAAGCCCTCTTCGAGGGCCTCTACGGGATCACCCTCTCGCCGGCGGGCCTGACCTTGGAACCGCGCCTGAACGGCAGGAGCGGCGCCGTCCATGTTTACGTACCGGCCGCCGGCCGTTTTGCGGCTTATCGCTTACGGGTCGAGGCCGCGGCGGCCCGGCTTGGGCTGAGCTGGAATACCGATTGGCCCGGCCGGACGGCCATCCGCCTGGCCTGGCCGGCGGATTGGAGGCTCCCGCAGAGGACCGGCTCCGGACGGGTCGAAGCACGCCTGGACGGTCGCCCAGCGGCCATCCGACTTGAACCCGGCGCCGGCGGCGCTTCCGTCCTGGTCATCGAAGCCGACCCGGGCCCGCACACGCTTGAAGTCGCGGCCGACTCGCGCTGAACAGATCGCGCCGCGCGCACGCGGCAGGGAGGCAACATCATGGAGTTCGAAAGGCTGATCCGGGCAAGGTACAGCGTCAGGGCGTATCGGCACGATCCGGTGGCGGAGGACAAGCTGGCCCGCGTCCTGGAGGCGGCCCGGCTCGCCCCGACGGCGGCCAACCGCCAGCCGTTCCGGATCCTGGTCATCCCCACGGTCGGCCGTGAAGTCGAGCTGGAACGGGTCTACCCGCGCCCTTGGTTCGTCCAGGCGCCGCTCGTCCTGGCCGCGTGCGGCGTGCCGTCGGAAAGCTGGGTCCGCCGCGACGGCAAGCTTTACGCCGACGTCGACGTCACGATCGCCATGGACCACCTGATCCTGGCGGCGGCCAACGAGGGGTTGGGGACGTGCTGGATCGCGGCCTTCGACCCGGTCGCGGCCCGCGAGGTACTGCACCTCGATGCGAGCCTGGAGCCGCTGATCTTCACGCCGCTGGGCTACCCGGCCGACTCCCCGCGCCCTAAACAGCGCAAAGCGTTGGGAGAGTTGATTAGGAAGCTTTAAAGAAAGCCAACTAAAACTTTTTCTCTTAAACTTTAGCGAGGGGTATGGGGGTGAGCGCCGATGCGGAAATTTCGCTGCGTGTTCTCGCTTTTCGAGGGAATCCTGCCCGGAAAGAGGCAGGACGGCGAGGATGTCTGAGCGGACCGTACAAAAACCGTTAAATCAATGCGGGACGCGAGTTCCGAGCCGCCGAGAAAAGCGAGACGACACGGCGCAAAAATTTCCGCCAGAGCGAACCCCCATCCCCGAGCTATGCTTTGACGACGTTCTTACGCGGCTTCTTGACGGCGTTCCGGCTGTCGATGACCAGCTTGGCGTTGCGGACGATCCAAGGGTAGTCGTAGCAGGAGTGGTCCGTCGAGATGATGACCGCATCCGCCGCCCGGAGGCGCTTCTCGGTCAGCGGCACCGAGAGAAGGTCCAGGCCCGGGTACTCGCGGTGGCCCCGGCTCTCGGGCACGTAGGGGTCGTTGTATTCCACCTTGATCCCCCGCTTCAGCAGCAGGTCGATGATCTTCAGCGAGGGCGATTCGCGCTGGTCGTCGATGTCCCTCTTGTAGGCGATCCCCAGCACCAGCACCTTGGCCCCCTTGATCGACTTGCCCCGCTCCGACAGCGCCTCGATCATCTTGTTGATCACGTAGTACGGCATGGCCGTGTTGATCTCGCCCGCCAGCTCGATGAACTTCGTCGAGTAGTCCACCTCGCGCGCCTTCCAGGTCAGGTAGAACGGGTCGATCGGGATGCAGTGTCCGCCCAGCCCCGGCCCGGGGTAGAACGGCATGAACCCGAAGGGCTTGCTGGAGGCCGCCCGGATGACCTCCCAGACGTCGATGTCCATCCGGTCGAAGATCATCTTCAGCTCGTTGACCAGGGCGATGTTGACGCAGCGGAAGATGTTCTCCAGCAGCTTGGTCGCCTCCGCCGCCCGGGTCGAGCTGACCGGCACCGTCTTGACCACCACCTGGCCGTAGAGCCGGTTGGCGACGTCCATGCAGTCTTTGCTGTATCCGCCCACGACCTTGGGCGTGTTCGAGGCCGAGTAGACCGGGTCGCCCGGGTTCTCGCGCTCGGGCGAGAAGGCCAGGAAGAAGTCCCGGCCCGCCTTCAACCCGCCCGCCTCCAGGATCGGCAGCATGTCCTCGTCGGTCGTCCCCGGGTAGGTCGTGCTTTCCAGGACCACCAGCTGGCCCTTGCGCAGGTGCTTGGCGATCGTCCGCGTCGTGTCCAGGACGAACGACAGGTCGGGGTTGCGGTGCGCGTCCAGCGGCGTCGGCACGCAGATGATGACCGCGTCCGCCTCCGGCAGCCGGGCGAAGTCGGTCGTGGCCTCCAGCTTCTTGGCTTTCAGGTAGCCCTTCAGCTCGTCCGTCGAGACGTGCTTGATGTAGCTGCGGCCCTTGTTCAGCATCGCCACCTTGCGCTCGTCGATGTCGAACCCGAGCACCCGGAAGCCCTTGTTGACGAAAGCCTTGACCAGGGGCAGGCCGACGTAGCCCAGCCCGACGACACCGATCACCGTCCGACGCTCGAGAATACCGGCCTCGAAGGCCTTGCTCATCTGGCTCATAACGGGAAATTCTCCTTGTACCAAGCGATCGTCCGACGCAGCCCCTCGTCGAAGAGGACGCGGGGCTCGAAGCCCATCCCGGCCACGGCCCGCCCGATGTCGGCGAAGGAGTGCTTGATGTCGCCGGGCCGGGGCGGTTCGTAGGCCGCCTTGGCCGGCAGGCCCAGGATCTCGCCGATACGGGCGACCAGGGCGTTGACCGTGATCCGCTCGGCGCAGGCGACGTTGAAGGCCTGGCCGGCAAGCCCCGGCGTCTCGGCGGCGCGCAGGTTGGCTTCGATGATGTTCTCGACGAAGGTGAAGTCGCGCGACTGCTCGCCGTCGCCGTAGATGACCGGGGACTGGCCCCTGAGGATGCGGGTGATGAAGAGGGGGATGGCCGCGGCATACTGCGAAGCCGGGTCCTGGCGCGGCCCGAAGACGTTGAAGTAGCGCAGGCTGACGGTCGACAGGCCGAAGGTCTTGGCGAAGGTCTGCAGGTACTTCTCCCCTACCCACTTGCTCACGGCATAGGGCGAGAGGGGCATGCCCTCGGCTCCCTCGACCTTGGGCAGGCGCGGGTCGTCGCCGTAGACCGATGAGGACGAGGCGAAGGCAAAGCGCCCGACCCCGCCCTTGGCCGCGGCCCAGAGCATGTTCAGCGTGCCGCCGACGTTGACCTCGTTGGTGGTGAAGGGGTCCTCGACCGAGCGCGGGACGGAAGGCAGCGCCGCCTGGTGGAGGACGACCTCCATGCCTTTCACGGCCGCCGCACAGGTCTCGCGGCTGCGGATATCGCCCTCCATGATCTCGACCGAGCCCGCCAGGTGGGCCAGGTTGGCGCGCTTGCCGGTCAGGAAGTTGTCCAGGACGCGGACCTTGTGGCCGCGCTTGACGAGCCCCTCGGCCAGATGGGAGCCGATGAAGCCGGCTCCTCCGGTGATCAGAAAATGGGTCATGCGCTCCCCCCTCCAGGAAGGGCGGATTTTAATCCAAGATAGCCCCGTTCTTTCAAGGCCCGCAGCAGCCGCTCCGTGCTCTGCTCGAGCGTTTCCTTGTCGGTCTCGATGACCAGCTCGGCCGCCAGGGGCTCTTCATAGGGATCCGAGACCCCGGTGAACTCCTTGATCTGCCCGGCCATGGCCTTCTTGTACATGCCCTTGACGTCGCGCTGGATGCAGACGTCCACGGGGCACTTGACGTAGACCTCGACGAAGTCGCCGATCTGCTTGCGGGCGTTGTCCCGCATCTCGGCGTAGGGCGAGATGAACGAGGTCAGGACGAGCACGCCGTTGCGGGCCAGGAGCTTCGAGACGAACGTCACCCGCCGGATGTTCTCGTCCCGGTCGGCCTTGGAAAAGCCCAGGTCGCGGGTCAGGTCCTGGCGGACGATATCGCCGTCCAGCCGCTCGACCCGGTAGCCGCGGTCCTTCAGGATCTCGGCCGCGCGGTCGGCGATGGCCGACTTGCCCGAGCAGGGCAGGCCGGTGAACCAGACCGCCGCGCCCTTGTGATCGTGTCCTTCGCACATGGTGATTCTCCTTTTAGTCCGGTGCCGCTCAATCGACGGCCCGGCCTCGCATGTCGGCCGGGACGCGCAAGCCCATCCTGGTCAGGATGGTCGGCGCCAGGTCCAGGATGTCCATGTCCCGCCGGACCGATGTCCGATCGGCCGGGTCGTAGAGCACATACATCCCGTCCTGGGCGTGGACGGCGTCGTCCGGCCCGGTATCGTTTTCGTCCAGGTACATCGACCCCCAACCCAGCGTCCCCGCGGACCGCCAGAAGAGGTCGTCGAAATAGACCATCAGGTCGGGGTAGTCGCCGCGCAGCTCGGGGTAGTATTCGTTGGGCTTGATGACCCGGGTCGCCCAGGTCTCGCCCTGCGGGCCGCGGATCCTGCGCAGCCGATCGGCCAGGGCATCGCGCTCGGCCTCGTAGGCCTCGGCGGGAATAACGCCCTGCGGCTCGCGCCCTTCGACGTTGAGGAAGATGCGGGCGTAGTATCCGCCCCAGCCCCAGGCCTTGGTCCGGGACCAGTCGATGGGCGTCTTTTCGATGCTGGCGCCGCGCCGGGGGGGCTCCTTGAGGACCAGGTCGCCCTGCTCGATCAGCCACTCGTTGACGCAGAAGGCGCCCTTCATCCGCTTGGCCCCGTGGTCGGAGACGGCCAGCAGCACGGTGTCGTCCGGGACGACCTCCAACAGGGCGCCGATGCGGCCGTCGAGGAACTTGTAGTAGTCCATGATGGCCCGCTCGTACTTGTTACCGGGCTCGAACTTGTGATGGGCCGGGTCGTGGTACTTCCAGAAGGCGTGCTGGATGCGGTCGACCCCGATCTCGACGAACCAGAACAGGTCCCAGGGCTTGCTCTTGGCCAGCTTGATCATGATCTCGAACCGCTTGGCCGTCATGTCGTAGATGGCCTGCAGGATCTGGTCGCGGTCGTCCGTCCGGAAGACGACGTCGAAGGGATAGGCCCCGAACTCGGCCTCGATCTCGGCCTTCAGCCCGGCCGGGTAGGTGTACTCCTTGTCCGCGCCGGGGGTGATGAAGCAGCCGATCATGCTGCCGGCGATGGGCTTGGGAGGATAGCTCGGCGGCACGCTGACCAGGAGGCTCTGGCCGCCCGCGGCCCCGACCAGGTCCCAAACCGCGGGCTCCTTGACGGACAGGGAGTTGGCGATCCACATCTTGTCGTAGGTGTAGCCGTTGCGGTGCCGGAAGCCGTAAATCCCCAGGCGGCCGGCGTCCTTGCCCGTAGCCATGACCATCCAGGCCGGGATCGTGATCGGAGGGTCCGAGCTTCGCATCCGGCCGTGCCGGCCGCCGGCGATCATCCGGTTGAGGACGGGAAGCTCCTGCCTCCGGTCGAGCACGATCTCGGGCGGGGCGCAGTCGAGTCCGAGGACCATCAGCTTGCGTGTCATGGATATTCCTTGCGCGTCTCGCCGATCAGGAGGAGCGAGGTCAGTCGATGTAGCCGAGCGCCTTGAGCCGCTCCTTGACCTTCTCCTCGTCCTCCTGGCTGAAAGGGCCGTCCGCATGGCCGGGCCCCTTGGACAGGGCTTCCCGGACGGCTCCAACGATATAGCTTGATACCGTCTTGATCTCCGTCCCCTGGATGGCGCTCTCGATTTCATGGACGAGAGTTGTGGGGATGGACACCGTGGTGAATTCCTTGCCCATGGGGATCTCCTCGGACGGGCTGCAAACCCGGAAAAGTAAACCATCTTATACATGAATGGACGCCTTTTTTCAAGACCTTCCCTACAGACCTTCCCTATACTGAGGTTGACAAAGCATGGCCAAAGATGTTTATAATCAATCCCCCATGAGCCTACGCTCCTGATCCGCCCGCCATGCAAACCATCACCTACCCGTTCGTCAAGAAACCCGCCTTCCTGGGCGTCCTCGACCGCAACCTGAAGAAGCTCGAGGACCGCCTGGGCCTGAGCCTCAGCCTGCGCGGCGACTGCCTCTACGTCGACGGCGATCCGGCCAAGGTGGCCGGCGCCAAGGCCTACTTCGACAAGGTGCACGAGCTGGAGGAGAAAGGCTACGACCTCAAGGAGAACGACTTCCACATCGTCCTCGACCTCTTCGAGGAGGGCCGGCCCAAGCCCCTCGAACAGTACATCCCATCCGAGCCCCTGACCCTGTCGCGCAAGTCCGTCGCCCCCAAGACCCTCAACCAGAAGGAATACATCCAGGCCATCCGGGAGCACGACGTCGTCTTCGGCATCGGCCCGGCCGGGACCGGCAAGACCTATCTGGCCATGGCCATGGCCCTGTCGTTCTACCAGGCCAAACAGGTCGCGCGCATCGTCCTGACCCGGCCGGCCGTGGAGGCGGGCGAGCGCCTGGGCTTCCTGCCGGGCGACATGCTGCAGAAGGTCAACCCCTATCTGCGGCCCCTTTACGACGCCCTTTTCGATCTCGTCCAGCACGAGCAGGCCCAGCGGCTGATCGAAAAGAACATCCTGGAGATCGCCCCCCTGGCCTATATGCGCGGCCGAACCCTGAGCTCGGCCTTCATCATCCTGGATGAGGCCCAGAACACGACCCGGGAGCAGATGAAGATGCTCCTGACCAGGGCCGGTTTCGACTCCAAGGTCGTCATCACCGCCGACATCACCCAGATCGACCTGCCCCAGCCCTCCAAGTCCGGCGTCATCCATGCCATGAAGGTCCTGGCCCCGGTCAAGGAGATCGCCTTCTGCCACTTCACGGACAAGGACGTCGTCCGCCACCCCCTGGTCCAGAAGATCATCAAGGCCTACCAGAAGGCCGAGTCCAAGCCCCAAGAATAAAGCCCGTCCATGCCCCTCATCTCGTTCAAGAACATACGCCTTTTCAAGGCCGGTCCTTCACCCGGCAAGCGGGCGGGTGCACGCGAGGATCGGGCCGGGAAGCCCCGTCCGTTCTACGAGCAGCCGGCCGTGCTCATCCTCGTCTTCGGGGCCGGCCTGGCCGCCTTGACGGCAACATCCCCCATCCGCCCCCTGCCCTCCTTGCGCCAGGGCCAGTCCGCCCCGGCCGACATCGTCTCCCCCGCCGACGTCCAGATCGAGGACACCGAGACCACGGAAGGAAGACGCCGGGCCGCCGCCGACGACGTCCTGCCGGTCTATTCCTACGACCCGAACGTCTTTCTGGACGCCGAGGACAAAGTCCGCCGCTTCTTCGCCATGGGCCGCCAGTCGGCCCAAGCCGGCAGCCGGGACTACGCCGAGCTCCAGAAGATGGTCTACGACCGCTTCGGGATCGAGCTCGGCACGGCCGACCTCGAAGCCCTGGACAAGGCCGGCTTCGGGGTCGACCTGGAGTCGGCCCTGGTCAACATCCTGGAGAAATACTCCAGCCCGGGGCTGCTGCTCTCCAAAAGCCTGGTCGCCGAGCGCGATCCCGAGAAGGGCGAGGCCGTTCTGCATCGCCTGAACGGAGAGCGGAATGTCCGCCTCGCGGACCTCCTGGACGTGCGGGAGGCCAAGTCGCGCATCGTCCAGGACGTCAACGCCCTGGAGCTGACGGCCCGGAAGAAGGGCCTGCTGATCAGCCTGGCTTACGGCTTTCTGGCGCCCAACATCACCTACAACAAGGTCGAGACCGAATCGCGCCGGGCCAACGCCAGGGCCCGGGTCGAGCCGGTCTTCTCCGCCCTGCCCAAGGGCCGGATCATCCTGCGCAAGGGTGAAGAGGCCACCGCCGACGCGGTCAAGAGGATCGCCGCGGTCAACCAGCTCCTGCGGCCGTCCCGGACCTGGCCGGCCGCGCTGGGCGCCTTCCTGCTGTTCAGCCTTCTTCTGACGGCTCTGTGGTTCTACCTCCTTTCGCTGCAGCCCTTCCGCATGGCTTGGAAGTATTTCCTGATGTCCGGGTTGACCCTGGGCCTGGCCCTCCTGCTGGACCGTCTGGGCGCATCCCTGGCCGGGGCCGCCACCCTCAACGCCCGCTTTTTCCTGTTCCAGAGCGCCGAGAGCGCGGCCTTCGCCATCCCCTTCCAGTTCGGGGTCCTGCTTTTCGCCTTCCTGACCACCAACGCCGCGGCCCTGATGTTCGCGGTGCTGAGCTCCCTGCTGGCGGGTTACCTGCTGGGGACCAACCTCATGCTGGCGATCTACGGCCTGGTCGGCGGGATCGCCGCGATCTACGGCATCAAACATTACCGCAAAGCCCGCCGGACCTCGGTCCTGAAAGCCGGGCTCTTTGTCGTCGCTCCCGTCAATATGCTCCTGGGCCTCATCCTGTTCCTGCTCCAGGGGCGGACGGGCGGCTGGGAAACCCTGGCCTCCAACGTCTTCATGGCTCTGCTGGGCGGCATCCTGGGGGCCGGCCTGGCTTTCGTCCTGCTGCCGATCTACGAGAACATCTTCCGCTTCCTGACCCAGTCGAAGCTGCTGGAGCTGACCAACTCGGAGTCGCCCCTTTTCCGCCAGCTGGCTCTGCAGGCGCCCGGCTCCTACCACCACTCGCTGGTCGTGGCCCAGCTGGCCGAGAAGGCGGCCGAAGAGATCGGTGTCGATCCCCTGCTGGTCAAGGCGGGGGCGCTCTACCACGACATCGGCAAGATCAAGATGCCCGAGTACTTCATCGAGAACCGGGACCGGAAGGGCGACGCCCATAAGGACCTGACCCCCAGCATGAGCACGCTGGTCATCGTCAATCACGTCAAGGAGGGCGCCGAGCTGGCCCGCAAGGAGCGTCTGCCGGCCGAGATCCGGGAGATCGTCGAACAGCACCACGGCACCTCGCTGGTCCGCTACTTCTACCTCAAAGCCAAGGAGAAGTACGACCCCGAGATGCATAAGGTCGGCGAGGAGACGTTCCGCTACCCCGGCCCCACGCCCCGGTCGCGGGAAGCCGCGCTGGTCATGCTGGCCGACGCGGTCGAGGCGGCTTCGCGCAGCCTCAAGACCCACAAAGAAGACAGCCTCAAGCGGGTCATCCGCGAGATCTTCGACAGCTTCTTGCAGGACGGCCAGCTGGACGACTGCGGCTTCTCGCTGCGGGAGATGCGGACCGTGGCCGACTCCTTCCTGGCCACGCTGAAGACGGTTCACCAGCCCCGCATCGAATACCCGGGCTTCGATTTCGAGGGCAAGAAGAGGAAGAAGCCCGAGCCGGGCCCGCGCAACGGGAACGGCGGATGGACCAACGGACATGATCGAAATCATCAACCGCCAGACGCGCCGAAGGATTGACCGGGCCGGCCTGCTCAGGCTGCTGCGCCGGCTGACCCGCTTCTACGGCATCCGCCGGCCCGGACTGACCCTGGTCCTCGTCGGCGACGACGCCATCCGCCGGTTGAACCGCGAGTTTCGCGGCAAGGACAAGGCGACCGACGTTCTGAGCTTCCCGGCCATGGAGCGCACGCCGGAGGGCGTCTTCCACATGGGCGACATCATGATCGCCATGCCGCGGGCGGAAAAACAGGCCCGCGAGCTGGGCCATAGCCTGCGGCACGAGGTCGAGTATCTGGCCGTACACGGCTTTCTCCACCTGCTCGGGTTCGAGCACTTCCGCGGGCACGAGACGGAGGAGACCCGTTTGGCCGCCGTCCTCTGGCCGAAGGGGGCCTGACGTGCCCCTCGAGTCCGTCGCCGTCTGGGCCGGGATGATTATGGGATTTCTGGCCGGATTTTTGCTCTCGCTCTTCCACATGGCCGTGGGCGACATGTCCAAGATCGCCATGAGCCGCTTCCTGGAGGATCGGGACAAGGCTTTCCGGGCCCGCATCCTCGACCGCTTCGAGGAGATCAAGATCGCGGCCGACGTGGGCCGGGTGCTCTTCGTCCTGCTCTTCTTCCTGGCCGTCGACCTGGGCCTCCCCCGCCTGCACAGCAAGCCCGCCCTCTGGGTGCTCTTCGTCCTGGCCTTCTACGCCGTCGTCTTCGACGCCCTGCCCCGGACGATCGCCGGGCTGGGCCGCGAGCGCTGGCTGAAAATCCTCCTGCCCGGCCACAGGACCGTGCTGGCGCTGGCCTCTCCCGCCCTCCTGCTGACCCGTTGGCTCATCCGGCGGGAGGCGACGGAGGAGGCCGAGGAGGAGGACCGCGAGGCGAGCGACGAGGAGATCGAGACCTTCCTGGACGAAGCCCAGGAAGAGGGCATCATCGAGCACGACGAGCACGACCTGATGCGCAGTGTGGTCGAGTTCGGCGACACCGTCGTCCGCGAGATCATGACCCCCCGGGTGGATATGGTCTGCATCCGCCGCGACGCCAGCCTGCTGAAGCTCCGCAACCTGATCATCGCCGAGAAATACTCGCGCATCCCGGTCTACCGGGACCGTGTGGACAACATCGAGGGCGTGGTCATGGCCAAGGACATACTACCCTACGGCGAGCGCGAGCACGATGAGGCGCCTCTGGACGCCTTGCTCCGCCCGGCCGTCTTCGTCCCCGAGTCCATGAAGGTGGCGGAGCTGCTCAAGGAGTTCCGCAAGGTCAAGCAGAAGATGGCCATCGCCGTCGACGAGCACGGCGGGGTATCGGGCCTGGTAACCATGGAAGACGTCATGGAGGAGCTCGTCGGCGAGATTCAGGACGAATACGACGCCGAGGAAGCCCAGATCGTAAGCAACGGCCCGGACGACATCACCGCCTCGGGCGACGTCAAGGTGGAGGAGCTGGAGGACCTGTTCGACCTGGAGCTGGCTCAGGACGACTTCATCACCGCCAGCGGGCTGATCGCCCACGCCCTGGGCCGGCTGCCTATTAAGGGCGAGATTTTAACTATCAATGGGCTGCGCTTCGAGGCTTTGGAAGTGGACCCCAAGCGGATCCGCAAGCTCCGGGTCCGCCGGGTCGAGCCGGCCGCAACCGAGCCCCAGACCGATTGAAGAGAGAGAGGAATTTATGGCCACCCGAAAGATCGCGCCCGCCGAGATGATCTCCACACCCGCCAAGCCCAAGTCCGCCGCCAAGCCGAAAGGGGAAGCCAGGCCAAAAGCCAAGGCCGCGGCCAAGCCGCTCGCCAAGCCCAAGCCGGCAGCCAAGCCGAAAACGGCCGCCAAGCCCAAGCCCGAGGCCAAGGCCAAGGCGCCCCGCGTCCCCCGCGTCATGCGCGAGCCCGACCTCGTGCCGGCCCCGACCACCCGGGTCGGCTACGTGGCCCTGATCGGCCGTCCCAACGTCGGCAAGTCCACCTTGCTCAACCGGATCATCGGCCAGAAGATCAGCATCATCTCGGACAAGCCGCAGACCACCCGGATCAGCATCCTGGGCATCCACACGGCGCCCCAAGGCCAGATCATCTTCATCGATAACCCGGGCATCCACAAGCCGCTCCACCACCTGAACAAGCGGATGATGAGCTTCGTCTACGCCTCGCTGGAGACGGCCGACGCCATCTGCCTGATGATCGACGCCACGGAGAAGTTCGGCCACGGCGACGAGTTCGTCCTGGAGACGATCCGCAAAGTGACGAAGCCCGTGTTCCTGCTGATCAACAAGGTCGACATCGTCCGCAAGGACCAGATCCTGCTGCTCATCGATCGCTACAAGGACATCCTCCCCTTCAAGGAGATCATCCCCATCTCGGCCGCCACGGGCACCAATGTGGACGTCCTGGAGCGCCTGCTCTGGGAGCACCTGCCACTCGGGCCCAAGCTCTACGGCGACGAGGACGTCACCGATCAATCGCGACGCTTCCTGCTGGCCGAGATCATCCGCGAGAAGGTCCTGGGCCACGTGGAGAAGGAGCTGCCTTGGGTGACGGCGGTCTACATCGACGCCATGGAAAGAAGGGAGGCCGAGGACACGGGACCCGAGCCCGAGGGCGGCAACTTCGCCGAGGTCGGCATGCCCCCCGAGCCGGTCCGCAGGCCCGCCCCCGAAGTCATCATCCCCAAGGCCGAGCGCCGCGAGCTGCGCCGCCCGGTGACCTATATCAAGGCGTCCGTCCTGGTCGAGCGCGACAACCACCGCAAGATCGTCATCGGCCGCCAGGGGAAGACGATCCGGCTTATCGGGATCGAGGCCCGGCGCGAAATCCAGGCCATCCTGGACACCCGGGTCTATCTCGACCTGAGGGTTCGGGTGCGCCCCCGCTGGCGCGACTCGGCCGACGTCCTCGACCTCATCGAAGGCCAGAAAGAAATGTAGGAAGCCGACCGGCGCGGCTCGCCGAGGGCTCGGGAAGTCCGTCGTTATTGACTTTCCGGCTCCCGCGTGCGAAAATCGTGCGCCTTTCCCCCCCGACGGTGGGTGTAGCTCAATGGTTAGAGCATCGGACTGTGGATCCGAAGGTTGGGGGTTCAAGTCCCCTCACCCACCCCACTTTTGAGTTTGCCCCATTTCGAAGAGTATATCGAACGGTTTATTCCAATAGATCCTTGTATTTACACCCTTCTATTCCAATTTCGATATATGACGCACTACACTAGACTAGAAGAACATATACACACAGTTGATACAATTCCTATGCTCACCGCCCGAACCTTTTCCTGATTTCTTACGACGCACTCTCATACTCGAGGATATATCAAGTTATTCGTCGGGTTTGCGGCGAAAAGTTACAGAAGTTGTTGGCACGGTGCTAGCGGTACTTGACTCTGCCTACGATCAGTTTCGCGACTTTTCCCTTAATACTGATGCATTGGCCGAATTACATAAGAGCGCCGCAAGTCATTCCTTTGATCACTTTCATCAATAGAACTATTGGCCTGAACCCCGAATCTTGATCCATTTCGGACTGAAGCATGTATATTTGTGACCTGCCCCGTTTAAGTCGATTCAATCTCGCTACGCCACTTCTCTTTTCTCTTTCTTTTAAGCTGGGATGGCCAATCGGAGTTGATTCCGTTGATTATTAATAATCGCATTCATGAAAAAAGATGGACCTTCGAATGATTTCGGTCCGTTTCCATCATTCAAATTAAATGATGCCTTGATAGAAAGCTCTTGAAGCCGACCGGCAGCATCTTAAATCTGCGATGGTTGTGCTTTCGCAATTCCTTATGGATCGCCTTCTCGGCCCACCTGCCATCCAGCTCTTTCGAGACATAGTACTTCGGAAACAGCAGATCGCCCTCGTCGGCCACGAGTTCGCTCTCTCTTCGCGATTTCAAACACCTCCGTGTTCGGGGCGATTCTTATGCCAAACTCAACCGCGGGGAGAGCATAGGGAATCTGGGACAGCCGTCCCAGAGACTCCTCTGAGCGTCTCTTCATTCTCGCCAGGGCCCCCGAACAGAAGCGACTGGACAAACGCGATTCCATGTTTGCCGGCCATGTTCGTACATTGATAGATGTCATCGAACGTGCATGGTTTCTTGTAGCGCTGCAACATCTTGTCGGATAAGGAGTCCCCACCCATCAGCAGCAAAATACCGCCGGCTTTCTTGTAGAGGCGGAAGAACTCGTCATCGAAGGAACCGGCCGCCGGAACCATCTCCGCGCAGAACGTCAGTTTCAGGTTCTTGCGAATGATTCCTTCGAGGACTTGTTTGGCGAAAGCCAGACGGGTGTTGAAGCAGGCATCTATAATGGAGAACTCCCTGACACCACAAGCCACGAGATACTCCAGGTCGGCGACGATCTCCTGGACCTCGCGGCTGAGCGGCGTCCGTCCGAATACGGCCCCCGAGTCACAGTAATTGCACAAGAACTGACAACCCGAAGTCGCAACGACCCCGGTGGCGAACATCTTCTTCCCGTACTTCTTCAGGTCGACAAGATTCCAGTCGTTCTTTCGCCCGGTATATCCCCCCAAGCTCGGGGAATTGGCCTGGATCTCGTCCCCCTCCTTCCACACGAGTCCCGAGATGCTTCGGTCGAGGTCGCCCTTCTTCACGGACTCTACCAGGGAGATCATCGATGTTTCCCCCTGACCCGCGAGGCCGTAGTCGGCGCCCATATACCGAAGCATCGGTTTAGGCAATGTCGAAAACGCCGTTCCACCAAGCACCGAGACGACGCCTGCGTTCCTCGCGACAGAGACAAGCTCCCGAACGGGCGGCAAGAAGCTCTCCGTTTTGGTCCTGGAATAGGCGTCCAGGTTCCTGACGGAGAACCCCACGACGGCAGGTTTGCAGCTCGCGATCATCTTGCCCAGTTCATCGGGAGGATTCTTGGAGAACATGCAGTCGAAGAAAGCGACATCGTGCCCTGCTTCCTTCAAGGAAGCGGAGACGTAGGTCAGCCCCACGGGCAAAGGAGACAGGAAACGATAGGTATTGGTGCTAACCAGCAAGATGTTCATGCCTTCCTCGTCCTTAACGCTTCTTTCAAGTCGATTTGCGTTTCATCGAATTGCGGCTTTAATGGTTTTTAAAATATGCAGTTTGCATCACACAACGAAGGCAGAGACCCCTGTCTGGATAAAAGGATATGAATCTCCCCATTCCACCATGCCGGTAACATACTTCCGGCCGCTTGGATATGTCAATCACAGCGAAAATCGACGCCTGCAAAGCATATTTGGACGGAAAATCCTCTCGCGCAGGCCGAAAGATGATAGACTCCCGCTCCCCCCATTCCCTTTCTTCCAAGCAGGGATGGCCGATCGCAGTTCCTTCAGCTGATTATTCAAACTCACATTTATGAAAATAGTTCGAAGCTCATATATTACGGTACCCCATCTTATCACCTGAGATTTCAGCGGTTTATTATCGCGAGATTCTTGACTTTGGCCTTCGCCAGGTCTAACCTCGCACCAAGATGAGAATATTCTTCCTGGTTCTGATCGTATTCCTCGTTGTGGGTTTGGGCCTCTTGATCAGATTCATCATTTCCCTTTTTTCCGTACCGGACATGTCCAAGGCCCCGGCCCACTTCCCGTTCAAATCCGCGAAGAAAAGAGATTTGTATTTGAGCTACTACGATGCGCGGGCCAAGCATTGGCCCGTGCCGTCGGAAGCCAAGTCCGTCGCAACGTCTTTCGGCAGGATCTTCGTCCGGATCAGCGGCCCCGCCGACGCGCCCGCACTGGCTCTGTTGCCCTCCGCCTCCGCCTCCTCGTTGATCTGGATGCCGATGATGAGGACGCTCTCGCAAAGCTTCAGGGTTTACGCCGTCGACAATATCTACGACTTCGGCCGGAGCGTAAACACCCGCAATATCAGAAGCGTCGACGACATCGTGGCTTGGCTGGATGAATTGTTCCCCGCCCTCGGCCTCAACAACGGCGTCAATCTCATGGGACTTTCCTTGGGAGGATGGATCACCAGCCAGTACGCGCTGCGCCATCCGGAGCGTTTGAACAAGATCGTCTTGGCCGCCCCGGCGGCTACGATCATCAAGCTGCCCGGCGCATGGGCTTGGCGCGGCATTCTCAGCGCCCTGCCGGGCAGGTTCTTCATGAAGAAGCTCATGGTCGATTGGATGTTCCAGGACCTGGTCAAGAGAGATGACCCTGCCAGCCGGGAAATGATCGATCAGGCGATCGATGATGCTGTCATGGGATTGAAGTGCTTCACATTCAGGATGCCCGTGGCACCGACGGTCTTATCGGATGATGATCTGCGGAGCTTCCAAGTCCCGGTGCTCTTTCTGGTGGGCGAACACGAGGTTATCTATCCCGCCGAGCAAGCCGTCCAAAGGATCCAGCGGATCGCACCCGCCATGCAAACCGCAATCATCCGCAACGCAAGCCATGATCTGACTCTCTCTCAAGCCGAAATCGTGGGCGATAGAGTCACGGCCTTTCTGCGAAACCCGAGGGAAAGCTCCCAATAAGGAAACCCAAAACGGCCGCCTCCCTGGCGGCCGTTGTCAGCGGCCGTGGTTGTACCTGCGGGTTCTTTTCTCGCCCCCCCTCATCTCGACCCACTCGCCGTGCTTCCGGTCGTACCGGTCGTAGCATCCCGACTCCAAGAATTCACCCTTCTCGTCGTAGCTCGTCAGGCAATACGCCCGGTCGGGGTCGAGGGGGTCTGAGTAGGTGGTCTTCAGCCGGAGAATCCCGTTCCCATTCCAGTATTCCCAGGTCCCCGTCCTCCGGCCCTTGTTGAATTGCCCGCGCTCCCGCGGCAGGCCGTTCTCGTGGTATTCCACGAAGGGGCCGTCGCTGAGGTCGGGATAAGACGACGAATCGGGCCGCCTGATTTTACGCGGCCCCACCCTGGCCGGCTTTCCGTTGGCATGATAGGACCGGTTGTCGACCCAGACGACTTTGCCTTTCTCATAGAATTCGGTCTTCACGGGCCGTTCGGAGGCATCGAAGGTCCGCCACTCCCCGGCCTGTTGATTGGCCGAGATAGCGCCCTTCTCCTTGACCTTGCCGTTCTCGTGCCAGCCGATGTGCTCGCCCTCGGCAATCCCCTCCTTGAACTCCCGCTGATAGCTTTTCCGGTTCCCGACATAGTCGATATAGGTCCCGTGGTAGAAGATCCAGACCAGGCCTTGGCCGATCTGATTCAGTAAGTCGTCGACTTTCTTCTTGTCGTGGCCCGCGAGCGGCCCCAGGGCGAGCCGCATCTGGCCTTCATCCAAGCTCATGACCATCCGGGCGTTGCGGCTATCGGCGTCAGCCCTCTCTTCCTTGGTCGGAGCCTTCCCCAAGATCTTGGACGCCCGGGCGAAGAATGTGTCGGGCGGGAGCAGGATGAAATCGAACTCCTCCGACTTCTGCCGGTTCGGGGGATCGCCGATGTACTCGACATAATGCCCCACGCCCGACGTCGAGGTGAGGTCGCCCTTCTTGTATTCGAAGGTCGTGGTCGCCAGCTTCTTGCCCGTCCTCTTGTTCGTGAGCTCAAAGGTGACGGTCACCTTGAAGGCCCTGGGAATCGTGGTGCCGGCCGGGTCGGGCGGCGGATCGATCTTCGCCCCGACCATCGCCAGCTCGTACAGCGTGATCCTCTCCTCGAAGGTCTGATTGACCGGGGGCACCACCTGCGCCTCGGCATGGATCTCCCCAGCCTCGTCCCGGGCCTCGGTGACCTTGATCCCCCACCGGCCCGGCGTCGTCGGAATCGGCTTGGGGCCCAGCGCCGCCGCCGTCTCCAGGGCCTTGTCCAATCCGCTGCTGAACAGCCCGTACATCCAGTCGTCGATCTCTTCGAGGAGGCTTGCTTCCTTGGCCGCCTGCTGCTCCACGACGTTGAGGCTCCGTCCGTTGAGCTCCCGGTTCAGCCCGTTCGTGAAGTCGGCCAGCAGGATCTGGACCATCATGTCCCGGCTTCCCGTGGCCACGGTGCCGGCGAGATTGTTGTCGGCGACATAGCCGTCGACCTGCTGCTCAACGCGCATCTTGGCCAAGGCGTAAAAAGCGTCGATCTTGCGCTGGTAGCGCTCCTGGTCCTCGCGGTAAGCCTTCTTGTAAGGCGGCAGCGAGTCCCAGAGCTTTTTGACTTTTTGGACGTTGCCGTAAGCCTTGGCCAGCCCGCCTCCTCCGCTCTTGCCCTCGACCATCCACTTGAAGTAGTTGCGCTCCTTCTCCTGGACGTTCGCCCCGGGCACCGCATAGAGGATCGAGTCTCTGTCCCCGCCTTCGAGCCAGCGGGCGACGTTCTCCTTGCCCATCGATCGGAGCTCGTATCCGACCGTGATCTCGAGCCCCGTCTTCACGACATCGAACGACAGCTTGGCGACCTGGGCGATCGCCCCTCCCGGAAGCATCGTCAGGCCCTGGAAGACGAGCGATTTCACCAGCTCTTCCCGGGCCGCCGGATCGCCGCTCTTCCACTGCTTGTACATCTGGTAGGAGCTGTATCCGGGGACGTTGCGCGACAAAAGCTCCGTGTATATGGCCTTCTTCATCGCCTCGGAGTCGCCGTTCGAGTCCTGGTAGACCTTGATCAGGTTGAGGATGGACTGGGCCTTGTCCAGCTTGTCCAGGGTGTTGGCCATCCGCGAGGCCGTCGGATCGAGATCGTCTTTGATCTTCTGCCAGTCCTCCTGGAGCTTGACGTAGGCGGCGTACCCGGGGACCGGGGACATCATCAGCTTGCGGAAGCTCCAGCCCTTGGCCTTCTGCTGTCGGGCCTCCTTCAGCGCCTCGGGGCCGACCAGTCCGCTGGCCTTGATGTCGTTGATGATGCCCTTGGTATGGAAAAGGTCCGTGGAGACGTTCTTGGCCCGGTTCGACGAATCGCGCAGATAGGACAGGGCAATATCCAGCTGGAGCTGGACGTGTTTGCGCTGGGCCTCCGGGACACCGGCCAGGATCTTGTCTTTAAATCCCTTGACCCTGTCGCCGTGATAGCCCTCCAGGAACTTCATGGCCATGGCCATCTCGCCGGCGGCCGCGAACTTGAGCTTGCTCTTGAGCTCGGACTGGTAGGATGTGGCCCGTTCGATGAACTCCTGCCGATCGTAGGCCCCCATGTCGAGCCAGCTTTTTCCCTGATCCTGAGCGAGCGCCTGGGCATGATCGTAGATGTCGGCCATGCTGACCCGGGGATCGACCATGTCCTGAATCCGGCTCACGGCGCAGACGACGATGGCCTCCTTCTGGAAGGCCGCCGAGGCCTCGTGGAATTCGGCCATGTCGGGGACCTGGCCGGGTTTTCCATCGCCGCGGTTGTCGTACAGGGCGAAGGATTGATCGAGGAGGCCCATCGTTCGCGCCCGGGCCTCCGCCTGATCGGCCTGGGGGAAGATCTTGCCCATGACCTCGGACTTCTGAGCGGCCGTCAGCGACTTCCACTTCCCGGGATAGCCGGCCATCTCCAGGTAGTTGTCGATGATCCGGGTGTTGTATTTGCCGTCGCCCCGGTTGAGGTCGTCGGCATGCTCGTGGAGGGTGGCCTGGCGGAAGGCGTCGAAGGAGTCGCCGAAGAGGTCGGGCGCGCGCTTCTTGCTCAGGACCTCCTCGGGGTTCATGTCGAAATACTTCTTCATCGCCTCCGCGTACTCCTCGGGCTTGCTCCTGTCGACCGTGATTCTCTCGTCCCGGCCGTCGGCGTCGAAGACGCGCAGGCGGCTCGCACTCTGCATCCGTTGATCGACCTGCTTGCGGTTCCCGCCGCCGGTGAAGTAGGCATCGGGATTGTTGAGCTTCTTCTGGAGAGCCTCCATGTATTTGATATGGAAGCCTTGCAGAGGCAGAGCGGAATGGAAGTCGGGGACGGCGTTCTTGGCGTCGTGGACGGCCGTGTCGAGGACCTTGGACTGGATGCAGCCGAAGTCGTCCAAGTAGAAATCGCCGCCGGGAAAGTGCTGCTTGGCGGCGTCGATGAAGCGGGAGGTGAGGTCGAAGTCCTTGCTCCCATCGGGCCGCGTCAGGACGAATTTGCAGGTCACGTCCATGTCCGACGTGACCTTGCCGCTGCCGGAATCGGACATGGAGGTCGTGGCGCCCTCGGCCTTGGCCAGCTCACGGAGGACGAAGGCCACGACTTCGGACCGGTTCTCCTTCTTGAATTCGGGCTTGTCGGGCGCATAGAGCGGGGATGCGAGGAAGGAGAGGGCGAGAGAGAGAAGTAGGCCGGGGAGGACGAAACGCTTAATTCGGGTGCGCATCTTCTACCCCCTATCTCTTTTTATAGCCCTGGATGACGCGCTGCACCTCCGCGGCGTCCTTGCCGTGGGAGATGGCGGTCATGCCGGAGACGTCGAAGGAGCGGGACGAGGCGTCTCCAATGAGCTCGACCTCGAGGAATTCTCCATCGAAGGCCTCGAAAATCGCCCTATAAAGGGCGGGGTCGGAAGGATCTTTAAGCTCCAGGTAGACGAGCCGTCGGCTGAACGTCGAGAGGAAATCCTGAGCGATCTCCTGGGGGGTGGCGTTTTGAGGGGGAACGGCCGGCTCGATATCCTTCTTGGCTTCGGGCAACTTGCCTAGTTTGGCCGACAGCGCACCGAGGTCCGCGCGAGCCCGGGGGTTTTGGGGATCCGCCTGAACGGCCCTGTTGAGGTCCGCCAGCTGGGCGGCGGACTGGCCCATCGCTCCCCGGACATCCGCCCGGCCGATATAGCCCCATGCGTCTTTGGGATTATCGGCCAGGTGCTTGTCCAGGTCGGTTAGGGCGCCGGCGTTGTCGCCGAGCTGGAAGCGGGCCAGGCCCCGTTCATAAAAAACGCCCGGATAGGAAGGGTCGAGCTCCGCGCCCTTCTCGAAGTCGGCCAAGGCGGCCTTGTAGGTCCCCTGACGAAAATGGATCTCCCCCCGCAGGACGCGCGCCTCGGCCGAACCGGGCTCCAGCTCGACGGCTTTGCTCAGGTCGGCCAGCGCACCCGGTAGATCGGGAGGCGTCTTATGGATCTTGCAGTATCCCCGCGTCACGAGGGCCTTGACGAACGCCGGATCGAGGGCGATCGCCTTGTTCATGATCTTGATCGCCTCGTCGTACTTCCCATCATCGGCCAGGAACCGGCCCTCGATATACAAGGACACGGCGCTTTGCCGTCCGTCGTCCCTAGGCGCCGGGCGGGCCCAGAAGGAGCCGAGACAGACCAAAACAGCCAAGCCGATACGGTAGGCTCGCATGGGATTCTCCCTCTTCATCTCCCGATGATTTTATGACTCAAACCCGAAGCGAGTCAATGAGGCTCAAACCGGAACACGCGCGCCTTTCCCGGGGATTCGCTGGAATCGACCCCCTCGCCGGACTTTCCCTAGTTATCGCGATCCGCCAGCCCGGCCGGCACGCGCTTGGAGAAGTAGATCCGACGGACTCGGCCAGGAGCGATCTTTTCGCCCGTTTCCAGCTCCCAAACGATCTGTGCGGAGCTGAAATCGACGATCTTCCCCGAAATGACGTCGCCGCTCTTGAGGAAGATATAATGCTCGTTGGTTTCCATCTGCTCGCGCTCGTTGGGAAAATTCCAGCTTTCATTGACGTAGTTGATCATCCACAGCTCACGCATGGGAAATTCGCCGTTGTTGGCGGTCCCCACAACGAGGCGCGTGCTGGACATATCAATGATCTTATCGACGATAACGTCGCCGCTCTTGAAGAAAATGGCGGCTTCCCCGCCGCGAAGCTGAGCCGAAGCGGAGGTTGCCGCAGCCAGGAACAAGCTGACGAAAAGGACGCCGATCATTTTCTTGGTCATTGGATCCTTCCTAAAGTGATGATCGGAGAGATTATGCTTATAGTTCACTCCTGTCAACCTAGCCGGCTTCAACGACAGCCTGTTCGAAGAGATTCGGAAAATCCTTGAAAGCAAGGGGCGTAAACGGCTTCACGCGATCGGCGGCTGCCCCAGCTTCTCCAGAAGAGCGTTGACTCGCTGCCGGCCGATCTTGCGCGGCAAGACGCCCCGAAAGCCGCCCGACTCGAGGCTCATCTGCTTCGGGAGAATGAAAAGGGCCATCAGCCGGACCATGAAGCTCACCTTGACCCAGGCTTCCAGATGGACCCTCGATCCTTCCTGCAAAGCCTGCAGCCTCACGGGCGCCGTCCAAAAGCCGCGCCCCCTTTGGAAGAGCCGCGCCGGGCCGTTTCCATCCAGAATCCGGAAGCCGTTCTCCGATGCCCAGGCATCGACAATCGGCCGGATGTCGCCGGAAGACTCAAAATCCTTGATGGTCCGCGGATTCATATCGTCCCTCCTTTCCGCGAATACTCCCCAGCTATTCGAGATTTTTCTGCGCGAACTCCCAATGGATCAGCTTGTCGAGAACGGCATTGACGTAATCGGCCCGCCGATTCTGGTAATCCAGGTAGTAGGCGTGCTCCCATACATCGATCGTCAACAGGGGCTTCCAGCCCTGCACGAACGGGACTTCGGCGTTCCCGGTCTTGACGGCCTTCAGCGTCTTCCCGTCCAGGACGAGCCAGGCCCATCCGCTCCCGAACTGCGACACGGCCGCCGCCGCCAATTCCTTCTTGCAGGCTTCCACGCTCCCAAAATCGGCTTCGAGCCGCCGGGCCAGGCCGGCCGGGGGAACGCCGCCGCCGCGCGGGCTCAGGCTTTGCCAATAGAAGGCATGATTCCAGACCTGGGCGGCATTATTGAAGAGAGCCGCTTTGTCCGGCTTCCCGGAGGCTTCCCGGATGATCTTCTCCAGGGGCCAGTCGGCGAGCTCGGTTCCCGAAATGAGCTTGTTCAAGTTGTCCAGGTAGCCCTTGTGGTGTTTCCCGTAATGGAAACCGACGGTTCGGGCCGAGATGACCGGCTCGAGCGCGCTCTCCGGATAGGGCAAAGGCGCCCATTCAAGCGCCGGAGCACGCCCCCCCCCCGAGCCTCCGCCGAAGGCCACGGAAGAAGCCGCCGCCGCCGCTCCCGCGATGAACGCGCGACGGCTCAATTCCGGAGCCCCGCCCTGGCTTGATTTGACTTTCATAGAACCTCCCTTTTTGTCCTGATAGGGGACATGTGAACGGCATTTCCCCAAGCTTCGTTGGGGTTGTCTGAATCATAAAACCGGCCGGCCCTCAAGTCAATCCGGTTGCTTTTTCGCTCCGGCCGCCCGCGCTTTCCGTTCCTCCAGGTATTCCCAGCGTTTATAGGCGGCGGCGAGCTCTTCCTCGAGCTCCTTCAAGCGCGACGTGATGGCGGCGACTTCGCCGCCGGAATCGCGATAGAAGCCGGGATCGGCCAGGGACCGATGGTGCTTGGCCATTTCCGCCTCCAGCTGCTCCAGCCGCGGCGGCAGCGCTTCCAGCTCGCGCTCTTCCTTGAAGCTCATTTTGGCCGGCGCCGGCCGGGGCCTCGGCGGCGATTTGGGCGCCGGCTTTTCCGCCTCGGGGACCGCGGCGGCTCCTCTTTGGCGAAGCCAATCGTCGTAACCGCCCACAAATTCCTCGATTCTCCCCCCGCCGCTGAAGACGAGGGTGCTGGTCACGACGTTGTTCAGGAAAGCCCGGTCATGGCTGACCAGCAGCAGCGTGCCCGAAAAATCAAAAAGCAGCTCCTCCAGGAGCTCGAGGGTCTCGACGTCGAGGTCGTTGGTGGGCTCGTCCAGGACCAGGACATTGGCGGGCCGGGTAAACAGACGGGCCAGGAGCAGGCGGCAACGCTCCCCTCCGGACAGGGATTTCACCTTGGCCCGCGCCTGTTCGGGCGTGAAGAGAAATTTCCGCAGGTATCCGATCACATGCTGCGCCACGCCGTTGATGATCACCGTGTCGTTGCCGTCGGCGACGTTGTCGAAGACCGATCTCTCGACTTCGAGCTGATCGCGCAGCTGATCGAAATAAACGACGTCCAGGTTGACGCCCTTGCGGATGCGCCCCTGCGAAGGGGTTGCTTCGCCCAGGAGCAGCCGCAAGAGCGTGGTCTTGCCGCAGCCATTGGGGCCGATGATGCCCACCCGGTCCCGGCGCATGACCACGGTCGAAAAGTCGTAAATCAAGGGCCGATCGGGGAATCCGTAGCCGACACCCTCCGCGGCGATGACCAGGTCGCCCGACCGCTTCCCTTCCTGAAGCAGCATTCTCACCCCGCCGGGCTGCTCCCGTCGCTGCCGGCGCCGGGCCCGCATCTTGAGCAGGGCGTTGACCCGGCCCTGATCGCGGGTGCGCCTGGCTTTGACGCCCCGGCGGAGCCAGGCCTCTTCGATCGACAGCTTCTTGTCCAACAACCGGTTGTGGGCCTCTTCCGTGGCCAGGCTCTCCTCCTTGCGCCTCAGGAAAGTCTCGTAGTCGCAAGGCCAGTCGAGCAGGCGGCCGCGGTCGATCTCGATGATCCGGCTGGCCAGCTTGCGCACCAGCATACGGTCGTGGGTGACGATGACGATGGTCCCGCCGTAGCCGGCCAGGAAGTCCTCCAGCCAGGTGATGGCGTCGATGTCCAAGTGGTTGGTGGGCTCGTCCAGCATCAGGATATCGGGCCCCGCCACCAAAGCCCGGGCCAGCAGGGTGCGCCGCTTCATGCCGGTGGAGAGAGTCGCGAAATCCGCTTCGGCGGGCAGCTGCATCCTGGCGATGATCTGATCGACCTGGCGGTGGATTTCCCAGCCGTTCTCGGCATCCAGCTGCTCGCCCAGGCGGGCCAGGCGGGCCATGTGCCGCGGCGCATCCCCGGGCTGCTCGGCCAGCATGGCGCCGGCGTGATGGTATTCGGCCAGAAGACGGCCTTTGGCCGCCAGCCCGGAGGTGACGATATCGATGACCGGTCCGGCGATGCCGACGGGGATTTCCTGGTCCAGGCGGGCCATGGCGATGCCCTGGGCCCGCGCAACCTCTCCGCTGTCCGGGGCGATCTCGCCGTTGATCGAGCTTCATCAGGGTGGTCTTGCCGCTGCCGTTGCGGCCCAGCAGGCAGACGCGCTCGCGCCGCTCGATGTTCAGGTTGATATGATCAAGGAGCAGAGCGCCGCCGTAGCGGATGCAGGCGTCCTTCACGCTGAGCAAGGCCATCGGACGATTCCGTTCCCGCGCGCCCGGCGTCAGCGCTTTTTCGAGTACTTCAATTTGCCCCGGATCGTCGCTTCGAAAGCCTTCCGGGCCTCGGACTTGCGGTGTTTGTCGTCCGGACTCTCCCGGATCTCTTGCGGCCCGGATTCCGCCGGGGCCTCCCCCGCTTTCGCGGCTTCCCCCGACGGGTTCGGAACGGAAGCTCCCGGCGGAGCGTCCTTGGCCTTCTTACCCGGAATCTTATTGGTGACTTTCACTTTCATGTGATTTTCTCCTCATCGCCCGGTCTTGGGGAGGGTGGATTCCCCATCGTTCGATCCGATGGATCGACCAACCTTCAACACCATTCTAGCGCAGTGCGCGAAGAATAGACAATTTTGGCTTCCTTTTCGCGTAGCATCTCGGGAGTGCGAAGCCGCGAGCCGCGTTGGGACGTAACACACCCTTCTGATAGAACGTATTATAGAGGAGAGGAAAGCTTTTTGACTCATACAAAACGATACATTCCGGTGATTACGGCGATATCCCTT
>CAWDOL010000009.1:0-38844 GCA_963803915.1 Candidatus Aminicenantota bacterium | reverse complement strand
AGTGAGAACTTAAAAATTAATTTTGAATAAAACATATATAGTAGAAAGTCGCGGGGCGTTTTTTGATAAAAATTCTCTTGACTTTGTTACTTAAAAACAGAAGATCATATTTTGGGTCTTCTTGAATGCGAGTGGGTAAAAAGAGCCTCTGACCATGCTTCCGACCGCATGGAATAAGGCTTTTCTGAGCTTTGGGGGCTCTCGAGAAACCGATATGATAAGTTCATGCCCACTCCGCGCCGCCCGCGCCTGCTTCTCGATGAGTATCGCTTCCCCGGCTTCCGCCCTCTTCCCCGTCGTCCGCGGCGTCTTCGGGGACCCGGGAACCCGGGTCATCTCGTTCTTTCGAAGGGAAAAAAAACGGCCTGCGGCCGCTGTGGTCAAGTCCAACGCACGTGGTACGACCGCAGAACCCGGCGGGTGCGGGACAAGTCCTGCGGCGACGTCCGGATCTACCTGGACCTGGAGATCCGGCGAGTCTTCTGCCGGCGGTGTGGCGCCGTGAGACAGGAGAAGCTGGCCTTCCTGGCCGACAACCCGTTCTACACCAAGCGGTTCGGCCATTACGTCGGCCGCCGCTGCCGGAGCGAGACCGATCAAGGACGTGGCCAAGGAGCTGCGGCTGGACTGGAGCACGGTCAAAGCCCTCGAGATCCAGTACATGAAGGCCCAACTGAAGCGGTATCCTCCGCCCAAGCCCCAGATCATCGGCATCGACGAGATCTCGCTGCGCAAGGGGCATGTCTACCGGGTGGTGGTCAGCGATCTGGGTCGTCGTCGGCCGCTGTTCTTCGGGGGCAAGGACCGATCCGAGGCCAGTTGGACGGTTCTACGAAGGCCTTGGGAAACGGGCCTCCGGCCGCATCCGGCTGGCGGTCATGGACATGTGGAAGGCCTTCGAGGCCTCGACCCGGAAGAACGCGCCCCAAGCCGCCATCCTGTACGACAAGTTCCATGTCCTGCGGCATCTGAACGAGGCCCTGGACAAGGTCCGACGCAGCGAATACGCCCGGATCAAGGGCCCGGACCGGCGGTTCATCAAGGGGCAGAAGTACACGCTGCTGTCGAGCCGGGAGAACCTGACGCTCAACGGCCGGGCCAGCTTGCAGCGGCTGCTCAAGAAGAACAAGCGGCTGTATACGGCCTATCTGCTCAAGGAGTCGTTCGAGCAGCTCTGGAGCTACCGGAAAGAGGCCTGGGCCCGGCGGTTCTTCGACAACTGGCGCGAGTCGCTCAAGTCCCAACGGCTGCCGTCCTACGTGAAGTTCGCCGAGATGATCGAGCGGCACTGGGATGGGATCGCGGCCTACTGCCGACCGGAGAACAAAGCCGCGCTGGGGTATGTCGAGGGGCTGAACAACAAGATCCGAGTCCTGCAAAGGCGGGCTTACGGCCTGCGGGACGAAGAGTATCTCCGGCTGAAGGTGCTGACCTGCACGCTGCCTGCGATCTGAGATCCCCATGCCGATTTACCCTGAAATCACCCACTCGGAATCAAGAAGAGCCATAAAACTTAGTGACTTTGATACAATCGCCCCCTATGGGAGGTGACCATGAAGCGAATCACTGTTGTGACAATCCTGCTGTTTCTTTTCTCGATGTCTTTCCTTTCCCCGGCTCAAACGATCGTCGAAAACCCGGCCAAGCCCGACAATCCCAAGGCCGGCCGCGTCGTTACGCTCGAAGAGGTCATGCGGATCGAGGACACGGGGAAAGATTTCTATATTAAGGCCGTTTACGGCCTGAAAGCGACCCCCGACGGTTCGGTATTCGTCCGGGACGGACAGGATCAGCTTCTCCAATTCGATCCCCAAGGACATTTCATCCGCAACCTAATGAAGAGGGGGCAAGGGCCTCGCGAGATGACCGGCATTATGGATTTTCTAGTGGCTACAGACAAGATCATCCTTTTTGGAAATCCGCCCAAGCTCCTGGCCTTTGATCTCTCCGGAAATTTCATCAATGAAATTGGTCTTCAATCGGTCGCTCGCGGCCCTATGAAGCTGATCCTCGCCTCGGGCAAGGGATTTCTCTTCTCTCGCAGCGGGCGCCCCGATCCGAAGGCCGGGTCGGGCTGGCAAGACATTCCTCAAGAGATCGTGAGTATCTCAATAAACGGCGAGAAATCCGAAACCATCGAAAGCTTCGCCACGCCGGTCCATGTCAATGTAATCCCTTCCGGCGGGATCAGCATGACCGGTTTTCTAAGCATGCTTTATGCGCCATTGGATGCTCATTCCCTAGCGCTTTCTCACACCTCGGAGTACCTCGTTAAAGCATTCGATGTTGAAACTCGTGCCTGCCGAACAGCCTTCCGCCGGTCCTACGAGCGGCAGCGGCGGGAATCAACCGAAGCCGCGGGCAGCGTACGAGGTTCGGGGGTCACACTGATCGATCTCCCTCCCTTCTTAAACGACATCTCGCGAATCCATGAGATCGACGGCCGTATCTGGATTCAGACCTCGACGACGGACTTAAAGAAAGGCATTCTTTTCGACGTGTTCACAGCCGAAGGGAAGCTCGTCGACCAGTTCTTCTTGAAATGGACGGACCGCGAGATTAAGCCGAACGCATCCGGAAAGGCCTTCGTCTTTTCCGGCGGCTATGTCTACTTCGACGACCGGACCGAGGACGACCTGGTCGTCATCCGCAAGTGTCGAATGATCGGACTTTAATTCGGGTCCGACATCCGGCTTTATGTCGGTGAGAATCTCGGTAGGCCGCACCCGTCAAGTCAGAAGGGGCAGAAGCACGTAAGTTCTGGTATAATAAGAACATAGAAGTATGTGATCGATATGAATAAACTTGAGATCGATCTGTGGCGCCACGGTCAAGCGGAGGCGGAAAAGATCATTCGCAGGGAACGAACCCTGTCCCTTCTCCGAGTGACGCGACGGGAATCCTTGGCCGAGTTTTTGCGCCTGCAGATGAATATATCCCGGGCCCGGAATCCGCGGTCGGCTTCCCGGCTTCTCGGGGCCATGAGGGAAGTCCTGGACCGCCGCGCCAAACGGATCAGCTAAAACATGGGCCTCGTTGAAGCCGCGCTCGAAATCGCCGGCTTTCTGACCAAGCAACGCGTTCCTTATGCCATTCTGGGCGGCTTCGCGGTTCAATACCATGGCCAGCCGCGGCAAACCGGTGATGTCGATCTTGTCGTCCTTGTTCCAGATGTGAAGCTCGACGGCTTCATGGATGGACTTCTAAAAGCCTTCCCCTCAAGGATCCGAGATGCTAAAGACTTTGCTTTGAGGAATCGAGTTCTCCTTCTCGCATCGAAAGACGGGACTCCAATCGACTTGTCCTTCGGTATCCCCGGCTACGAGGAAGAAGCCATGAAGAGGGTGGCTCGGCTCTCCATCCCCGGGAAAGGCTCTCTTCGCCTGCTTGGGGCCGAAGACTTGATCATCCACAAATGCGTCGCCGGCCGGGCGCGTGATCTTGAGGATATCGAGTCGATCATTATCCGTCGGAAAGGGAAGCTCGATCTCGATTATATCCGGCACTGGCTGGAGGAGTTTGCCCCGCTGGTGGATGATCATGACGTCCAAGGCGTTTTCGAGCAGTCTCTGTTCAGCGCCAAGAAAGCCATGGCGGTCGTTCGGCGCTAGAAAGCACGCGGCCGAAGCAACGCTGGCGCCTCCCCCAACGTATCTGATATTGTCTGTTTCTAAACCAAGGAGCACCGACATGACCCGTCCCGCCGGAAAGATCCCCAACGAACGCAAGTCCCTGACCCGCCGCGGCTTCATGGGCGCCGCCCTCGGGGCCGTCCCCGCCGCCGCCCTGTTCGGCCGCGAAGCGTCCGCCCAGGCTTCCGCTCAAGCGCAAGCCGCCGCCCCCGCCCGAATCAAGGAGTACCGCACGCTCGGCCGGACGGGGTACAAAGTCTCGGACATCGCCTTCGGGGCCGGGCCGCTCAACAACGCCAACGTCCTGACCGCGGCCCTCGACCGAGGCATGAACTACATCGACACGGCCGAGCACTACGTCAACGGCAACTCCGAGCGGGCCATCGGCCAGGCCCTCAAGGGCCGCGACCGCTCGAAAGTCTTCCTGACCACCAAGCTCAACATGGTCTTCAACAAACAGAACGACAAGGCCGCCATCCGCGACCGCTTCATGAAATGCCTGGAGCGGCTGGGGACGGACTACGCCGACTGCCTGATGATCCATCTCTGCCCGCTGGCCCTGGTCAAGCACGAGCCCTACCACGAGGCCTTCCGCGAGCTCAAGGCCGAAGGCAAGGTGCGCTTCAGCGGCCTCTCCAGCCACGGCGCGGACTATTCCCTGAGCGGCCGCATCGACGACCCCGTCGAGACGGTCGTCATGGCCGCGGCCGAGGACGGCCGCTTCGACGTCGTCCTCTGCACGTACAACTACCTCAAGGGGGACGTAGGCGACCGGATGCTGAAAGCCTGCGCCGAGAAGAACATGGGCGTCACCCTGATGAAGATGAACCCGGCCCTGACCAACGCCCAGGAGGCGGAGATGCTGGTCCGCCTGCGCGAGCGCTACAAGAAGCAAGGCCAGGAGCTGCCCGAGGCCCTGGTCAAGCTGGCCCAGGTCAGCGCCGAGCGGACGGCGGCCACCGAGGCCTTCCTCAAGAAGCACGGCCTGGACGGCCCCGAACAATCCCGCGACGCGGCCCTGCGCTACTGCCTGAGCCGGCCCGAAGTCCACAACGTCTGCCCGAGCATCAACAGCTTCGAAGAGCTGGATTCCTATATCGCCATCTCCGGGACCAAATTCGAAGCGCGCGAGGCCGAGATGCTGGCAGATTGCCGCGAGACGCTGGGCGGCACCGCTTGCCGCATCGGCTGCGGCGAGTGCCAGACGGCCTGCCCGCGCGGCGTCCCCGTGGCCGCGATCATGCGCTACGACTACTACTTCCGGACCGCCCACCGGGAGAAAGAGGCCATGGCGAATTACGCGGCCCTGGCTGGGAGCCGACGCGGCCTCCTGCGCGGACTGCCCGGGCCCCTGCGAGGCGGCTTGCCCGCACGGCGTCCCCATCCAGGGCAAGCTCGTGCTGGCCCACTCCATGCTGTCGCTTCCGTAAACGGGGAAACGGCGAGCGAGACCTGCGCTTCGTCCTAAGGGTCAAGGCGGCAATCTTACCCCCTTTATATCCTCGTCCTCGCTAAACCTGTGCCGAGCGGAAGGTCCCCGGCGATAAGACACCCTTTTTTGTTCAACTTATTTATGTATCATTAGGAGGTTATTCGATTCTGGGACACGCTGTCATGCTTCAAGAATCCGTGCGCCGTTTGCAGCTGCCGCGCCTGCCCGGCCGGCTGGCCACGTTCATAGTTGCGCTCGCCGGCTGCGCCGCGGCCTCATTGAGCGCTCAATCCCCGCCCGCCTTCGACTTCCGCGGCCAGCTCTCCTTCTGGCTGGCCGGCCACGACCGCCCCGCCTCCGAAGGCGCGGCGGGCCTGCGCTACATCCCCTCGTTCTCGCTGAAACAGGACCTCGGCCGCGGCTCGAGCCTGGCTGCCGAAGTCTCGCTCAACACCTATGTCTCGGCCCAGGGCCCGACATTCGCCTCCGCGTCCGGCAGCGCCGGGTTCAAGCCCTACCGGGTCTGGGCCCGCTTCTCGACCGCCCGCTTCGAAGCCCGGATCGGCCTGCAGAAGATCAACTTCGGCTCGGCGTTTCTCCTGCGCCCGCTAATGTGGTTCGACCGCATCGATCCCAACGACCCGCTCCAGCTCACGGACGGCGTCTATGGCCTGCTCCTGAAATACACTTTCAGCGGCGACGCCAACGTCTGGCTCTGGGGGCTCGCCGGCAACTATGAGACGAAGGGTTGGGAGGCCGTCCCCACACGCCGCGGCAGCCCGGAGTTCGGCGGCCGGGTCCAGATTCCGTTGGGACCCGGCGAAGCCGCCGTCTCGTATCACCATCGCCGCATGGACAGCGCCCGCAGCCCGCTCGAACTGCCCGCGGGCGAGGCCGCCGTCGTGCCCGAGGACCGCATCGCCCTGGACGGCAAGTGGGACCTCGGCGTCGGGCTGTGGTTCGAGGCGGTCTGGACGCGGCAAGCCTGGACCTCGGCGCCCTGGAAGGACCAGCGGGCCCTCAACCTGGGCGTCGATTACACCATCGCCCTGGGACCCGGACTTCACGTCATGGCCGAGCACTTGGCCGTGGACTACGGGGCCGAGATCGGGGGGCAGAGCGCCCGCCGCAGCCTGACCGCGTTTACGGCCGACGTCCCGCTGAGCCTGCTCGATCGGCTGCGGGCCGTGCTCTTCCGGGACTGGACCTCGGGCGACTGGTACCGGATCGTGACCTGGCAGCGGACCTACGACCGCTGGAGTCTCTACGCCATCGGCTTCTGGAACCCGGACAGCTATCGCATCCCCTCGGCCGGCCGAATGTCGGATCTCTTTGCCGGCCGCGGCATCCAGATTATGATCGTCTATAATTATTGACGAGAGGTGGATATGGATAACGGCAAGCTGATGCGGACGACCAACCTGGTCAAGGTCTACCCGATGGGCGGGCAGTCCATCATTGCTTTGAACGACGTCAGCCTGAGCTTTGCCAAGGGCGAGTTCGCCGGCTTGGTCGGGCCGAGCGGCTCGGGCAAGACGACCCTGCTCAACATCCTTGGCTCGCTCGACGTCCCGACCAAGGGCAGCGCCGTGGTCATGGGCGAGAAGATCGAAGAGCTCTCCCACCGCAAAGCGGCGGAGCTTCGCAACCATCACATCGGCTTCATCTTCCAGACCTTCAACCTGCTGCCCGTCTACACGGTCTACGAGAACGTGGAGTTCCCGCTGCTTTTGCTGGGGATGGCCCCGGCCGCCCGGCGCCAGGCCGTCCTCGACGCCCTGGCCTGGGTCCACCTGGACGACCGGGCCCGTTCCCGCCCGGCCCAGCTCTCGGGCGGCCAGTGCCAGCGGGTGGCCATCGCCCGAGCGGTCGTCAAGAAGCCGGCCCTCGTCCTGGCCGACGAGCCGACGGCCAACCTGGACGCCGAGAACTCGCACCACATCCTCGACACCATGGCCAAAATCAACCGCGATCTGGGCACGACCTTCCTCTTCTCGACCCACGACGACAAGGTCATTTCCCATCTGCGGCGCAAGATCACCCTGATCGACGGCCGGGTGGCCAAGGACGAGCCGGGCCCGGCCGCGCAGGAGCGGCCATGATCATCCCCAAGCTGGCGCTGCGGAACATGCTGGGCGCCGGGCTCAAGACCTGGCTCAACGCCGCCGTCCTGTCGATGGCCTTCGTGGCCATCATCGGCGGCCAGGGCCTGTACAAAGGTTTCGACGCCGACGTCTCGCGGACCATGCTCGCCTCCGAATATGGCGGCGGCCAGTACTGGGTCAAGGGCTTCGATCCTTTCGACCCCTTCACCATACAGGACGCCCACGCCCCGGTGCCGGCCGGATTGACCAAGCTGATCGAAGACGGGCAGGCCACGCCGCTCCTCTACATCCCGGCCACGATATACCCGAACGGCCGCATCCGCTCGGTGATCCTCAAGGGCATCGATCCCGGCCAGAAAGTGCTCGATATTCCGTCGGGCCTGCTCGCAGGAAGCTCCGCTCCGCTCCCCGCCCTGATCGGAACCCGGATGGCCGAAGCGGCCGGGCTGGCCAAGGGCGACACGGTGACGATCCGCTGGCGCGACGCCCGCGGCATGTACGATGCCCGCGACCTGACCATCGTCGAGGTCATGCGGACGAACGTCCAGTCGATCGACGAGGGCCAGCTTTGGATGCCGCTTCTGACGGTGCGGGCCATGGCCGCGATGCCCGGGGAGGCGACGCTGGTCACCTTGGCCCGGAGTGCGTCCCTGCCCGCTTCCGTCGCCGGCTGGGAGCATAAAAGCCTCGATTTCCTCCTCAAGGACCTGCGCGACCTGATCAAGGCCAAGAGCATCGGAGCCTCGATCTTCTACTCCATTCTGATGTTCCTGGCCATGCTGGCCATCTTCGACACCCAGCTGCTGTCCGTCTGGCGGCGGCGCCGAGAGATCGGGACGATGATGGCCCTGGGCATCACCCGCGCCCGCATCGTGGCCCTGTTCACCTTCGAGGGCGGATTGAACGGCGTCTTCGCCGGCTTGCTGGGTGCGCTTTGGGGCTTCCCCCTGCTGTCCTATTTCGCCAAGCACGGCATGACCTTTTCCAGCGACCAGGCGGACAGCTTCGGCATGGCCATCGGCGCGGGTCTCTTCCCCGTTTACACGGCGGGTCTCGTGCTGAGCACGACCGTCCTCGTCTTCGCGGTCACGCTTTTCGTCAGCTACCTGCCGGCCCGCAAGATCAGCCGGCTCAAGCCGACCGACGCCCTGCGCGGGAGGATGTCATGATCCGCTTCCTGATCAAGGGCGTGCTGCGCGACCGTTCCCGGAGCCTGTTCCCCCTGCTCATCGTCGCGGCCGGCGTCTTTCTGACCGTGGCCATGTACTGCTACCTTCGGGGAGCTGAGATCAACATCATCCGCAGCGGCGCCAACCTGAAGCACGGCCACGTCAAGGTGATGACGGCGGCCTACGCGGCCGAAGCCGACCAGGTCCCCAACGACGCGGCCTTAACCGGGGTCGGCGCCCTGACGGCCGAGCTTCGGGCCTTGGCGCCCGAGATGGACTGGAACTCGCGCATCCAGTTCGGCGGCTTGTTGGACGTGCCGGACGCGTCCGGTCAGACCAAGGCCCAGGCCCCCGCGGCCGGCCTGGCCGTCGACCTCCTGACCCCGGGCAGCCCCGAGCCCGGCCTGCTCGGCCTGGAGCGGATTCTCGTCCGCGGACGCCTGCCGCGGCAGGCGGGCGAGATCCTCATCGGCGACGATCTGGCCCGCCGATTGGGCCTGGAGCCCGGCGGCCGGGTCACCCTGATCGGCTCGACCATGCACGGCGCCATGAGCATGGCCAACCTGACCGTCGCGGGCACGATCCGCTTCGGCATGCGGGGCATGGACCAGACCGGCTTCATCGCCGACCTGGCCGACATCCGCAAAGCACTGGACATGGAGGACGCGGCGGGAGAGATTCTGGGGCTCTTCCGCGACGGCATCTACCTGCCGGAGCGGGTCCGGGCGCTGGCCGCGACCTTCAATGCGGGATCGGCCGACCCGGCCGACGCCTTCCGGCCGGTCATGCAGACCCTGGGGCAGCAGCCGGGACTGGATTTCATGTTCGAGAAGCTGGGCATGGTCACGGGCATCCTCATCACCGTCTTCCTGCTGGCCATGTCGCTCGTGCAATGGAACGCGGGCCTGATCGGGACGCTGCGCCGGCACGGCGAGTTCGGGCTGCGGCTGGCCTTGGGCGAGAGCAAGGGACGGGCCTACCGCTCGCTCCTCGGCGAGGCCGTGATCATCGGCATCATCGGCTCGGTCATCGGCACAGCCATGGGCCTGGCGCTGTCCTGGTACCTCCAGGTCCATGGACTGGACGTCAGCGGGATGATGAAGAACATGAGCTTCCTGATGGACCCCGTGCTGCGGTCCAAGATCACCCCGTTCGCCTTCGTCATCGGCTTTATCCCCGGACTGCTGGCTTCGGTCATCGGCACGGCGATCGCGGGGCGGGCGGTCTACAAACGGCAGACGGCTTCCCTGTTCAAGGAGATGGAGTCATGAAGAAAGCGGCCCTCGGATTAGGCATAGTGTTCGCCATCGCGGCGGCGACGGCGTCGGCTCAAACCCCGTCGGCCGAGACCATCCTCGACCGCGTCGACCGCAACGCCGTCCCGGGCACGAAGATCATCGTCTCGGAAATGACCATCCGCGGACGCCGCGACAGCCGGACGGTCAAGTCCAAGTCCTGGATCCAGGGCGAGGAAAAAGCCTTTACCGAGTACCTCGACCCGCCGCGCGAGCGGGGCATCAAGATGCTGAAGCTCGGCGACCAGCTCTGGACCTACTCGCCCGACACCGACCGGACGATCGCCATCTCGGGCCACATGCTCCGCCAGTCGGTGATGGGCTCGGACCTGTCCTACGAGGACATGCTGGAGGACCGCAAGCTCCGCCAGGCCTACGAAGCCCGGGTGGCCGGGGAGGACGTCTACGAGACGCGGCCCTGCTGGGTGCTGGAGCTGACGGCCAAGGCGGGTGATGCGGCCTACTCCTCGCGCAAAGCCTGGGTGGACAAGGAGCGCTGGGTGGTGCTGAAGGAGGAGCGCTTCGCCAAGAGCGGCAAGCGGCTCAAGACGCTCGAGGTCAAGAGCGTCGTACGGCAGGGCGGCCGCTGGGTACCGGACCGGGTCGTTTTTCGCGACGTCCTCAAGCCCGGCCTGGGGACGGAGTTCGCCATTCTCTCGATCGAATTGGACGTACCCATCCCCGAGGCCGTCTTCTCGAAGGCCTCGCTGAGGAAGTGAACTATTTCGCCGGGCCGGCGGCGAGGACGAAGCCTTCCTTACGGGCGGCCTCATTCAATCGCTCGTCCAGGCACACCATCTCGAGCCTGGCCGGATCGTGATCCGCGGCGATTAAAGCCGCAGCCAGCTGTTGCGCATCCGCCGCCCGCAGGGGATGGACCCGCAGCATCCGCTCGGCGGATCTCCGGCAGGCTTCGCCGGGCAGAACCTCGTCCCAACCGTTGCGCAGCTCGTGCAGGCGCATTTCCGCGGCGTGCGCGTCGTCGGCGGTCAAGGAGCCGTCGCGGACCATTCGCATGATCGCCGAGAGGCACTCGATCGGCGTACCCCACCATGTCACCACGACCGGATCCTCGACCAACAGCCGCTCCATGTCCCGGGTCCGCCTCTGCCGCACAAGCAGCGGCACGATGCCGGAGGCGTCCCAATATCTCATCGGCCTTCCTCCCTCTCGGCGAGAAGGGCCTCCAGGATATCGCCGCCGCCCTTGGGGGCAGGCAGGGGCATCGCCAAGAGCGCTTTAACGTCCAAACGATTCCGAGACGCGCGTACGAGCCCCCGGCGGACGAGATCCGCTTGCCAAGGCGATCCCTGAGCGGACAAACCTGCGATCGGTTCCAAGCGCGCCACGGGCTGGTCACGGTCCATGATCAGGATGGTCTCTCCCTCTCGGACTTTGAGCAGGATTTCGCTGAGGTGGTTTCTCGTATATGATATATTGGCTTTATTCATAACGCCATTATAGACATTTTAATATAGCAAGTCAAGAATAGCCATACTGTTCTTGTGCCCCAATGCCCTCTATGGTAAAAATAATGGCCTATTTAGCCCTTTAAGGACGCATCCATGTCGGAAGAAATCCCGAAAATCTATGAGCCCGGGCTCTACGAGAAGAAAACCTACGAGAAGTGGCTCGCGGCCGACGCCTTCGCCGCCGTCCCCGACGGCCGGGCCCGCCGCTACGTCATCATGATGCCGCTGCCCAACGTCACCGGGGCCCTGCACATGGGCCACGCCATGGACAACGTCATGCAGGACCTGCTGACCCGCTGGCACCGCATGATGGGCGACAACACCCTGTGGATGCCCGGCACCGACCACGCCGGCATCGGCACCCAGGCCGTCGTCGAGAAGCGCCTCTTCGAGCTCGAGGGCAAGACCCGCCACGACCTCGGCCGCGAGGGCCTGGTGGCCCGGATCCAGGCCTGGAAGGACGAGTACCGCGAGCGCATCATCCGCCAGCAGCAGGCCATGGGCTGCTCCTGCGACTGGAAGCGGCAGCGCTTCACCATGGACCCGGTCTGCGCCCGGGCCGTCCGCGAGGCCTTCTTCCGGCTGTTCCGCGACGGGCTCATCTACCGCGGCAACCGCCTGGTCAACTGGGACTGCCAGCTCCAGACGGCCGTCTCCGACGACGAGATCGTCTACGAGAAGGTCCAGGGCCATTTCTGGCACATCAAATACCCGATCATCGACCCCAAGGCCGGGCGAGCCCGACTTCGTGGTCGTGGCCACCACCCGGCCCGAGACGATGCTCGGGCGACACGGCGGTGGCCGTCCACCCCGACCCCGCGGGCGCGCTCGACCGGCAAGCCGCCGATCTGCGAGACCAGGATGGACGACAGCGTCCAAGAAGGACCGGGCCGACCTGGAGAAGGCTCTGGAGCGGATCGAGGAGCGCAAGGCCGAAGTCCTGCCCCTCCTGCTGCGGCTTCGCGACATGGCTCGCCAGGGCCGCCAGGTCCTCCTGCCGCTCGTCGACCGGCCCATCCCGCTCATCCTGGACGAGTGGGCCGATCCCGGCGCTGGGCACGGGCTGCGTCAAGATCACCCCGGCCCACGACCCCAACGACTACGCCGTCTGGGAGCGCCACAAGACCGAGATCGGGATCGTCAACATCCTCAACTCCAACGGCACGCATCAACGCGGCGGGCGGCCCCTACGCCGGACATCGACCGCTTCGAGGCCCGCAAGCGCGTCGTGCGCGACCTCAAGGCCAAGGGCCTGCTCGAGTCCGTCGAGGACCGCGAGATCGAGATCGGCCACTCCGACCGCTCCAAGACGCCCATCGAGCCCTACCTGAGCCAAGCAGTGGTTCGTCCGCATGAACGACATCGCCGGACGGCATCGTCTGCGGCGTGGGGACGCAAAAAGACGTTCCAGGCCCGCGGCCTGGCCCAGGCCGCCATCGACGCCTCCCGGCCGGGATACGAATCGCCCGTCGGGCAAGCGCCTGGCCTTCGCCCCGGACGACGACCGCTACGGCGGCACCTACCGGGCCTGGCTGGGCGAGAAGCGGGACTGGTGCATCAGCCGCCAGCTCTGGTGGGGCCACCGCATCCCCATCTGGAACGACCTCGTTCAAGGGAGTGGACTACGAGAAGACCACCGCTCCCCTGTATCAGACCGACCCCGAAGCCCTTTATGCCTGGGTCGCCGACGACGCGGGCCGATCCCGCACCGTCCGCCATCCGTCCGACCTTGATCCGGAGGCGACCTACAGCCTTCTCGTCTGCCTGCGCGACGAGGACGCAGAGCGGAGATTCCTCCGCCACCCTCGAAGCCATGGGCCTCGTCCAGGACCCCGACGTGCTCGACACCTGGTTCAGCTCGGCCCTCTGGCCCATGAGCACGCTGGGCTGGCCCGACCCGGCCACGGCGGCCCTCGATCCGGGCCAGCGGCCGCTGGCCGCGACGGAGCCCGGACTCGAGGACGCCCTGGCCTACTACTATCCCGGCTCGTGCCTGGTCACCGCCCGCGACATCATCACCCTCTGGGTGGCCCGCATGATGATCATGGGGCTCTATCTTCAGGGCGACGTTCCCTTCACCGCGAGCTTCATCCACGCCAACATCCAGGACGGCAAGGGCGAGCGGATGAGCAAGAGCAAGGGCAACGGCATCGACCCCGAGGACATCATCGAGAAGTACGGCACCGACGCCATGCGCTACGTGCTCTGCGACATGCAGACCGGGACGCAGGACATCCGCCTGCCCGTGCAGGCCGTCTCGCCCTACACCGGCGAGCTGGTCGACCTGGCCGCGGCCAAGCACGGCCGCTCGATCTTCACCTACATCGACCCGAAGAGCGGCAAGGAGTTCGACGTCCTCGGGACGATGACGGACATCCCGGCGGCCAAGATCATCTCGCGAGCGCTTCGAGATCGGCCGCGCCTTCTGCACCAAGCTCTGGAACGCGGCCCGCTTCATGTTCGGCAACCTGGGCGAGCACGCCTTCACGGCCGCTGCCGGCCGACAAGCTCGCGCCCGAGGACCGCTGGATCCTGTCCCGGCTGTCCAAGATCGTCGCGCAAGGTCACCGACGAGCTCGAGGCCTACAACCCCTCGGCCGCCGTCGGCGCCGCCCGCGACTTCTTCTGGGGCGAGCTCTGCGACTGGTACCTGGAGATCATCAAGCCGCGGCTGCGGGACGAGGCCCAGGCGCCCATCGCCCGCTCCGTCCTGGCCCTGGCCTTCGACCAGGTCCTGCGGCTCTTCCACCCCTTCGTTCCGTTCATCACCGAGGTCCTCTGGGAGCGTCTGAACGCTCAGTGCCCGGTGCGCGGCATCACTTCGCCGCAAACGGCTCCCAAGCTGATCATCACCGCCGCCTGGCCCCAGCCGCCGACGCGCTGGGAGGACGAAGCCGTCGAGGCGGACTTCGCCGTGGCCGTCGGGGTCGTCCGGGCCGTCCGCGACATGCGGGCCCGGCACGGCATCTCGCCCGCCCAGAAGCTGGCGGCGACCGTCAAGGCCGCGGGAAGCGAGGCCGAGGCTCTGGCCCGGCTCGAGACGCTCGTCATCCACATGGGCAACCTCGAGTCGCTGACCGTGGCCGTCGATCCGGCCCGGCCCGCCCTGTCGGTCGTCCAGGTCGTGGGCGGGATGGAGATCTATGTCCCCGGGCTCATCGACCCGGCCAAGGAGCGGGCTCGCCTCGAGTCGCAGCGGGCCAAGCTGGCCGAGGATCTGCGCAAGACCGAGGCCAAGCTGGGCAACGAGGGCTTCGTGGCCCGCGCCCCGGCCGACGTCGTGGAGAAGGAAAAGGCCAAGCTGGCCGAAATGCGGGCCCAGATCGAGTCGCTCGAGGCGGGCCTGAAGGCGCTGAGTCTGAAGAAAGGCATGGAAGCCCCCGGCATTCCGGCGATCCGTCCGGGCGGCCGGATCATTTGAGAAGACATGGACATTCTTTTTATTCTCCTCAAGTTCGCCGCCGGAGCGGTCGTCGTCCTGTTCGCCGGCGTCCGGCTTTCCCGCTATGGCGATGAGATCGCCGAAAGGACGGGCCTGGGCGGGGCCATCATCGGCATCGTCCTCCTGTCCACCGTCACTTCGCTGCCCGAGCTGGCCGTCGGCATCACCTCGACCGCGTTCGTCGGCAGCCCCGACTTGGCCGCCGCCGGCCTGCTCGGCAGCAACACCTTCAACCTGGCCTTGATCGTCCTGCTGGACATCCTCTACCGCGGCGGCCCGCTTTTAGCCCGCGCCCGTTCGGGCCATCTCCTCTCGGCCGGCGTAGGCGTCATGCTGATCGGCTTGGTCAACTCCCTCATCCTGTTCTACCAGCAAGGCGGCGACATCCACCTGTTCGGCGTCGGGCTGGAGAGCCTGGCCATAGCGGCGACCTACATCGTCTCGATCCGGCTCATCTTCCGCTACGACAAGCGAAGCAGGGAAGCCCCGACGGAGGCCGAGACGAAAAAACCGGCCGGGGCGGCCCCCCTGCGGATCGTCTACCTAAAGACGGCCGCGGCGGCCCTGGCCATCGTCGTCGCGGGCATCTGGTTGTCCATCCAGGGAGACGCCTTGGCCAAGGCTACGGGCTGGGGCGCAAGCTTCGTCGGCAGCCTCTTCCTGGCCGCCGCGACGAGCCTGCCGGAGGCCGTGGTCTCGATCTCGGCCCTGCGAATCGGGGCCGTGGACATGGCCGTCAGCAACCTCCTGGGCAGCAATCTGTTCAACATGATGATCCTGGCCGTCTGCGACATCTTCTATCGCCGCGGCCCGCTCCTGGCCGATGTTTCGACGGCCAGCGCCATGGCCGGGCTCACGTCCATTCTGATGACGGGCATCGTCATCACCGCGCTGGTTTATCGCCAAGGACGCGATTCGAAATTCCGGACGGGCGTCGAGGTCCTGGCCTTGGCCGCCGCTTATCTCATGGGCGCTTATTTCGTCTTCGTCCTCAGCCGGGCCGGCTGAGAATCGCGCGACCGCCCACGAGCCTTTCTTTCGGGCCGGTATTGCCCCATAATTCTCCCGTTCTTGTTCCGGCAAAGGATGGTGAAGGCCATGTCGAGCTTATCCGCGCATTGGCGCCAACCGGTCAGCGCGCTGACGCATCTTCTCGCCGCCGTCGCCGCCTTGGGCGGATGGGCCGCCCTCCTTTTTATCGGCGGCTTCGGGTCGCCCGGCCGGACGGCCGCCCTGTCCATCTACGGCCTTAGCCTGGTTCTTATGTTCGGCGCCAGCGCCGCTTACCATATGGCCAAAGCCGGGCCGAAGGGGCTGCGGATCCTCCGCAAGCTCGATCATTCGGCCATCTTCCTGCTCATCGCCGGGAGCTACACCCCCATCTGTGCCCTCCGGCTGGAGGGCTTCTGGCGGGTGGGGATGCTGGCCATCATCTGGTCGCTGGCTCTCATCGGCATCGGGGTGAAGGTCTTCATCGTCGAGGCGCCGCGGCTTCTGACCGCGGGCGTTTACGTGGTCATGGGCTGGCTGGCCGTTCTCGCGGTCAAGCCCCTGCTGGCCGCCCTGCCGGCGGGCGCGCTTCTCTGGCTGGCGGCCGGCGGGCTCATCTATACGCTGGGCGCGGTGGTCTACATCCTCAAGAAGCCCGATTTCATCCCCGGGGTCTTCGGGTTCCACGAGGTTTGGCACATCTTCGTCATTCTCGCCGCCGTGGCCCATTTCGTCGCCATTGCCGCTTATATCGCTCCGCCCTCGGCGGCGATCGGTCTCTGAACGGCAAGACGTCGTTTTATTCCCACTCTCCTTGTTCCAGTCTGACCTTCAATAAAAAGGCGGTTTCTTTTTTCAGATTGGCCTTGACCCATGCTTTTTGATTGGCGTCGATCAGTTCGCCGATCCCGGCCAGAATGCCGCGATCGCTTACCGACTCAACGAAGTTCACGCATTTCCTCAAATAGTCGACAGAATTCATTTGAGTCCGTTTTTCCAAGATATTTTTATTAAGGGGCCAGCGGTTTTTAAGGAAATGCCAGACATCGAAGATATCGCGATTCGCCGTCTTGGTCCGCTCGAGCATCGCTGCCAGCTTGTGGGCGAACATGTCTTCCCGGGTCATCACGAGCATGGAGATGCCGAGATAGCTTTTCAGCTCATAGCAGGATCCGAAATTCCTGCGATTGATCTCCACTTTGATGTTTTGATCCTTCTCGCCGTAAGAAAGCAGGAAGAACAACGTGTGAAGCTTCTTCCGCTTCTCTTTGAGGGTTCCGAATTCGTGAAGAAGTCCCTCGGTTTTTCCAAAAACGATCTCTTCTTTGGCTTCGTTCAGAAGGTCAAAGTCCAGGTCGACCGAAAACCGGCCCAACTTGTGGAATAGGCGGGCTGCCGTGCCGCCCTTGAAGCCCAACAGCGGACCCAGCGACGTATCACTATAAATCTCCTTCAGGATTTGGAGCAGGATCGTCTTGTGAACGTTTCGATCAAGCATGTTGAGCTGATGGGGAATACGAATTCAGCCTTTTAGCCAAGGCTTGATTGCCGTAGATGGGCAAGATCTCCCGGCATCTGTCCCAATCGATGGAGGAGAGATTATCAAAGTGATAACGGGGATTCAAATACAGCAGATCCAGAAACGCTCTTTCCCTGGAAGCAATCGAATAATTGGCCTTGATCTCCAGGCCCAGAGAATCGGTCAGAACGGAGTCTTTCAATTTTCGAAAGGCGTAGACGCCCCCATCGCAGGAAATTTCCCGGGTCAAATAGCCGGCTAAAAATATGAGATCGTAATGCTGAAAGATGACGCCCTCCTTGACCAGAACCGTCTCGAAACCAATATAGGAGGGAGAAAAGATCTTATTGGCCAGTTCCAGGCGGTCGTAGTTTCTATCTTTGGCGTAAATGCCTCGGCGGAGGGAAAGAAATTTGTCTGCCTTCACATAACGATAAATTCTTTTTTTTGTCCGCTTCGCATCCGTTTCTTCCCAGATTAAAGAAAGGTCTTTAAAGGTGAAGACGGTGTTTTTGGAGCGGAGCAAAAGGGAAAGATGGTCTTTTTTCATGATTATGAACCATTGGTTGCTATTTATGGGCACCTTTAGTTTACATTGTGCTAGATGAAAGTCAAGAGGGAATCGCTCACCCCGGCCGGGCGTTCGAACTCGGCGAACTAACGCCAGATCATCGAGTAAACGACGACTTCCTTGAAGCCGGATGGCTTCTCCCGGACGCAGTAGGCCCGGCCGTTCTTGAGGACGACGTCGAGGAAAGAGTTGTTATAGGAATCCCGCATATAGTCCTGATGCCCCAACCCCACCCGAAACAGCCGGACACCCTCGGGAGAAAACACGTCGTTCATATAGGCACCCGAATCCGGGTCACGGTCCAGAGTCGAGACGAACAAGAAGCCCTTTTCATCCACGGCCAAGGACTGGAAGGGGGGAAACTGGGAGAGGGAGGCAAAGTGTTTCCCGACAGTCTTTGGAAGTCTTTCGATGATGCTTTTCTTATACGTCTCGGAAACCTGTCTCGAGGGAAAATCCGCCCGGATGATCTTCTTCGGGCGTCCATCGAGATCGAAGACCGCGATATCCCGTCCTTCATCCCCCCAATTGGCAAAGAACACGGATGCTGAAACACCGAATATGGGAACGTAATCCAGCGGATTTCGTCCGATTCTGCCGTTTTCGGGGAGGGAATGGCTTCGAATATCGGCCAGCTTATTTAACTGGCCGTCGAACAACGCCAGAGTGACTTCCCTGGCGACCATTTCCTTGTTCTCCGGTATATAGGGAGCCAGGACATTCCCATTGGCGAGGACTTCGCGTCGAAACCCAATGAAACGGACCCATTTTTCGATGCGTTCCTGGCGGAGATACTCGCCGTCCGAGTCGAAGACAACGAACCTGGACGTGCTATAGATAAGAATCTCGCCGGAAGCCGTCATCCCGATATATGTGGGAAATTCGGCTTCGCCGGGGCCCTGTCCCTTGGGGCAGAAGGATCTCATCAAGCCGCCCTTGTCATCGAATTGAAAAACGAAAGGGTATGAATTCAATCCGCTTCCGAAAACGAGGATCCGCCCCCGGACATCGGCATCGATTGCCGAGACATCAGTCAAGCCGGCCGCAGCGAGTTTTTCGTCCTCGAGGTCGATCCGAAACTCCTCCTTCAGCGAGAGGGATTTCGGCCGGCCGGGAATGGAGTAATAGCCGCTCCCGTTATCCACGACCTCGACGCCGTTTTCGATCGTCCGTATGGGTCCATCCACCTTGGATTGACAAGCCCAAGACAAAGCTAAAGCCATCCATACGGCGAGACCCCGTTTCATGCTCCCCCCTAAACCGTTCCTTGGCTGACGAGCGCGGTCAATCCATTCGAGCTAATGGCCACGGCGCTCCCCGTTAAGCGCCCCAAGAAGCCGCAGATAATCTTTCAAGCTTTCGTGCACTGTTCCCGCGATAAAGGAAACGAAGGCCGCTTTGCTGCGGCCCGGCCCTTGCGCACGCCGGATAGCCTCTAAATACCCGTTTCGCAGAACGGGGGGGATGATGGTGATGACATACCCGGCTTGCAAAAGAGCCAGGTTCATCAAGAGCCTGGCGGTCCGCCCGTTCCCGTCCTGGAACGGATGGATCGTTACAAGCTCCAAATGAATCAGGGCCGCATACTCGACGGGATGGGTCTTTTTTTTAAGGGCCGCCAACCCGTCTACGAAGTCTCGCATCAGGGGCTTAAGCCGAGCCGGAGTAGGGGGAATATGCCTCGCGCCCGTGATGATGACGTTGACCGTCCGGTACTTGCCCGCCTTCTCTTCATCGATGCGGTAAAAAAAAAGCCGATGGAGCTCCAAGATATCGCGCTCGGAAATATTCTCTTTTTTGCTAAGCTTGAAAAGAAGGTCATAGGCTTCACTATGCCCGACGGCCTCATAATGATCTCTCAGGGGTTTCCCGCCGATGGTGAGCCCTTCCTCGATGACGATTTTCGTTTCGCTTTCGGTCAGCGAATTTCCCTCTAGAGCGTTGCTCGAATAGGCCAGATCGATCCGATAGTATTCCCGCAGCTCTTTTTGGGCTCGGGGTTTCAAGGGACGAAAAGAATCGATTTCATCCCGGAGATTATCGATCAAGGCCAGCTTTTGCTTCAGCTCGGGAGTCATCTTTCACGCCCTTCCCTTGATCGCTTGCAACCCATATCGTCCCATGCGGTTCCGGCCCGGCGCTGGTGAAGAATAGGTTCCCCAAGGAGCGGATCCGATCCGGAAAAGCGAAGTCGCCAAAAATTCCGGCTCTTCAGTGATAACGAGCGGCTCGATTCGAGAACCGCGGCGATATCGTCGCGGGATAAAGAGTCAAAAAGCCAGTGGACCGCTTTTTCGTCTCCGAGTTCCAGAATTCGTTCGATGATGTAGACCTTATGGCGCGTTAGATCGAGTCCGGCGGGATCGACGTCCCAGAAAAAGCGCCTCAATTCCTCGGGAACCATATCAATATTATATCATAGATTGAGAACTCAGAGCGGTCCTATCTAATTGATATTAATGCATCTTGCGTGAATTTCGATATGCCCGGAGGGATGTTTGCCCGGCCGTCGAGGGGCTTCCGGTCAATGGCGCCCTCAAAGAGAAACACTCTCCGGACCTTCTCTATCGACATCTCGCAAACGCCGCCGAAAGACATACCCCACAGCTCCCCCAACAAAACGAGCCGGCGCGTCGTATAATGGGCGAGGGTAACTGGTGCGTCAGGGAAGGGAGGGCCATGAGGAAAGCCGCGATTATTTCGTTCGCGCTTTGCGTACTGGGTTCGTGGTGCACGATGGCCGGGCAGACGGCCAAGCCCGTTTGGAAGGGCACGATCACGACCGAAAACGAAATCACCGTCGTCCGAAATCCCAAGGAACCCCTGTACCGAGGGGAGGTTCTGCAGCTTAAAGAGGAAATTTCGATCGGCAAAGGGGAAAAAGAAGGAGAATATCTTTTCGCGGACATCGGATCTCCATTTTCAGCCATGGTGGTTGACGACCAGGGCTCGATTTACATGCTCGACTTCAAAGACTGTCAGGTCAAGGTGTTCGACGCAAACGGACGTTTCCTCAACGTCTTTTCCAGAAACGGCCAAGGCCCGGGTGACTTGGCGAATCCTTTTCAAATACTCCTGTCGCCGAGGAAGGAAATCATCATCGAAAGCTTGAGGACGCGCACCCTTGATTACTTCTCCGCAGACGGGCATTTTCTAAAGAGAGATAACTGGTCCGCTTCGGCCGCGACCACGTTTATACTGGATGATCAAGGGGAATACATCGGCTTGTCAGTTACCCCAAATACCGGAAAAGGCCCCGAATATCAGTTGAAGGCCTTCCGCCCCGACATGCGTTTTCTTCGGTTGCTCGAACGCCGGCCGAGGTCGCTCGATTACACCCAGTTGTTTCGTCCCGGATCCTACCAATACCGGATGACGTGCGGGGGCGAAATTCTCACCGGGTATACTGAGGAGTATAAGATCAAAACCCTCGATTCGACCGGGCGAACGATAAGGCTGTTGGAAAACGACTACCGACCGATCCCCATTACCAAAGTAGACGTCGAAGAAATAACGAAGAAAGAAATAAACCGCGGCGGCTCGCCTTCTGAAATAAAGGTGCCGAAATATCATCTCCCCTTTTTCAGTTTCTTGCCGGATGAGGAAGGCCGGATTTTCGTTTGCACTTACGAAAGGACCGGCGATCGGGAGGGCGAGTATTGGGACATCTTCGATAAGGAGGGCCGCTATATCGGACGTCAGGCCTTCCGGCGCAGACCGCAGTTCTGGAAGGGAGGCAAGCTCTATGCCATCGAATCGGATGAAGATGGCAATAAATATGTTAAACGATACTCCGTCCGCTGGCTGGTTTGATACTCGGGGCGATTAATTCCGAGCTTGAATCCATCCGGCCTATCCATCAAGATACGGCCGTGATTCCAACTTCCGTTCTGATTGCCGTCCTGGCCATCGTCTTCCTGGCCGCGCTCGTCCGCGGCGCCTTCGGATTCGGCGACGCGCTGCTGGGCATGCCGCTCCTGGCCCTTTTCGTTCCGCTCTCTTTCGCCACCCCTCTCATGGCCCTGGTCGGCCCGACGCTGGCGGTCTTGATCCTGGTCAAGGAATGGCGGGCCATGGACGTCCGCGGTGCGGGCGTTTTGATCGCCTCTACCCTGGCCGGCATTCCGCTCGGCCTTCTCGTCCTGAAATATGCCGACGCCCGGATCGTCAACGTGATCCTGGCCGCGGTGATCATCCTCTTCGCCCTTTATAATCTGCTTCGGCCGGGCCTCCTCCGGCTGCGCACCGCCCGCTCCGCCCCCCTCTTCGGCCTGGCGGCGGGCGTGTTGGGAGGAGCCTACAACACCAACGGACCGCCGGTCATCATTTACGGGACCCTACGAGGCTGGCCGCCGGAATCCTTCCGGGCCACCCTGCAAGGGTATTTCCTGCCGACCGGCCTGGCCATCCTGATCGGACAAGGCATGGCCGGCCTGCTGACCCGTCCTGTCCTGACTACATACTTCTATGCCCTGCCTGTCCTCGCCCTGGCCGTCCTGCTGGGCCGGGCCTTGGGCGCGCGCATCCCCGCCGCCCACCACGCCCGCTGGATCCACGGTCTGCTGCTGGCGGTAGGCATGGCCCTGTTCGTCAAGACCCTTCTCGGATGAGCCGCCGGATCAACGCGACGTCCGGCCCGAACGTTCATAGATGGAGGGCGGGAACGCCCGCCCCGAGGGAGGAACAGACCATGGAGCGTCGAGAATTCATCGGCAAGACGGGCTGCGGCCTGCTGGGCTTGGCTGCGGCGGGGTGGGGTGCTTGAAGCAGCCGCGGCCCAGGTGGCCGGACAGGATCAGAGGCCTGCAGCGCCGCCTCCACCGCCGGCTCCCGCTCAGCGCAGGGCCCGCTACAAGATCGACATCGAGATCTTCGAGGCCCGGACCGACACCTGGTGCCACAAGAAGGGCGACAAGTTCGCCTACCCGGAGGATTGGGGAAAGATCTGCCCCTGGCTCCGGGCCAGCTTGAACGAGTTCGTGCGGATGCTGGAGATGGGGGTGACCTTGCCCTGGATGTACGAGAACACGCCCTACCAGAAAGTCGTCGATCCGAACGGGATCACCACCGAGTTCGTCCGCTGCCCCGACCCGACAGCCGCCCTGGTGGCCAAGATCACCCGAACCAAGATCGGCTGAACAAAGGCCCGCGCTCCCGATTCAGACGTCGCCGGGGCCGGGGAGCGGGCGCCCGGCTTCGCCGCACAACCGGTCCAGACGGGCCCGATCGGACGGACTCGAGAAATCGATAAGCTCGCCGTAGGGCCGGCGCAGCAGATCGATGAGCTCACCGGTCTGCGGGTCGGCTGAATCCGGCACGGCCGCCCGCACCTCATCCAGCCTGACACCGCTGAGCTTGAGGGCCAGGAACTCCGCCGCCGCCCGTTCGGGGATAGGCAGGGAAGATAAGCCGCGCGACAGGATGGCATTCTTGGCCCGGCTGAGGCGCGCCTCCCCGACCTCGTCCAGGACATAGAGATATTTTTGGTGCAGGACCCATTCGTCGATCAGCCAGGCAACGTCCCCCGGCTCGAAAGCGGCCCAGAACGAAGCCGGCCACTCCGGATCGACGAACGATCCGATGACGAAAGCTCCCGCCTGGTACCCGGAAACGCCGCGTTCCCGGGCCACCCGGCCGGCGGCCCGCAGCAGCCTGAGGCGCCGATCCGGAGTCAGCCGATCGAAGGCCGTCCGGTTGATGAGGTGCATGCCCAGGGTGGAGTCGAAGAGCCGCCGGACGAGGCTATCGGACCGCAGATCGAAAGCCCGATTGACGAACTCCGCCGCCCGGCCCGCGTCGTCGCGGAGCTCTCCATAGCGGATGGCGTGGCCCAAGTCCTGCAGGCTCGCAGAACTCGGCCGCGTCCACACTCTCCAGGATGCGCCGGAACTCTCGATAGTCTTCCGCCAGCCGTTCGAAGCGCGGCCGCTCCTCGGCCGCCAAGGGGACATCCTCGCCGTCCATAAACCGCAGCAGGCGGGCCGGGGCGAACATCGCCCGACCCTCATACAGCGTCCGGAAACGGCTGGAGATGGTGACCCAGTCACCCTCCTTGAGCTCGCAGCCTGCCCGGTTGATCATCCGGCGGTTGTCCGGGTCGATCCGGACGCCTCCCTCCTCCAGGTTCAACAGGGCCGGAATGCCCAGGTTCTGGGCCGTGGTCACGACATGGATGGCGGCCGGGCTCAAGCTGCAGATTCCGCCCACTTCTTGCATTTCAATCGAGTCCTGCGGGACGAACCGCTCCTTGACCAGAACGGGGTGGGCGTTGGTCGGGTCCGCCGCGCGATCGACCGAAAAGATCAGGCGGCCGGTGACGGCCGATCGCGGCAGGACCGCCACCCCGCGGCCGAAGGTCTTCAGCCCATGCAGCGAACGCGGATCAATGGCGTCGGACTCGATCTGGCGGACATGATAGGGCCGGATCAGCTCCGCGGACCCGCTCGGCCGGGATCCCGCCGGCCTGTGCATATCCATGACCGCCGTCAGCATCCCGGCCCCGGACAGCTCGGCGGCGTTGACCTGGAGGATGGTGAACGTGCCGTGAACCCCGGTGAACTCGACCATGACCGGGCCGCGGAAGATCGCCTTCAGGCCGGCCAGCCGCTCCCAGAAATGGTACACGGCGGGAAAGTCCGCCCGGGCCTCGTCCCGCGTCTCGAAATGCCGCTCCTCGGCCGGCAGGCGGCCCGTCATCAGGTCCTCGCCGAAGATGCGCCGGCCGAACTGGAGAAAGGCGCCGCGGCCCAGATGCGGATGGCGGCTGTAGAGGACGCCGGCATAGGATCGCTCGTCGATGACCGACAGACCATCCGCTGCAGGATGACGGCCGGATAGTGGGTCTCGCGATGCATGAAGTTGCGCAGGACGCCCGTGTGGTCGGCGAAAAAGCGGTAGGCCCGGGAGACGAAAAAGGAGACCTGGGCCCGGGCGTCCCACGGAGGCCCGGGGCGATGACGCGATGACCTCCTCCATCCGCGACGAGAGCGCGTCGCAGGCATCGAGGTCGAGGCCCGGCCGCAGCTGGGCGTCGAAGGCGCGGAAAGCATCCCCGTCCAAGGCTTCGAGCAGGGTCTTGCGGTTGTTCAGCCGAATCAGGGTGGCGGCCGATTCGCCGTAGCGTGCGGGCAAGCCGGATAGTAGGTCCGGCGTCAACCCGACGTTGAGGTAGGTCGGCATGAAACCCGGGACGAACTCCGGCAAAGCCGATCGGACGGCGACGAGAAGGGGATTGGCCGGATCGCCCAGCCGGCGGCCGCTCAGGATCTCCAGGTTGCGGACCGCGTCGTCTAGGCGGCGCTCGCGCTCGGCCGACGGGAGCCGGTAGGTCGCTGCGGACAGCAGGCAGAAATCCGCCGTGGCGAAGCCGCGCCGGCTGAGGTCGAGGAGGATACCGCCCTTGTGGCTGACCTGCTCCTCGCGGAAAGCCGCCGTCGACGTGTAAGGCACGACAAACTCGTCCTCGACCAGGTTCCCCACCGCGAATCGGGCCGCGATCCGACGACGGGTATCCTCGGAGAGCTCCTCCAAGCGGGACGCGGCCCCCGAGTCCCCGCGCCGGGCCCGGTGGATCAGGCCGACGTATCGCGGCGGCGCTTCCGGCGGGGACCCGGTCGAGGAAGCGGACGTCCACGTCGCGGACGCGGATGGTGCGGTATTCGCCGCCGAGCCGGAGCCGATCGATCCCCGGCGGGACATAGCCGGGATGGCGTGAAAGCCGGTGCCCGCCCGCCGGTGCTCGAGGTTGAGCCCGATGACCCGGGCGCTGGCATACTCGGCCCGGACCTCGGCGACTTCGGCGACCGTCGCGTCGCTCAGGCCCATCCCCGCTTCCGGTAGAGGGCGAGCTAACCCGCACTTCACGGGGCTCATCGGTAAACCCCCGCCAGGTCCCACTTCCTGACGGTGTCGTGGACGAGCTCGGCCACCCGATCGTTGACCTTCCGGAAGTACTCCTTGGCCTGCGCGGCGTCAAAGGTCGGATAGCCCTGGCCCGGCTCGTAGAGGCCGATGGACGACGTCACCGGCACGGCCATATAGGCGCCGGCGGGGGCGTTGGGCGAGGCCCATCCCGGCTTGTACCGCTCGGGGTCGATGTGCTGCGGCAGGAAGGCCTGGATATAGGCCGTCTTGTTGCTCCCGGCGTGGCCGCCGTTCTGCTTGAAGACCGCCTTGGTGATGTCGTCGGCCAGCGTCCACCAGTTGACGACCAGGATGCGGACCCGGGCCGCGTTGGCCACCCGGACCGCGGCCGCGTTGAGGGCGGCGGTGTTGCCGCCGTGCCCGTTGAGGACGATGATGTTGCGGAACTTCTGCTCGGCAGGTTGGCGGAGGACGGCCTCGGCGAAAGGTGCGTAGGCCTCCTCCGGGATCGAGACCGTGCCCGGGAAGGCCTTCATCGCCGCCGTCATCCCATAGTTCAGGGTCGGGGCGATGAGGGCGTCGACGCGCTCGGCGATGGCCCGGGCCATGGCTTCGGGAGCCAGGCTGTCGGTCCCGTTGGGGATGACCCCATGCGGCTCGAGCGAGCCCATCGGCAGCAGCACGGTGGCGATGCGGCCGGGCACCGAGCTCGCCGACCACTCCTGCCCAGCAGAGCAGGTTCATCTCCCGGGTCGTGGGCGGCTTGGGCCCCGGCGGAGTCTGGGCGGCGACGGGAAGGGCGAACGAGGCGAGCACGGCCAGGTCGGCGAACAAAACGGCTTTGCGCATGGTGGAACCTCCCGAAGGAAGTCCATCTTATGCCAAGTCCGGGGGCTTTGAAAACCACGGCCACCGCCGGATCTTCTCCGTCCCGCCGCCGTCAGGGCTTCAGATGGACGATCGTGGCGCCCCAGCCGCCTTCGCACGAGTCGGCAGCTCAAAAGACTCCACATCCGGCGTCCGGGCGAGAATCGCATGCACGGTTTCAAGGACGCGATCCCATCCCCTTTGCCGTGGACGACGCGGACGCGCAGAATGCCTTTCCCGCGGCAGGCCTCGAGGTACTCGGGGACAAGATCCTTGACGTCGGAGGGAGCGAAGGTGTGCAGGTGAAGCGTCCCGTCGATCGGGATTTCCACGCTCATCCATGGGGCCACGGATCCGGCAGTCCGCAGCCCCCTGTCAACATCCGCCCCGGCGTCAAGGGGAACTTTGCATCTTCTGTAAAGACAGGGGGCTTCGGCTTTGCCGCCCGCCCCTGGCGGCCGCTGTTTGGCACGGCTCTTGCTGAGATGGAAGGCGGGATTAAGCAACCTTCCGGCTTCCGGTTTACACGTATTCCCTTGTGAAGCGGGGAACAACCCGGCGCCCGGTCACCGTAGGTGAAAGCGTCGGACGGAAGCCCCATCCGCCCGAATCGAGACCACAAGGAGACGCGAGATGAAGAAGACGGCCCTGCTGGCCCTTATCCTGATAGCCCCCCTCCTATCCGCCGCCGAAGGCAAGAAGCTGATCAAGCCCAAGCCTGAGCCCGACCCCCAAAATCGTCCAGCGGGCCCGGACCGAAAGCCCGATCGTTATCGACGGCGTCCTTGCCGAGAGCGTCTCGGCAGCGCCCCGGGACCAACGGCTTCACCCAGAGCGACCCCGCCGACGGCCAGCCGTCCACCGAGAAGACCGACGTCTGGATCGCCTACGACGACAAGGCTCTCTACGTGGCGGCCTATTGCCACGACAGCGACCCGGGCAAGATCATGGGCCGGCTCGGACGCCGCGACATCGCCCAGATCGACTCCGACTGGTTCATGTTCGCCCTGGATCCCTACTACGACAAGCGTCGGCTACATGTTCGGCGTCAACCCCGCCGCTTCATCACCGATCTGGCCTTGTCCAACGACGTCAACGACGACGAGTCCTGGGACGGCGTCTGGAGAGCAAGCCGCCGTCAACGGCGACGGCTGGATCGTGGAGATGCGCATCCCCTTCCACCAGATCCGCTTCCCCAGCAGGACGAGTACGTCTGGGGCGTGAACTTCCGCCGCGTCATCAAGCGCAAGAACGAGGTCGCTTCCTTCTCCTGGACGCCCAAGAACGAACAGGCCTTTGTCTCCAAGTTCGCACGCCTGGAAGGGCTGAACGGGTTCGGCCCCGGCACCCGGATCGAGGTCACGCCCTACATCACGGGACTGGGGCAGTTCCGGCCCGAGGAGGCCGGCAACCCGTTCGAGACGGGCCGCAAGACGATCGGCAACGCCCGGCTTCGACGCCAAGGTCGGCCTCGGCGGCAACCTGAACCTGGATGCCACCATCAACCCTGACTTTGGTCAGGTCGAGGTCGAACCCGGCCGTGGTCAATCTCTCGGCTTACGAGACCTTCGGCCTACGAAGAAAAGAGGCCTTTCTTCATCGAGGGCGCCTCGATCTTCAACGGCTTCGGCCGCGGTGGAGTCTACCTCAATGCCGGCATGAAGCTCGCCGACCGCGCTTCTTCTACCAGCCCGCCGCGTCGGCCGTGCTCCGCAGGGCTACGTAACCCTGGACGGCTACGCCCCGGACATCCCCGGAAGCACCAACATCCTGGGCGCGGCCAAGCTGACCGGCAAGCTGGGCGGCTGGAACATCGGCGTCATCAACGCCCTGACCGCCCGCGAGCACGCGACCATCGAATCCTTTGGCCTGCGGACCAAGGAGGAAGTGGAACCCTGCTTGGTACGGCGGCCTGCGGGCCAGAAGGACATCAACCGGCCAGCAGGGCGTCGGCTTCATGGCCACCGGGGTCCTGCGCGACAACGGCAACCCCCCGTCCTCGAAGGCATCCTGAACAAGAACGCCTTCAGCCTGGCCATGGACGGCTGGACCTTCCTCGACAAGAAGCGCGAATATGTCATCGGCGGCTGGTTCGGCGGCACCCGCATCGAGGGCAGCCCGCAGGACATCTACCGCGTGCAGACATCATCCTCCACTACTACAGCGGCCCGACGCGGACTACCTGACGCTCAACCCGGCGGCGACCTCGCTCCCGGCTGGGGCGGGCGCCGCCCAGTTCGCCAAGCAGGGCGGGAACCTCCTCTGGGTTCTGGGCGTCGGTGCCCTCACCGATTCAACCCCAACGACCTCGGCTACCGGCATCCACTCGGACGTCGTCAACATCTCCTTCCTTCCGGGCTATATGTGGACCAAGCGGGCAAGATCTTTCAGCAGGCGGTGCTCGCCATGGGCGAGTCCCGGAACTACCGACTTCGGCGGCAATAAAACAGCCGAGGCCCTGGTCGGCATCGCCCAAGGGCGGATTCCGAAACTTTTGGAAGCCAACCTGGAGGCCGTCTACGCCCCCGAGTCGCTGAGCAAGACCCTAACCCGGGCGGCCCGATGGCCGTCTCGCCATGGAGTTGGGACGCCCAGTTCACCCTGGAGTCGGACAGCCGCAAGCCCTTCGTCCTGGAGGGTGTCGCCGCGATCGAGGAGAGCCCGCAGGACGGGAGCACCTGGATGGGCCAAGTCTCCCTCAACTGGAAGCCGCGGCCCAACATCAACCTCTCGATCGGACCCCAATACGCCGTCAGCGAGGCCAAGAACCAGTGGGTCGGCCGCTTCGCCGATCCCCTTATGACCGAGACCTACCGGCCGCCGCTATGTCTTCGGCCGCCTGGACCAGACCGTCGTCTCGGCCGAGATCCGGCTGAACTGGACGCTCAACCCGCGCCTGTCGCTGCAGGCCTACCTGCAGCCGTTCATCGGCGTCGGCCACTTCGACCGCTTCGAGGAGGACTGGCCCAGGCCCCGCGCTTCGCCTTCAACCTCTACGGCGAGAACGGCTCGACGGTCGAGGACATCAGCAGCACTACCGTCGACCCCGACGGCGACGGTCCCGCCCTTACCGCTTTCGCCATCGGCAATCCCGACTTCAACATGAAGTCGCTCCGCGGCACGATCGTCTTCCGCTGGGAGTACCGGCCTGGCTCGCTCTTCTACCTGGTATAAACGGAACCCGGCCGACTACGCCGACGCCGGCGTGCTCAACCTGCGGCGGGACATCTGCAACCTCCTGACCGCACCCGGCGACAACGTCTTCATGTTCAAATTCTCCTACCGCTGGGGGCCTCTAAGGCTCTCGCGGCGGGCATCGGATAGGGAGGGGGCTCAACGCGCTTCGTTGCCGGTCGCGTTCGCTGCTTCTGGCCACCCTGGTCCTCGTCCTCGGCGCCGTTCTGGGCCGCCCCCGAGGCGGAGATCGAAGGCACCTGGCTGGGCAAGGCCGAGTCGCCGACATCGGCATCGTCGAACTGACGATGGTCCTGACCAAGACCAAGGCCGGCTACATGGGCCTCTGCTCCGACTCCATGGGCATGCTGAACAAGGACACCCCGCTGGCGCAGATCAAGCTGGACGGCGATAAGCTGACCTTCAAGTTCCCCTTGGCCGACGGGAACCTCATCATGGTCAACGCCAAGGTCGAAGGCGACAAGATGACGGGAAGCTGGACCCACCAGGAAGCGGTTGCGGCGCCATGTCCTTCGAACGCAAGAAGTAGGCTCGCGAGCGGCCGCTTCCCCCAGCCGCCCGGCGATTGTCTTAAGCGGCCTCCTTGGCGTATAACGAGCCTGCGCCAAGGAGGCCTCGCGTGACGACATCCTTCCCTTCTTCCCTGAAAACGGCCCCGGCCCGCTTCGCGCCCTGCCGCTTGCGCTCGCGTTCGTCTTCGGGCTCTTTTCCGGCTTCTGCCCGCTTCTCCCGCCCTCGGCTCAGAAGGACGAGACCGGCGGACTCGGCCGGGCGCCGCGCCACGACCTCGTCTTCCCTCCCTCCTCCGTCCTGGGACGAGGGGCTGCCGCTCGGCAACGGCATGCTCGGCGAGCATCTGGAGGAACGGCCGCTTTCTGCGCCTCTCGCTTGACCCGGGCCAACCTCTGGGACCTGACGATGGAGGAACACTTTCGACGCGCCGCAGTGGACGTATGCGTGGGTCGTGGAGCAGTGGCGCAAGGGCGACTACGCTCCCGTCCAGAGAAGATGCTCGACGCCTGCGACGCGGCCCACCCCGTCCGAGATCCACCGCCGCGCTGGAGTTCGACATCGGCGATTGGGGCGCCGTCGAGGAGGCGCGCCTACGTTGGCCGACGGCAAAGCCTCCGTACGCTGGACGGACGGCCGTCGGCTCGAGACCTTCGTCCACGCGGACGCGCCCACGGCTGGTTTATTTTCACGGGCGTGCCCTACGGCTTCAAGCCCATGCTCCGCACGCCGGCTTACGAGACGGCAGCAGTGCGGCAGCCAAGTGCATCACCGGACGGATCTGCGGCGGCTGGGCTACAAGCAGGGCGCCGTCGTCGAAGGACGGCAACCGTCTTCCGTCAAAACGGCTGGGGCGGCTCTACATCGTCGCCGTGGTCTGGCGCACGACCACCGGGCACCGTCGAGGGCGCCTGGAGCATCACCTCGCGCTTCTCCGACGAGCGCGGCGAGCCCACCGCCCCCGACCTGGCCATCGCCGAGGCGCAGGCGGCTCGCGGCTCGTCTCGCTTCGCATCGGAAGTGGTGGGATGCCTTCTGGTCCCGTTCGGCCGTGCGGCTCCCCGATCCGCTGCTCGAGAAGCAATGGTACCTGGAGCAGGCCAAGCTGGGGTTCCGGCCCACCGCAGGGCGCGCCGATCTCCCCCTGCAGGCCGTCTGGACGGCCGACGACGGGCAAGCTCCCGCCGTGGAAGGGCGACTTCCACCAGCGACCTCGACGCCCAGCTCTACCTGGCCCGTCTACGCGGCCGACCATCTCGAGCAGGGCCTGGGGTTTCTCGACTGGCTGTGGCAGATGAGGGGCGAATTCAAGCACTACACCAAGGCCTATTTCGGAACGGACGGCTTGAACGTACCGGCGTCTCGACCCTGCTCGGCCAGCCCATGGGCGGCTGGACCCAGTACGCCTTCTCGCCCACGGTCTCGGCCTAGCTGGGCCAGCACTTCCATCTCCACTGGCGGTTCAGCCGCGATCGGGCCTTCCTGGCCGAGCGGGCCTACCCGTGGCTTCGCGACACGGCGGTCCATCTCGAGCAGCTGTAGGACCCGACGGACGGCAAGCGGCGCTACGCGGCGCCTCAGCCCCGAGATCTACGACAACTCGGCCAAGGCCTGGTTCGCCGAGACGACCAACTACGACCTGGCCCTCATCCGCTGGGCCTTCGGCGCGGCGGCGAACTGGCCGGCGCGCTGGGCCCGGAAGACGAGGCCGCGCGCTGGACCGCGTCCTCGGCGAGTGGCCCGAGCTCGCGGTCGATTTACAACGGCCTGATGTTCGCCGCGGTGCGTACGCCGAATCCCACCGGCACTTCTCGCATTTGATGGGCTTTCATCCGCTCGGCCTGCTCGACGTGTCGAGGGGCGAGGCCGAGGCGAAAATCATCCGGAGTACGCTCGCCACCTCGAACGGATCGGGCCGGACTGGTGGTGCGGCTACTCCTATGCCTGGCTGGGGAATCTCAAGGGCCGGGCTCTGGACGGCGAAGGCGCGGCCGCGGCGCTGGGACGTTCCCTCGGCCTTCTGCCTGCCGAACGGCTTTCACGCCAACGGCGACCAGACCAAATCCGGGCTGTCGAAGTACACCTATCGGCCGTTCACGCTGGAGGGCGACTTCCTCGCCCACGGCGTGCAGGAGATGCTCCTGCAGAGCCACACCGGGACAATCAGGATTTTTCCGCTCTGCCCGGCGTCATGGGGTGAGGCGGAATTCCGGGGCTTCCGGGCCGATGGGGCTTTCCTCGTCTCGGCAGGCGGGCAGGCGGGGGCCGCCGTCGAGGTGACGGTGCGAGCCGAAAAGGGCGGCGAGCTGAGGCTTCTCTCGCCCTTCGCCGGTGCCTCCATCGACGGCAAGGCGCCCAAGGAGACGCCCGCGGTCATCGTCCGCAGGAAGTAAAGACGGGCCGAGACGATCGTCCTCAAAGCCGCTTAAGGAATTTCGATTTCGCCGCGGAGATAGGTCCGGGCATGGCCCGAGATCTCAACCCGATCGCCGACAAGCTCTTGCACCACAGCAGGCCGCCGCGCTTGGACAGCTGGGCCGCGGTGGCGAGGACCACTCCCAGCCCAGTCCGGTCGAGCGTGGTATCGACCAGCCCGTCACGGGATCCTCGTCGATCCCCACTTGCGGCGCGAAACGCCGAGACGAAGTCCGTCTCGCGGCCGCAGGCGGTGACGATGACGCCGCGGGCGGGCACCCAGCAGAAGCCCGAAGTCCGGCTTCATTCCCGCCACGGTCTCGACCGAGTCGAAGACGAGCATGTCGTCGGTCTTGCCCTTGTAGGTCTCGATGGGCACGGCCCACCAGGCCTTGCGCAAGCAGCTCGGGCACGGCAACGGGGGCATATTGATCGGACCGGAAAATAGAGCACAGCCGCTCGCCGTGGCGGCGGACGGTCAGCAGCCCGCTGCGGGAATCGAATTCGATCCGCGGACCCGCAAATCCTTCGATTTTAAAGATAAGTGGAAGCGGCCAAGTCGCGTGGCCGCAGAGGTCTACTTCGACCAGCCAGGGGTGAACCACCAGGAGGGCATGGCGGGATTCCCCCCGCACATAGAACGCCGTCTCGGCCTGGTTGTTCCTGCGCGATCTTCTGCGTGGCTGAGCGGACCCACTCGGAGAGCGGGCAGACCCCGGCCGGATTGCCGCCGAAGAGGCGGTCGGTGAAGGCATCGACCTGGTGGTCAAGCGGAAGCTCATGGGTCACCTCGCCGTATCAGGTTATCACAAGACGACTTGCATGAAAAACGGACCAAAATGGCCGTCTTAGCGATCTATCAAGACATATCAAATACACCTCCTTGACGGAAAAGGCGGGAAAGTTTATAGTTCACGGGATTCCAGCCAGGAGGCAATCATGGATCTCTACGAAAAGTGTCGAGGCTTCTACAATTCGCCCGAAGTGGCTCAGAAATACGGCTATCCGACCAATCCCCAGGACGGCCATCAACTTCGGAATGTACCGCTATTTCATCCCCATTGAGCACGCCGAGGGGACCGAAGTCTTCATCGGCAACGAAAGTTTGTGATGATCGGCTCCAACAACTACCTGGGGCTGACCGACCACCCACGTCAAAGAGGCCGCCATCAAGGCCATCAAAAAGTAACCCAGGTCACCTCCTGCACGGATCCCGCTTCCTGAACGGGACGCTTCCAGATCCGCGTCGAGCGTAGAACCCCCGGCTGGCCAGCCGCTGGCGGAGGCCGCCCTACATCTACAGCACCGGCTTCCAGACCAACCTGGGCTCGATCGCGGCCATCATGGACACGGACGACATCATCATCGCCGACAAGGAAGTCCACGCCTCCATCGTCGACGGCATCCGGATGGCCAAGGTCCTGAAGAAGGTCCACCTCCGGCTGTACAAGCATAACGACCCCGCCGACCTGGAGCACATCCTCAAGGCCTGCTCGACCGACGTCGGCCAGCTGATCATCGTCGACGGCGTCTTCAGCATGGCCGGCGACATCGCCCGCCTGGACGAGATCGCCCCGATCTGCCGCAAGTACGGCGCCCGCTGATGATCGACGACGCCCACGCCCTGGGCGTCTTGGGCGGCGGCCGCGACGGCAGGCCACTACAGCCATCCAAGTGGCCGACCTGGTCATGGACGCTTGAGCAAGTCCTTGGCCTCGATCGGCGGCGTCATCGCCGGGCCCAAGGAAGCCATCCACTCGATCCAGCGCTTCGCCCGGCCGTTCATGTTCAGCGCCAGCCTGCCCCGGCAACGTGGCCACGGTCCTGGCCTGCCTGGACGTCATGGAGAAGGAGCCCGAGCGGGGTGGCACGGGTCAACAAGATCGGCGAGCGTGTCCGCACCGAGCTCAAGGCCATGGGCTACGACATCGGCCCCGACCAGACGCCCATCATCCCGATCGTCATGGGCGACGAGATGAAGGCCCTGATGGCCTGGAAGACCCTGTACGAGGCGGGCGTCTACACCGACGTGGCCCTGCCGCATCCGTCCCGCCCGGCTATGCGCTGCTGCGGACGAGGTACATGGCCTCCCACACCGACGAGCAGGTCGACCGCATCCTGGAGACGTTCAAGCAGGTCAAGAGCCTTATCTGAGCCGTAAAATTGGCGGCCCGGACGGATTCGTTACAAAACGGCCCGTCCGGGCCTTTTTTCCTGTTTCCCCGTTCGAACTGGTTGGCATGAAATATGCTTTCTAGGGGGGCAACAGGGAGCTGGAATGACCGAGCAAATGATGGTTGAGATGCACGAAAGGCGTCCGGACGCCCTGGAGCAGATCTACCTCAGGAACCGCGACCGGATCTTCCGCCTCGCCCTCCGCTACCTATCCACTACAGGAAGACGCCGAAGACGTCGTCCAGGAGACGTTTATCAAGGCCTTCGACGCCCTCGACGGCTTCGACCTGAATCTGGGCTCGGGACTGCCGGCCTGGCTCAACCAGATCTGCGTCCACTGCGCCATCGACCACCTCCGCGTCCGCCAGAGCACGCTGGGGACGGATGACCTCCCTCGACGCCATGCCCGACCCGTCGGGCAATCCCTCGCCCGAGCAGGTCGTCATCGGGCGCGGCATCCACAACCAGATCCACGACGCCATGGCCGTCCTCGCCGGCAGAGCCATCTTCTCGCTCCGCTACGTCGAGCAGCTCGACATCCACCAGATCGCCAACCGCCTCTGCTGCAGCGAGGGCAACGTGCGGCCCCATCTACCGGTCCAGCCTCAGGGCGCCGAGGCATGTTTAGCTCGCCAGTCCTAACCCCGGCCCTGGCATGCGGCCCCGGTTCCTAGCATCGATCCCGGTCCATCCGTTCGGCTGTGGTATTATGGGCCGGGAGGTCCGGCGCATGAAAGCCATGGCCATCGTCCGGCTCGGCCCTATAGGCAAGCACTCCCGGCCCATCAAGCAGGCTTCACCACCCATCCCCCAGACCCGGCGAGCATGATCCACGTGGCCGCCTGCGGCGTCTGCCATACCGGGCTCGACGAGGCTGAGGGGCGCGCGCCGCCCGTCTGCCCGTCATCCCGGGACATCAAGTCGTCGGCCATGTGGCCGCCTTCGGGACCGGCGCCTCGGGCCATGAGAAGGGACCGGGGCGCATCAGCTCAATTCTCCGCCTGCGGAGAGCGCCGCCTGTATTTTTCCGGGCGCGAAAATCTCTGCCCGGATTCCAGGCCACCGGGCGCGACAGACGGCGGCTATGCCGAATATGACCGTCCCGGCGGCCTTCGCCGTCCCGATTCCCGCGAGCGGCTACCGACCTCGAGGCCGCGCCGCTGTTGTGCGCGGGCGGCGTCGGGTGGAGGGCCCTGCGGCTGGCCAGGCGGAACCTGCCGGACGCTGGGGCTGCGCCGGGTTCGGCGCCTCCAATCACCTCGTGCTCAAGGCCGTCGCTTCCGTTGACCGATCTGCGGGTGTACGTCTGGCGCGTTCCGCCGAGAAGACGGACTTCGCCCTCGGGCTGGGGGCGGCCTGGGCGGGCGACACGGAAGACGCGCCACCCAGCCTCTCGATGCCGTGATCGACACCACCGGTTTGGACTCCGGTCCTGGCCGCGCTGGGCGCTGGCCCCCAGCGGCGGACTGATCGTCAACGCCATCCGCAAGGAGGACGGCGACAAGGACGTCCTGCGTTCGCTCGATTACGCTACCCATCTCTGGCTGGAGAAATCCCTGCGAGATGGCCGACGTAACCCGGCGGGACATCACGGAATTCCTGACCCTGGCGGCGGAGGGCGGCAGAGCGAATGGCTTACCCCCTGGAGCGGGCCAACGACGCTCTGCGCGACCTGAAGGCCCGCCGCATCCGGGGCGCCAAAGTGCTGACCATCGCCTGACGCGTCGGTCTGTAATCCTCACGGTATGGACGACTTCATGATCATATCGCCCGTCCCCTCCGCGGCCGCTTTGCGGGCGGCCCTGGCCCCGCCCGCGACCCGGCTTCCGCCCAGCTGGGGCTGGCGCCGATGCCGCCGGCGACATGACGTGGGAAGAAGCGGAGGGGAAGGCTGCGGAGCAGGTCGTCCTGCTGCTCGTCTATCCAAAGGACGGGGCGCGGGCGCATCGTCTTCATTCGGCGGCCGAGCTCGGCTCCCCACCACCAGAGACAGATCACCTTCCCCGGCGGCCAGCTCGAGGCGGGCGAGGACGCCGTGCAGGCCGCCCTGCGCGAAGCGCGGGAAGAGGTCGGGCTCCCGGAGCTGCAGCGAGAGTCGCAGGACACCTGACTCCGCTTTATGTCCCGCCCAGCAACTCTCATCTACCCGGTCGTGGGCAGGATGGAGAGACCACGGCCTTCGTGCCCTTCGGCCCCGGAGGTGGCGAGATGCTGGAGGTCCCGCTGGCATCCTCCTCGAGCCCGGCACTATGCAGCGCGAAACATGGGCGCTGGAGCGGGGGCCCGTGCTGGTGCCGTTCTACACCATCCGGGGCCACAAGATCTCAGGGCGCACGGCCATGATCCTCGCGGCTTCCTGACCCCTGGCCCGCTGGGACCGCTTCTGAGTTGGCCTCCGACCTGATAGAATCAGTTTTCAGCCAAGGCCCACCCAAGGAGACGCGGTATGAAGAAAGCCCTTGTCCTCGCCGTCGTGCTGGCGGCCCTGACCCTGGCCTGCCAGCCAAAGGACCTGAACCCCCCGTGACCGACCCCAACGCCAACCCGTTCTTCACCGAATGGACGGCCCCCTTCAGGAACGTCACCTTCGACCAGATCGAGCCCCGTCCACTACAGACCGGCCTACGAGAAGGGCATGGCCGACCAGAAGGCCGAAGTGGCCGCCGTGGCCGGCTCAGCCAACAAGCATCGCCAACGCCGTCGAGGCGCTGGAGCACAGCGGCCGCCTGCTGAGCAGGGTGAACAACGTCTTCGACCTCTACACCAACAACCACGCCGGCGACAGCTGCAAGCCATCGAGCAGGAGATCGCCCCCGTGCTGTCCAAGCACGACGACGATATCGTCCTCGACGCCAAGCTCTTCGCCCGGGTCAAGGCCGTCTTCGACCAACGGGCGACCCTGGACCTCAACCCCGAGCAGCTGCGCCTGCTGGAGAAGACTACAAGAGCTTCGTCAGGAGCGGTGCCACCCTGGACGAGGACAAGAAGGCCGAGCTGCGTACGGTCGACGATCTATGCGCATATGGGCGTCAAGTTCGACAAGAACGTGCTCAAGGAAGACAACGGCTTCAGCCTGGTCCTGGACAAGGCCGAGGACCTGGCCAGGGCTGCCACCCAGACCTCGCGGCGGACAGCCAAGACGGCCAAGGCCAAGGGCCAAGAAGGCAAGTGGATCTTCACTCTCCACAAGCTCTCCTGCATCCCCTTATTACCCAGTACTCGGCCAAGCGCGGGGAGCCGGACAGCTTCCGGGCCTTCATCAAGCGCGGCGACAACGGCAACGAGGCCGATAACGAAAAAAGCCGTGGCGAGCAGATCGCCTCCCTGCGCGTCAAGCGGGCCAACCTGCTCGGCTACAAGTCGCACGCCGACTACGCTGGAAGAGGCCATGGCGGAACAGGCCGGTGTCTACGGCCTGCTGGACCAGATCTGGCCGGCCGCGCTGGCCATGGCCAAGGTCGAGGCGGAGCTGGAAGCCCTGATGGCCAAGGACGGCATGGCCAGCCAGCCCTGGGATTGGTGGTACTACGCCGAGAAGCTGGAGAAAAAGGCCCAGTACGACCTGGACGACGAGATCCTGCGGCCCTACTTCGAGCTCAAGGCCGTCCGCAGGGCGCTTCGACACGGCCGCCAAGCTGGGGCCTAACCCTTTACCGCGCGCGCACGGACATCCCGGTCTATCACCCCGAAGTCGAAGTCTTCGAGGTCAAGAAGAACCAGAGCGGCGCCCGCATCGGGAACATCTACTCGGACTACCACCGGCCCTCCAAGCGGGGCGGCCTGGTCGAGCGGCGTTCGGGAGCAGTCGGCCATGGACGGCAAGAAAGTCACGCCCATCGTCTACAACGTCGGCAACTTCACCAAGCCGACGGCCGGAAAGCCCTCGCTGGTGACCTTCGAAGAGGCGCTGACGCTGTTCCACGAGTTCGGCCACGCCTTGCACGACCTGCTCTCGAACGTGACCTACGAGACGCTGGCCGGGACTAACGTGCCGCGCGACTTCGTCGAGCTGCCTTCGCAAATCATGGAGAACTGGGCCTCGGACTCCGAGGTCATCAAGACCTACCGCAGCGCTACAAGACCGGCGAGCCCATCCCGCAGGACCTGGTCGACAAGATCAAGAAGCCGGCCAGTTCAACCAGGGCTTCGCCACGGTCGAGTACGTCTCGGCCTGCCTGCTGGACATGGTGCC
>CAWDOL010000008.1:0-368677 GCA_963803915.1 Candidatus Aminicenantota bacterium | reverse complement strand
ATAGGCCCCCGCGGCATCGGTCACCGGGCTCCCCGGCAGACCACTCAGGACCACATTCGCCAGGCCTGTTCCGTTCGCCAGGATGGTTCCTGAGATCGTAAACGTGGGCACCGCGGCCGCATAATCCTGCGCCGTCTGATTGGCAACGACATTCGCATAAGCCCGCGAGGCGGGAGTGAACGTGTAGCCGACTAATATCGGCGTCGCCGTACCCGTCCAACCATAGTTCACTGTAGCGGTATAGGCGCCCGCGGCATCGGTCACCGGGTTCCCCGGCAGCCCGCTCATGACCACATTCGCCAGGCCTGTTCCGTTCGCCAGGATGGTTCCTGAGATCACAAATGTGGGCACTGTAGCCGCGTAATCCTGCGCGGTCTGGTTGGCGACCACGTTCGTATAAGCCCGCGAGGCGGGATTGAACGAATAGCCCGCCAGCGTCGGCGTTGCCGTCCCCGTCCAACCGTAGTTCACCGTCGCGGTGTAGGCGCCCGCGGCGTCGGTCACCGGGTTCCCCGGCAGCCCGCTCAGGACCACATTCGCCAGGCCTGTTCCGTTCGCCAGGATGGTCCCGGAGATCGTTAAGGGGACGATCGAGAACACGGCATCACTCGTATCCGCTGGAACACCCGTTGCCGATTCGCTAACTCTCACCAAGCAGGTGGAGGAGGCTCCCCCTGACAACGTCCAGGGGTAAGATCCCGTATTCCCCGTCGAGCCGACGATCCCCGTCCAGCTCGCCCCGTTATCGGTCGAGTATTCGATTTTGACGCTAGCCACGGCTCCCGTCGTCGTCCAAGTAACGTTCTGGGTCGAACCCCCGATCCAGCTCTCGCCCCCGTTGGGTGACGTTACAGTTATTATGGGGATCACCGCATTTTGGACGGCGAACCTATTTTGGCTTTCCGAGATTGCCCCGGTCGAGTCGGTGGCTTTAGCCTTAACCGTATGGGCTCCATCGGAAACGCTTGTTGAATCCCAATTCCAAACATACGGCTCTTGTGTGTCGAGGCCTAGCGAAGCTTCGTCAACGAATAACTCCACGCTTGTTACAGGATGGACGGCGGCAACTTCAGTTGTGATATTCGTGACCCCGGTAACCGTCCCGCCTTCCGCCGGGTTGCTGATGATAACCGAAAGCCAGTTGACGGAAGGAATCGGTCCCGTCGGATTTGTATTCAGCTCCTCCTCGGAAAGAGCTCTCGCGTAAATCCGGACATAATCGATTAGACCGGCGAACGGCTTGATCGTAAAACTCCCCGTGGTAAATCCTGTTCCCAAATAGAGAGGATCCGCATTGCTGGTGTCATTGGAATCCCCCCAGATCTCGCTCCATTCCGCCTTCCCGTTAAGGAATGTTTCGATTTTTATCGATTGATCGTTTTGCTTCGTAAGCCTTATGGCGAATATGGCCCAAGAGCCGGAATTATAGTTTAGCCCGGTTATTCCCGCCGTCGTGCCGCCAGAGAAAAAAGCCACGGAAGGAGCGGGATTCTCAGGCGGGGCTGCCGCGGAATATAAGAATCCGTAATTCCTTCTATAGACGTTGTCGGACGGCAAATTGCCTTTATCCATAATGACCCCATCGGGCGTTCCCGACGGAGTTCGAATATTGAGCTCTATCGTAATCGAATTGCCTGGCAAATAATCCAAGATCGAATGATCGGCGATTTCGATGTTGCCACCCAGGGCGAAGGAATAGACGGGACGCCCGAGAATCGGGTCATTCACGAGCTCGACCGTGCCGTTGATCTTTACGGAATGGTTGTATGAGCTCAGATCGCTAAAAGGCGTCGCCGAACTGGCCGCGAGAAATAAAGCCGGATTAATCCCGTTGTCGGCGGATAAGATCGAAAATACTCCGTCGCTAGAATCCTTCGGCGTTTCGACCAAGGCTTCGCTCACCCGGATCAGACAGTTTGAGGAAACAACTGAAGGCAGAGTCCAAGCGTAGGAATTTATGTTCGGCGTCGAATTGATGATCCCTGTCCAGTTCACCCCGTTATCCTTCGAATATTCGATCTTGACATTGGCCACCGTCCCCGTCGTTGTCCAGGTGATATTATGAACGGATCCGCTGATCCATCTCTCTCCGCCGTTGGGGGAGATCAAGGCCAAACCGAGCGGAGCGATAATCGAAAACACTGCGTTGCTCGTATCGAACGGCGTCCCGGTCGAAGCTTCGCTCACCCGGACCAAGCAGTTCGCCGACCCGACGGCCGGCAAGGTCCAAGTATAAGTATTCGTATTGGCCATGGAGGCGATGATCGTCGTCCAATCCGTTCCGTTGTTCGTCGAATATTCGAGCTTTACGTTGGCCACCGTCCCCGTCGTTGCCCAGGTTACAGCATGGGAAGAACCCGCACCCCAGAGTTCGCCGCCGTTGGGCGAGGTGATGGTGACGGAAGGCTGATCGGGTTGGACGACTCCTTTCCAAGACCAGGTGTCAGCGAAAAATGCGCTGCCGTTAAAGCCTCCGAAAAGAACAACTTCGTTTCGAGCAGCGTCATAGGCCATTTTATGGGAGTATCGGGGATCGGGCTTGAGGCCCGGATTTTGCTCGATCCAATTGACGCCGCTCCATATCCAGGTATCGCCATAGACGCTCGTCCCCGTGCCTCCGAAAAGAACCACGGAATTTGTGTCCGCCTCAAAGGCCATGGACGTCTTATATCGTTTTTCCGGAGAGGAAGCCGGCGTTTTAGCGGACCAGGTTGTACCGTCCCACGTCCAGGTATCATTGAAACTGGCCGCGCCGTTCCTCCCGCCAAACAGCAGAATGGCATGGCTGCTCTTGTCATACACGAGGCCGTGCGCGTTTCGGGCGGGCGGGCTTTGGGCCGGCGAAGCTTTCTCCCAGGTGTCCCCGTTCCATCGCCAGGTCTCATCATAAACCGTCCCGGTATTGGGGATATTACCGCCGAAAAGAATGACCTCATTTCTGGTTTCATCAAAAGCCATGGCCGCGTATTCGCGGGGGGACGGGCTTGCCGAGGGGTGTTTCTCCATCCAATCGCTTCCGTTCCAAACCCAGGTGTCCCCGAGGCCGGTATAATAGCCGGATGATCCGTTATATCCCCCAAAGAGGAGGACTTCGTTTCTCGCTCCGTCATACGCCATGGCATGATAGACGCGGGCCAAAGGACTCGTCACGGGATTCATTTTCGTCCAATTCGTCCCATCCCAGATCCAGGTCTCGGAACTCAGCACACCATTCGCCCTTGTTCCTCCAAAAAGAAGAATCTGCCCTCTGGCCGCGTCATAAACCAGATTATGCTCGTCTAATCCGGGAGGAGAGGCCAACGGCGATTTCATTTGCCAATTTGCATTCGTCGATTCGCCGATCTTGTATAATTTTAAATCGCCCGAATCCGCAATATAGAGATTTCCAACCGAGTCAAAGCGAATATCGCTGATGACGTTGTAGCCCTCATCGAAGATTTGATAGGTCTGATCGGAAAGGATTCGGTAGATTTTCGTCCGCGAGGCGACATAGAGCGCCTGCGTGACCGGATGAAAATCCATGGCCACGATATTCGTGGCGTCACCCAGAGTGTTAAGATCAAAAAAGACTTCCGCGCTCTGATCCGGACTTATGGCTAGAATTCGGTGGTTGTCCGTATAGCCTTTATTGTTGTCCGCGACAAACAGCTTGTTCGAATAGACCCCGAAATTTGCCCCCGAAAAAGCCAGCCCCTGCGTCTCATAGAGCTTCAAGCCGGCGCTCTGACCGTTGTAGAACTGGATCCTCTCTCCGGCTGGAGTGATTTTGATTATCCCGTCCACGGCCCCAAAATCAGCTGAGGTACTGTCGGTATTCCCCTTTTCGGAAACAAAGATATCTCCGCCGTAGGCTCCGAACCCGGCCGGAGCGGTCCTGATGCCGTTGGGACAATCGTAAGAGCCGGTACTGAGGGCTTGCGATATCCCTCCGGCCGTAATCGTATAAATCCCCCTAGTCCCGCTGATCGAGGCATACAGGAATTTCTCATTGTACCGTTCCAAGGCATACGGTTCGGTAGCAGGAATCGTCACCAAATCCGCAACCGTTCCCGTCTGATAGATTTGAACGATCTTCTGACCTTTCAACCCGAATATCGCCGCCGCGGGATAAGAGGTCGTGTCCGCCGGAGTTAAACAAAGATAATTCCCCGTATCGATGACTCTTTTTTCTGCCGGCAGCGAACCGAAACCCGAGAAATTAACGAGGTAGGGATTCTCGTCGGCATCGTTGTTCCCAATGGAGATCATCGCCGTTTTCGCTCCGGTCGTAGCCGGATGGAACCGGATAACGAAGGTCGTTGATCCAGACGCTGCAATCGGTGAAGTCGGTTGTTGTTGAACGCTGAATTGATCGGCGTGATCCCCGGTAATCGTTATGATCGGTGCCCCGGAAAGAGTGAGATCCGAGTTCCCTGATTTTCGACCGTGAAAGTGGCGTCGGTGTCGGTTGTTATCACGCGGGAACTAAAATCAGACGTCCCCCCGTTCGAAATATGTCGTCGATCCCTGCTTGATATTGATCTCGGGCGCGACATTGCTGATCGTGAAGACGGCGTCGCTGACGTCCGACGGTGTCCCCTTTGCGGCTTCGCTCACCCGGACGAGACAGTTCGCCGACCCGACGACCGGCAAAGTCCAGGCATAGGTATTCGTATTGGCCGTAGAGGCGATGATCGTCGTCCAGCCGCCCCCCCGTTTGTCGAATATTCGAGTTTGACGTTGGCGATAGTCCCGGTCGTCGTCCAAGTGATATTCTGTGTCGAACCGCCCATCCAACTTTCCCCGCCGTTGGGGACAGTCACCGATAATGCCGGCGCCGGAATCCCCCCCGGTGTGGCGGTGGCTTCATCACTATTTTCGCTGTCGACCACGTTCTGGTTCTGTGCATGGACATCGGTACGGGTCTGCACCACGAAATAGTAAGGGATCCCTGGGGTTAGACCGGTAACCAGTTGCGATGTCGCGCCCTTGTTCGCGGTCTGAGCATAGAAAGTGTAAGGCCCGCCAGCTACCGTCGAGTGAAAGACCCGGTAGCCTCCGGTATAGCCGGTAAAAGCGATGGGCGTCCAGGAAACCGTGACCGCCGTAGTGTCTGGGACCGCGGATATTCCGGCCGGGGCGATGGTCTGGGTTGATGCCCAATCGGGATCCTTGGAATTTAGGAACGTAATAAGTGTAGCATCCGAGGTGTGTAAGGCATTGTAGCCGATGTCCGTAAAGTTTGAACTCAGATTAGTGAGGGTAGTCAGAGAAGTCGGGATGCTCCCCGTTATCTGGTTGGAATTGAGCCAAAGCGAGTTCAGTCTGATCAGATTGCCGAGTTCTGTCGGAATGCTCCCCGTCAGTTGGTTGGAAGAGAGATAAAGGTTCTGCAAAATGATTAGATTGCCAAGTTCTGTCGGGAATGGTCCCCGTTAGCTGGTTGGAATAGAGAGCAAGAAATGTAAGATTGCTCAGATTGCCGAGTTCCCTTGGGATGTTCCCCGTAAGCTGGTTGGAGAAAGACCAAGGTCATGAAGATTGATCAGATTACCGATTTCCGCGGGAATGCTCCCTGTTAGCTGGTTGGAATCGAGATAGAGAAGTTGTCAGATTCACTTAGATTGCCGAGGCTGGTCGGAATGCTCCCCGTTATCTGGTTGCTACCAAGGTTAAGATTTTTTAGATTGCTCAGATTGCCGAGTTCCGTCGGGATGTTCCCCGTTAGCTGGTTGAAACCGAGCCAAAGGTATTGCAGATTGCTCAGATTTCCGAGGTCTGGTCGGAATGCTACCCGTTAGTTGGTTGAAATATAAAAAAAGATTTGTCAGGTTGCTCAGATTGCCGAGTTCCGCCGGAATGCTCCCCGTGAGCTGGTTGTAAGAGAGATAAAGTGTATCTCAGTTTGCTCAGATTGCCGAGTTCCGCCGGAATACTCCCCGTTAGCTGGTTGGCATTGAGCTCAAGGAATATCAGTTGGCTCAGATTGCTGAGTTCCGGTGGAATGCTCCCCATTAGTTGGTTGGAATAGAGAACAATTGACTGCAGATTGCTCAGATTGCCGAGGCTGGCCTGGATCGTCCCAACCAGGTTGTTGTTGTGAAGGTTGATATTAACGACAGTCGTATTGCCGGTCATCGGTGGTCACGCCGAACCAGGTGTTTTCGGTGCCCGGCATGGCGAAACCGTCGGTGTGCAGCGGCGCCGTCTTCCAGCCCGTATTATTGGTCCAGGAAGCCCCATTCGTCGAATTATACAAATCAATCAAGGCCTGCCGCTCCGCGGCCGGGATGGCGGCCGATAAAGCCAGATTACAGGCCAGCAGAATCATCAAGGCCGCTGCGGTTCTTATAGATTTCATGCCGAACCCCGGCTTATTTCAGTTTTTCGGCCCAGCACAACCGGCCCGTTTGTTCTTTCCCCCCGCCGGGGCGGTTATCTTCGCACAACAGCCGCCCTTGCCGAGAGTCTAAGAAAATACGCCCTTCTCCCCGGTTTCCCATCTCGCCTAATTCCAGCTCCTGCACACCGTCGGCCTTCGGTCCCAGGCTAAGACGAACGGGTATAATGAGGCCATTCAGATTAAGAGCCGCCCGGCCGCCCGGGATATCGAGATCCAGGGCAACGGCGAGACCATTAAAACGCAGACGCGTCCGCAGGGGGTTCTGTTCATAGATCTCCCCTGTCAGCGTTTGGCTTGCGGTCTGCATTTGCCCGAGAAGAATATCCAAGCGAAACAGCGCTTGCCCTTGAAACGCGGTTTTCCCTACCCCTCGGGATACGGACATAGCCTCATCAAAGACGCGGCCTTCCTCATCCATCCACAGGGTAAGACTCAATCCCTGGATATCTAACTGCACGGGCGTCAGTCCCTGCCGCTTCCAGCCCGTTTCCAAGGAAATATAAACCGGTGAATTTCCCTTTAGCAGGTAGCGCTCTCCGACTTGTGCCGAATCGGGCGTGGAAAAGGATGCAACAACGCCCAAGATAAAAACCGCAACGAACACCAAGGCCCGATGCATAATTTGCCGTCCGAAGTTGTAATTCATCTCGCCCCTCCTATCGAATTTCCAATCCTGGAATCAGCTTTTTCTCAAAGAAACATTTAAACCCGGGCTCGCCCGGACCGGGGATCCGCGGCGTTATCATCCGCGATGGTCTGGGTTCCTCGGGCTTCAGGTTTTTCTCGATGATCCCCGCGAAGTCCCCCCGGCCGGGGCTGTTCGCGGAAAGATCCTCATAGGATCCTCTTGGCGGACCAACCGCCAGCCCGCCCATCGGCAGGGCCAGCTCTTCCCCCGCTCCGAGCGACAGACTGTCGGCCGCGCGCATCTTCCCCGTCGCCATCCAGTCAGCCGTCGAGGAGAGATTGGCCCACATCCCGCTTTGGCTGTATTTCACCCAGACGCCGCCCTGGGACGGCCAGATCCCGATCAGGTCGTCCTTCCCATCGGCGTCCAGGTCCCCAGCCGTGATCATCGTCGCCGGTGACGCCATCCCCACCCATTGCCCGGTTATCGAATCCCGGTAATAAACCCCCTGCCCCGCCCAGGCACCTGAAAGATCGTCCCTCCCATCTCCGTTCATATCACCCGTGGCGATCCAATCCGCCGTCGAGGAGAGAGGCGCCCACGCTCCGCTTTGGCTGTATTTCACCCAGACCCCGCCCTGCGTCGGCCAGATGCCGATCAAATCGTCGGTCCCGTCGCCGTCCAGGTCGCCGGCCGTGATCTTGGACGCCGGTGTCGCCATCTGCACCCATTGCCCCGTCATCGAATCCCGGTAGTAAACCCCCTGCCCCGCCCAGGCACCTAAAAGATCGTCCCTCCCATCTCCGTTCATATCACCCGTGGCGATCCAATCCGCCGTCGAGGAGAGAGGCGCCCAAACTCCGCTTTGGCTGTATTTCACCCAGACCCCGCCCTGCGTCGGCCAGATGCCGATCAAATCGTCGATTCCGTTCCCATCCAGGTCGCCCGCCGTGATCTTGGACGCCGGCGACGCCAGTTGGGTCCATCCTCCCGTGTCCGAGTTCCGGTAATAGACGCCTTGTCCCGCCCAAGTCCCCAGAAAATCGTCTTTTCGGAATGCCGACGTGATCGTGAACACCGCGTTGCTGACGTCAAAGATCGCCGCATTCGAGGTGTCACTGACCCGGACCAGGCAGGCCGCCGAGGGTGTATTGGGGACAAGCCAAGGATGGCTGCCATCGTTCGGCGTGGAGGCGATAATCGTCGTCCAGGCCGTCCCGTTGTTGGTCGAGTATTCGATCTTGACGTTGGCGATGGTACCCGTCGTGGTCCAGGTCATATTGTAACTCGACCCGGCCGGCCAAGTCTCCCCGCCGTTGGGCGAAGTCACCGTAATTGATGCCGGGGGGACCCCTGGCGTGGACACGACCTCATCGCTGTTCTCGCTGTCAACCACGTTCTGGTTGTTGGCATGGGCATCCGTGCGGGTCTGAACCACGAAATAGTAGGGGGTCCCGGCGGTCAAACCACTAACCAGTTGCGAAGACGCGCTTTTATCCGCGGTCTGCGCGTAGAAATTGTAAGGCCCGCCCGCAACGGTCGAATAAAAGACCCGGTAGCTGCCGGGGGCTACGGTATAGTTGACAGGCGTCCAAGAGATAATGACCGATGAACCGCCCGGAACCGCGGAAATCCCCGTTGGCGCGATGGTTTGGGTGGCGGCCCAATCAGGATCCTTGGAATTCAGGAAGGCTATGAGCCCGGCATCCGAAGTATACAGGGCGTTATATCCGATATTTGTATTCGTGGGATCCAATTGCGGAAGGTTGGTCAGGGAAGTCGGAATGCTTCCTGATAGTTTATTGGAATGGAGATAAACAAATATCAGACTTTGTAAATTTGCGAAGCTGGAGGGAATGCTCCCCGTTAATTGGTTGGACTGGAGATTGAGGTATTGCAGCCAGCTCAGATTGCCAAGTTCCGCCGGAATGCTTCCCGTCAGCTGATTGCTTGAGAGCCAAAGGTTCGCCAGCTTGCTCAGATTGCCGAGTTGCCACGGGATGCTCCCCGTCAGTTGGTTGGAATGGAGCCTGAGATCCACGAGGTCGTTCATATAGCCGAGTTCTAACGGAATGCTCCCCGTCAGCTGGTTGGAATGGAGATTCAGGGTTTGGAGATTTCTCAGATTGCCGAGGCCGGCCGGGAGAGTTCCCGTCAAATTATTTTGCGGAAGGTTGATCGCCAGGAGGAACGTATGGCCGGGGTTCGTGGTGACGCCATACCAAGTGTTTTCCGTGCCCGGCATAGCAAAACCATCGGAGTCCAACGGTGCCGTCTTCCAGCCTGTTTTATTGCTCCAAGCATCTCCATTGGTCGAGATATAAAGGCCGATTAGGGCCGCTCGCTCCAAAGCCGGGATATTTGCAACCGAGGCCGAGTAATCTTGCCCCGTCTGATTTGTCGTGACGTTCGTATAGGAACGCGCGGCCGGAATGAATGTATAGCCCGCCAGCGTCGGCGTCACCGTTCCCGTCCAGCCGTAAGCCACTATCGAGGAATAGGCCCCCGATGCACTGGTCACCGGATTTCCTGGCAATCCGCTCATCACGACGTTCGGAAGGGCCGTTCCTCCCGAGGTCACCGTCCCGGAAATTGTCAACGGAATAATGGAAAATACGGCATCACACACATCGGCCGGTATCCCGGTTGCGGATTCGCCGACCCTCACCAAACAGGTTGAGGAGACCGTCCCCGGCACCGTCCAGGGGTAGGTTCCCGTATTCGCCATCGAAGCGATGATCGTCGTCCAGCTTGTGCCGCTGTCGGTCGAGTACTCGATCTTGACGTTGGCGACCGTCCCCGTCGTCGTCCAGGAAATATTATGGCTTGAACCGACAATCCAGCTTTCGCCTCCCAGGGGCGTGGTGATGAGAATTGCATCCGGAATCATCGGCGTGGCCGAGGTTTCATCGCTGTTCTCGCTGTCCACCACATTCTGGTTTCCGGTATGGGCATCGGTGCGGGTCTGGACCACGAAATAGTACGGGGTGCCGGGTGTGAGGCCGGTTACAAGCTGCGACGACGCGCTTTTATCCGCGGTCTGCGCGTAGAAATTGTATGGCCCGCCCGCAACGGTCGCATAGAAGACACGGTAGCCGCCGCCATCACCGGTATAAGCGATAGGCGTCCAAGAGATACTAACGGAAGTCGGCCCGGCCGTGACAGCTGAAACTCCGATTGGAGCGATGGTTTGAGTGGCAGCCCAATCAGGGTCCATTGAATTCAGGAAAGTGATAAGTCCGGCATCTGATGTGTGAAGGGCGTTATACCCGATATCTATACTCGTCAGATTGCTCAAATTGCCGAGGCTGGCAGGGATACTCCCCGTTAATTGGTTCGAATCAAGCCAAAGCCTGATTAGGCTGCTGAGATTGCCGATTTGCGCTGGAATGCTCCCCGTTAATTGGTTAGAAAAGAGTATTAGGTCTTTCAGCTGGCTCAGATTGCCGAGGCTGGAAGGAATACTCCCCGTGAGCTGGTTGGAATGAAGACCAAGTTCTACCAGATTGCTCAAATCGCCGAGGCTGGAAGGAATACTCCCCGTAAGCTGGTTGGAACGGAGCCGAAGATATTGCAGATTGCTCAGAGTGCCGAGTTCCGTTGGAATGTTCCCCGTGAGCTGGTTGTAGTCAAGATAAAGCCTTTCCAGGGCGCTGAGATTGCCAAGCTCCGGTGGAATGCTTCCCGTCAGCTGATTGGAATGGAGATAAAGAAGTGTCAACTGGCTCAGATTGCCGAGGCTGGCAGGAATGCTCCCCGTGAGTTGATTGGAGTAGAGAAATAGAGCTTGCAGGTTGCTCAGATTGCCGAGTTCCGCTGGAATGCTTCCCGTTAACTGGTTGGAACAAAGATAAAGCGCTTGCAGCTTGCTCAGATTGCCGAGTTCTTTCGGGATGCCCCCCGTGAACTGATTGTATGGGAGGTAAAGCTCCACCAGATTGCTCAGTTTGGCGAGTTCCGTCGGAATGCTCCCCGTCAGCTGGTTGGACCAGAGGCTTAGGTATTGCAGATTGCTCAGGTTGCCAAGCTCCGGCGGAATGCTCCCCGTTAACTGATTACTAAAAAGATTAATGAGCGTCAGATTCGTCAGCCGCCCGAGCTCCGCTGGGATGATTCCTGTAAGCTGGTTGGTGTGAAGCTTAAGGCTTGTCAGCTTACTCAGATTACCGAGCTCCGGCGGGATGCTCCCCGTCAGCCGGTTAGAATCGAGCCACAGCCTATCGAGGAGGCCGAGATTGCCGAATGTTGCGGGGATGCTCCCGGCAAGCTGGTTGGAAAAAAGGATAAGGTCTTTCATCTGGCTCAGATTGCCGAGGCTAGCAGGGATACTCCCCGTGAGCTGGTTCCTAAAGAGATGAAGTTCCACCAGCTTGCTCAGATTGCCGAATTCCGCTGGGATGCTCCCTATCAGCCCGTTAGTCGAGAAATAAAGCTTTGTCAAATTGCTTAGATTGCCGAGGCTGGCCGGGACAGTCCCAACCAGATTATTGTCTTGCAGCTCCAGCCTCAGGACGGTCGTATTTCCGGCATCGGTAGTCACACCGAACCAGGTTTTTTCGGTGCCTGCCACGCCCAGCCAATTGGTACTGTTCTTCCAGCTTGCCCCATTCGTCGAATTAAACAAATCGATCAAGGCCTGACGTTCCGCGGCCGGGATGGCATTGGTGATCGCAAACACCGCGTTGCTGATATCCGAGGGCGTTCCCGATACGGCTTCGCTGACGCGGACCAGGCAATTGGCCGAGACAACCGCCGGCAAGATCCAAGAATGAACGCCGTCGTTCGGCGTCGAGGCGATGATCGTTGTCCAGCTCGTTCCGCTATTCGTTGAGTATTCGATCTTGACGTTGGCGATCGTTCCCGTCGTCGTCCACGTCACGTCATGAGACGAGCCCGTGCCCCAGATTTCTCCGCCGTTGGGCGCCGTCACCGTGAGTGTCCCCGCGGGAACGACTCCCATGCCGGTCAGGTTAAGAATATAGGGATTTTCATCGCCATCATCGTTGGCGATCGAAACCGCGGCGGTCTTCTCTCCCACCGTCGTTGGATGGAATCGGACGTTGAAGGTCGCGTTTCCCGCGGCCGCCACCGGCGAAACGGGCTGAACCGATACTGAGAACTGGTCCGCGTTCGCCCCGATCGTCAAGGGCAGCCCGGTCAGGTTCAAGGCGTCCGTCCCCGTGTTCTCAATCGTAAAGACGGTGTCGGTATCGGTTCCGACGACCTTTGATCCGAAGGCGTAGGTCCCGCCGGCCGCGATGTCGGTTGCTCCTGCTTCAGGTTGATCTCGGGCGCGGCCAGCACGCCGTTGATCCCCGTCGTCGCGTTCCCTTCCGTAACCGTGATCGTCGTGGCCGTGGCGAACGAGGCCGCGTCGGTATACCACTCCGAGGCATAGGCCGTCCCGGCCGCGTTGAATAAGACTTTATAGTCGCCGGGCTTGACGTTGTATAAGTTGTAGTTGCCCAAAGCGTCCGGGGTAGCGGTCGCTCTGGAGTACGTCGCGTCCAGGACCGAGAAAAGCTTTACCGGGACGGTCAGGCCCGTTCCCTGTCCGTTGCTGACGTTCCCCGAGATCATCCCGCCGTTGGTCGGCTGGGCATCGATATTGGGGATCGTGCCCCCCGATTGGGTCGCTAAGAGATCGCCCGATCCGAAAGAGGGGCGATCATTGTAATATTCGAAGGCATAACCGCTTCGACTAAAACTTAACTTGGCACCCCCGACCGGGACGCGCGAGAGGGAATAATTCCCGCTGCCGTCCGTACGAACTGAACTGCAGTATCTCCCTTCCGAATCATATCCGTACACGAACACATTGGCCAACGCAGTCCCGGAAGAATTAGTCACCCGGCCTGTAACGATCGCCCCGATATCGAGCGCGACATCGCCCAGGTTCAGCGTCTGCCCATTGGCCAAGCTGAGAAGGTCGGCCGTACCCAGCGTTTTCTTGTCCCGGTAATATTCATCGACGATGTTAACGGCGGGCTGGTTCTCCGAAATGGTCCCATCCCCTGTGAAGTAAAGGGCATAGGTTCCCGGCTCATAAGCCAGACAAAAGACTCCTCCCGGGCCTGTGGTCATCGTCGGAAAACTCGCATCCCAGACAAAATTCGGGGACGTATACATCCTCACAAAGACATTTTCGATCCCCTGGCCAAGACCGTCTACTACCCGGCCGCTGAGGTAGCCAAGGCCGAAATTCGTGCCCGTCTCCAAGCTCACGGAATAGCGGGCATAGTCGGTGGAATCGGCGTAAACGGTCGTGCAATAAGGGATATCGATGTAGTACCAGCCCGAGGCCACATTCGGCAGATACAGAGTTTCATTATCGGAACCGCTGATGGCGATCCCGCGTACGTTTAAGGCGCCATCGAGCAAATCGAAATCCAGATCGCTCCGCCATCCGGCCGGCAACGGATTCGGATACGGAGAGGTCACCCGTACATTAACCTTCAGATCCTTCCCCGCCTCGGAAGCCGGGACGAAGAACTTGTACCAATCGATATCCCCCACGGTGAACATAAGATCCCCGGTCGTGCCCAGCGGCAGGATTGCTGCCGAGGCCGAATCGTTATTCGGCTCCGTCCCGTCGCCGATGACTGTGAATGCGGCATTGCTGTCGTCAAAGATCGCCGCGTTCCCGGCATCGCTCACCCGGACCAGATATTGACTCGAGGGCGTAAAGGGCAAGGTCCAGGGTTCCGTGCCGTCATTCGTCGTCGAGACGATGATCGTCGTCCAGTTCGCCCCGTTGTTCGTGGAGTACTCGAGCTTGACGTTCCCAACAGTCCCCGACGAATTCCAGGTGATATTATGGACCGATCCGCCCATCCAGCTCTCGCCCCCGTTTGGGGAATTAACAGTGATCGTGGAACTGACATTAATGGAAAAAATCGCATTGCTTGCATCATTGACGGCAGCGTTTACGGCATCGCTTACCCGAACCAAACATTGGTTTGAAGCTGTATTGGGGATCGGCCATGGGTAGATGCCGTCGTTGGCGGTAGAGGCAATGATGTCGCTCCAGGCGGAACCGTTGTTTGTCGAATACTCGATCCGTACGTTGGCGATCGTCCCAGTCGAAGTCCAAGTGATGTTCTGATTTGTGCCGATGGGCAGGCTTTCGCCGCCGTTAGGGAAAACAAGGCTCAGCGTCCCAAGCCCCGAAGGCAACGCCCGCAAGAGGCGGAAACCGAGGCCATCGTAAGCCTCGCCTGGACCGGAATTGAACCGATAAGCCGAACGTGAGAAGTATGGTTCGTCGCGCCACCTGCCGCCCCGAAGCGCTCGGGACGAACCATTCGCGAGGCCTCTATAATCGATCACGCTTTCTGTTGGATACGGCCCAAAGATATCCCAGCACCACTCATCGCTATTGCCGTGGACATCTCGCATATTCCAAGGATTGCCAAGCTTCATGCCCACTGGATGTAACTGTGAAGCAGAATTAGCACAAAACCAAGCCACGCTTTCAAGGGAAGGCAACGCATTCGGTATGCAGGAGTTGGATGTACTAGAATTGAACAAGGGTTCATCGATCGAGAAGGGGGTCGTAGTTCCCGCCCGGGTAAAGTATTCCCACTCTCCTTCTGTCGGCAGTCGAAAACCATTAGCCGAAAAATTGCAATAAAACGGCCCTGTGTTGTAATTGGCGGCCGTGATAGGGGTAGCGAATTCTGCATCGGTATAGTAACACCGCTCAAAGCCTTCCTGAAGAGAGAGAAGGTTGGCAAAGAGCACGGCTTCGTACCATGATACAAACTGTACTGGATAGGACAGTCCCGGGCTAATTTCATTATTGGACGGATCAACAGGCAATGATGGCTGCGCCGACTTCAGATCGGCCCACATCTGTCGCGTGACTTCCGTCTCCATCACTGCCAGGTTCAAGGTTAAAACATGTCTGAACTGGGTTTCATTGCCGAACCTTCCCACTTCACTGCTGGGTGAACCCTGGGTAAAGGTCCCAGATGGGATATAGCGAAGATTGCCGACAACGGTGTCGACGGCATATAGATCTCCGGGGTTAATTGAAGAGTCACTTCCCGAACCGGTCAGGTCGATGATATAGGGATTTTCATCGAAATCGTTATTCGCGATTGAGATCTGGGCCGTTTTTGCCCCAGCTCCGGTTGGGTGGAAGCGGACGCTGAAGTTTCGACTCCCCGCCGGTGCGACCGGTGACATAGGCTGGACCGTGATTGAGAACTGATCCGCATCGGTGCCGATGATGATGAGCGGAAGTCCGGTCAACGTCAGATCGGCGTTCCCTATATTTTGAATGGCAAAGACCGCATCGGTATCGGTTCCGATGGCTTTCGTGCCGAATCCATACATCCCGCCCGTAGCAATATCCGTGGTCCCTTGCTTCAAGTTGATCTCCGGCGCGCCAGAAGCGGTCGTCGCCGTCGCTTCCGAGCTGTTCTCGCTGTCCAGTATATTTTGGTTGTTATTTTGGGGGCTTGGATCGAAAGTGTGGGCGTCGGTCCTGGATTGGACGACGAAATAGTAGGGGGTTCCCGGCGTCAGGCCAGTGACCAATTGAGAAGAAGAGAGCTTGGTTGTGGTCTGGGCAAAAAAATCATACGGCCCGCCAAGCGTAGTGGAGACAAAGACCCGGTATCCTCCCATGTCGCCAGTGTAGGGTATGGGCGTCCACGAGACATTGACCGACGTTGAGCTGCCGGAGACCGCCGTCACATTCGTTGGGGCGATCGTTTGGGTGGCGGCCCAATCGGCATCTTTGGAATTGAGAAAGGTGATCAACGCGGGATCGGAAGCGTGGAGAGCATTGTAGCCGAAATCCGTATGGGCGGAAATTAATTTAGTGAGATTGGTCAGGGAGGTTGGGAAACTCCCCGAGAGCTGGTTGGAATAGAGATAAAGCTCCTGGAGGTTGATTAAATTGCCTATCTCCACGGGGATGCTCCCCGAAAGCTTATTGCCTCCGAGATCAACGAATACAAGCTTATTCAGAAGACCAAGACTTTCCGGGATGTTTCCCGTGAGCTGGTTGAGAAAAAGAGAAAGCGTCGTCAGGTTGCTCAGATTGCCGAGTTCCGTGGGAATACTTCCCGTCAACTGGTTGGAAGGGAGGCTCAGGTATAGAAGACTGCCGAGATTGCCGAGTTCCGCCGGGATGCTCCCCGTCAGCTGGTTGGAATCAAGATAAAGCGCTAACAACTGACTCAAATTGCCGAGTTGGGCCGGGATGCTGCCGGAAAGCTGATTGCGTTCAAGACAAAGACTATACAGATTGCTCAAGCTTCCCAAACTGACCGGGATGCTGCCCGAGAGCTGGTTGTCATAGAGCCATATTCGACGCAGATTTCCAAGGGCTCCTAACTCAGTCGGAATACCGCCGACAAGATTGTTGCCCCAAAGGAGGAGCTCCTGGAGCGCGCTCAGGTTGCCGAATTCGACGGGAATGCTCCCCGACAGCTGGTTGGAATGAAGAGTGATGTCTTGCAGATGATTCAGGTTGCCAAGGCTGACCGGAAGGGTTCCTACCAGATTGTTTTTTCCCATCGAGATGCGCGTGACCGTCGTGTTGCCGGTATCGGCGGTAATCCCAAACCAAGTGTTTTCAGTCCCGGGCAAGGCGAATCCATCGGTGTGCAGCGGCGGGGTTTTCCAGCCCGTTTTGTTGGTCCAAACATCACCGTTGGTCGAGTTATAGAGATCGATCAACGCCTGCCGCTCCGCGGCCGGGATGGCTGCCGATAAAGCCAGATTACAGGCCGGCAGAAGGACCAAAATCAATGCGATTTTCACGGATTTCATAACGGCCCCCTCCATTCAATCTTTTCCCAACACCGCCTCCCGGCCTTTTTCTTGTCCTTTGCCGGGCTGAGATCTTCAATAAAAAGCCGCCCTTATCACCCGTCACAAAATGACAATGGAGTTTCCGTCACGCACATAAGTTCCCCTTATTCCGACCAGTCGGAAATTACTATATCTGAAAGCATACGATTAATCAAAATCCGGACATTAAGTTCAAAAGGGACGCGCAAAACAGCAGGTCCTCCCCCATCGTCGCCTTAGGGGGGGCAGGTCTTAACTCTAAACGTTTTTGGCGAGGCCAATCACCTCCTGAAATGGTGCGATTTCAGCCGGGATTTCGGGCTCGAGCCGCTCGGCCTGCACTACGTCCGGGACAAAGAGAGGCGGGAGGTCGACTTCTTACTCACCAAGAGCGGGTTTCCGTGGATGCTGGTCGAAGCCAAGCTTGGCGCGGGAGGGCTCGACCCGGCCCTACGCTATTTCGCCGAGCGCTTGGGTGTGAAGAACAAGTTCGTCGTCTCCGCCGAGTGTGACCGGCCGGCGGGGGTCGGCGACGTGCGCATTGTAGACGCCGCGATGTTCTTTGCGACTTTACCGGTGTGACGGACGCGATTTGCCGCGTTTATTTTTGCGGAGATAGGGGACCCTTGTGATTTGAACCCGGTATGAGGTTCTTCTGTCGGATAGAAACAAATCCCTGTTCACCCGGACCGGGTAAACGGCTTTTCTGCTTACTCACATCAACAGGTATGAGATTCGACTCGGATTGATACAGGAAGGACGCGCCGCCGGGCCCTTGGGCCGATTCGTCGCGCCAGCTTCCCGTCCCCGGCCGGTCGGGATTCCCGCCCATCGGCGCCTCCAGGCTCAACAGCGCGTTGATCCCCGCGCTCCAGGCCCCTCCCGCCATCTTCCCGGCCGCGATATCCCGCGCCGACGATCCGATGTAAGCCCAGGTCTGGTCTGCGGAATACTTCACCCACACCCCGGCCTGCCCGGCCCAGATCCCGATCAGGTCGTCCGTCCCGTCCCCGTCCAAATCTCCCGCCGCGATCTGATCCGCGGGCGTGGCCATCATGACCCAGGTCCCCGTGAGCGAGTCCTTGTAATAGACGCCCTGCCCGTCCCAGGTCCCGATCAAATCCACCCGTCCGTCGCCGTTCATGTCCCCCGTCGCCATGTCCCGCGGTGCGGTCCCGAGATAGCTCCAAGTGTCCGACAGCGACATTTTGGCCCACACCCCGGCCTGGCTCGGCCAGATCCCGACCAGGTCATCCGTGCCGTCGCCGTCCAGGTCCCCGGTCGTGATCAGGCTGGCCGCCGTGGCCATCATCGTCCAATTGCCCGCCGCATCCCGATAGAAGACGCCCTGCCCGTCCCACGTCCCGAGGAGATCGGTCCGGCCGTCCCCGTTCATGTCCCCGGCCGCGATGTGCTGCGGCGTGCTGCCGAGATAGGTCCAGGTGCCGTTGGCCGAGTCTTTGACCCACACTCCGGCCTGGCCCGACCAGATGCCGATCAGGTCGTCGATGCCGTCGCCGTAGAGATCGCCGCAGGCGATCAGATCCGCCGCGGTCGACAGGATGGTCCAGAGCCCCGAGTCGGAGCTCCGGTAGTACACCCCCTGGCCGTCCCAGGTCCCGAGCAGGTTCTCCTTGACGATGGCACTCGAGGTGATGGTGAAAACGGAGTTGCTGACGTCGTTGATCGCGGCATTTCCGGCCTCGCTGATCCGAACCAGACACGTCGTGGCCGGCGTATTGGGTACGTTCCACGGATACGTCCCGGTGTTGGACGTGGAAGCGACGACCGTCGTCCAGTCCGCGCCCGGGTTCGTCGAAAACTCGATCTTGACGTTGGCGATGGTTCCCGTCGACGTCCAGGTGATGGCATGGCTCGACCCGACAACCCAGCTCTCGCCCCCGTTGGGCGAGGTGACGGTGAGCGTCGCCGGCGGGACAGCCCCGGTTCCGGTCAGGTTGAGCACATAGGGATTCTCGTCGCCGTCGTTGCTCGCGATCGAGATCTGGGCCGCTTTGTCCCCGTCCGAAGTCGGATGGAAGCGGACGGTGAAGCTGGTGCTCCCCGCCGGCGCCACCGGCGAGACGGGCTGCGCGGTGACCGCGAACTGATCCGCGTTCGCCCCCCCGATCAGTAAGGGCAGTCCGGTCAGGTTCAGGGCGTCCGTCCCGGTGTTCTCGATCGTAAAGACGGTGTCGGTATCCGTACCGATGACCTTCGATCCGAAGGCGTAGGTCCCGCCGGCGGCGATATCGGTCGCCCCCTGCTTCAGGTTGATCTCGGGAGCGGCCAGCACGCCGTTGATCCCCGTCGTCGGGTTCCCTTCCGTCACGGTGATGATCGTGGCCGTGGCGAAAGTGGTCGCGTCGGCATACCACTCCGAGGCATAGGCCGTCCCGGCCCCGTTGAAGAAAACCTTGTAGTCCCCCGGTTTGACATGGGCAAACGTGTAACCGCCCTGCGCATCCGCGATCAAGCTCGTCCGGGTGAACGCGGCGTCCAAGACCGAGTACAGCTTGACCTGTATGGCCAGGCCCGTTCCCTGTCCGTTGCTGACGGTCCCCGCAATCGAGCCGCCGGCCGTCAGCTGGGCGTCGATATCGGGGATCGCAACCCCCGCTTGCGTCGCCAGCAGGTCGCCGGAGCCGAAGTTGGGCTTGTCATTATAGTATTCGTAGGCATGCCATACGGGGTTGTCCCAGAAGCGGATCTTGGCCCCACTGATTGGGACGCCATTGAGCGAATACTCCCCGTTCGCGTTCGTGCGCGCCAAATTGCCGGCCGTCAGTCCCTGGGCGTCATAGCTTCCCACGAAGAGATTGGCCAGGGGATTTCCGCCGCTGTCGGTCACCCGGCCCGTAACGATCGCTCCGGTCTCCAGCGTCACATCTCCCAGGTTCTGCGTCTGTCCGGCGACCAGGCTGAGATGGTCGGCCTGGGACAGGCTTTTCTTGTCGTTGTAATACTCGGCGACCACATTGATCGGGGCCTGATTCGCGCAGGCCTCCGGGCGTCCGCCGGCTTTTCCCGCGAAGTTCAGGTCATACGACCCCGGCAGATACGCGAGCGTAAAATTTCCCCCGGGACCGGCCGTCATGGCCGGGAAGCTGGTGTTCCAATCGTCGGGATTGTGCGTCAATGTTAAAAAAACTTGGGGGATACCTTGTCCGTTGCCGTCCACCACTCGGCCGCTGAGGTAGCCGAGACCGAAGCCCGTGCCCGTTTCCAAGGTCACGGAATATCGGGCATAATCGGCGGAATCGGCATAGACGGTCGTGCAGTAGGTGATATCGATGTAATACCAGCCCGAGGCCACGTTCGGCAAATACAGCGTTTCGTTGTCGGAACCGCCCATGATGATGCCCCGGACGCCCAGGGCGCCGTCGAGCAGCTCGAAATCGATATCGCTTCGCCAGCCCGCCGGAATAGGGTTGGGATAGGGGGAAGTGACATGCACGTTGACCTTCAGGTCCTTGCCCGCCTCGGCGGCCGGGACGAAGAACTTGTACCAGTCAGTGTCCCCTTCGGTGAAAATGAGGTTCCCGGTCGTCCCCATCGATAGGATTCCCGCCGTCGACGAATCGTCGTTGGGCTCGGTGCCGTCACCGAGGATCGTGAAGACCGCGTTGCTGACGTCGAAGATCAAGTCATTCGAGGCATCGCTTGCCCGGACCAGGCACTGGGGGGACGGCGCGAAGGGCAGGGTCCAGGGCTCGCTGCCGTCATTCGCCGTCGAGGCTACGGCCGTCGTCCAGTCGGCCCCGTTGTTCGCGGAGTATTCGAGCTTGACGTTGGGGACGGTCCCCGTTGAGGTCCAGGTGATGGCGCGGACCGACCCTTCCGTCCAGATCTCGCCCCCGTTGGGCGAGGTGACCGTGAGCGTCCCCGCCGGGACGGCGCCGGTTCCGGTCAGGTTGAGCACATAAGGATTTTCGTCGCCGTCGTTGTTCGCGATCGAGACCACGGCGGTCTTCGCTCCGGTCGAGGTCGGATGGAAGCGGACGGTGAAGCTCGTGCTCCCCGCCGGCGCCACCGGCGAAACCGGCTGGACGGTGACCGCGAACTGATCCGCGTTCGCCCCCCCGATCACCAGCGGCAATCCGGTCAGCGTCAGGGCGTCCGTCCCGGTGTTCTCGATCGTAAAGACGGTGTCGGTATCCGTCCCGACGACCTTCGAGCCGAAGGCGTAAGTCCCGCCGGCGGCGATGTCGATCGCACCCTGCTTCAGGTTGATCTCGGGAGCGGCCAGCACGCCGTTGATCCCCGTCGTCTCGTTCCCCTCCGTCACCGTGATCGTCGTAGCCGTGGCAAACGAAGCCGCGTCGGTATACCACTCCGAGGCATAGGCCGTCCCAGCCGCGTTGAAAAAGACCTTATAATCGCCCGGTTTGACGTTGAAGAAATTGAAGTTGCCCAGGGCATCCGGGGTAACGGTCGTTCGAGCGAATGTTGCATCCAAGACCGAGAAGAGCCTTACCGGGACGGTCAGGCCGGTCCCCTGTCCGTTGCTGACGTTCCCCGAGACCATCCCGCCGCTAGTCAGCTGGGCATCGATATTGGGGATCGTAACCCCCACTTGGGTCGCCAACAGTTCGCCCGAACCGAAGGACGGCTTGTCGTCATAATATTCGGAGGCAAGGCCGCTTCTCCAAAAGCGGATCTTGGCCCCGCCGGTCGGGACTCCGTTGAGCGAATACTCCCCGTTCGCGTTCGTGAGCGCCATATTATCGGCCGTCAGTCCTTGCGCGTCATAGCTTCCCACGAAGATATTGAACAGGGGATTTCCGCCGTCATTGGTCACCCGCCCCGTAATGATCGCTCCGGTCTCCAGGGTCACGTCTCCCAGGTTCTGCGTCTGTCCGGCAACCAGGGTGAGATGATCGGACTGCGAAAGGCTTTTCTTGTCGTTGTAATACTCCGCAACCACATTGATCGGTGCCTGGTTGCGGCAGCCGTCCGTGCGTCCGCAGGCCTTCCCCGCAAAGTTCAGATCATACAACCCCGGCAGGTACGCCAAGGTGAAGTTCCCCCCGGGACCGGCCGTCATGGCCGGGAAGCTGGTATTCCAGTCGTAGGGATTGTGGTGCAAGGTCAAAAAGACTTGGGGAATCCCCTGTCCATTGCCGTCCACCAACCGGCCCGTGAGGTAGCTGAGGCCGAAGCTCGTGCTCGTCTCCAGAGTGATGCTGTAGCGGGCGTAGTCGGTGGAATCGGCGTAGACAGTCGAGCAACCAGTGATATCGATGTAATACCAGCCCGAGGCCACGTTCGGCAAATACAGCGTTTCGTTGTCGGAACCGCTGATGACGAGGCCCCGGACCGCCAGGGCGCCGTCGAGCAGCTCGAAATCGATGTCGCTTCGCCAGCCCGCGGGTATAGGGTTGGGATACGGGGAGGTCACCCGCACGTTGACCTTCAAGTCCTTGCCCGCATCGGCGGCCGGGACGAAGAACTTATACCAATCCACGTCCCCTTCGGTGAAAATGAGATTTCCGGTCGTCCCCATCGGCAGAACGGACGCGGAAGCCGAGTCGTCGTTGGGCTCGGTGCCGTCGCCGATAATGGTGAAGACGGCGTTGCTGACGTCGAAGATGGAAGCGTTCGAAGCATCGCTCGCCCGGACCAGGCACTGGGTGGACGGCGCCGAAGGGCAAGGTCCAGGGCTCGCTGCCGTCGTTCGCCGTCGAGGCGATGACCGTCGTCCAGCTTCCGCCGTTGTCGGCGGAGTATTCGAGCTTGACGTTCGGGACCGTGCCCGTGGAGGTCCAGGTGATGTCGTGGGCCGACCCGCCCATCCAGACTCTCCCCGCCGTTGGGCGAAGTGACAGTGAGCGTCGCCGGCGGGACAGCCCCGGTTCCGGTCAGGTTGAGCACATAGGGATGCTCGTCGCCGTCGTTGCTCGCAATAGAGATCTGGGCCGCTTTGTCCCCGTCCGAAGTCGGATGGAAGCGGACGGTGAAGCTGGTGCTCCCCGCCGCCGCCACCGGTGAAACGGGCTGGACGGTGACCGCGAACTGATCCGCGTTCGTCCCCCCGATCACCAAGGGCAGTCCGGTCAGGTTCAAGGCGTCCGTCCCGGTGTTCTCGATCGTAAAGACGGTGTCGGTATCCGTTCCGACGACCTTCGATCCGAAGGCGTAGGTTCCGCCGGTGGCGATATCGGTCGCCCCCTGCTTCAGGTTGATCTCGGGAGCGGCCAGCACGCCGTTGATCCCCGTCGTCGGGTTCCCTTCCGTCACGGTGATGATCGTGGCCGTGGCAAACGAAGCCGCGTCGGCATACCACTCCGAGGCATAGGCCGTCCCCGCCGCGTTGAAAAAGACCTTATAATCGCCCGGCTTGACGTTGTTAAAAACATATGCGCCGCTGCCGGTCACGGAGGTTACACCGGCTCTGGAAAACGCGGCGTCCAAGACAGAGTAGAGCCTAACCGGAACGGTCAGGCCGGTTCCCTGTCCGTTGCTCACCGTTCCCGAGATCGAACCGCCAATGGTCAACTGGGCATGGATGTTGGGGATGGTGACGCCTGATTGGGTGGCCAAGACATCGCCCGATCCATACGAAGGCTTATCATTATAAAACTCGAGGGCATACCCCGTTCGACTGAATCGTATTTTGGCTCCCCCGATAGGGACGCCGTAGATGGTGTAGTTTCCATCGCCGTCCGTTCGGGCACGATTATAAAAAATCCCATCCAGATCATAGCTGGCGATAAGAGTCCAGGGCAACGGGGCTTCGGCAACATCGGTCGCCCGCCCCGAAACGATGGCTCCGATGTCGAGCACGACATCACCCAAGGCCAGCGTCTGCCCGGCCGCGAAGCTGACGGGTTCGGCATCACTCAGCCTTTTCTTGTCCGGGTAGTATTCATTGACCACATTGACGGCAGGCTGGTTTTGGGAATAATCCTCATCCCCGGTGAAGAAAAGATTATATGTTCCGGGAATAAAAGCCAGGGTAAAAGCTCCTCCCGCGCCGGTGGTCATGATCGGATAGCTGACGGCTTGGATGAAAACCGGAGAGGTATACAAGGCCGCAAAAACGCCTTCAACTCCCTGCCCGGCGCCGTCCACAACCCGGCCGCTGATGTAGCCGAGTCCGAAATTCGTGTTCGCTTCCAAGGTCACGGCATACCGGCCGTAGTCGGTGGAATCGGCGTAGACGGTCGAGCTGTAGCCGATGCAAATATAATACCAACCCGACGTCACGTTCGGCAGATACAGCGTTTCGTTGTCGGACCCGCTGATGACCACACCCCTGACTTTCAGTGTTTCGTCGAGAAGCTCGAAGTCGAGGTCGCTTCGCCAGCCTTCGGGTATGGGGTCGGGATAGGGGGAGGTCACCCGCACGTTGACCTTCAAGTCCTTGCCCGCCTCGGCGGCCGGGACGAAGAACTTGTGCCAATCGATGTCCCCATCGGTAAAAATGAGATTTTCGGTCGTCCCCATCGGCAAAACGGACGCGGAAGCCGAGTCGTCGTTGGGCTCGGTGCCGTCGCCGATAATGGTGAAGACGGCGTCGCTGACGTCGCAGATGGAAGCGTTCGAAGCATCGCTCGCCCGGACCAGGTACTGGGTGGACGGCGCGAAGGGCAAGGTCCAGGGCTCGCTGCCGTCGTTCGCCGTCGAGGCGATGGCCGTCGTCCAGCTTCCGCCGTTGTCGGCGGAGTATTCGAGCTTGACGTTCGGGACCGTGCCCGTGGAGGTCCAGGTGATATTATGGACCGATCCACCCATCCAGCTCTCCCCCCCGTTGGGCGAAGTGACGGTGAGAGTCCCCGCCGGGACCGCGCCGGTTCCGGTCAGGTTGAGCACATAGGGATTCTCGTCGCCGTCGTTGCTCGCGATGGAGATCTGGGCCACTTTGTCCCCGTCCGAAGTCGGATGGAAGCGGACGGTGAAGCTGGTGCTCCCCGCCGGCGCCACCGGCGAAACCGGCTGCGACGGTGACCGCGAACTGATCCGCGTTCGTCCCCCCGATCAGTAACGGCAGTCCGGTCAGGTTCAGGGCGTCCGTCCCGGTGTTCTCGATCGTAAAGACGGTGTCGGTATCGGTTCCGACGACCTTCGATCCGAAGGCGTAGGTGCCGCCGGCGGCGATATCGGTCGCCCCCTGCTTCAGGTTGATCTCGGGAGCGGCCAGCACGCCGTTGATCCCCGTCGTCGGGTTCCCTTCCGTCACGGTGATGATCGTGGCCGTGGCGAAAGTGGTCGCGTCGGCATACCACTCCGAGGCATAGGCCGTCCCGGCCCCGTTGAAGAAAACCTTGTAGTCCCCCGGTTTGACATGGGCAAACGTGTAACCGCCCTGCGCATCCGCGATCAAGCTCGTCCGGGTGAACGCGGCGTCCAAGACCGAGTACAGCTTGACCTGTATGGCCAGGCCCGTTCCCTGTCCGTTGCTGACGGTCCCCGCAATCGAGCCGCCGGCCGTCAGCTGGGCGTCGATATCGGGGATCGCAACCCCCGCTTGCGTCGCCAGCAGGTCGCCGGAGCCGAAGTTGGGCTTGTCATTATAGTATTCGTAGGCATGCCATACGGGGTTGTCCCAGAAGCGGATCTTGGCCCCACTGATTGGGACGCCATTGAGCGAATACTCCCCGTTCGCGTTCGTGCGCGCCAAATTGCCGGCCGTCAGTCCCTGGGCGTCATAGCTTCCCACGAAGAGATTGGCCAGGGGATTTCCGCCGCTGTCGGTCACCCGGCCCGAAACGATCGCTCCGGTCTCCAGCGTCACATCTCCCAGGTTCTGCGTCTGTCCGGCGACCAGGCTGAGATGGTCGGCCTGGGACAGGCTTTTCTTGTCGTTGTAATACTCGGCGACCACATTGATCGGGGCCTGATTCGCGCAGGCCTCCGGGCGTCCGCCGGCTTTTCCCGCGAAGTTCAGGTCATACGACCCCGGCAGATACGCGAGCGTGAAATTTCCCCCGGGACCGGCCGTCATGGCCGGGAAGCTGGTGTTCCAATCGTCGGGATTGTGCGTCAATGTTAAAAAAACTTGGGGGATACCTTGTCCGTTGCCGTCCACCACTCGGCCGCTGAGGTAGCCGAGACCGAAGCCCGTGCCCGTTTCCAAGGTCACGGAATATCGGGCATAATCGGCGGAATCGGCATAGACGGTCGTGCAGTAGGTGATATCGATGTAATACCAGCCCGAGGCCACGTTCGGCAAATACAGCGTTTCGTTGTCGGAACCGCCCATGATGATGCCCCGGACGCCCAGGGCGCCGTCGAGCAGCTCGAAATCGATATCGCTTCGCCAGCCCGCCGGAATAGGGTTGGGATAGGGGGAAGTGACATGCACGTTGACCTTCAAGTCCTTGCCCGCGTCATCGGCCGGGACGAAGAACTTATACCAATCCACGTCCCCTTCGGTGAAAACGACATTTCGCGCTCGTCCCCATCGGCAAAACGGACGCGGAAGCCGAGTCGTCGTTGGGCTCGGTGCCGTCGCCGATAATGGTGAAGACCGCGTCGCTGACGTCGAAGATGGAAGCGTTCGAAGCATCGCTCGCCCGGACCAGGCACTGGGTGGACGGTGCCGAGGGCAAGGTCCAGGGCTCGCTGCCGTCGTTCGTCGTCGAGGCGATGGCCGTCGTCCAGCTTGCGCCGTTGTCGGCGGAGTATTCGAGCTTGACGTTGGGGACGGTGCCCGTGGAGGTCCAGGTGATGTTGTGGGACGATCCCGCCCATCCAGCTCTCGCCCCCGTTGGGAGAAGTGACGCGTGAGAGTCCCCGCCGGGACCGCGATCCGGTTCCGGTCAGGTTGAGCACATAGGGATTCTCGTCGCCGTCGTTGCTCGCGATCGAGATCTGGGCCGCTTTGTCCCCGTCCGAAGTCGGATGGAAGCGGACGGTGAAGCTGGTGCTCCCCGCCGCCGCCACCGGCGAGACGGGCTGCGACGGTGACCGCGAACTGGTCCGCGTTCGTGCCCCCGATCGCCAGGGCAGACCGGTCAGGGTCAGAGCGGCCGTCCCGGTGTTCTCGATCGTGAAGACCGTGTCGGTGTCGGTCCCGACGACTTTCGAGCCGAAGCCATACGTCCCGCCCGTGGGGATATCGGTCGTTCCTTGCTTGAGGTTGATCTCGGGGGCGACCGTTTGGGTATAGGCCTTAATACAGTTGTTGATCTTATATGTGTTGCTGCTATAAGAAGCCCAATCAAACCAAGTCGTTCCCGCCGCGCTATAAAAGCTTTGGCCCGCCGCGTTGGTTGCGGCAGAGCTATAGCCTGACCAGTAACGCTCGACGGCATTCGGATAGACGTATGAATTGTTCGTGAATTTGATGACGACTGAAAAGTTCTGTCCCTGTGTCACCGAGACGGGTGTCGTAAGAGGAACGGTGTAATACCCGGCCAAGGGCTTACTGATGGTCGTGGTTGAGGCCAGCGTTCCGCTTCTCGGAGCCCCCGCCGTCACGTTGGAATAAATATAAATTTCGGCCGTGGCATTGACATCGGTCAGATAAAAGCCGACTGCGGCGATTTTTTCCGTCGCCGTGGCTGTGAAAATGTTGGCTCCCCAGAACACGGTGCCGCCGACTCCAAATGTGTCGACCCATCCGAAGGGATCGTAGTCGTATTTTCCGCCGTAATTCGTGATCGACTCGGCATTATTGAAAGACACAACATCATCAATGGACGTGTCGTAGTAGGAAAGCCAAAAGTAGCCGTTGTCTCCAAAGGATGCGCCCCAGCTGTTTCGGCACAGGAAGGCGCCGTTTCCGGCAGGGGTTGACCGGAACAAGGTTTTATCGAAGTTGTCGTCCCAGCCGATAAAATCAATTTCGTGGTTGGAGTAACTACTACCATTGTAATAATAGCATTTGTTGGTCTGGCTCCAGTATGCGCCGTCCACGTTTGTATAGCCGGACCAATAGAAAGCAAAATTCACGGCGCCGGAGGCCATGATGGCGTTCTTGATCGCGTCATTATCGAGCGGATTTGCCCGCACCGGCAGAAAACAGCCTGTTGAACGTGTTTCACCGGAACCGTCGGCAAGGTGTAGGGATAGGGATAATCGGTTTCATTAAATGGGTCCGACCAGCGGACCAGGACAGCGGTCGCGATACTGGCGTTGCCGCCGGCGCATTCGGCCCAGTCAAAGCCATGGTATTCATTGAGATGTTGCTCGGCAAAATTCCGCGGCTCGCCGGGCAGGAGGAAGGATTCGAGGGAGGCCAAGGCTCCGAACGTCCAACAGGAACCGCAGTTGGCCTGGTCCCGGATCGGAGAGACTCGCCCACTCGTCCGTAAATCATAAGCAGTCGGTAGAGATTGCGCCGAGATCGCAAGATTCGGAACGGTTCCGGGAACAATTTGGCTTACCGGCGCCGGTATGTAACCCAAGGGCATCCCGTCAACCGTGGTGATCTGCCGCCGTCCGAACTGAAAATCATCCATAAAACTTATGAAATTCGGGTTTGTGGGCGCTCGCTGCGGCAAATTCGATCCATCCTGTGCCTGAAGGATTAAGTATCCTCCCACTAAAGCCATCGATAAGAGCAGTGTCTTAACAAATCGCATTTTTATCATTATGAATACCCTTCCCCTTCTTCCCTTTATAAACTCTGGAATCAATCTATGGTGCCGCCCCCATGAAGTCAAGAAATCGGCCCAAAATGGCCGCTAGAAGAAAGAAAGGGGGCCGACGACGAAACAGGTCCCCAAACAGCGGATTTTCTTCGACAAGGGTCCCTCCCGATCGGCTTTATAATCCCGGAAAACGCCCCTGGATCGTGAGGTTGAACTTGGGCACGATCCAAGCCCATACGACATAGCTGAATAAGAATAGCTCCACAACCAGACCCGAAGCAAGGGCCACTGGCCCGCCGCGGCCGGAACGGACGAGATCGCCCAAGGTATGGAGCCCGACGATGCCGATCAGGGCCAGCGGCGCGATCAAGGGGAAAAGATAGCGCCCCTGGGCCAGGCGGGAAAAGAAGCGCCGCGGCATAGAGAAGCAGGCCCCCCCCGACGAGGGACAGCAAGGACCAGGATAGAACGCGCCCGCCGCCGTCCCGCCGGGCCACGAAGAACGGCAGCACAAGCAGCAGCACGCCCATGAAGTAAGCCGACCGGTCGGACAGGAAGCCGATCCCGGCCAAGGCGATGAGAAGCGGGACAAGCCAGGCCGGACCGCGGTCCTTGATCATCCGGACCGCCCCCCAGAAGAAGACGGCCGCCAAGGCCAACACGAAGGCGTCGGGAGCAACCGAGGCCGCCGTCAGCGCAAACTGGGGCAGGAACGCGACCAGGAGCAAACCGGGAATCAAGGGGATATGCAAGAGCCCGGCCAGAAGCCTTAAAGTCAAAAAGATGAAAAAGACCGCGATCAGGTAAAAGGCGAGAGACGCCAGGCGGCACAGGAGATAAAGGATTTCGGCCCGCTCCGTCCCTGCGCTATTTCGCCGAGCGCTTGGGCGTGAAGAACAAGTTCGTCGTCTCCGCCGAGATTGACCGGCCGGCGGCGGCCGGTGACGTCCGCATTGTAGACGCCGCGACGTTCTTTCGCGACCTTACCGGTGTGACGGACGCCGTGTTCGGTGAGCCCAAGCGACTATGCTGAGAAACGGCCCTACGGCTGAATGTGGATGGCTATGGACAAGCGAATCTTTGAGGTCCGGTTTACGAACACCAGGCGGTAATCTCCCAGGAATGCCGGGCCGGGGAGCCAGGAGAAGATGCCGGTGGACGGAATCGAGGGTCGAGCCGATGGGCAGGGGGCGCAGCTCGTCGCCGACGACGAGATAGCCCTCCCAGCGGGGGGCGGGCTTGCCGGAAGATGAATCGAGATTCCCCGCCGAGACTTGGGATGACGGGGGGAGTGGGGACGGCGCGAGGCCGGCCTGCTCGGCCATGCGGCGCTCGGCATCGGCCGAAAAGGCACGGTCGTCGAGGAGAATTTCAAGGCGCTCGAGCCCGTGGATTCGCAGGAGAGATCTCTCCCCAGGACTCGAGCCGGTAGCTTGGCCTTGGCCACCGGATGAATGCAAGAATCGATCTGGGGGCCGGCTCCGATCAAAGCCGCGCCGCGTATATATGGGGAGGCTGGACATGTCTCGCAGCGATCGCAACTCATTTAGTGACGGAAAAGGCCCGGCTATTCCCGAGGCTGCGCGTCCTGCCTCCGAGAGGGAAGTCGACCCAAATGTCTTATGTTGAGACCTGACCCCTCCCTCGGAGAGGGCCGTATTCAAGATCGTGAAATACCGGCTGCCGATGCCGTCCTCATTCCCCGCATTGTCGACGACACTCCAGGCGATGGTGTGCACGCCGTTCGCGAAGGCCGTCGTATCCAGGGTGTAGACGCCGACCGCCCCGTTGGAGTTGGCGTAGCCGGGGAACAGCGTTGCGATATCGTCGCGATAGTGGTTATAGGACGGGTGCCCGAGTGCGATGCCGTCCACCCAAACCCAGATGGTCGAGCCGTCCGTCGGAATGCTGTTTGGCGGTGGCGTCAGGGCCCAGCCGCCGTTGATATAGGCGCTCCCGGAGATCGTCGCCCCCTGGGCCGGTAGATCGATCGCCCCGAAGGGCTTGACGGCATGGGCGTTGTCGCAGGTGATCGTCTTGCTGCCGAGCAGGACCTCGTGCCCCTCCCTGTCGGTCGCATAGGCATGGAGCGTATATGTCCCGTTCCCGCCGTTGGGCAGGAAGTTCGTCAGCAGCATATAGCCCCAGCCGGCGCGGGAGCTGAGAGGGGCATTGGGGTAGTCCAGCTCGACGTCGGGGCGCGATCCCTCGACAAAGACGGCGTCCCCGATGAAGACCCGGGCTCCCGCCGGCTCCGCGCCCACGGGATCGCGGTAGATCTTGACGCCTGTCGACTTCGATGTCGTCCAGGGCCCAGCCCGTGACGGCGATGCTGCTCGAGACGGAAGAACCGTCCGCCGGTGTGTCAAAGTGGCCAAAAGGGCCCGCCGTGCCCCCGACCGGCAGGACCTGGAGGCTGATTTGAATTGTTCGAGGAGAGTTCACGGCGTAAGGGGCGGATACCGTTACGGTCCCCGCATAGGAGCCGGGAGCCATATCGGTGCGGGCTATGGCGATCGTCAGCACGCCCGTGGCCAGTGCCGCTTGCGGGCGAAACGGAGAGCCAGTCGTCGGAGGGGACTGCGGCCCAGACCAAGGTCCCTTGTCCCGAGTTGCTGACGGTCGATGTGCCGGCCTGCGTCGGCACACCGTTTCTCTCCGCCCCGAAGCGGAACGTCGTCTTGGAGAGTGCGATCACCGGAAGGCCGTCGCCCGCGCCCGTCACCTCGAGGCGGCAGGTCAGCCACTGGCCGGGAGCGAAGGACAAAGCCAGGCTCGCGCCGTTGGGCGTGAGCGCCGCGCCGGGCGTTTCGATGTGGCTTGTCCGTTGGGCGGCCGTGATGGTCCCGTCGCCGAGGGTGAGCTGGACATTGCGGCCGGCCGCCGCGACGTTCCAGGAGCGGACTACGAGGGCGCCGGCGGCATCATCCTCGGCCGGCTTGACCGCCCACAGGAGGACGTCGGGCGAGTCCACGTCCCAAAAGAGAAAGGGCATTGGCCGGGTAGGTGGGCCTATCCCCTGCCACCTCCGCGACGACAAAGGGATTCTGATGCTCCAGGGCGAAGCGCATGGCGGCCGCGGGATCGTAGGCGTCCCGGGTCCGGAGGGCGAAGCGCTGTAGAAAAGAGGTGTCGCCTCCCTGGTTGGGGATGCCCAGCCCGGGCCCGTCGACCTGGCCGCCGGCTAATACGGAGATGAGCGGTGTGGCTGCATCGAGCGTTTTGGCGGTGCTCGTCGCCCAGCTTCATGAAGTAGCAATCCCCGTTCGAGAGGGTCAGGCCGGCGGCGCCGTCGCCGCAATCGACAAAGTGGTTGAGCGTCAGCCAATCGTAGCGGGCGGCGCGGTCGGAATACGCGCCGCCCTGGCTGACCAGCGCGGCCTTGATCACGGCCCCGACCTCCTCGTGCCGGAAGCCGGGCTGATCGACGTTGATGCCGAAGCCCCAGGTCGTCGTGGCGGAGAAGTTCTGAGTGATCTCGTTGCGGATGTCGATCCGCCCCGAGTCGCGGTAGAGTGTGATCCGCGTCGTGTGGGCCGGCGGGGACGATGACACGATCTTCAGGGTGGCCGAGACCGGGCCCTCGTTCTCGACGGTCACCATTCCCTCGCCCGGGCCCAGGTCGTTCATGGCCCGGCCGCCGATCGTCCGGACCATCTCGCGGTTCCCCCGAAGCTTGTCCAGGATTCCGGTAATGGCTCCGTTGGCGCCGACCGTGACCCGGTATGCCGCGTTTTCCAGTACGCTGCCGGAAGCCGTAACCGGGCTGTCGAAGGCGATACCGAGGCCCGACCGGATCTCGAAGACCTTGTAGCCGACCGAGGGCACGTCCTTGGCCCAAATCCGCAGGCACCGGACGCCGTCGACCGTGGCGATCTGGAAGGGCGTCTCCTGGCCCGTCGCCAAATCGATCACCCGGATCTCCACCGAGCCGTCGTAGGCGAAGTCGGCCGCGTCGGTGCGCGTCCAGCCAAGGGGGTTGAAGACGAAGAAGCGCGTCGCCGTGCCTTCCTTGCGGATCATCCGGGCCAGCGCGGCTCGGGCGTCGGTATGCAGGGTGTCGACATAGCCCTCGAAGCTCGCGGCCTGCTCTCGCTGCCAGGCCGCACGCGCATCCCGGCTGATGGGCCCGTCGGCCGTCCAGTCGTGCTCGAAATACATGCCCAGCCCGATCCAGGCGTTCTTGCGGGCGGCGGCACGAGGGGGCATGAAGGCCGCATCCCTCAGGCTGACCAGCGAGGCCATGGCCTCGGCGGCGCGCAGCTTCTCCAGGGCCCGCTTGACGCGGCCGGAGAGCTCGGCCATCGAGGCGACGAGGATGTCCCACTCGTTGCCGAAGCTTACGCCCAGGGAGGGCAGGCCCGCGCTTTGAGCGGCCTCGAAGTCCTCGAAGAAGTCCGTCTGGTTCGAGACGATGACCTGGCGACGAGGCGTTGGTCTTCTGGCGGGCGATGACGGGGAATTGATCGTAGAACGTCTTCAGGTCGTCCCCGCCGTAGCCGAAGGCCCCGATGACGCTAAACGGGTGGCGGGCCTTGAAGCCGGCGTCGGTATCGAGATAGTCGATGATGCCGGCGGTGGAGCGGGCCTCGGCGTAGCCGCCGATGTCGTAGGGGTTGCCGCGGAGCATCGAGTTCCACTTGACGAGAAGGCGGCTGCCGTCGGGGCCGGTCCACCAGTACATGTCGTGCGGGCGGTCCCAGGCGTCGGGGACCGCGAAGCGCAGCCGCAGATGCCCTTGGCCAGGTACTTCGCGCCGGCGCCGGCCAGGAGAGCGCCTACGCCGTAGGGCAGGGTCTGGCTTTCCTGCGCCCCGGCCAGCTTGAAGCTCAGGCCGAAGCGCCGCTCCAGCTCCCCGGCGTAATACATGCTTCGCAGGACCGCCTCGGCCGGCATGGCCCCGTAGGAGAGGGTCAGAAGGGTGATCGGGACGCCGATGTGGCCGCTCTTGATGCGGTTGACCAGGCGCGCGAACTCGGCGGCGGACTTGTTGCGCTCGTACTCCAGAAGCCAGAAGGTGCCGTCGGCGTTGAACCGGCTCTGGTAGGCGGGCGGCTCGCCCGCGGTCGACTCGGCCAGGGCCAGGTAATAGTCCAGCATTTGGAGGAAGGCCTGCCGAAAGCCGGCGGCATCCGTCGTCCACATGTAGTCCGTGTGATCGTCGTTGGCGATATAGATCTTCTTTTGCTGGGGAGAGGGGGCGGCGGACGGCATGGACGGAGAGGAGAGCCAGGGCGAAGGCAAGAGCGCGGACGATCTTCAAGGCCCGATCCGGATCCTCAGGTGGGTGCGGGTGCGGCTCTCGCGATCGACGAAAGCCAGGCGGTACTCGCCCAGAAAGCCCGGGCCGGGGGTCCAGGAGAAGATCCCGGCGGAGGCATCGAGGCTCGAGCCGATGGGCAGGGGCCGCAGCTCTTCGCCGACGACGAGGTAGCCCTCCCAGCGGGAGCCGGCGCGGCCGGAGCCGGCTTGGCCCGGGATCGCGAGACCGGCCCGCTCGGCCGTGCGGCGCTCGACGTCGGCGGAAAAGGCCGGTCGGAAAGGAGGATTTCAAGGCGCTCGAGCTCCGAGATGGTGATGACAGGTTGATTCGAAACGGCAGAGGAAGGAAGCACCCTATCAGGCGGGAGGCTGCGATCAAAGCCTCGCCTCGTATGAATGGGTAGGCTCGACATGTCCCGTAGTGATTGTAGCTCATCTAATGTCAAATTTTGAGACCTGACCCCTATGGGCAAGAGCGCCGGTGTTCAAGACCGTGAAGTACCGGCTGCCGATGCCGTCCTCGTTCCCGGCGTTGTCGACGACACTCCAGGCGATGGTGTGGACGCCGTTGGCATACTTGGTCGTGTCGAGGTCGAACACTCCCACTGCGCCGTTGGAGTTCATGTAGCCGGGGAAAAGTGTGGCGACATCCTGGCGATAGTGGTTGTAGGAAGGCCGCCCGGCCAGGACGCCGTCCACCCAGATGGCCATGGTCGAGCCGTCGGTGGGGATGCTGTTGGGCAGGGGCGTCAGCGCCCAGCCGCCGTTGACGTAGGCGCTGCCGGAGACCGTCTCGCCTTGAGCCGGGAGGTCGATGGCGCCGAAAGGCTTGACGGCATGGGCGTTGTCGCAGGTGATCGTCTTGCTGCCCAGGGTCACCGTGCGGCCCTCCTTGTCGGTGGCCTTGGCATAAATCGTGAAGGTCCCGTTGCCGCCGTTGGGCAGGAAATTGGTCAGCATCATGTAGCCCCAGCCGGCCCGCGAGCTGAAGGGGTAATTCGGGTGCAGGATCTCCACGTCCGAGCGCGCCCCCTCGACGAAGATCGCGTCGCCGATGAAGACCTGCGCTCCCGCGGGCTCGGCCCCGACGGGATCCCGATAGATCTTCACCCCGGCGACGCCGATGTCGTCGAGCGCCCAGCCCGTGACGGCGATGGAGGAGCGGACGGTCGAGCCCGTCAACGGGGTGTCGAAGGCCCCGAAGGGATTGGCCGTGGAGCCGGCGGAGGCGTAGACCGTCAGGTTGACCGTGATCGTCTTGGGCAGAAACGACGGCGCGTCCGGATCCGAGACTTGGATGAGGCCCTGATAGCTGCCCGCGGACAGTCCGGCGTTATCAACCGAGACCTGGATCGTGCCGCTCTTGGTTCCCGTTAGAGGCGTAACCGTAAGCCAGGACGTCGACTCGGCCGCCGCCCAGCGCTGGTCGCCCGAGCCCGTGTTCTCGACCAGGACGGTCTGCGGGGATGTGGCCACCCCGTTCAAGACCGCGCCGAAGGCGAGCTTGTCCCGGCCGACCCGGATGTTCGGGTTGACGGCGGCTTGGGTCATGGCCCAGCCGTAGATCTCGGCGTTGGCGGTGCCGAGGAAGCGGTCCCAGACGAAGAAGACGATGCCCCGGTCCTGGGTCACGGCCATGTCGGTGTAGGTGCAGCCCGAGGACTGGGGGACGGAGGCAGCACCCCTCCAGGCGCCGTCCGTGCCGCGGATGTTGTAGTCCACGGAGCTGCCGCCGCCGTATCCGCCCACCTGCCAGACGACGTAGAGCTCGCCGCTTCTCTCCGTGACGAAGGGATAGTGCAACAGCTCGGATTGGGAGATGGCGACCGGCGAGGTGAAGCCCCCGCCCGAGGTCCGGACGTAATGGACGACGCGCGTGCCCGAGCCCTCGTCCAGGACGGTCGTCCAGAAGATGTGGGCCGCGTCGCTCGAGTCGAGCTCGAGGGCCGGGTGCTGGTGCGACTCGGACATGGGGGCGACGATGCGGGTGTCGCTCCAGGCGGCGTTGTAGGAACGGGACCGCTCGGCGTAGGCCGTGCGGTACGGGGCGTCCTGGGTCGGGCGGTCCACCCAGGCGGCGCCGACCTTGTTCTCGCCGATGGCGATGTCGGCCATCTTGGAGCGGTGGTCCCAGATGCCGACCTCGCGCTCTTCCTCCCAGACGCCGCCGACCCGGGCCCGCGAGAAGAGGTGGCCCTCGTTGTTCCAATAGATGATAAAGATGTCGCCGCCGGGGGTCACGGCGATGCGGGGGGCGTCGTAGACCGAGCCGGAGTCGACCGTGAAGGCCTGGTCCCAGACGCCGGCCGTGTTGGTCCGGAGCTGAACCCGGCCGGGTGTGCGCTCGACCCAGACGACGTAGACGCGATCCTGGGCGTCGACGTCGAGGGAGCACATCTCGAGCGACTCGCAGACGACACGGTTGCTGTTGCTCAGGTTGACCGCGGAGTCGATCTGAAGCGAAGCCAGGGTGCCCTTGGCATAGACGACGTCGCCGGTGGCGCCGCCGATCTGCTCCACCCAGACGGCGTGGACGTTGCCCCGCGAGTCCGCGGCGATGCGCGGGCTGACCGAGGGGATGCCGACGGTGTTGGAGATGTTGATGGGCTGGGCCAGGGCGGAGGCGGAGAAAAGGGCAGTGAGAGCGAGCCCCCAAAGCGACGTTCGCAGCGTCTTTCTCATGAGGGCCTCCTCGCGGTTGGAATCATCACAAATCGCCTTTCCCGCGCGTGCTTTTTCAGTTTTCATCGACACGCTCGTCATTTTAGGGGCCGGCCGTCGGGATGCCCATCCACGCAGGGGGTGAGAAGGGGGGGTGATTTTTGCGCGTGGAAAGGCTAGCCGCGTCAATCCAGGCGGCCTCCGCCGAGGAAATCGGTGGACTTGCCGACGCCGACCAGGTCGAAGCTGAAGCGGAACTGGAACTCGGGGACGTCGCGGAAGTAGAAGACCCGGCTCTCGAGCCGGAAGTCGATGCACTGATAGTGATAGACGAGCGATCCGGCTATGTAGAGCAGCTTCTTCTGCGCGATATTGTAGTCGATCTCGCCCACGGCATCCACGTTCAGCTTGGGCAGCTTCAGGCCCACGGCGGCGCTTATCTGATGGCGGTTATCAAATATCGCTCTGATACCAAGGATTGATGCTCAAGATACCAGTTCAGCCGGAAGTAGAGATCGTCCGTGGGCAAGCCGATAATTCAGCCCCAGCCGATTCTGGGAGAACATGCTTTTAAAAGTGTTATAGCCGACGGCATAGTCCAGGCTGATCTTGGTGCCGGGATAGAACCGGACATAGGACGTGATCTCGGAGAAGCGCAGGACGACTCCCGCCGGGACCCAATTGAAGAGGAGGTACTGATTGGGCTTACTTTCGTAGGGGGTCACGTAATAGGACTGATTGATGCCCCAAGTCAGGACTTCCGTGGCCGGGCCCGTCGTCTTTAAAAAGAACCGGTTGGTCAAGCCGTAGGTGATGGAGTGGTCCTGCATATAGAGCCGCTGCGAGACGATGCGCTCGGGGCTGGCCCAGGGCGGTTCGTAGTGGTAAGTCACAGAGGGCTCGATCAGGTGCTTCAGCCTGGGTTGGGCCGTCTCTCCGGGAGCGGGCTTGCCGAAATTGTAGATCCGATAGAAGACGGGGCCGACGACGTTGAATTCCAGGGCATAGTTCGAGGCGAGATAGGGGACGTCGACAATGGCGTTGGTGATCGGGTCCTTGCTTACGGAAAAAGTACTGGAGGTTGCCCGAGAGGGAGGCGTTTACGGTCAGCCAGGGAATGGCGGTGAAGGGAACGGAAAGGGTGGGAAAGAGATATACGGTCTGGTTTTTGAGCGGCGTGCCGGTGTCGAACTGCGACTGCCAGCCGTATTGCCAGTTGTTGTAGGAGGCGGACATGGAGAAGCCCAGCGGGCCCAGGATCTTGGTCCGGGCCAGGCTCAGGCTGACCTGGGGCAGGGACTGCGAGACGATGGCGTTGTTGAAGCCCTGGAAGTGGGTCTCCATCCGGGAAGCGCGGGCGCTGAAGCTCAGGCCGCCCCAGGTGCGGGTGAGGTAGACCTGGGAGCTGCGGTTGAAAGTCAGGGCCCGTTTGAAGTTGTTGTCGAACTCGCGCAGGAAGTCGAAAGAGGTCTGGTAGTTGACGGCGGCGGTCAGGACGAACCCGCCCGGCAGGGTCTGGTTGTGGTTCCAGCGCAGAAGGTACGCGTTCTCCCGCTGGGTGCCGTCCTCCTCGGTCCTAAAGGCAAAGTAGTAGACCCGGGCCTCGCCGCCGAAGAGGCCGGCGGCCCCGGACCGGTCGGGCGAGCCGAAGAGATATCGATACTCGATGCCGCCGCCGACACCCTTGGCCCCGTAGTAGTCGACGTTGAAGGTGGCGTCCTGGTTGGGGGCGATGGCCCAGTAGAAGCTCTGCGAGAGCGAGAAGCCCTTGACCCCGGAGAAGCCGATCTGGGGGAAGAGGAAGCCCGTGTTCCGCTCCTGGGCCAGGGGGTATTTCATGTAGGGCAGGTAGAAGACCGGGATCTTCTTGACCGAGAACGTCGCCCCCCACATCTCGACGTAATCGTCCTTCTTCATGCTGGCCCGGGCGCAGGTGATGCTCCAGCGCGGCACGGCCTGGGAGCAGGCGGTGAAGCGGCTGCGGCCCATCTTGAAGATCTCTTCGCTCTCGCGCTCCATCCGCTCGGAGGAGAAGTAGAGGGAGGGCTGGACCAGCCCGAAGGCGCCCTCGAAGCTGCCCAGGGCCGTGTCGAGGTTCACCATCATCAGCCCGGCCGTGATGACCTCGTTCGGCAGGCGGAGCGAGACGTTGCCCTCGGCCAGGGCGTCCTTGGTCTCGGTGTTGAGCTCGACGTGATCGGCCAGGAGGATGAGGTCCTTGTAGAAGACGCGGACGCGGCCCCGGGCCGAGACCTGGTTGCCGTTCTGCTCCAGCTTGTCGGCCTGGATGCGGGCCCCGGCGGTTTTAACCTCCATCGCGGTCGTCTCCTGCCCGAACAGCGTGGTCGCGGCGGCAAGGAGGGCCAAGGCGCAGAAAAGGCCCGCGCCCCGGGCCGACAGAAGGGTCCTTTTGCTCATGTGGCTGGGACTTATTATCGCATAAGAATTGGGGGACACCATACGTAATCCCCTAATTATTTTCGTGAACATCTGTTTACGCTTTCAGGATTTTCTCTGGACGTCATCGTTTGTTTACGGAAATAATTCGGGAGTTGTGTATGGTGTCCCCCAATTAATGCCCGTCCCCCATTATTATGTGCATTCCGCGCCAAATTTCGATAAAATGAACCACAGGATGCGGCTGATGACCGGAACAAAAGTGGGGCGGCTGGGGATCGCCCTTGCGGCCCTGTTTCTCGTCCTGCAGTTCTACCTCCTCTTCATCCGACACTACGACACCATGGACCTGGAGGCTTACCCCAACACCCTGCCCAGCCTGGATTTCCGGGCCGACTTCGCGATCGGGCAGACCTTCAAAGCCGGAATGAAGAACCTGAACCGGATCGACGTGATGATGGGGACGCACGCCAAGACGCTCGGCGGCGCCGTCCTCCTGCGCCTGCGGGAATGGCCCGCGCCGGCCGGCCCGCCCGTCGACGTGCGCACGGCGGCCGTCCTCGGCGCCGTCATCCGCGACAACCTCTACCAAACGTTCTCCTTCGCCCCCATCGCGGACTCCAAGGGGAAAACCTACGCCTTCGAGGTGCTCGCCGCCGACCCCACGCCTGATGCCCCCGGCTGCCTGTGGACGAACGAGGCGGACATCTACCCGGACGGCAGCCTCCTCGTCGACGGCAAGATCAACGGGGGCGACTTGGCCTTCCGAACCTATTCTTCGCGCACCGTGGCCTCCCAGGCCGGCCGGATCGCGGGCCGCTGGCCGGGGCCGCTCGGCAAGCCCGCGGTCTTCTGGCTGGCGGCGCTCTTCTTCGTCTTCTCGCTGGCGGCGCTCATCCTCCACCTCCCCGGCATGTTCGCCAAGCCCGGCCCGGAGGCGGACCGGCCATGAGCGACATCCTGATCATCAGCGACGACGTCGTCGGCGACCGCATGGCCGGCCCCGGCATCCGGGCCTGGGAGCTGGCCCGCGTCCTGGCCGAGCGCTTCGCGGTTGAGCTGGCCATCCCCGACTACTCCCAGGGCGGGTCGCTTCTCGCGGGGGCACCGTTCCCGACCCTGACCTACTCCCTCCGCGATTCCCGCCCCCTGGAGGAAGCCGCCCGCCGGGCCCGCCTCCTGCTCGTGCAGGGATACGTTCTCTCCAAGTTCCCCGCGCTCGCCCGCCTGGACAAGCCGATCATCGCCGACGTCTACGACCCCTTCGTCCTGGAGAACCTCTTCAACCACGCCGGGAAGGCCTCGCCCGGCGACAGGGCCGCGATCCACCTCCACGACCTGCAGGTGATGAACGGCCTCCTCCTGCGGGCCGACCATTTCCTGTGCGCGAGCGAGCGGCAAAAAGACCTGTTCACGGGCGCCCTGATGAGCCTGAACCGGATCGACCCCGCGTTCCTGGACTCCGGGCCCGACATCGCGCGCCTGGTCAGTGTGGTCCCCTTCGGGATCGCCGACGACGCGCCCGCGGGAGCCGCCTCCCCCGCCGCCGACACCCCCCTCCCGGGAATCGGGAGCACCGACATCCTCCTGCTCTGGGGCGGCGTGCTGACGCCCTGGTACGACCCCATGACCCTGCTCGAGGCGCTGGCGATCGCCCGCGCGCAAGACCCCCGCCTCAAGCTGATGTTCCTCTCCGTCGTCCACCCCAACCCGGCCATCCCGAAGTGGACGACCGGCGAGGAGGCGCGGCGGTTCGTGGAGAGCACGCCGGCGCTTCGGGGCGCAGTCGTCTTCAACGACGGCTGGGTGCCCTACGCCGAGCGCGGGCGCTACTACCTCCGGGCCGACATCGGGGTCTCGATCCACCGGGCCCACCTGGAGACACGCTATTCCTTCCGGACGCGAATGCTCGACTACATCAAGCACGGCTGTCCCATCCTCTGCTCGGAGGGCGACCACTTTGCGGACCTCACGGCCCGCGAGGGCTTGGGGATCGTAGTCGGCTCGGGCGACCGGGACGCCGTGGTCCGGGCGATCCTCGACTTGGCCGGCGACCCGGAGCGGCGGGCGGCGATCCGGGCCCGCCTGGAAAAAGCCCGCGCGCGCTTCCTCTGGCGCGTCGCGGCCGCCCCGCTCACGGCCTGGTGCGAGCAGGCCCTGGCGCATCCGCAGGCCGCCCACCGTCTTCCCCGCCGGCGCGCCCTGGCCGCGGCCGTCTCCGGCCCGTCCCGCAGCCGGGCGCTCGAAGCTGCCCGCCGCCTGCTCCGCCCCGCCGACGGCCGTCCGCCCTCCCGCATCCTGACCCGATTCCGGCGGCTCCTGAGGAAATAGGCATGCGCATCGCCTTGATCGGAACCCGCGGCGTGCCGGCCCGCTACGGCGGCTTCGAGACCTGCGCCGAGGAACTGGGGCGGCGGCTGGCGGCGCGCGGCCACGACGTGCGGGTCTACTGCCGCTACGGCCCGGACCGGCCCCGGCTCCGCTCCTACCTGGGCATGTCCCTCATCCACCTGCCCGCGATCCGGCTCCGCTCGCTGGAAACGCTGTCCCATGTCTGCCTGGCGCTGGCCCACGCCCTGTTCAAGAAGAACGACGTCATCCTGGTCTTCAACTACGCCAGCTCCCCGCTGCTGGCGGTGCCGGCCTGGCTGGGACGACGGATCGTCCTGCACATGGACGGCATGGAATGGGCCCGCCAGAAGTGGGCCGGCCTGGGGCATCTCTATTTCGCCCTGGCCGAGCGGCTGGCCGTCGGCCTGCCCATCCCGCTGATCAGCGACGCACGGGCCATCCAGGCCTATTACCGGGAGCGACACGGGCGGGAGACCGTCTTCCTGTCCTACGGCGCCCCCCTGCAGGCCTCGCGCAAGCCCGATATCCTGGAAAGCCTGGGGCTCAAGCCGCGCGGCTACATCCTGCAGATGGCCCGCTTCGAGCCGGAGAACAACATCCACCTCAGCGTGCGGGCTTTCGAGCGGCTCCACACCGACATGTCGCTGGTCCTGATCGGCGGCACCGCGTACCGCTCGCGGTATCTCGCGGGCCTTCTCCCCAGCCGCGATCCCCGAGTCCGGCACTTGGGCTTCTGCTACGACCCGGAAACCCTGCGCGAGCTGCTGTGCAACAGCTACGCCTACGTCCACGGCAACGAGGCGGGCGGGACGAACCCCGGGCTGCTGCAGGCCATGGCCGCGGGCTCGTTCGTCATCGCCAGGGACGTGGTCTTCAACCGCGAAGTGGCCGGCGACGCGGCCCTCTATTTCCCCAAGAGTGTGGCGGGCCTGCAGGCCGAGATGCAGTGGGCGCTCGACCACCCCGAAGCCCTGCAGCGCGGCCGCGACCGGGCCCGGGCGATCATCCGGGAGCGCTACGACTGGGACCGCGTGACCGACGGATACGAAGCCCTGTTCCGGGGCCTCCTGCGGAAGGGCTGATGGCGCCGGCCCAGGGCTCGCGGCCCGCATCGCGGCGGCAGCCGGCGCCCTGCCCGCTCTGCGGGGGAGCGCGCTTTCGCGTCCTGGCCGTCAAGTTCGGTCTCTCCATCCTCCGCTGCCGCCGCTGCGGCTTCGGGCTGGCCTTCCCGCCGCCGGGCGAGGCCGAGGTCCGGGCCCGCTACCAGAGCCCCGGCTACATGGCCGAGGCCAAAGCCGCCCTGCACGCGGGCGACGAGCGCTACGACCCCGATTTCGCGCGGCGGCACTACCACCTGGCCCTGGGCGTGCTGGAGCGTGAGGCGGGAAATGGCACGGGCCGGGGCGCGGACGGCGGCGCTGACGGCGGCGCGAGGACGCTCCTCGACGTGGGCTGCGGCCTGGGCTTCTTCCTGAAAGCGGCCGAGAGTACCGGCTGGACGGCGGAAGGGGTGGACGTCTCCGAACCGTCGGCCGACTATGCCCGCCGTGTGCGTCGGCGTCAGGGTTCGGTCCGGGACTCTCGAGGACGCCCGCTTCGCGCCCGATGCCTTCGACGCCGTGACCATGCTCGACACCATCGAGCATCTCGACAACCCCCTGCACGCGCTGCGGGAGGCCTGTCGCGTGCTCAAGCCGGGCGGGATCCTGCTCATCCAGACGCCCGACCTGGACAGCCTGAGCCGGAGGATTTTGGGGCGCTCCTGGGCCGTGCTTTCGCCCTGGGAACATCTCGCCTACTTCTCGGCCCGCTCCCTGGGCCTGGCCCTGCGTCGGGCCGGCTTCGAGGTCGCGGCGGTCAGGAACCTGCTTGTCTTCGACCCCGAATACACCCATCGCCGGTCGGGCCTCGCCTACCGGAGCTGGAAGAATGGGCTGGCCCGCTGGGAGAAGCGGCGGACGGCCGGGAATATCCACGGCTTCGAGGGGCTCGCGCTGCGGGCGGAAGCCGACCCGAGCCAAAGCCTTGATGCGCTGGCCGGGCTTTCCCGCGGACAGATCCTGGAACGCCGCCTGTTCCTGGGGCTTAAGCCTTGGCTCAAGGGGGACGTGCTGTTCGCCGTCGGAAGGAAGCCCCGGGCTCAAAGGGCCGCGGCCCGGTAGACATCGAGCGTGCGGCGGGCCGCTTCGCGCCAGGTGAGCTCGGCGGCCCGGCGGCGGCCGGCCTCGATCCGCCCGGCCCGAAACTCCCGGTCCGCAAGCAGGCGGTCGCAGCGCCCGCGCCAAGCCCGCTTCGTCGCGCGGATCGACCAGAACGGCGGCGCCTGAGGCCAGCTCTGCCATCGCTGATGCCGCCGACGTGACGACGGGCGCGCCCGAGGCCATGGCCTCGAAGACGGGCAGGCCTGCCCCCTCGAAGAGCGAGACATAGACGAAGGCTTCCGCCGCGCCGTAGAGATGGCGGAGGTCGGCCTCGGGGACGAAGCCCGTGGCGACCAGATCGGACTCGATCCCCGCCGCCGCCGCGGCCATGGTCCGTTGGGACTCGTAGTCGGGCTTGCCGACGATGGCCAGCTGCGGCCGGGCGGAGGCGCCGGCGGAGTCCGCCAGGAGCCGGCGGAAGGCGGCGGCCAGAAGCGGGATGTTCTTGCGCGGGTTGATGCGGCTTACGGACAGGATGAACGGACGGCGGATGCCGTGGGCCGCCAGGACGCGCGCGGTTTCGGCCGGGTCGCGGGGCCGAAGTACTCGGGCGCCACACCGTGCGGGATGCAGGCGATCCGGTCCGCGTCCAAGCCGTAGGTCGCCGCCAGGTCGGCCCGCGCCAGGGCCGAGCCGGTGATGATGCGGGCCGCGCGCCGGGCCGTGGCGCGGACAAGCACCCGGGAGCGCAGGACAAAGAGCCGCGAGAAGGTCTGCGGGACGCGCAGGAAGCCGAGGTCGTGGATGGTTGCGACCAGTCGGCCTTTGTGCGCGGGCGGGGCGATGTACTGGACGTGGAGGACGTCGAGCTTGTCCCGCCGCGAGGCCAGGCCCAGGGCGAGGGGGATGCGCAGGGCCGGCGTCCGCGGGCGAAGGCGCCGCAGACCGGAAATTCGGGGGGGGCCGCCAAGCCTGGAAGAAGGGATGGCCCGGGTCGCGGACATAGAGGACGTAGTCGTTCTCGCGGTCGATCTCCGCCAGCCCGGTCAGGAGGCCGCGGATGTAGGTGCAGTTGCCCGAGCCGTCTTCTTCGGCCGCGTGCGCGTCGATCCCGATCCGCATTTCAAAAAGCGCCCTTGCCCGTGACGGCCACGTAGGCGGTCTTGGCCAGGATCAGCAGGTCCAGCCAGATGGACCAATTCCTAACATAGCGCTCGTCGAGCTTGATCCGCTCATCGAACGGCAGGTCGGAGCGGCCGCTGGTCTGCCACAATCCCGTGATCCCGGGCTTGACCTCGAAGAGGATGCCCGGGTAGGGCCGGATGGTGTCGATCTCCTCCTGCAGGTAGGGCCGCGGGCCGACGATGCTCATATGGCCGGCCAGGACGTTGAAGAGCTGGGGCAGCTCGTCCAGGCTGAAGCGGCGCAGGAAGCGGCCGAAGCGGGTGATGCGGGGGTCGCCCGAGCGGAGCTTCTTGTAGAGGGCCCACTCCTCGCGGGCCCGTTCGTCGCGCTGCAGGAAGCCGGCCAGGACGGCGTCGGAGTCGACGAACATGGTCCGGAACTTGATGATCCGGATGGTGCGGCCGCGGCGCCCGCAACGGGGCTGGCGGAAGAAGACCGGCCCGCGGGAGTCGAGCTTGATGCCGACGGCGATCAGGAGCATCAGCGGCAGGAGCGGCAGGAGCGACAGCACGGCCAGGATGTACTCGAAGGTGCTCTTGAAGAAGAGGTTCCAGGGCTTGTGCAGGTTCTTGCGTACGGCCAGGGAGAGGACGCGGCCGATGTTCTCCAGCTCCACACCGGCCGAGATCAGATCGCCCGTGCGCGGAATGTAGCGGATCGTCTCGCTGACGCCGTCCCAGCGGCGAAGCAGCTCGACCATGCGATCGCGCGGGATATCGGGGAAGGTGACGACGATGTCTTCGAAGGGCAGGCGCTTCTTCCAGTCTTCGATCTCGTCGTAATGGCCCAGGATGGGCACGCCGTTGGCCGTGCGGCCGACTTCGGACCGGTCGTCGGTGAGGCAGCCGACGATGCGGAAGCCCAGGGAGCGGTTGCGGCGGATGGCGTCGATGACGGCGCCCGTGCCGTTCTTGCTGCCGATGAGCATGACCCGCTTCTCCCACCAGCGCAGGCGGACCAGGATGCGCTTGGCCAGGAAGCGGGCGGCCGGCAGAAAGACGAAGCTGAGCAGGGCCATCAAAGCCAGGATGAGACGGGAGAAGTAGAGCGACTCGCGGGTCAGGAAGGCCGAAATGGTGAGCACGCCGAAGGCGATGGCCGAGCTCTTGATCAGCAGGCGCGTCTCGTCCCAGTGGGAGTAGCGCTTGGTGTAGAGGCGCTCGTAGGCGATGACGAGCACCCAGGCCAGGAGGAAGTAGGACTTCTTGACGAAGACGTCGAAGACGACGGGCCAGCGGTCGAGGAGCGAGGGGAAGACATAGGGCAGGACCTCGACGCGCAGGAAGTAGGCGGCCAGGAAGGAGGCGACCAAGGCCGAGAGGTCGGCGGCCACGAGGAAGGCGAGGCTGGCGACTTTCTTCAGCATGGCATCATGGGCGGCCCGTCTTGGGCCCAATCATCTAGCCACAGAACGGATTAAGTTGTCAATTTCGACGCTTCTATTTTGGGGCCTCATTGGGTCTTAAGGCTTGCGGGAGGCCTTGGCCGTGAAAGCGCTGAAGAAGAACCGCGAAGTCGCGGTCCGGAAAGAGACCCGCGGATCTCGGCACCCGGACACGCAGGATTGATCATCATCACACCCCCAAACAAATCGGACAGGCGGATTATATGGAGGGGAAAATCGAAAGGCAAGAAGAAAGATTAACGGCAAAAAACCTACTTCTTTATCACCACCGCCTGCGGCCAAAGATTTGGCTGCAGAGCATACCGGAATCCGGACTCTCCCGGCCCGGGAACGCGGGCCTTTTCGGATTTCCCCAGCTTAGGAACCAGATTCTCTCCCCGTTTGAACAAGAACCGGTTCCCTCCCGGTCCTTCGGAAGAAAGATTCTCAAATCCGTTGGTCCACGAAGGTCCGTCGGCGAGTCCACCCATCGGGTTCGCCAGAGGCATCGGCCGGCCGGAGCCGGATCCCCAGAGCCCGCCGCTCATTATGCCCGCCGCGATGTCGTGAGCCGAGCTTCCGATATAAACCCAGTTTCCGGCTGCGGAATACTTCACCCACACGCCGGCCTGCCCGGCCCAGATCCCGATCAGGTCGGCCGTGCCGTCGCCGTCCAAATCCCCCGCCGTGACCTGGTCCGCCGGTGTGGCCAGCATGATCCAATTTCCCGGAGATCGAGTCCTTGTAAAACACTCCTTGGCCGTCCCACGTTCCGACCAAGTCCACCCGGCCGTCGCCGTTCATGTCGCCGACGGCAAGGTCCCGAAGCGCGGACCCCAGAAAGCTCCAATTCCCCGTCTGGGAATATTTGACCCACACCCCGGCCTGGCTGGGCCAGATCCCGATCAAGTCGCCTTTGCCGTCTCCGTCCAAGTCGCCGGCCGTGATCTGCGTGGCCGGCGTGGCCATCTGCGTCCACGTGCCCGCTATCGAATCGCGGTAGAAGACTCCCTGTCCGTCCCAAGTCCCCAGCAGGTCCGCCCGCCCGTCGCCGTTCATGTCGCCGGCGGCGATATGCCGGGGCGAGCTGCCGAGATAGGCCCAATTGCCGTTGGCCGAGTTTTTAACCCAGACGCCGGCCTGCCCGGACCAGATGCCGATGAGGTCGTCGATGCCGTCGCCGTATAAATCTCCACAAGTGATCATAGTCCGCTGGAGATGATAGTTGCGCCCAAGCTTCGGTGTTCGAATCTCGGAAAAAGACGCCCTGGCCGTCCCAGGTCCCCAGGAGATCGTACTTCGGGTGGGGCTCGGGTATCTTGGCCACGAAGGCGTCCGAGGTTTCCATTCCTTCATCCACCTCCTCCGTAAATGCGACCAGGGGCGATCCCCAGGTGGCGAAGCTCCGCCCGGTGACAAACGTATCGCTTCCGTTCGTGGCGATGCCGAAGCCAATGTCTTCCGCGCTGCCGCCCAGAAACATGCTCCAAGCGACCGCGCCGCCGGAATTGAGCTTGGCGGCGAAGGCGTCCGCACCAGAAGTAAAGGGCCGTAAAGGAGAGCCCCAGGTGGCATAGCTGTAGCCGGTCACATAAGAGCAGCTGCTCGAATCAACCGCGATGTCGAGGCCGTAGTCGTTGATACTGCAGCCCAGGAAGGTATTCCAAAGCAAAGCCCCGCTCGCAGCGAGCTTGGCCACGAAGACGTCATCGAGTCCGGCATGGGCCGTCACGGGAGCGGATGCCCCCTGCCATGTGGCGGTGCCGAATCCCATCACGTACGCGTTGCCGCTTCCGTCAACCGCGATGCCTTCGCCTAGATCCGAGCCGATGCCGCCCAGGAAGGTGTGCCAGAGCAAAGTCCCGCTCGAGCTGAGCTTGGCCGCGAAGGCATCCTCGGGCCCCCCGGCGGTATAGCCTCTGACCGGGCGATCCCCAGGTGTAGGAGCTGAGTCCCGTCACATAGGCGTTGCCGCTCGTGTCCGCGGCAATGCCCAGGCCTTGGTCATAATAAGCAGAGCCCAGGAAGGTATGCCAGCTGTAGGTCCCGCTCGTATTGAGCTTGGCCGCGAAGGCGTCGTAATTCCCGGAGTACGCCCGGAGGGGCGAGCCCCAGGTCACGTCCGTGTATCCGCTAATAAACAAATCGGTTCCGTTCACCGCAATTCTCGTACCGGCTTCATCGGAGCTGCTTCCGCCGAGAAAGGTGTACCAGCCGAAGTTCCCATCCGTATCGAGCTTGGCCACGAAGGTGTCGTAAACGCCTCCCGCGAAGGCGTTGATGGGCGAACCGGGGTTCCAATTCGGATACACCAGGGTCCAGGGATACGGCAGGGCCCAACTTGGGCCTTGGCTTTTCCCCGTGACATAGACATTGTCGCTGCCGTCCAGCGCGATGCCGTAAGCATAGAGCATCGTCAAGCCGCCCAAGCGGGCAATCCAGGTTCGGGCTCCGGACGAATTGAGCTTGGCCACAAAAGCGGACCCGAAGTATCCTTTGGTATCGGGGAAGTTCGGGCCATTGTATCCCACCACATACGTGTTGCCGTTGGAGTCAACGGCGATGTCCTCGCCTCCATCCAAGCCGGAGCCTCCGATGAACGTGCTCCAGGACAGGGCCGGGTCGATGACGAGCGGGCGGGAGCGGTCGTAGCCGCCCGTCTCGAACCCGATCTCGTCGTCCGCCAGGAGCCGGAAGGCTACGTCCACGGGAGCTTTCACCCCGTTGACATCCTGCCAGGCTACGGGCGCTCCCTCGCGCATCTCGCCCCGCTCATAAGCGATGACCAGGTCGCCGTTCCCGTCGATGCGGACGGGCCGGTTGTAGCGCAGCCGGATCGCTTCCGGGGAGCCGCCCGCATCCAGCAGGTATGAGCTCTTGACGATCAGAGCCGGCGCTCTTCTCGTAGGCCACCGTCACTCCGTCCCAGACCCCCGGATACGTAACCCGGTCGAGGGGCGGGGCGGGGCTCTCCGTTGGAGTCGAGGCTTGGGCCGGGGGGGCGGAAGCCGCGACGGGCGCCACGGATCGGCCGCCGGCCAGCTCGACCCTGAGCATGTGGTCGCCCGAAGCGACGACCATGTGGCTCGTCCCGAATCCCAGGGCGTGTCCGCCCGAGGTGAAGGAGAGGATCGCGGGCCCGATCGGGGCCGGCGCAGAAACAGGTGCGCTGCTTTGGGGCGCGGCAATGAGCAGAATCCCAAGCAAGGAAGCTGCCGCGATGGCACAAAGCCGCCTCCGGTCCGCCTTGTTGCGAGACGAATATGGCATGGATCCCCCTGCGAGTAGAAGAGATGAGTCTCGGCATGACCCCGCCATGCCGGGTTGGAACAAACGCTTAGCGTTTTTCAAATCATATCCCGTGATTTATCGGTCTGTCAATTCGCTTTTTGAGATTCACTTTTAAAGGCCGGGGTCAGGTCTTAACATTTGACATAAAACGTAAAGACCTGGCACTTGGTATGGACCCCGGCGCTTCCCCACAGGGGCCTTGCACCCGTGGGGTCAGGCCTTTATGAAAAATGTCATATGTTTAAGACCTGACCCCTAGCGGAGATCGCGGAGTAGAATCCCGGCGCGATCCTTGGCCGAGACGATGGGATCAGCCACCTTCCAATCGATCGCCAGGTCGGGGTCGGACCAGAGCAGCGTCCGCTCGTCGGCGGGCGCATAAAAAGCCGTGCACTTGTAGATGAAGTCCGCGCTCTCGCTCAGGACGCTGAACCCGTGGGCGAACCCGGGCGGGATGTAGAGCTGGCGCGGGGTAGTGTCGGAAAGCTCCATCCCGAACCACTTGCCGTGCGTCGGCGAGCCGGGCCGGATGTCGACCGCTACGTCCCAGACCGTGCCGCGCGCGACATAGACCAGCTTGCCCTGCGGGTTGGGCCGCTGAAAGTGGAGGCCGCGGATCGTGCCGCGACGCGAGCGGGAGTGATTGTCCTGGACGAACGGGCCGGGAATGCCCATGTCGCGGTACTTGCGCTCGGAGTAGGTCTCGAGGAAGAAGCCGCGGTCGTCCGCGTAGACGCCGGGGGTGACGATGAGGACGTCGGGGAGGCCGGGCGCCGGCTCGACGCGCAGGCTCATCTCATGCCCACCCCCCCGTCGGCCAGGCGCAGGAGGTAGCGGCCGTACTCGTTCTTGTCCATCACGCGCGCCAGGCGGCGGAGCGCCGCCGCGTCGATGTAGCCCTGGCGGAAGGCGATCTCCTCGACGCAGGCGATCTTCAGGCCCTGCCGCTCTTCGATCGTCTGGACGAAGTTGGAGGCCTGCAGGAGCGAGTCGTGCGTGCCGGTGTCGAGCCAGGCGAAGCCGCGGCCGAGGAGCTCGACCTTGAGCCGGCCGCGCTCGAGGTAGGCGCGGTTGAGGTCGGTGATCTCCAGCTCGCCGCGGGGCGACGGCTTGAGCGCGCGGGCCACGGCGGCAACTTCGTTGTCGTAGAAGTAGAGGCCGGGGACGGCGTAGTGCGAGCGGGGGCGGGCGGGCTTTTCCTCGATCGACAGGACGCGGCCGGAGGGGTCGAACTCCACGACGCCGTAGCGCTCGGGGTCGCGGACGAGGTAGCCGAAGACGAGGCCGCCGGCGGTGAGCGAGCCGGCGCGCTCGAGGATCTCGGTCAGGCCGTGGCCGAAGAAGATGTTGTCGCCCAGGACGAGGGCAGAGGGCTCGCCGCCGATGAACTCCTCGCCGATGAGGAAAGCCTGGGCCAGGCCCTCGGGGCGGGGCTGGATCTTGTAGGTGAAGCGGAGGCCGAGGTGGGAGCCGTCGCCGAGGAGCAGCTCGAAGCGGGGCAGGTCCTCGGGGGTGGAGATGATCAGAATGTCGCGGATGCCCGCCATCATCAGGACGGACAGCGGGTAATAGATCATCGGCTTGTCGTAGACGGGCAGAAGCTGCTTGCTGACGACGCGGGTGATGGGAAAGAGACGCGTGCCGGCCCCCCCGGCCAGGATGATGCCTTTCATGGGCCTATCATAAGGGGTCGGGGGGGAACATTCAATATTTGGGATCAGATAATATGCTTGCATTTAGGTTACGAATATAGTAACCTATGTGCACAATGCAAACTATGGCCGAAAGGGTCCTCCTTCTCTCCCCGCCGGGGGGGCTCTTCGATGAAACCGTCGTTCGAAATCTCTTCCCTGACCGGTCCGATGGGGCCCTGAAGGTGCTCGTGCACCGCGCCGTCGCGGCCGGCGAAGTCATCCGGCTCAAGCCCGGGCTCTTTCTGCTCGCGCCCCAGCTTCGGAAAACACATCCCCACCCTTTCGTCATCGCGGCGATGCTGCACTCCCCCTCCCACATCAGCCTGGAGTCGGCCCTAAGCCACCACGGCCTGATTCCGGAAGCGGTTTATCAGGTCGCCGGCGTGACATCCAGGCGCGGCCGGGCCTTTCATACGCCGGTCGGCGTCTTCAGCTTTGTCCGCGTCCCGGCCGCAGATCCGAGAGCCGGCGTCCAGGCGCTGAAGGTCGACGCCCGAAGCTGGGCCTTCGTCGCCACACCCCTGAGGGCCATCGCCGACCTGATCACCACGAGAAGAGCCGTGAGCTGGGACAAAGACGGCCCCGCCTTTTTAACGGAATCCATGCGGATCGAACGCGATGATCTCGAAAAAATCCCCTTCGAAAGCCTGGACGAGATCTGCGAGAGCCTCCGGAGCCGCCGGGTGACGGACTATCTGAGAGCGTTGGCGAGGGAGATGAAAACATGATCCATCGGATCCTCGAAGACAAGCTGAAAGAATATGCCGTGACCGGGGCGATCGACCAGGAAAACGTCCTGCAGGAGCTCGTCCAGCAGTACATCCTGGCCGGCCTCGCCCGGGCCGGGTTCTTTGCGAACGGGCAGGCCGTGTTTCACGGGGGCACTTGCTTGCGCATCGTCTACGGGATGAACCGCTTCTCCGAAGACTTGGACTTTTTCCTGAAACGGCCGGATCCGGATTTTCGATGGGCGCGGTATCTCGCCGCCGTGCTCAAAGACGCAGCCGGGGAGGGCTTCCGCTTCAGCGTTCAGGACAAGTCCGGCGAGGCGGGCGCGGTAAAAAAAGCCATGATCCGGGCGGAATCCATCGGCACGTTCCCGCCGATCGACTTACCGTTCGAGCGAGATCCCAGGCGGCTGCTTAAAGTGAAGCTCGAAATCGACGTCAATCCTCCCCGCGGATCGGCCTTTGAAACACGCTACATCGCTTTTCCCGTGACCGCCGCGTTGACGACCCAAACCCTGGCCTCGGGATTCGCCATGAAGATCGGGGCCATGCTCGGACGGGCCTATACGAAGGGCCGGGACTGGTATGACTTCATTTGGTATATCAACAAAAAGACCATTCCGGATCTCGAGCTTTTAAGCCATGCGCTCGACCAGCAGGGCCCGTGGGCGGGACAGGGCCTCGCGGTCGATGCCGGCTGGGTTGAAACGAGCTTGCGGAAGAGGATCGCCGAAGTCGACTGGGCGGTGGTGCGCCGGGATGTGGAGCGGTTCCTGCCGTTGCGCGAGCAGGAAGCGTTGAAATTGTGGGGCCGGGACTTTTTTCTCCATCACCTCGGCGTTCTGATGGACAGGATGGGGTCAGGTCTTAACATTTGACATAAAACGTAAAGACTTGGCACTTGGTATGGACCCCGGCGCCTCCCCACAGGGTACTTGCACCCGTGGGGTCAGGCCTTTATGAAAAATGTCAAATGTTAAGACCTGACCCCTTTTTGAAAAGCTCTGGCGAGAGCACCGGCCAGGTCGTTCAGCGCGGCTTCATCCGGCGCCGACAAGCCTGGGTCGAGCGCCCGCATGAACTCGAACATGGCGCCCATCAGGCGGCCGGCCGCTTGAATAGGCGCGTCCGAGGCCGGAGCGGAGGGGGGCGCGCTGCCGTCTGAGGACGTGCGCGGCCGATCGCCGCTTCTCCGGCCTCTCCCTTCCGACTCCCTTCCCGCCGGTTTTCGCGGTGGGTCTATATCCGCCTTCACCTCCCCGCCTCCCGCCTGGGGTATCGCCGCAGTTTCAGGCTTCCATTCAATTAAGCCGCGGACCCGATCCTTCATGGCCTCGACTCCGCCGCGCAGGCGGACGATATCGACCCCCGAATCCGGGTCGAGAGCAGCCGAAGCCAAATCCCGTTTGACCTGGAGAGTCGCCAGCATGCCCTCCTCGATCATCCCTTCGGTGACAAGCAGATAGGCTTGGACGGGCTTTTTCTGTCCCATCCGATGGACCCGCGAGATCCTCTGCTCTAAGACGGCCGGGTTCCAGGGCAGGTCGACGTTGACCACGGTGTCGGCCGCCTGCAGGTTCAAGCCGACCGAACCCGCATTAGTCGCCAGGAAGAGCCGGCGGCTCGGGTCGTCGAGAAAAGAATCGATCAGCGCCTGGCGCTTCTTTTGGGCCACCGAACCGTCGAGTCGGACATAGCCCGCCTTGAGCCGCCTCAGAATCGGCTCGATCAGGTCGAGCATCTTGGTCCATTCCGAGAACAGGACGATCTTGCGTCCATTCGCCGACAGCAGGGCGTCTAGAAGCTCGCCCAGCTCGTCCAGCTTGGAGGATCGGGCCGGCGGGATTTTCTCGACCAAAAAGGCGCTGTCGGAGGCGAGACGGCAGAGCAGCAGGCAGCGCTGGATGCGCAGCAGGTCGTCCTCGGTCAGAAACTTCTTGGCCAGAATCCGGCCGATGACGACGCGCTGCTCCGCTTCGATATCCAGCTGGGCGCGCGAAGCCGGGACGCGGCGGATCTCGGTCGTTCGCGGCGGGAGGTCCATCCGGACATCGGCCCGCGTCCGGCGGAGCAGGATCGGCCGCAGCCGCTCCCGCAGCTCGCCCAGATTCTTGTACCCGAGCGCCTTGCCGTCCGCGTCCGCGTCGCGATGCCGGTCATGGAACAGGAACATCGGCCCCAGGCGGCGGGCGTCGGCGAATTGGACGACGGAGTAGAGCTCTTCCAGCCGATTCTCGAGGGGTGTGCCGGAAAGGACCAGGGCGAAAGGCGAGCGCAGGGCCTTGATCGCCCGGCTGGTTCGCGCCTTCCAGTTCTTGATGCGCTGCCCCTCGTCGAGGATGATAAGATCCCAGCCGGCCGCCTCGATGTGCCGCAGGTCGTGCATGACCTGCTCATAATTGCAGACCGTGAAGAAGGCGCCTTCGGCGTAGCCGGCCAGGCGTTCGGAAAGCGGCCCCCAGACCAGCCGGCAGGAGCGCCCGGAAGCCGCGGCGATCTCCGACCGCCAATGCGCTTTGAGGGAGGCCGGGCAGACGACGAGGACGCGCGTAATGCCGGCTTGGCGTGCCAGAAGCTCGGCCGTCCCGATCCCTTGGATGGTCTTGCCCAGGCCCATGTCGTCGGCCAGGACGGCCCGGCCGACGCCGACGGCGAAGGCGATCCCATCGAGCTGGTAGGGAAGAAGCTCGCGCTTGAGCAGGGTGCGCCGCAGCGGGTGCCCGGCCGGATCGCGGCGGATCGCGGCGACGAGACCGCCGATTTCGCACCGGAACAGGACGCGCCGGATGTACTCGGCCGCGTCCGGATGGATGCGCAGGGGCGGGGTGGCCTCTCTCGCGGCCGACGCCGCCAGGAGGAAACCGAGGGATGCGGCGGGGGATGCGCTTTTGATTTGAGCGAATCCGGCCAGAGCTTCCAGAAGGCGCGGCACTTCGGCGTCCGGGATGGGCCGGTCAAGAAACGGCCGGAGGCGGCGGAGGCCGGCCGCCGGGAGGCCGGGCGGGACGAGCAGACGAAGCTCCACCTCGGGGCCGTAGCGCAGGGAGACGACGATCCGGTCGGAGACATAAGGGACGGCGCGAACGGAGGGCCGGAAACGGCGGCGGACGCGGGTCAAAGCGAAAAGAACGTGCTTGCATGTTCCAAGCGTATTCGTCCGGAAATCGGGGCAGGAGCAATAGGATTCGCCTGGAGCCCAGCCGCGGAGTGCGACCCGATAATCGCGGGGAGAGACGGCCGCGGGGCGTGTCTTGGCGGCGGGACGCGTCGTGGAAGTGGACGCGGCTGCGCCGGCGGGCTTTTTTCTCGGGGAGGTCAGGGGAGAACGCGAAGAGACGACATAATCGGTCCAAAGGACGCCCGGATCGAGCGAGCGGAGGGACATGGGCTCGATGCGGGCACGTTCCACTCGCTCCGCCATGGCCTTGCGGAGAATCGGAGAATCGGGACTATCCATAGCCGGGAATCTATGGGAAGGCCGCGGGAAAGTCAACTCAGTGAAGGGGGCCGTAAACGGGGCCTAAGAGTTCCGTTTAGCGCTTGAGGCCCTATCGGATCTCCGGCCCATCCACTTCGTAGCCGATGGCTTTATAACCCGAGAGCCGGCGCTTAAACATTTTTTCCAGCATCGGGCAGGAGAGGTCGGCATAATCATAGATTCGGACTTCCCGCTTGTCCGCATGGAGTCGATGCAATCGGCCCGCGTATTGGGCCAAGGTGCCGCGCCACGAAATCGGCATGGTCAGGAAGAGCGTATCCAACCTCGCGTCGTCGAAGCCCTCTCCCAGATAGCGGCCTGTGGCCAGGATAAGCCTTTCCTCGGAATCGGAAACGGCTAAAAGGCCGGCCATCGCTTTCCGTCGCTCTCGAACGCCCATCCCGCCATGCAACACGATGACGTTCTGGATATAGCCGCGAAACCGGGCGGCCAGAAGCTCGAGATGTTCGCGTCGTTCGGTCAGAACAAGCGGCGAACGCCTCTCTTTGGCCAGGCAGGCCATGACGTCCTCGAAAATCTGATCGTTCCGCGGCGCATCCGCAATAATCCCATCATAAAGGGAATGAATCTCCGGATTCCCATCCGCCGGGGGCCAGAAAGGAGCGAATTCCGTCGTTCGAATGACGACGCGATGACGAAAAGGATGATCTTGAACTCCTTGTTTGGCCGTCCAACGGAAACGGACGGGGCCGCATTGCATAAAGATGATCGCTTGATGCCCGTCGCGCCGGGTGGCCGTGGCCGATAGACCAAGGACATATTTCGCGGGGCATCTCCTCGCCACACGCTCAAAGCTTTCGGCGGGGAGATGATGGCATTCGTCGACGATCAACTGGCCGTATCCGGAAATCAAATCGTCCGCTTCGCCGCCCCGGTTTAAGCTTTGGATCAGTGCCACGTCGATCCTTCCCGTCAGTTTCCTTTTCCCGCCTCCCAAAGCTCCTACCGCCGCTTCGGGAAGGCCGAGGAACCCGGCCAAGCGGGCCCGCCATTGGTCGAGAAGCTGCCTTCGATGAACAAGGACGAGGGTGCATCACTTTTCGTTCGGCGATGATCTTGGCCGCTACGACGGTTTTCCCAAAGGCAGTGGCCGCAGCTAAAACGCCCGTATCGTGCGACAGGATCGCATCGGCGGCTCTTTGCTGCTCGGGGCGGAGAATCCCGGAGAATTTCACATCCAACGGCGTGCTGGAAAAGCGCTGGTCAACGAGGCTGGTTCGGATTCCGGCATCGCTTAAGAGCGCCGTCGTTTCCTCCAGAACGCCGCGGGGCAACGCCAGATGCAAAGGATGATCTTCGGCGCATGAGATGATGCGCGGTTTTCCGAACGTCGAAAGGCGAAGGGCCTGGGCCTTGTAGAATTCAGGATTTTGAAAAGCAGCCAAGCGGACGAGCCGGCTCCTGAGGAGCGCCGGCAAATCCCGTTTCGGTATATAGATCTGATCCTTCAGGATAATCTCGATTTCGGCAGGAACCGGCCCCCAATCCGCTTTCTGCTCTGGCCGTAAACGCCTCGAAGGCGGCCTCTTCCAGGGTTCATCGCCGTCCTCATCCGTGACCGGAAGGCGAACGCCCATGATCTTGCCCTTGCGGGAGGCGGTATCGACAAGGCTCTCGACTTCGGCTAAAGATAGCCGGCGAATCCCGCCTAGGTAATCCCATTGATCAAGTATGGGGACCATGTTCTCGTCGGCAAACAACGCATTTCCCCGCTGAGCCGCCCGGTATTGTAGAGGAAGGGCAATCAGGTTCCCAAATCCTCCCTTCGGCAAGACATCTTGGTTGGGAAAGAGCCGGTCATATGAATCAAAGCCGATCTCGGGGCGGGATTCATGCGTTTCGGTCAAGAGCGACGAACCGAGGCGACGCGCCGCTATGGCGGGTACGGATTCAGAGAAAAACACCCAAGCATGAGCGCCGTTGCCCGAACGGGAACGCTCGACGCAGACGGGGATTCCAAGGCGCTCGCAAGTCTGGCGGAACGCGTTGACGTCGGCCGCCCAATCTTTCCTATCGAAATCCGCGGCAAGAAAGCGGCACGTCTCGTCTTTGTGAAGGGGGTAGATACCCACCACAAAATCCTTCATTGGCCGGGACGAAAAGCCGGCGCCGAGAGAGGAACCCCCGCGGGACTTGGCCTGAGCATCGCTGGAATCAACACAGCCGAAAATGTGGCGCTCGATCACTTCGGGTTGAAGCGGGAGGAGCTCGCGGACGGGGCATTCACCGCATTTGATTTGAGGCTTTCTGCAGATGCCGCGGACCCATTCATGCCGGCATGCAGGTGAGTAGCCCGATTTTCCGGTCTGGGTGCTCTCCCACCGAATCGCGTATACGTCCGGCCGCCCGGCGAAGAGAGAAAGGAAGAGGGCGATTTGCTCAGATCTTGCCATAAGGGATCCGGCCACCGGAGGCATCGGGACTCGATCGGAGCCGATAAGAAGCGGCGGCACAGCCGGGATGAAAGAAAGAATTTGGCCGCCGCGGCTGGATGAGACGGACTCTTCGATGCGAGGAGCGGCTCGAGGGGAGGCCGGAAGGGATCGGTTTTCGGCCGTTACGTTTTCTTTGAGCTTGGTTAGATTTCGCTGTATCTCGATGCGCCGGCTATCAAGAGCGCCGAGCTCGCGTTCGAGATCGGCTATCCGCCGTTTGATGTCATCGTCGCTCAAGATGCGTGCGCCCGTACAATCGGATGATAGGCGTCAAGGCAAAGCCTCTTCGCGACAGAATGAAGAAAACGGCAGGACCCTAACACCGCCCTTCCCGTAGTCTCGAGTCCCCATGTGGACTTGGTAGAGCCGGGAATAGCGATCCGATCGCGGAAGGGGGCCATGGTGTTTTCGGTATATACCGATTTTACTCATGAGTAAAGTAGGGTGTACCGGAGAATGGGGAGGCGCTGGCAGGCGAGATGGTAACCGCACCATTGTTCGGGGCAAAGGCTCGAAGCAGGAAGAAAAGAAAGAGAGCCCGAAAAATATCTGGAAAAAATATCTTGACAAAAGGGCATAATGTGATTACATTTGTAGTGCATTAGTAGTCACATCAAGGCCATATCATGCGTTTCGTCAATGTTCGCGAGCTTAAAAGCAAGACATCGGAAATACTCCGGGCGGCTGCCGGCGAGGATATTATCGTCACCAATCACGGCAAGCCCGTCGCCATCGTTAGCGGAATAGATGCGGGAGATTTAGGGAGGATCGGCCGCGGGAGGGGTGCGGGCCGGGTTGCCGAAAACCCGCCGATCTGGCATGCGAATCTTAACCATGAGAATGCAACATCCCCATATCCTCAATCGGCGCCCTTCCAGCCCACGGACGGCAAAATCGAGACCGCCCCACGCTCGGAGGCTTGGGGGAGGCCCGCCTGGAATCCTCTAAAGGCCGTGTTCTGGGATTACCCGAATCTGACGGAAGAACAGGCTCTCAAGGCGTTTCTTGCCGAGGCGAAAGCCAATCCCGAAAAAGACCAGCTTGATTGGGCGATGGCGCGGCTGCTGGAGCGCGGTCGAGTCGTCGACGTCAAGAAGCTCTTCGATTGGAGTGAGATTCGCTCTGCGTTGGCTCGGCTCCGCTTGTCTCCATGGGCCAAGGCCAAATGGAATCGCATGCTTGAGGTCTACGATCATGCTTAGCTGGTTCCCCGAAGCTTTCTTGGGACGCGAGCAAAGGCATGTTCTTCTTCGGCTGGCCCGCATCCCCGAAATCGAGGAACATTTTTTCCTCACCGGCGGTACGGCATTGGCTGTTTTTCACCTCGGCCACCGCACTTCCGAAGACCTGGACTTCTTCTCAACTGAAATTCTGGATCTTTCGGAATTTCTTCATCGCATATCCTTAGCTTTCCCCGATGAGCTCGCGTCGACCCGGGCGGCGGAGCTCTTCGCCTCGATCCTCATCCGCGGCGTAAAGGTGGATTTCGTCTGCGATCAATTGTCCCGACCGGGCCCGCGGCCGCGGATCATGTTGGAGGGCGGGGCCGCCCTCTCCGTCGATACGATCGAAAACATCGCCTCCAACAAGCTGACGGCCATGGTTTCGCGGACGGAGATCAAGGACTTCATCGACTTCTATTTTATCCGCCGCAGCCACCCCATGATCGATCTGGATTCGCTTCTACGGGAAGCTCAATCCAAGGAACGGATGTTCGAAGACCCTTCCTCTGCGGCTTTTCAACTCGAGTCGGCGGCCGCGTCATTACGACAGGCGTTGGGGCGGGATCGCGGGGTTTTGCAAAAGAGGGAAAGCAACGACATGCCCGGAATGATCAAGCCTGTCGATATGGCGGATTTCTGGAAATTTTATGAGGAATTGGTCGGTCATCTTTATCGGCGCGGCGCTAAAAGCATTTGATACAAAAATGCCCCCCTCTTCTACTTGGGAAGGATGCCTGATGCGGATTGCCGTTAGAGCCTATATTGTTACATCAAGGGCATTAAGTATGACGTTGTATGCTCTAAAACCGGCTTATAGATGCCCGACCTTCATTTGAACGCCGAGCCGACGGCGATGATCGGGAAGCCGGCCTTGCGCAGCTCCGGGTAGAAGTGCTGCAGCATGCGGCGGCCGTCCATGATCAGCGGCCGGCCCTCGAGCCCGCGCAGCAGCTCGCCCAGCCCGCGGAACTGGGGCCAGTCCGTGGCGATGATCACGGCGTCGGCCGAATCCACCGCCTTGGCCTCGTTGGGGAAGTACTTGATCTTGCGCGAGGGCGGGAAGAGCGCCTTGAACGAGCCCATGGCCGCCGGGTCGTAGATGCGGACCTCGGCAGTACCGCGCGCCGCCAGCACGCGGACGATGTCGATGGCCGGCGAGTTGCGGATGTCGTTGGTCGAGCGCTTGAAGGCGGCGCCCAGCAGCGCGACGCGCTTGCCCGCACAGGAGAAGCCCGCCTCCTTCTCGGCCCGGTCCATGAAGCCCGAGCAGCTGGCGGCGGTTGGCCAGGTAGGTCTCGTTGACCAGGAGCGGCTCCTTGCCGGCCTCCTTGAGCTGGGAGGAGAGCGAGCGGGCGTCCTTGATCAGGCACGAGCCGCCGGCGTAGAGGCTGTTGTAGAGGCCCCAGTGGCCGATGCGCGGGTCGCCGGACAGGATGCGGCGGACGTTCTCGAACTCGAGGTCGGGGAAAGCCTCGCAGGTGCGGCCGATGACGTCGAAGCAGACGGCCAGCTTGTTGAAGAGGACGAAGTTGGCCAGGAGCTTGCCGGCCGCCGCCTCCTTGGGATTGACCTCGACGTACTCGACACCGGGGGCGTGGACAAAGCGCTGGTAGATGCGGCGCAGAACGGCGAAGTCCTTCTCGCGCCAGGCCCCGATGACCAGGCGGTCGGGCTTGAGCGAGCCGGAGACGGCCTTGCCCTCGACCAGGAACTCGGGGTTGGAGACGACCCCGAAGCTTTTGACCCCCCGCTTGCGCAGGATCTCGGCCGTGCGGTCGGCCATGGCGATCGGCACCGTGCTCTTGTTGACGATGACCATGTAGCGGGACTGGCGGCCCTTGTCGCGGCGGGCCAGGGCCCGGGCCAGGCGGTCGGCGGCGGCGTTGTAGTAGGACAGGTCGGAGGCGCCGGTCTCCCCCACCTCGGGCGTCGGCAGGCACATGAAGACGGCGTCGCAGACGTCGAGGAAGGCCTCGACCTTCTTATAGTCGGAGGTGAACTCGATGCGCTCGCGGTTGCGGACCAGAAGGTCGCCCAGCCCTTCCTCGAAGAGGCAGTTCTCGATCGTGTCGCGGTCGCCCGAGCCCAGCATCGAGGTCCGGCGCTCGTCGATGTCGTAGACCAGCGTGCGATGGCCGGAGTCGGCCGAGACGGCGGCCGAGCAGGCCCCGACGAACCCCGCGCCGATGTAGAGGATGTTGACCGAGGAGAGCGACTCGAAGGGCACGGAGACCAGGGTGAAGGAGGGGGACGCGGCGGCGGATTTCTTTTTGCTTTTTGCGGTCATTTCAGGCTCCTCGAGAGGGGTCAGGCGTAGAACTCGCCCACTTTCGCCACCACGTAATCCTGCATCTCGTCCGTCAGCTCGGGGTACACGGGCAGCGAGATGACGGCGTTGGCCGCATGCTCGGCCGCCGGGAACGTGCCCAGCGGGCAGTTCGAGGGCCGCAGAAGCACTCCTGCAGATGGAGCGGCAGCGGGTAGTAGACGGCGCAGCCGATCGAGGCCGCCTTGAGATGGGCCAGCAGCTTGTCGCGATCCTTGGCCTGCAGCGTGTACTGATTGTAGATGTGGTAATGGCGGTCGCCGGAAGCGCGGTAGACGGGCGCGGGCGTCTTGATGAAGCCCCTTGCCCGTCAGTCCGGCGGCGGCGAAGGCGCGGTCGTAGTAATCGGCGTTCTTCTTGCGGCCGTCGGACCAGGCGTCCAGGTGGCGGAGCTTGACGTCGAGAATGGCGGCCTGGATGGCGTCGAGCCGGAAGTTGCCGCCGACGAACTTGTGGAAGTAGGTGGAGGGCGCGCCGTGGACGCGCAGGAGCTTGAGCTTGTCGTAGACGGCCGCGTCGCTGGTCAGGACCATGCCGGCGTCGCCGAAAGCGCCCAGGTTCTTGCTGGGGAAGAACGAGAAGCAGCCCATGTCGCCGATCGAGCCGCAGCGGCGGCCCTTGTACTCGGCCCCGATGGACTCTGGGCGCCGTCCTCGATCACGGGGATGCCGAGGCGGCGGGCGAGGGCCATGATCGGGTCCATGTCGGCCATCTGGCCGAACAGGTGGACGGGCATGATGGCCTTGGTGCGCGGGGTGACGGCGGCCTCGATCTTGGCCGGGTCGATGTTGAACGTGACGGGGTCGACGTCGACGAAGACGGGCTTGGCGTGGAGGCGGTGGATGACGCCGGCGGTGGCGAAGAAGGTGAAGGGCGAGGTGATGACCTCGTCGCCGGGGCGGACGTCGAGGGCCATCAGGGCGATGAGCAGGGCATCGGTGCCGGAGGAGACGCCGACGGCGAAACTTGGCGCCGGAGTAGGCGGCGACCGACTTTTCGAAGGCCTCGACCTTGGGGCCCATGATGAAGTACTGGGCGTCGCAGACTTCGTCGATGACCGGCCGGATCTCGTCGCGGATGGTCCGGTACTGGGCTTTGAGGTCGAGCATCGGGACGTTGGTGATCATGAGGGCGGCTCCTTCCAGCTTAAGCTTAATGATAGCGCCGCGGCGGGTATGATGAGGATAAACGGGTCGCCGCGGACCCAATATTATGCCACAAACCTGGGGATCAGGTCTTAAAATTTGCAGAAGGGGTCAGGTCTCAACACCTGAGCCCTTGGCGATGGTGTTGAGACCTGACCCCTAAAGGGATCGGAGCCGATGGGCCAGGTCGATGGACGGGTAGGCATCGTCCAGGCCGAAGCCGCGCCCGGCCAGAATCTCGGCATAGCAGGCGGTGTGCAGGTCGGCGAATCCGGACTCGAACTCGATCGCTTCGCCGCCGACCGCCAGGCGCCGGAAGGCCTTTCCGCCGGCCGCAACGCACGCCGCCGGCAAATCCTGGAAGCGCAGCGAGAGCGTCCAGCGGACATGGGCATGCCGCAGCTCGAGAAATCCCGAGGCGCGGTCGGCCTCCCGCTCGACGACCTCGAACCCGGCGGCGGGTCCGAAGACCCACAGCAGCATGTCGAAGAAATGGATGCCGATGTTGGTGATCAGGCCGCCGGACTTGGCCTGGTGGCCTTTCCAGGAGTAGGCGTACCAGCGGCCGCGCGGCGAAACCTGGGTCAGCTCGACCTCGATCGGGGCGGCCGGAGGGGCGGCGGCGATCCGGTCGCGAAGCGCCCTGATGGCGGGGTGCAGGCGGAGCTGCAGGATGGTGTAGATGCGCCGGCCGAACTCGGCCTCCAGCGCCCGCAGCTGGTCGATGTTCCAGGGGTTAAGGACGAGCGGCTTCTCGCAGATCGGCGTCGGCCCCGACCCGCAGGGCGAAACGGATATGGGCGTCGTGCAGGTAATTGGGCGAAGCAATGGAGACGTAGTCGACGCGGCGGTCGCTCTCTCTCGCGTCGCAGCTTCTCGATGTGGCGGTCGAAGCGCTCGAACTCGGTGAAGAAGTCCGAGTCGGGGAAATAGGCGTCGATGATGCCGACCGAGTCCGATGGGTCGAGGGCGGCGACCAGCCGGTTTCCCGTCTCCTTGATCGCCTTCATATGGCGGGGCGCGACGAACCCGGCCGCACCGATCAGGGCGAAATTGCGCATTTTTACGCCCTCCTACGCGGGAATGATAACATAGAGATTAAGAAATGGGGGACACCATACATAACTCCCGAATTATTTCCGTCAACAAACGTTGACGTCCCGGGCAGTCCCTTGCAAGGAAACAAAAGTAGGCGACAATAATTCGGGAATTACGTATGGTGTCCCCCAATTATTCTTCGGAGACGCGGCCGTCAGCCAGGCGGTAGCGCTTGCCCGAGCGCGAGCAAATCGCCAGCCCGGCGGAATCGAAGACGATCTTCTCCCCCGCCTCGCTCATCCAGCCGATCAAACGGGTCGGGTTGCCGACGACGAGGGCGAAGTCGGGCACGTCCTTGGTGACCACGGCCCCCGCGCCGACGAAGGCGAAGCGGCCGACGGTGTGGCCGCAAACCACGGTGCAGTTGGCCCCGAGCGAGGCGCCGACGCGGACGATCGTCGGCTTGTAAAAGCTCGCGCCGACTTGCGGATACTTGCCGCGCGGCACGGGCACATTGGTGAAGACCATGGACGGCCCGCAGAAGACATAGTCCTCGAGGGTCACCCCCTCGTATACCGAGACGTTGTTCTGGATTTTGACGAAGTCGCCGATCACGACATTGTTGCCGACGTTGACGTTCTGGCCCAGGATGCAGGAGCGGCCGATGCGGGCGCCCGACTGGACGTGCGAAAAGTGCCAGATCTTGGTCCCCTCCCCGATCGTGACGCCGTCGTCGATGTAGGAGCTGGGGTGGACGAAAAACGGCTTGGCCGGCGGTCCTGCGGTCCCTGCGGTCCGGATGATTGTGTCATGGCACCCCTCCTCGGCTGCCATAATACCACCAAAGAAACGGAGGACACCACACGCAAATAAGGCTAGGGGCCAGAGGCCCGGACTATAACGACTTGTAGTACTCCATCAGGATCTGGAGCACTTCGGGGCGGCTGAACTCCACGGGCGGCATCTGGCCCGCGGCGAGCTGCTCGCGCAGCTTGGTGCCGCTGATCATCAGCCGGTCGGCGGGGGGATGCGGGCAGGTCTTGGTCGAGGCCATGCCGCCGCACTTGAAGCACCAGAACGTCCAATCGATGTTCAGCGTCTTGATCAGCAGCGAGCCGGCCGGGATCTCCTCGAAGATCTTCTGGGCGTCGAAGGGACCGTAGTACGAGCCCACGCCGGCGTGGTCGCGGCCGATGATGATGTGCGAGCAGCCGTAGTTCTGGCGAAACGCGGCATGCAGGACGGCTTCGCGCGGGCCGCCGTAGCGCATCTCCATCGGATAGACCTTGAGGGCCACGCGCTCTTTCGGGTAATAGTTGTCGAGCAGGGCCTGGTAGCACTTCATCCGGACGTCGGCCGGGATGTCGTCGGCCTTGAGCTTGCCGACGAGCGGGTGGATGAGGACGCCGTCGCAGAGCTCGAGGGCGATCTTGGTGCAGTATTCGTGGGAGCGGTGGATGGGGTTGCGGGTCTGGAAGGCGGCCACGGTGGTCCAGCCCTTGGCGGCGAAGAGGGCGCGCGTCTCGGCCGGGCGGGCATAAGCCTCGCCGTAGAGGGCGGGATACGGCCCCTCGCTGAGGACCTTGACCGGCCCGCCCAAGAGGGTTTCGGGCTGGGCGTAGAGCTTGGCCACACCGGGGTGCTTTTCGTCCTCGGTCCGGAAGACGAGGCGGGCCTCGCGGTGCTTGTCGTAGCCGTACTTGTCGTCCACACGCAGGATGCCCATAAGCTCGTCGGTCTCGTCGTCGACGAGGGCGACTTCGGAGCCGACCTTGATCGCGGCCGCCTGGTCGGAGGGTGCGGCGCAGGTGATCGGCATCGGCCAGAGCGTGCCGTCGGCCATCTTCATCTCTTCGACGACGCCGTCGTAGTCGCGGCGGATCATAAACCCGTCGAGCGGGCTGAAGGCGCCCGAAGCGAGCATGATCAGGTCGGAGGTCTCGCGCGAGGAGATGCGGACTTCGGGAAGCGAGCGGGCCTTATCGACAAGGGCGGCGCGCTCGTCGGCGGCGACGAGGAGGGGTTTCAGCGTCCCGCCGTGCGGGGCGATCGGTTTGCTCATGATGACTCCTTGGGAAGCAAAGGGCTCCTGGAACGGGCGCGTATTATAGCAGAAATCGATTCGCAGGGGTCAGGTCTCAACACCTGACCCCTAGCGAATCAGGGCGACGATGCGCGCGGACGGCGCCTAGACCGCCGTAGAGGGACGGGCGGGCGGCGGGTGGGCGGAAGTCGCCGGCGGCGCGGACAATGGCCTCGACGTCCGTCCCCAATACGCGGTTCCATCCGGCTTCGACCGTCTCCACCCACTCCGTCTCGCCGCGCAGAGTCAGGCAGGGCACGCCCAGCCAATAGGCCTCTTTCTGGACGCCCCCGGAGTCGGTCAGGATGAGGCGGGCGGAGCGCTCCAACATGACCATATCAAGATAGCCGACGGGGTCGATGGCCCGCAGGTTGGCATACGCCCTGTGCGGATCGCCCAGCGCGGCCAGCGCATGCCGCGTGCGCGGATGGATGGGGAACACGATGGGCTCGGGAATACGCCCGAACGCACCCACGATCGCGCGCAGGCGGGATGCGTCGTCGGTGTTCTCGGCCCGGTGGATCGTGGCCAGCAGGTAAGCCCCCGGCTTGACGCCGAGCTTCTCCAAAACGGATGATCGGGCAGCCGCCCGCTCGGACGCCTCGGCCAGCGCATCGGCCATGACGTCGCCGACGATATGCACGCCGCGCACGACGCCCTCGCGGGCCAGATTGTCGACGGCGACCTGCGAGGGGCAGAAGAGCAGCGACGGCCACATGGTCGGCAACCAACCGGTTGATTTCCTCGGGCATGGCGCGGTTGAACGACCTCAAGCCGGCTTCGACATGGGCCACGGGAATGCCCAGCTTGACCGCGGCCAGCGCCCCGGCCAGGGTCGAGTTCGTGTCGCCGTAGACGAGCACGGCATCGGGCTTGACGTCGATGAGGACGCGCTCGATGGCTTCGAGCATCGTCCCGGTTTGGGCGCCGTGCCGCCCGGAGCCGACGCCCAGGTGGTGGTCGGGGGCGGGGATGCCGAGCTCGTCGAAGAAGACGTCGGACATGGCCGCATCGTAGTGCTGGCCGGTGTGGACGAGGATGTCCTGGTGGCGGCCCGAGGCCCGCAGGGCCCGGCAAACGGGCGCCGCCTTGATAAACTGGGGACGGGCCCCCACCACCGTGACGATTGTCATGCCTGACTCCCGCCGCCCAGAATATCATTCCCCCGCCGCGAAGCACAACCTCGGTGGCGGCGGGGGCGGAGAAGGATAGGGAGGGCTACCGCCGGCCCGCAAAAATGCCGAGATGGATGAGGACGGCGCGCTCGACGCCGGCCATGCTCTCGCCATCCAGCTGGCCTAGCCGCCTGATCAGCCTCTCCTTGGCCACGGTGCGGATCTGGTTGGCCTTGGCCTTGGAGTCGAGCGACAAGCCCGCCGTCCCGGCCGGGAGAAACCATTCGAAGGGATAGACCCGCTCGGCCTTGGAGGTCACGGGCAGTACGGTCGCCGTATCCGCGAGCTCATTGTTCCGATCGTTGGAGAGGACGAGAGCCGGCCTGGTTTTTCCGATCTCGGCGCCCAGGATTGGGTCGAGGGCCACCAGCCAGATTTCGCCGCGGCGCGGAAACGGGCGATTCATGGTCAGGACCAGTCCTTGATCGTCACCGATTCCCATTCGGCATCGACACGGGCGTCTTCGGCCCGCACGGCTTGGTAGCCGGCGGACAGTTCGGCGTCCAAACGGCGGCGCTCATCGGAAGCCATTTTTTCGAGCACGGCCTCCGCAATAAACCGGCTTTTATTCGGGATTCGATCCAAGGCTACGGCCACGATCTCGGGGAGGGTGATGTTGAGCCTGCGCATAGGGAGTATCTCTGTATCGATTATGCGCATATTGTTCTGTATTGTCAATGCGCCTGCATTTTCGCGCTTAGCTGCTGATCTCAAGGCTCCGTTCTCCTTTCTTCAAGTCTTCAAGGCGCTCCTCCCTACATAAGAGACTCGTTTGGTTCAAAAAATTCTCGCCCCCGTCACCCCACCCCTTCAAATCGCGCCCCGGGAATGATAGATTATCCCAGCAAGACGTCCCGGGGTTGAACGAGAGGAGACTACACATGCCACGCAAAATCGCGCCTTCGAAGAAAACGGCCTCCCGCCCGGCGGCGAAAAAGCCCGCGCCGCGTCCGGCCCCCCGCCCGCGCGACCTGCGCTCGCTCGGCGGCAAAGCCATTCTGGTGACCGGCGGCGCCGGCTTCATCGGCAGCAATTTCATCCGCTTCCTGCTCCAGAAGTACCCCGATGTCCGCATCGTCAACCTGGACAAGCTGACCTATGCCGGCAACCTGGACAACCTGGCCGACGTGGCCTGCGATGCGCGACGCTACGAATTTATCCACGGCGACATCCGCGACGCAGCCCTCGTGGCCGGTATTCTGGAGCATGTCCAGGGTGTCGTCCATTTCGCCGCCGAAACGCACGTGGACCGCTCCATCGTCAGCGGCGGCGAGTTCGTGCTGACCGACGTGCACGGCACCTACGTCCTGCTCGAAGCGGTGCGCAACCGGCCGGAGATCGAGTTCTTCCTCCACGTCTCCACGGACGAGGTCTACGGCAGCCGCGACACCGGCTTTTTCAAGGAGACCGCCGCTCTCAACCCGTCCTCGCCCTACTCGGCCAGCAAGGTCGGCGCCGACCGCCTGGCCCACGCCTTCCATGTGACCTACGGCACGCCCACGCTGATCGTGCGGCCGAGCAACAACTACGGCCCCTACCAGTATCCCGAAAAGTTCATCCCGCTGTTCACGACCAACGCCCTGGAGGACCGCCCGCTGCCGCTCTACGGCAAGGGGCGCAACGTCCGCGACTGGCTGCACGTCGAGGACAACTGCCGGGCCATCGAGACGGTCATCCGGCGCGGTACGGCGGGCGAGGCCTACAACGTCGGGGCCAACGACGAGCGCTTCAATATCGACGTGGCCAAGCGCATCGTCAAGGCCGTGGGCAAGCCCGCGGATCTGATCAAATTCGTGCCCGACCGGCTGGGCCACGACCGGCGCTACGCCGTCGATTGCCGCAAGCTTAAAGCCCTGGGCTGGCGGCGGGAGATCGGGTTCGAGGCGGGGCTGGCCGGCACGGTGCGCTGGTATGTCGAGAACGGCGAGTGGTGGCGCAAGATCAAGGAAAAAAGCGCCGAGTACAAGGCGTTTTACGAGAACTATTATAAGGACCGGAAATAGGGGTCCCTGACCCCTCGCTTCAGACGCGGGCGCGCCAAAAGTCGAGGATGTCGCGAAGCGTTTGCTCCAACGGGATGCGCGGCGCCCAGCCCGTTGCCGCGCGCAGCTTGCCGTTGTCCCCGGCCAGATAGGGGATGTCGACCTTGCGGATGCGGGTCTTGTCGACCGCGAAGTCGATCGGCCGCCGTGAGTAGGCCAGCAGGGTCTCGAGGATCCGTTCCAGGCTGACGGCCCGTCCCGAGCAGACGTTGTAGACCTGGCCCGGTTTGCCCTTGGCCATGAGCAAGGCGTAGGCCCGGACGACGTCGCGAACATCCGAGTAATCGCGCCTCAGGCGTAGATTGCCGACGCGGATGACCGGGTTCTTCGCCCCGCCCCCCTCCGTCGGCCGGCTCCCGGCGCCCCGGACCGTCCGCAATGCCTCCGCCTCCGCCTCGCCGTGCGGCTTGTGCTTTTCGATCAGGGCGATCTGCCGGGCCCAATCCGAGCAGACGAAATCGGCAGTCTGTCCAGGCCCGGTGTGCGGGAAGGGCCGCGCCGCGACGATCGGCAGCTTTTCGCGCAGGGCGTAGAACTCGCCCAGCAGCTCGCCGCTGATCTTGGTAAAGGCGTACGGGCTGACCACCCCGCCCCGATCGCCCTCCCGGCAGGGCCGCCGGCGCGGCTCGAGGAAGCCGTAGACGTCCGATGTGCTGACGAACAGGATGCGCGACTTGGGCGTGTGCCGACGGGCCGCCTCGTAGAGGTTAAACGTGCCGCGCAGGTTGGTGTCGAACGTCTCGGACCGCTTCTCCCACGACAGCCGCACCTGCGAGAGGGCGGCCAGATGGTAGATGCGGTCCGGCTTGATGGAGGCCAGCGCCGTCGCGACCGCCGCCTCGTCGCGCAGGTCCAGGTGGACGAGGCCGACGTTGCGCTCCGCCGTGCACAGCTCGGCGCACGACTCGGGCCGCTCGGGGAAGCAGGAGCCGAAGATCTCGGCCCGGGCCCCGCGCTCGTTGAGCTGGGCGATCAGGTGGCGGCCGACGAAACCGGTGGCCCCGGTGATGAATACGCGCTGTGCAGGCATGGCTTTCCGCTTCTTATGACCTGACCCCTAGCCTTAAACTCGCTCCCGCCAGTAGTCCAACAGGTCGCGCAGCGTCTTCTCGAACGGGATGGTCGGAACCCAGCCGGTCTGCTTCTGGAACTTGGACGGGTCGGCCTGCAGGATCTGGACGTCGCTCGGCCGCAGCCGCTCGGGATCGACCTGGACCCGGACCTTGACCTTGGTCAGCGCGAGCAGCATGTCCAGGAGCTCGTGCATCGAGATCGTGCCGCCCGTGCCGACGTTATAGACGTCGCCGTCCTCGGCCTTCTCCGTGGCCAGCCAATAGGCCCGGACCATGTCGCGGACGTCGGTGAAGTCGCGCTTGGCGTCCAGGTTGCCGACGTGGATGACCGGCTCGCGCAGGCCTTTCTCGATTTGGGCCATTTGCTTGGCGAAGTTCGAGGTGACGAAGACGTCGCCGCGGCGCGGGCCGGTGTGGTTGAAGCCGCGGGTCCGGATGGCCCTCAGGCCGTAGCTCTTGAAGTACTGGTAGCCGAGCAGGTCCTGGGCCACCTTGCTGACGGCGTAGGGCGAGAGGGGCCGCAGGGGGTTGGTCTCCTTCATCGGCACCTCGTCGGCGTGGACCATGCCGTACTCTTCGCTGGAGCCGGCGATCTGGATGCGCGGGTCGAGCTTGAGGTCCAGGATGGCCTCGAAAAGGTTGATCTGGCCGACCGAATTGATCTGGAAGGTCTCGGCGGGCAGACGCCAGGAGGTCGGCACGAAGCTCTGCGCGGCCAGGTGGAAGATCTTGTCCGGGCGGCTCACAGCCAGTGCCTTCTTGAGCGAGACCATGTCCTTGAGGTCGGCCTCGTGAAGCTCGACCTTGCCGGTCAGGTGGGCGATGTTGTCCATGCGGCTGCGCCAGCGGACGATGCCGTGGACGCGGGCGCCGGGGTGCTCGGCCAGGATATACTCGGCCAAGTGGCTGCCGGCGAAGCCGGTGATGCCGGTGATGAGGACGTTCATCCATTCCTCCCTATCAGGGGTCAGGTCTTAAAATTTGAATTATCTCGTAATAATCATATATTCAACAATTTACGCCGATAGCGGAGTGGGTTACGGCGGAAAAGGGTCTCTAAGATAGCATAAAAACGAAAAGGAACAAATGAATGCGGGCTATGCGGAAGCCGATTTAAAGACCTGACCCCTAGCTGATCGGCAGGGGCAGTTGGCTGGCGCCGACGGACTTGCGCTCGTCCTCGATGCGCTGCAGCATCTCCGGCGTCACATCGCCCGTGATGTACTCGCCGTCGAAGCAGGCGGCGCAGAATCGATGCAGGCCCGGGCTCTCCAGCTGGACCGCCTTCTTCAGGTTGTCGAGCGACTGATAGATGACCCGGTCGGCGTCCAGGAACCGGGCGATCTGCTCCAGGCTGCGGTCGCGCGCCAGGAACTCCGTCCGGGTCTGCATGTCGATGCCGTAGACGCACGGGTGGCGAAGCGGCGGCGAGGTCACCGCGAAATAGACGCGCTTGGCCCCGCACTCGCGGACCATCTCGACGATGGCCTGCGAAGTCGTGCCGCGGACGATGCTGTCGTCCACCAGCAGGACGTCGCGGTCCTTGAACTCGGAGGCGATGGTGTTGAGCTTGAGCCGGACGCTGTGCTTGCGCTTGGCCTGGTCGGGCATGATGAAGGTGCGGCCGATGTAGCGGTTCTTGACCAGGGCCTCGCGGTAGGGCAGGTCCAGCGAGCGGGCGATCTCGATGGCCGCGTCGCGCGAGGAGTCGGGCACGGGCACCACGACGTCGATGTGGAGGCCCATCTTGCGGAGGTCCTCGGCCAGGAGCTGGCCCAGGCGGATGCGGACCCGGTAGACGTTGGCGTCGTCGATAAACGAGTCGGGACGGGCGAAGTAGACCCACTCGAAGAGGCAGGGCGAGTGGGGCTTGTCGGCCAGCTGGGCGACGTGGACCTTGCGGTCGCGGTCGATGAAGATGGCCTGCCCGGCGGCCACGTCGCGGATGTCGCGGAAGCCCATCAGGTTCAGCGAGACCGTCTCCGAGGCGAAGGCGTATTCCGACTTGCCGGCGCCGGTCCGCTCGGACCAGACCAGGGGCTTGATGCCGAACGGGTCGCGGAAGGCCACCATCCCCTGTCCGGCGATGTAGGCCACGACCGAGTAGCTGCCGACGACGGTCTGGTACACGCGCCGGATGGCCGCAAAGACGTCCTCGGGCTGCAGGGCCACATCGGCCCCCTCCTCCAGCGATTGGGCGAAGACGTTGAGGATGCTCTCCACGTCGTTGTCCGAGTTGAGCATGCGGCGGTGGTCCAGCAGGAGCGCGCGGCGGAGCTCGGTGTAGTTCACCACGTTGCCGTTGTGAGCCATGATGATGCCGAAGGGCGAGTTCAGCTGGAACGGCTGGGCGTCCTCGCCGCGGCCGCCGCCGACCGTCGGGTAGCGGGTGTGGCCGATGCCGATGCCGCCGGTCAGGCGGTGGCGGTGCTCTTCCCGGAAGATGTCCCGCACCAGGCCGTTGCCTTTTTTGGTGTGGAAGCGGCCGTCGTAGGTGACGATGCCGGCCGAGTCCTGGCCGCGGTGCTGAATGCCCATCAAGCCCTGATGGAGGTAGGGAAACGCCTGGTCGTTGACCCAGAGTCCGATGACGCCGCACATGGTGTGATGGTCTCCGCGCGAGAGAGAACTTGAGGTCAAGGAATTATATCAAACATGACAAATTTTTGCCTGATACATTCGATAACTCAAATTTTATGACCTGACCCCTATTTTTACCGCTCAGGGCCGTCTTGTCGGGAAGGGCGGCTTGGTATATACTACCGCTTTGTTTTGTTGTTGAAACAACTCAATTTGTCGGTTTTAACGGAGGAGGACGTTCGATGAAGAAAGTCATTATCATGGGCGCCGCGGGGCGGGATTTCCACAACTTCAACACCTATTTCCGCGACAACCCCAACTTCCAGGTCGTGGCCTTCACCGCCACCCAGATCCCCGACATCGAAGGCCGCAAGTACCCCGCTGTCCTGGCCGGCAAGCTCTACCCCGACGGCATCCCGATCTTCGCCGAGGAAGAGCTCGACTCCCTGATCCGCAAGTTCGCCGTGACCAAGGTCTACTTCTCCTACAGCGACGTGGCCCACGAGTACGTCATGCACAAGGCCAGCCAGGTGCAGGCGGCCGGCGCGTCCTTCGTGCTGCTCGGCCCCCAAGACACCATGGTCAAGAGCGAGAAGCCCGTCGTCTCCATCTGCGCCGTGCGCACCGGCTGCGGCAAGAGCCAGACCTCGCGCAAGGTGGCCCGGATCCTCAAGGCCAAGGGCCGCCGCGTGGCCGCCATCCGCCACCCCATGCCCTACGGCGACCTGGCCAAGCAGAAGGTGCAGCGCTTCGCCGAGCTCTCCGACCTCGACAAGCACGAGTGCACCATCGAAGAGCGCGAGGAGTACGAGCCCCACATCGTGGCCGGCATCATCATCTACGCCGGCGTCGATTACGAGGCCATCCTGCGCGAGGCCGAGAAGGAAGCCGACGTCATCCTCTGGGACGGCGGCAACAACGACTTCCCCTTCTACAAGTCCGACCTCGAGATCGTCGTGGCCGACCCGCTGCGCCCGGGCCACGAGATGCTCTACTACCCCGGCGAGACCAACTTCCGCCGGGCCCAGGTGATCGTCCTGAACAAGATGGACTCGGCCACCCCCGAGGGCGTCGAGAAAGTCATGGCCAACGTCCGCAAGTTCAACCCGGCCGCCATCGTCATCAAGGCCAACTCCGCCCTGATTCTCAAGGACGGCGAGCAGATCCGCGGCAAGCGCGTCCTGGTGATCGAGGACGGCCCGACCGTAACCCACGGCGGCATGGGCTACGGCGCCGGCTACGTGGCCGCCCAAAAGTTCGGCGCCGCCTCGATCGTCGACCCGCGCCCGGCCGCGGTCGGCAGCATCAAGGCGACCTTCGAGAAGTACAACCACCTGGAAAAGGTCCTGCCGGCCATGGGCTACGGCGAGAAGCAGGTCCGCGAGCTGGCCGCCACCATCGAGCGCATCGACTGCGACCTGATCGTCAGCGGCACGCCGATCGACCTGAACCGGCTGTTCACCCCCAAGCAGACCATGCTGGCCGTCGGCTACGAGCTGGAGGAGATCGGCTCCCCCACCCTGGAGGACGTCCTGGCCAAGTTCTGACCGGACGCATCAACTCCATGGCGGTTCGCAAGCGACGACTGGCCCTCGTGGCGTTCGGCGGCAACGCCCTTCTGCCCGAGGACCAGCGCGGCCTGCAGGAAGAGCAGGTCAAGAACGCCGAGACGGCGGCCCGGCTGATGGCCGGCGTCGCCGCCAAGGGCTACGGCCTGATCATCGTCCACGGCAACGGCCCGCAGGTCGGCAACCTCCTCATCCAGCAGGAGGAGGCCGTCAACCGCATCCCGCCCTATACGCTCGACGTCTGCGACGCCATGACCGAGGGCTCGATGGGCTACATGCTGGAGCGGGCCCTGACCAACGAGCTGCGGCGCCGCTCGATCGACCGCGAGGTGGCCACCCTGGTCTCGACCGTGCTGGTGGACAAGGACGACCCGGCCTTCACCCACCCGACCAAGCCGGTCGGCCCGTTCTACACCGAATACCGGGCCCGCGAGCTGCAGCGCAAGAAGAAGTGGACCATGGTCGAGGACGCCGGCCGCGGCTGGCGCAAGGTGGTGGCCTCGCCCAAGCCCATCGACGTGACGTCCAAGTGGATCATCAAGGACCTGGTCGAGGCCGGCCGCCTGGTCATCGCCGCCGGCGGCGGCGGCATCCCGGTCATCCTCAACAGCCGGGGCCTCTACGAAGGCATCGAGGCCGTCATCGACAAGGACTACGCGGCCAGCCTCCTGGCCCGCGAGGTCGGGGCCGACCTGTTCATCATCCTGACGGCCATCGAGCGGGTCTGCTGCGACTTCGGCAAGCCGACCCAGCGCGAGCTGCCCGTGATCGAGGCCTCGGAGGCCGAGCGCCTCCTGGCCGAGGGCCAGTTCCCGCCCGGCTCGATGGGGCCCAAGATCCGGGCCGCCCTCGAGTACATCCGGGCCGGCGGCCGCGAGGTGCTGATCACCGACGCCGCCCACCTGAAGGCGGCCCTCATCGGCCGCTCGGGCACCCGGATCGTCCCCGACGCCGCGGAGGCGGCCGTGCGGAGCGCCGCGCCCGAATCCCGGCCGGCCGTACGGCCGGCCTCCATCGGACACGAGACAAGGAGCGGATCATGAACAAGGACTTCATCACCATCCACGACCTGAGCCGGTACGAGTTCCAGGAGCTGATGGACCTGACCAAAGAGATCAAGGAGAACCCGGACGACTACCGGAAGAAGCTCAAACACCAGGTCCTGGCCATGATCTTCGAGAAGCCCTCGCTGCGGACCCGGATGACCTTCGAGGTCGGCATGCTCGAGCTGGGCGGCCAGGCCATCTACCTCAGCCCCAACGAGGTCCAGCTGGGCAAGCGCGAGACGGTCGAGGACGTGGCCCACAACCTGGAGCGCTGGGTGGACGGCATCATGATCCGGACCTTCGCCCACGACAACATCGTGCGGCTGGCCAAGGCCTCCTCGGTCCCGGTCATCAACGCCCTGACCGACCTGCTCCACCCCTGCCAGGCCATGGCCGACTTCTTCACCCTGACCGAGCACAAGGGCGCGCCGAGCCGGCTGAAGATGGCCTGGTCCGGCGACGGCAACAACGTCTGCCACAGCCTGATGCTGGCGGCGGCCAAAGCCGGGGCCAAGTTTGCGGCGGCCGTGCCCAAGGGCTACGAGCCCGACCCGATGATCGTCAAGTGGGCCCTGGAGGACGGCAAGGACACCGGCTTCGAGCTCCTGGTGACCCACGACCCGGCCGAGGCGGTCAAGGGCGCGGACGCCATCTACGCCGACGTCTGGGCTTCGATGGGCCAGGAGGCGGAGAAGGAGGCCCGGGTCCGCATCTTCGCCCCCTACCAGGTCAACGAGGCCCTGATGGCCAAGGCCAATCCCGAGGCCGTGTTCATGCACTGCCTGCCCGCCCACCGCGAGGAGGAGGTCACCGCCTCCGTCCTCGACTCCCCCCGTTCCATCGTCTTCGACCAGGCCGAAAACCGCCTTCATGCGCAGAAGGCGATTATGCTAACATTGATGGGAAAGAAAGAGAGCCATGGATAAGGACAACTCGCTCGTCCTGGTAACCCCGGACGACATCGCCTTCCTGGAAGGGGAGCTGGGCAAGACCCGCCGCCCGTTCTCCCTTCACGAAATGACCGAGACCCTGGCCTTCCGCAAGACCGCGGGCCAACGCTCGGAGGTGGTCAAGATCTACGACCCCAACGCCGCCTACGGCGTGGGCGACTCGATCTACAAGGAATACGACGAGCCGCTGACCGTCGGGTCGCGGGTGCAGGAGCATTTCCAGGGCAGCGTCGTACTCAAGGTCGTCCGCAAGATCATGGACAAGGCCCTGGGCTGCGAGATGCTCGAGGTCGACTACAACGGCGGCGGCCCCTTCCGCAAGTACGTCGACTACATGGCCAAGACCAAGACCCTGGTCCTGCTGCCGGCCAACTGCGGCCTGACGGGCGCAAGCGCCCAAGATCATGGGCGCCTCGTCCGACCCGCGCCTGACCGAGCTGCCGATGACCGAGCGCGACGTCAAGGCGCTGGAGCGCAGCATCCGCGCCGCCCTGACCAAGTCGCCGGCCTTCTTCGCCTGGGGCGACCGCTGGCAGCTGAAGGCCGACCCGCCGGTCGTGACCGACGAGACGATCAAGAGCATCGCCGCCCGCATCCGCGAGCAGGGCCAGTCGGCCGCCACGACCGACCTGGTGCGCGAGGCCTTCGGCCTGGAGCCCTCGAGCGACCTGTTCGACATCACCTGCCTGTGGCTGGCCCACCTGCTGGAGACCAAGCACAAGAAGGAGTTCGTCTCGGTCTCGCCGGTGGACTGGGGCAAGTGGCATCTGAAGGCCGCCCTGGCCGCCATGCCCGACGGGCGGGCCCTGATGGCCCCCGAGGCCGGGCTGCCCGAGTTCGACCCGGCCGAGAAGGTCGAGGTCGCGCCCTTCCACGAGTTCCCGCTCAAGGTCTACCTGGGCTGGCGCGAGATCCTGTCGGGCGGGGTCAAGATCCCCCGCTGGTACAACAAAGAGCTGTCCCACTCCCGCGAGTACACCTTCACCAACGCCGAGGACAAGGTCGTTCTGACGGCCTACTTCTTCCCGCTTCTCGGCTACTTCCTGGGCTTCCAGGAATATTTCGCCGCGGCCAACATTCCCCAGGGCACCAGCATGACCCTGGAGAAGACCGGGCCGGCCGCCTTCCAGTTCTGGATCAAGAAGGCCAAGAAGAAGATCCAGGTGGCCAAGGTGGCCTACGACGCGGCGACGGACCTGTTTGCGGACGCGGGCGAGGCGCCGACCATGGCCCTGCCCAACAAGATCATCTACATCGAGCGCGACCACCTGGCCAAGGTCTTCGCCATGGCCGCCGAGCGCGAGGGCAAGGACCTGCGCGAGCTGGTCGTCCCGATCTTCCAGGCCTTCGCCTCCCACTCCGTCGGCTCGGCCCTGCACTACCTGCGGGCTTATCACCTGGTCGACCTGATCAAGAGGACGACCCAGGAGGACGTCGAGCTGGTCCTGCTGAATACCCCCGAGTTCGTCAAATCGGACAAGAAGAAGGGCGAGTACTACTACCGCCAGGCCGAGCCGGAGAAGCCGATCGTCATCGAGGAGGAGGTCGTCGCCGTCCCGACCATCGCGGACGAGCAGCCCCCGGTCATCCTGACGCCCGAGGAGATGGCCCTGGCCGAGGCCGAGGCCGAGCACCTCGAGCCGATCGACGAGGTGGCGGTGGCCGACGCCATGGAGTCGGACCTGTCGCCCGAGGAGGAGGCCCGCCGGGCCGCCCTGGCCGCGCTGAACCTGATCCCGCAGGTCTACCGCCGCGCCGCAACGGGACACGAGCCGCCAGCCGATCCGGCCGGTGCCGCCCGGGCCCGCCGCTCCGCCCAAGCGGGAAATCGAAAAGAAGAAAATCAAGTTCGAGAGCGACCGGCGGCCCAAGACCCGCAAGAACGAGCGCCGCGTCCTGAACGAGAGCCTCCGCGACCGGGAGTCCGAGCGCGACGCCCTGTCCGCGGTCAAGGTAGGCGAAGAGGACATCCTGGCCGAGCTGGGCGCCTTCCTGCCCACGGACGATTCCGAGGAGCCGGAAACCGCCGCGGCTCCCGCAACGCAAACGCACACGTCCGCCGCGGCGGCTTCTGCGCATGCGACGCCCAAGGCTCCCGCATCGGCCGCCCCTTCCGACTCCCCCATCGAGCTCGGGGAAGAGCCGGAAGAAGGCGAGGAAGCGGCCGAAGCGGCCCCTGCTCCCGCCCCGGCGGCGGGCGGGATGTTCGGCAGCGTGCTGGCCGATCGGCTGAAAGCGGCCTTGAAGAAGAAGCGCGAGGATGACGCCTTCGAGGAGCTGGTCGAAGCCGAGAAGGCCGAAAAGGCCGAGAAGGCCGAAAAGAACGGGAAGGAAGAGAAGAAAGAGGAATGACCCCAGAGGGGGGGAGGGGCCTTGCGCTCGCCGTCGCGGTCGCGGCCGCCTTCCTCCTGACGGTTGCGCCCCCGGCGGTGGGGCAGGATGCTCCCAAGGCGCGGCTTCTGCCGCAGGCCGAGGTCAAGGCCGAGCTGGGCATCGACTCCCTGGACCGCCGCTTCTACCGCCCGATCTTCACCTTTTCCTGGCCCGTGGCTCTGCTCGGCAGCAGCCGGATCCGGCTTGAGATCGACTACCTCCAGCGGATGAACGGCGACCTGCAGGGGGTCATCGACTACTGGGTCCGGGTGGGTGCTGAGAACCGCGTCTGGGGGGATGACGCGGGGGGCTCCGTCTCGGTCGAGGCCGTCCTCAACCACTTCTGCCGCCACCTGGCCTCGATCGCCAATCCCTATGTCCTCAACCTGAACGAGCTCATGGGCCGGGTCGTGGTGCGGTCCGGGGGCGCGGCTCTGGGGGCCGGTTTCGGGCCGTTCATCGGCGGCAGCCGGGGATACGGCCACCTGGCCTCGTTCACCCTGGACGCCGCGCCGTTCCTGCTGCCCGAGGCTATCGTTCGCGGGCGAGCTGAAGTGGGTCGACTTCGAGCGGTTCTATTACGAGGCGACCTTGTCGGTGGGCCTGGGCGGCGGGGCCGAGATCTTCCTGCGGGCGGCCAGGCATTACGACTATCCGGCCGCCGCTTACCTCGGGCTCCGGCTGCGGTCGAACGGGCCGCTGAGCAAGCACGTCGGCGACTTCAACGCCACCGTCGGCGTCTATCCTTATTATGACGTCCACAAGCTGCTGGTCGTCGGGAAGCTACCGGCTGCCGATCCTGCGGGAGGACGAGCGCCGCTTCCTGCTGGCGATCGACTTCCAGACGCCGCTGCTGAGCGGCAGCGGGTTCTGGGGCCAGTTCTGGCCCGACCGGATGATCCACGCGGCGTCGGCCGAGTACGAGCGGACTCTGCCGGGGGGCATGCGGGCCGCCTGGTACGCCCGCTACGTGGTGGACATGCCGGTGGACAAGGCCGTCCGTTTCCGTTCCCACCTGGCCACGGGGCTGCTCCTGCGCAACCAGCCGGAGTTCGAGCGGCTGGACAAGCCGGTCCGGTTCGAGGTCGCCGTCGGCTACGACTTCGCCTTCGACTTCGACGCCCGGATCAAGCTGGGGGCGAATGCCCGGCTGGGCAAGGGTCTGGCCCAGGCGGGGGCGGAGTTCGCCCTGGAAGCCAACGCCGAGCGCCAGTCCGGGCAGGCCAAGGCTTTCCTGGCCTTCGGCCGCGAGGTCGAGGTCCGGCCGTTCGTCGGCATCCGCAGGATCGCCTACCTGGCCGGCGGGCCGCCGGCTCCGGATCCCTTCCGCAGCCGCCTGACCTTCGGGGTGATGTTCCTAAGTGGCTGGATTAGGGGTCGGTCTCAACATTCACATTTCGATTACCCAACACCCGTGTGATCCGTTTGGGGAAATGTTGAATGTTGAGACCTGACCCCTTTTAAAGACCCCGCCCAGTGGGGAAAGACGGGGGGTTGTGAAAACGGCTGGAGCCGGCCCTCACCAGGTTGGACGACATTGTTGCCTTTCCGGACATTTCCGGCAAGTCGGGAGAGTTTGACTCTTCAAGCGGGAGTCAGGCCGTTGGCCACGGCATAGCGGATGAGCGAGGGCAGGTCGTCCACCCCCAGCTTCTTCATCAGCCGGCTGCGGTACGTCTCGACCGTCTTGGGGGACAGGAAGACGATCTTGGCGATCGCGGCGCTCGACTTACCCTCGACCACGAGCTGGAGGATCTCGCGCTCGCGCGGGCTGAGGCGGTCGAGGGGACTCGCGGTCAGCCCCTCTTCGCGCCGCTTCATGACCGCGTCCACCTCGGTCGCCGAAATCTTGCCGCTCAGGTAGCGCTTCCCGGCCTTGGCCGCCTGGACCGCCTCGATGACCTCGGCCCCGGCGCATTCCTTCAACAGGTACCCCCGGGCCCCCGCCTCGAGAGCCCGGTAGACATGCTCGGTGGTGTGATGCATCGACAGGATGACGATCTCGGTCGTCGGACAGCGCCGGCGGATTTCGCGGGCCGCCTCGATGCCGTTGAGTCCCGGCATGGCGATGTCCATCAGGACGACGTCCGGCTTGAGCCGGGCGACTTCGCGCACGGCGGCCCGCCCGTCCCCCGACTCGCCGACGACGCAGAGGCCCGGCCGGGCCTCGATCAGCGTCCGCAGGCCGTCCCGCATGATCCGGTGGTCGTCGGCCAGGAAGACGGATATGGTCATCGCGGCACCTCGACCGAGATCCGGGTGCCGGCGCCGGGGGAAGAGACGATCCGGAACTCGCCGCCCGCCCCCTCGGCCCGCTCCCTCATGATGGACAGCCCCCAGTGACGGTCGGCCGCCGCGCGGCGGGCTTTTTCGGGCGAAAAGCCGGCCCCGTCGTCCTGGACCATCAGGTAGACGCATTGCTTGTCCGCCTCCAAGGACAGGACGACCCGGGCGGCCTGGGCGTGGCGCCGGATGTTGGCCAAAGCCTCGCCGACGATGCGGACCAGGGCGATCTCCGCCGCGGGCCGCAGGCGGGGGAAGCCCTCGTCGATCCAGGTTTCAACCGGCAGGCCGGTCGCCCGGCTGAACTCGGCCGCCGTCCACTCCAGGGTCGGCGCCAGCCCGTAGTCGTCCAGAAGCGGCGGGCGCAGGTCGGCGATCACCGAGCGAATGCGCTCGGTAATCTTTTCCATCTGGGTCAGCGAGGAGGCCAGCCTCGCGCCGAGCGACGCGGTATGCCCGGCGGGGATCTCCGCCCGCAGCTTGTTGAGGCTGAGGCCCAGCCCGGCCAGCGCCTGGCCGACGTCGTCGTGAAGCTCGCGGGCGATCCGCCGGCGCTCGTTCTCCTGCGTCTCGGCCAGGCGGGCGGCCAGCCGGCGCAGCCGGTCCTTATCGCGGCCTTGCCTTCTCTCGGCCCGCTTGCGCTCGGTCATGTCGCGGAAGAAGCCCTGCAGCAGGCGGCGGCCGCCCGAGCGGATCACGCTGGCCGCGATCTCCACCGGCACGTCCTTCCCGTCCTTGCGGCGGATCGATCCGACCGTGACTGTGGACGTGCGCCCCGCGGTCCGGATGCGAAATATGTTCCGGTACCGCTCGACCTCCGCGGGCGGGTGCAGCTCGGTCTGATGCAGACCGCGCAGCTCCTTGAGGCTGCGGCCGAACAGGGCCGTGGCCTTGGTGTTGGCCTCCAGGATCAGGCCCGTCTCCACGTCGGCCAGGACGATGGCGTCGCCCGCGTCGTTGATCAGCTTGCGGTACTTGGCCTCGCTCTGCCGGACCGCGGCCTCGGCCTGCAGCCGCCGCAGCGCCGATCCGATCTGGGCGGCAACGGCCTCCAGAGCCCGGCGGGACGCGGCCGGAATGACGTCCTTGACGTGCGAGCCCAGGTTCGAGACAGGCCAGGACGCGCTGGCGGGCCAGGACGGGGATGGCCGCCGTGGCCTTGAGGCCTTCCCTCCGCTCGGGGCTCGAGGGCGAGACGCCGTACTTCGGAATGAAAAGCTCGGCGCGGGAGAAGATCGGCTCACCCCGCATCACCGCGGCATAGAAAGGCGAGCTCTCGGCGTGCCGGCGCTGGCTGCGGTAGAAGGCCGGCGACAGCCCGCAGTGGACTTCCAGCCGTATCTCGCGGGCCGCGGGATCGACGATAAAGATCCCGCCGCTGTCCATCCCCGAAACATCCAGCGCCGCCGCCAGGCAGACGCGCAGCCCTTGCTTGAGGTTGGATGTCCCGGCCAGATCGGCGCCCAGGCGAATCAGGACGGCCGACAGGTCGGGCGCCCGGCTCACAGGATCTCCCGCAGCGACCCCTTTCGCCGGGTGATTCCCATCTCGTCCAGGAGCTCGAGCAGGGGGATGGCGTACTTGCGGCTCAGCCCGGTCATGGCTTTGAATTCGGCGATGGTCATGATCTTGACGGGCCGGGCCCGCAGCCGGGCGGCCAGCTCGTCCAGCCAGCGGGAATGGAGGTAGAAGCCCTCCTTGCCCTGGACGATGCGCCGCCGCTCGACCAGCCGGGTCAGCATCGCCTCGAGCCGGTCGGGCGACAGATTGAAGCGCTCCCGCACGTCGTTGAGCGAGACGGCCCGGAAGTCTCCGCCGAAGCAGGCCTCCTCGAGCTCTGCCAAGGCCTTTTCCTCGCGCGGCGGAAGGACGGCGCGGAACTGGGGCAGGGCCAGGAAGCCCTCTTCATCGCGCAGCCGGCCCTCGTGGACCAGGGTCTTGATGGCCAGCTTGAGGGTTGAGGCCGGGACCTCGAAGCGGGCCGACAGCCGCTTGAGGTCGACACCCGCCTCCTTGGGATGCTGGTTGTGGAAGGCCTCGATATAGGCCAGGATCTTGCCGGACAGGAAGGCTACGGCGCCGTTGCTGATCAGGTGGAGAGGCTGGAAGGAGAGGATGCGGACGCGACCGGCCTCTTCGAGGCGCTCGGCCAGAGCAAGCAGCTCGGCCGACTCGAGCGGGAGATGGACATGCGCGTCGTCCTGCCATAGGCCGCGCAGGCCTTGGGCATGGGCCAGGGCGTCGAGGCGGGCCATGTCGCCGGGATAGGGCTCGGCACCGGGCGGCGGGGGTGGGAGCGGCGGCAGGGACGAAATACCGGGTCCGGAGGCGCGGGTCAGGGCGCGCGCCGCGGCCGGACGCTTGGCCGGGGATCTGGTGCCGGCGCGGCCGGCGGCGCGAGCGGGCCGGCGCTTGGCGGCGGATTTGCCTTTACCGGAAGCGCGGGAGGAGGTCGTCTTCCCGGACGACCGGGCGGCTTTGGGCTTGGCCTTGGACGCGGGGGATTTCTTCTTCTTGGGCGCCGGCATCGGGTTTGTCCTTGGGTCTCCTGCCTGTCGATGTGTCTACATTTTACCCCGAGAGGGGCCCTAAGCCCTAGCCTGGGACGAGGGTCAGGCGGCGGAGCATGGGATCCACCGCGGCCACGATGACCCGCAGCTCCTGGCCCAGCTCGTACTTGCGGCCCGTCCGCCGGCCGGCCAGCACCCCGGGCGACTTGCGGGCGAAATAATCGCCGCCCAGGTCCGCGAAGGCCACCGTGCCCTCGACCAGAAACTCCTCCAGGGCCACGACAAGGCCGGTCCGGCCGATGTCGGTCACCACTCCGATGAACTCCTCGCCCAGCCGCTCCTTGAGCAGGCGGAAGATGCGCCACTCGAGCAGCTCCTTCTCGGCGGCGTCGGCCCGCCTCTCCCGCTCGGAGCAGTGCTCGGCCCGCAGAGCCAGGTCGGGCGCGTCGATCCGCCTCCCCGCGAGCGCGGCCTTCAGGGCCCGGTGGACGACGAGGTCGGGATAGCGCCGGATGGGCGAAGTGAAGTGGGCGTAGTCGGTCTGGGCCAGCCCGTAGTGCCCGATGTTCTCGACCGAGTAGACCGCCAGCCGCAGGGAGCGCAGGACCTGGGTGTTGATGAAGGCCTCGGCCTTCTTCCCCGCGGCCGCCTTCAGCGCCGCCTGCAGGTCGTGCGACCGGACCTCGGAGGGCTTGGGCAGGACCAGCCCGAAATGGGCCAGGACTTCAGCGAGCTTCTCCAGGTCGGCCTCGTCCGGCTCGGCGTGGACCCGGTACATCGAGGCGACACCCCGTTGCGAGAGGTACGCCGCGACCGCCACGTTGGCCGCGACCATGAACTCTTCGATCAGCTTGTGGGCTTCGTTGGCGGCGAATCCGGCCACACCGGTCAGGCGGCCTTCGCTGTAGACGAGCTGGGGCTCGATCATGTCGAAGTCCAGGCTGCCCGCCTCGAGACGTCGCCGCCGAAGCAGGGCGGCCAAGTCGCGCAGGACGAGCAGATCGGGGACGACGGCCCGCAGGCGATTGTACTCGGCCGCGTCGCCCTGGAAGACGGCGAAGACCGCGGTGTAGGTCAGCCGCTCGGCCGTCTTGATGAGCGACGGCGTGAAGGAGGCCTTCTCCACCCGGCCTTCGGCATCGATCTCCAGCAGCACGGACATGGCGCGCCGCTCGACCCGCGGCCGCAGGCTGCAGACGTCGTTCGACAATCGCTCCGGCAGCATGGGCAGGGTCAGGCCGGGGAGATAGACCGACGTGGCCCGGTCATAAGCTTCTAGGTCGAGGCCGGACCCGGGCCGGACGTAGTGGGCTACGTCGGCGATGTGGACGCCGAGCAGCCGGCGCCCGCCGGGCAGGGCCCGCACGCTGACCGCGTCGTCGAAGTCCTGGGCCGTCTCGCCGTCGATGGTGAAGGTCGTCCAGTCGCGAAAATCGGCCCGGGCCTCGCTCTCGTCGTCGGCTCTGGCGGCGGCCGCCTCGGCTTCCGCCTCGACTTCGGGCGGGAAGCTCTCGGCCAGCCCGTAGCGGCGGGCGACCACCTTGGCGTCCACCCCCGCATCCTCGGGGAATCCCAGCACGCCGGTCAGGACGAGGCCGGTCCGGTCCACGGACACGATCATGCCCGGCTTGGGGTACAGCCCGTGCAGCGACCCGAGCGGGACCTCCTCCCCGCCGGCCGCGTCGAAGGGGGCGAAATGAGGCCGGCCGTCCCGCTCGCGGTAGAAGCCGAGCAGGCTTTTGCGCTCTTTGCGCAGGATGCGGACGATCCGCCCTTCGGGCCGCCCCGTCCGGCCGCGCGGCTTGAACAGGACCTCGACCTCGTCGCCGTTCATGGCCCCCTTGGCCAGCTCGGGCCGGGACGTAGACATCGCCGCCGGCGCCGCCCTCGACGATGACAAACCCGAAGCCGCGGCCGAAGGTCTGGAAGCGGCCGCGGGCCAGGTCGGACTCGGGGGGCAGGAGGTAGCGGCTCTTGACCCGCCGGATGAGGCCCTGGCCTTCGAGCTCGAGCAGGCGGCTCTCGATCTTGGCCCGCTCCTTGCGCGGCGCGCGGAGCTCGCGGAAGAGGTCGGCGGGCGCAAGCCCCAGCCGGTGGCGGCGCAGGGCCTCGAGGATCTGGTGGGTGTGGAAGCTGGGCATGGTGATCAGTAGTTGAAGGGCGCGAAGTAGGGCAGGCCGTAGCGCTCGCGCAGCCGAAGAAGCCGGCGCGCGCGTCCGGCCCCGGCCGCCGTACGGTCCGGCGGCTCCGGCGCGTCTTGAAGGAGGGTCTCGTCTGCCTCTGCGTCGAGGCGCTCCAGGGCTTCTTCGTCGGCCGGGCGGTGCAGGAGCAGCTCGCGGGCCCGGTGGGCGGCCGCGACCAGGCCGGCCGGGGCGTCGCCGGGCGAAACGAGGAACCGCTCGGCCTCGGCCAGGGCCCGGTCGATCTTGTCCTGGCGGGGTTTGGATCGGCCGGCCTCCCCCACCCGCCGGTCGCGCCAGCGGGCCATGGCCCGCTCGACCTCGGCCCGGCAGTAGGCCAGCGTCGGACCGCGGCCCCGCGGCCGATTCCCGGCCGGCGGCCGCTCGAAAGTCCGCTCGATCCCCTCCAGAACCACGTCCAGCGGCACTCCGGCTTTGCGCCAACCGGCGACGAGGTCGATCTCGGCCGCCGAGAGCATCAGCGGGGCGCCGCGCCGGGCCAGGAAGGCGCGCGCGACGCCGCGGAAATAGGCCTCGGCGTCGGTGTTGAAGGCGTTGAGCATGACGGACCCTAGGGCCATTATACAGGAATTTCCTTCAGGCCGCGGCCCGGCTGGGCCGGGCCGCCCGGCCGGATTCTCGAGAACGAGAAGAGCGGGTTATCCTCTTTTAAAACGGATCATCTCCCATCTCCGGGAAATGAACGCGGGTGGAGGTATCGGCCAACGGCGAAATCGCGAGGTTTTAGCCTTTTTTTGCCACTCTTCGAGGGAACCCAACGGGCGCCGAGGGATGTTTGAGCACGCGACCATCTGAGGAATTCGAGACTGAGTGGGTGGTCTTAATGATCGGTTGATCTCGAATGCGGAGTTCCGCAGGCGCCGAGAAGAGAAGCGAAAAAAGGCGTGAAAAAACCGAAGCCGCCGGGACGATACCCCCGGCCGCGGTTCCCGGAGTGGGAGATGAACCTTTTTAAACAACGGTGCTCCCATCGACGTAGAAGAAGGGGGCTTTTTGTTATAATTGGGGGATCAGCCCCCCGGAGGATCAACGCATGTCAACCCACCCCGCTCGAGCGCTTTCGATCCTGGCCGCCGTCGCGATTGCCGCTTCCGTCTTGGTCGCTCCTTCGCCCGCACTCGGCCAAGCCACGGAGTGGACCTTCCGTGTCGCGGCCGACCCCGCGGTGGTCAGGGCCCAGCCCGACGCCGCCTCGCCCCGAGTCGAATCCCTGGCCAAGGGCACCACGGTCAAGTCCTACGCCGCCGAGGGGGCCTGGATCCGTTGCATCATCGCCCGCCCGGACGGCTCGGTCGTCATCGGCTACGTGGCCGCGAGCGACCTGGAGCTTGTCGATTCCAAGGCGGAGGAGGCGGCGGATTTCTGGACCGATCCCGGGGACGCCTACCACGGCGCCGGGTTCGTTTTCCGCTTTTCGGGGGGCCTCGGAACGATCGGCAGCGGCGACATCCTGAAAGGGACGGACGGCCACTTCCAGAACCTGATCGAGTATCTCGAGTCTTACCCCGGCTACGAGTACCTGCGCGAAACACCGCTTTCGTTCCGGACGCGGAACACCTTCGGCGGCGAGCTCCTCTACCATCTCTCGCCCCGCTTCGGTCTCGGCCTGGGCGTCTCCTATGCCTCCTCCCATGCCTACGGCGAGAAGGTTTACATGAAGTTCTTTCCGATCGAGGCCAAAGTCAACATCGATCCCAAGATCACGACGCTGGCCTATTCCGTCATCGCTTCCTACCTCCTGCCGCTCAACAAGATCCTCTCGCTGCGCCTGAGCGGCGGCCCGATGCTGGCCCATGTGCGCTACCTCTGCCAGGGCACAAGCCCGGTCTTGGACCGATTCTGGAGCACTCTGGTGGATGTGAGCGCCATGGGCCTGGGTGCGCACGCGACGGCGGCCCTGGAGCTCAACCTCAACGAACGCGGCGCCATCTTCATCGAATTAGCGGGTCGGGCCGCTTCGATCCGCGGCTTCGAGGGGAGGCATAACAACAACTTCATGTATTACAACGGGACGAGCGAAATTATCCGGGTCGAGGGCACGCTCTACGCCGTGGAGACGGATAATCGAACCCGGCTGGAGGCCTTGGCCGACACCACCCAGGCGCCGGAAGCGTATCGGAAGGCCGGCTACAACCTGATGGGCGTGGACGCCCGCTTCGGGTTCAAAATCCGGTTCTAAAGGAGCTGAAGATGAACCCTATGAGCCTACGCACGCCGGCGGCGATACTGATCCTCATGGCGGGCTTCGTTCTCGGCCAGGCGCCCCAACCGACCCCGCTGGCGCCCAAGCACAAGGCCTGGATCGAGGACGACGTCCATACACTCGTGACGCCTCTCGAGCGCGAGGCCTTCCTCAAGCTCGGATCGGACGGGAGCCGCGACCGGTTCATCGAGGAGTTCTGGCTGCAGCGCGATCCGACGCCGGGCACGCCGCGCAACGAGATCCGGTCGGAGCACTTCCGCCGGATGGAGTTTGCCGACCGCGTCTTCGGCGGCTGGCGCGGCAAGGGCGGCCGCGCCTCCGAGCGCGGCCTCGTCTATGTCCTGCTGGGCTCGCCGCGCGAAGTGCAGAAGATCGAGGAGCCCGAGCTCGCCTCGATCGAGGTCTGGACCTACCAGAACAACCCGGCCCTCGGCGGGGCCGGCCTCGTCCGGCTGCTCTTCGTCGTGCCGAAGCAGGGCCAAGAGTACAAGCTCTATGACCCCGCCGCCGACAAGCCCAGCCTGCTCCTAAAGGTCGCCGCGAAGTCCGACGAGCAGCGCTTGGCCCAGGCCCCCGCGTTGCCCTTCGATGCGGACGGGGCTTGGGGGCAGGCTGATAAATTCGGGGCCTTGGCGCTGGCCGCCGCCATCGGCCCCCAGTTCGCGGAAAGCACCTTGAAATTTCGGCCGGGCGGCCGGGGCGAGACGATCCTCGAGGCCCTGGGCGAGCTGTCGCGCAGGCGCACCGACGACCGCTACGCCAAGATCTTTCTGGAAGGCAAAGCCCTGCCTGAGGTCGGCTATGCCGTCCACGCCGTGAACAGCCGGGCCGCCGCCCGGGCGTACTTCGAGCCGGACGGGTCCTGCGTCCTTCATATCGCCCTGACCCCCGACCGCGTTTTGCTGGAGGGCTACTCCGACCTCTACACCGCCGGCCTGCGTTCGAGCCTGCGGCTCGAGGACGGCAAGGAGAAGACGATCTTCCGCCGGGGCAGGGACATCCCTGTTTCCCTGCACCGCAGCGAGCTTCCGGCCGTCGCGGGTAAGACCTTCACGCTTTACGAGGCGGTGCCGATCGTACCCGGCCCGCTGGTCGTTCGATACCGGCTGGAGAACACCGTCAACAAGGACTACTCGGTCTTTGAGGAGACGCTGACCGTCCCCGCGGCGGGGACGCCGGCGATGACGAAGCCTCTGCTCGGACGGCGCGGGATGCGAATCGTTCCCGAGGCGGAGGCCGGGCCGCGGGCTTTTCGCGTCGGCGGCATCCAGATCGATCCCGAGGCCGCGTGCGTCTTCGGTACCGACGAGACCATCGAGGTCTTCGTCCAGCTGACGGGCTTGAGTCGCGAGATCAAGGCCGCAGGCCTGTTCGAGGCGGAAGTGCGGGGCGGCGGCGGGGCGCCGCGCGTGTTCCGCAAGCCCCTGGCGGGCTATGCCGACGGGAATATCCTGGAGAAGCTGCCCGGCGGGGGGCCGGCACCCGGGAGCTACGAAGTCGAGACGAGGCTTGTGGACGGCGCGGGCCAGGTCCTGCTCAAGGCCTCGTGCGGGCTGACGATCGAGGCGAGCGCCCCGCCGGCAAGCTGGGTCGTAACCGGGACGAACCCGCCGCCGGGCGATCCCTACTACGACTATGCCAGAGGCTCGCAGACGGCCGGGCGCGGTGACCCGGCCAAGGCGCAGAAGCCCTTGGCCGACGCCTGGCGGGCCCGCGAGGATTCGATCGAGTTCGCGGTCGGCTATGCCGACGCCCTGCTGGCCGCGGGCGAAGCCGGACCGGCCCGCGACGTTCTGCGCCGCTACGACGGCAAGCCGGATGCAAGCTTCGACTATTACGAATCCTTGGGCCGGGCGGCTCAGGCGGCGGGACAGGTGCGGGAAGCCGTGGACGCCTACTCGAAGGCTCTGCTCCTCAGGCGGAACGTCCCCGGAATCCTCAACGCGATGGGCGATTGCCGGCTGGCGCTGGGCGACAAAGCCGCGGCGTCGGAAGCCTGGAGGCGGTCTCTCGAGATCGATCCCGATCAGCCGGAGATCAACCGTAAATACGAGGCGAATAGATAGGGGTCAGGGGCGGAAACCGAGCCCGGGTCACGAACGCAGAACCTGACCCCTGATCGGTTCGATCAGGGAGGCCGGGTCGATGCGGCGACCCGTGATGATCCGCAGGGAGACGGCCGTCCCCGCCAGCTCGGGCGGGAAATCCCCGGGGCCATGCCCGACATTGAGGCCGACGCCCACGATCGCGAACTCCACATTCCCGCCCTCGATGGCGCTTTCGCAGAGAATTCCCCCGAGCTTGCGTCCCCCGAAGACCAGGTCGTTGGGCGGCTCGACCTCGGCGACAACTCCGGCCGCATCCCGCACCGCATCACGGACGGCCACGGCGGCGCGCAGGGGAAGCCCCGCCAGATCGTGGATCGGCGGGCGGAGGATGATCGACAGGTAGAGGCCCAGCCCCGGCGGCGAGTGCCAGGAGCGGCCGCGGGTGCCCCGGCCGGCGGTCTGCGCGTCCGCGACGACGGCGGTCCCACCCGGCGCTCCCTGCCTGGCCAGACGCTTGGCCTCATCGTTGGTGGAGATGCAGGACGCCAGGCGAACGAGGACCACGGCGGCTATGCCTTCCCCGGGTCACCCCGCCGCAGCTCGCGCACCAGGCGCTTGCGATACTCGGCCGCGGCGATGTCGCGGACCTTGTCCTGCCAAGGCGCGCGGTCGATCTCCTCCCGGATAAGCCGGCGGAGGGTCGCTTCGAGCGGGGTGCCCTCGAGGCCGAGCGCGGGCTCGGCCGGGCCCGGCGGGACGGACGGGGCCGCGGGAACGGCTACCTGCGGCTCCTCGGGCAGCGAGGGGATTTCACGCCGCTTCTCGACCGCGCGCCGGACAAGCGCGGCCAAGGCACCGGAGTCGAAAGGCTTGCGGACGACCCCGTCGTGGTCCAATCCGGACAAGCGGCTGACGTCGAGCGTCTCGACGGGGCCCTGCAGGAAAACAAGGGCCATACCGCACGCTTCCGGATCCTGGCGGACCATGGCCCCCAGCTCGTAGCCGCTGCGGCCGGGCAGGGACAGGGCGGCCAACAGGATGTCGGGCCTGCGCTCGGCCATGGCCCGGGCGGCCCGGCCGCCGTCCGCCGCCGTCCGGACCTCGAACTCGGGATCGGGCAGGGCGGACAGGACGGCGCGCACGGCGGCGGGCGAATCATCGGCCAGTAAAACGTGGATCGGCATCGGTACCTATTGTAAAACGGAAGGGGTCAGGTCTCAACATTCGACATTTCTGGTTATCCGCAACGCTCTGCTTCTTAGACCCGATCAACGCGCCCGCTTCCGACGGGGCTTAGGGAGAAATGTCGAATGTTGAGACCTGACCCCTATCAATATTCCACGATCACGGTGTCGGCGCCGAGGAGGGTTTCCAGGGCTTTGATGGCGGCGGGGGTCGGGGTCAGGCCCTTGAAGTCGGGCGACTGGGTCGTGACCCGCCGCGACAGCGGCGTCTCGAGCTCGAAGACCAGCGGGCACTCCCCGGCATTCTTGCCCAGGATGGCCATAAGCTCCTCCAGGGTGGCCGGCTCCAGGCCCGGCAGGTAGACGCGCAGGATGACCCGCTTGGCCAGCTTCTGCAGGGCGTCGTCCAGCTGCATGATGGCGGTCAGCTGGACCTTGCGGGCTTCGCCCTCGCCGATGAACTTGCCCTTGAGCCAGACCTTGATGTCCTCGCGGATGAGGTCGTAGTGCTTCTTGAAGGCGTCCGGGAAGGCCACCACCTCGACCCGCCCGGTCAGGTCCTCCAGGCTGAAGGAGGCCATCCGCTCCTCCTTCTTGGTCTTGAGGTTCTTGAAGTCCTGGATGATCCCGGCCAGGACCACCTCGGCCCCGAAGTCGCGCTCCTCGTCCAGCTCGGCCACGAAATGGGTCACCAGCCGGCGCAGGGTCGACTCGAACTCGGCCAGCGGGTGACCGGTGATGTAGAAGCCCAGGGCCTCCTTCTCGTAGGACAGCAGCAGCGCCTCGCCCCACTCGGGCAGAGACCGGACCTCGGCCGAGATCTCGGGCGCGGGCGCGTCGCCCCCGAAGAGCGAGGTCTGGCGCGAGGTCTTGGACCGCTGGGCCTCGTGGTTGTGCTGGATCATGGCGTCCACGAGGTGGAAGCTCTGCGCGCGCCGCAGGCCCAGGGAGTCGAAGGCCCCGGCCTTGATCAGGCTCTCCAGGACGCGGCGGGTGACGATCCGGGTGTCGGCGTCGCGGACGACGTCGAAGACCGAGGCGAAGGCCCCCCTCTCCCGCCGCAGCTCGACCAGGGCCCGGGCCGCGGTCTCGCCGACGTTCTTGACGGCCGACAGCCCGAACCGGATCTGCGTCCCGCGGACGGCGAAGGAGAAGTCCGAGGCGTTGAGGTCGGGCGGCAGGACGTCGATGCCCATGGCCTTGCACTCGTTGATGTACTTGACGACCTGGGCCGTGGCCCCGCGCTCCGCCTCGGCCGAGATCAGGGCGGCCATGAAGTGGCGCGGATAGTGGGCCTTGAGCCAGGCCGTCTGGAAGGCCAGGGCGGCGTAGGCGGCGCTGTGCGACTTGTTGAAGCAGTACTCGGCGAACTCCAGGATCTGGTCGAAGAGCTTGCCCGCCGGGCCCGCCGGCACGATCCTGGCCGCCTTGACCCCGGCCAGGAACTGGGCCTTCTGCTGCTTCATCAGATCCTTGTCCTTCTTGCCCATGGCCTTGCGCAGGACGTCGGCCTGGGCCATGGAGAACCCGGCCAGAACGACGGCGATGCGCATGACCTGCTCCTGGTAGACGATCAGGCCGCGGGTCTCTTTGAGGATGGGCTCGAGGGTCGGGATGTCGTAGACGATCTGGGTCGGGTCGTGCTTGCGGGCCACGAACTTGTCGGTCATGCCGCTCTTCAGCGGGCCGGGCCGGAAGAGGGCGTTCAGGGCGATCAGGTCGCGGAACTCCTCCGGCCGGTAGCGGCGCAGGAGGTTCTTCATGCCCGGGCTCTCGAACTGGAAGACGCCGTCGGTGGCCGCTGTCTGGAACAGCGCGAAGGTCGCGGCGTCGTCCAGGGGCAGGTTGTCGACGTCGGGCCGCTCGCCCGTATCCCGCTCGATGATGTCCAGGGCGTCGCGGATGATGGTCAGGTTGCGCAGCCCCAGCAGGTCCATCTTGAGCAGGCCGATGCTCTCGACGTCCTTCATGGCGAACTGGGTGGTGACCTCGCCCTTGACCGACTGGTAGAGCGGCACGAACTCCGTCAGGGGCTTGGGTGTGATGACCACCCCGGCCGCGTGGATGGAGGGGTTGCGGACCTGGCCCTCGACCTTCTGGGCCAGGGCCAGCAGGTGGGCGATCTTGCTGTTGCGGTCGCGCTGCTCGCGCAGCGCCGGGACGTCCCTGAGGGCCGACTCGATGGTCACCTCCTGGCCGGGGGCGAAGGGGATCATCTTGGCGATCTTGTCGACCTCGGACAGAGGCACCTCCAGGACGCGGCCGACGTCGCGGATGGCGGCCCGGGCGGCCATCGTCCCGAAGGTGATGATCTGGCAGACGTTGTCCTGGCCGTACCGTTCGCGCACGTAGCGGAGCATCTCCTCGCGGCGCCGGGCGCAAAAGTCCATGTCGATGTCCGGCAGGCTGGTCCGCTCGGGGTTGAGGAAGCGCTCGAAGAGCAGGTCGTACTCGATGGGGTCGATGTCGGTGATGCCCAGGCTGAAGGCCAGCAGGCTGCCCGCGGCCGAGCCGCGCCCCGGCCCGACCGGGATGTCCTTGGCCCGGGCCGTGCGCAACAGGTCCCAGACGATCAGGAAGTAGCCCTCGAACCCCGTCTGCTCGATGAGGCGCAGCTCGCGCTCGAACCGCTCGCGGTACTCGGTCTCGGTGTGGCCCGTCAAACCGCCCTGGATGCGCGGGCGGACGGACGCCAGGCGGGCCTCGAAGCCCTGCCGCGAGACGGACTCGAAGTAGGCCTGCAGGGTCTGCCCGTCCGGCGGCTCAAAGTGCGGCAGGAAATGGACGTCCTTGGGGAAGGAAAAGTCGCAGCGGGAGGCGATCTCGTAGGTGGCCTCCAGCGCCTCGGGGATCTCGGGGAACAAGGCCGCCATCTCCTCGGCGCTCTTGAAGTAGAACTCCTGCGAGCCGAACTTGATGCGGTCCGTATCGGAGACCTTCTTGTTGGTCTGGATGCAGAGCAGGGCGTCGTGGCTCTCGGCGTCGTCTTTCTCGGCGTAGTGGCAGTCGTTGGTCACGGCCAGCGGCAGGCCGAGCGAGCGGGCCAGGCGGACGAGCTTGGGGTTGACCTCCTTCTGCGGCGCCAGGCCGTGGTCCATGAGCTCGATATAGAAGCCGTCCCGGCCGTAGATGTCGGCGTACTCGCCGGCCGCCTTGACCGCGCCCTCGTCGTTGTTGTGGGTCAGGTGGGAGGCGATTTCGCCCTTCAGGCAGCCGGACAGGGCGATGAGGCCCTTGGCGTGTTCGGCCAGGAGCGCCTTGTCCACCCGCGGCCGGTAGTAGAAGCCTTCGGTGTAGGCCTTGGACAGGAGGTAGGCCAGGTTGCGGTAACCGGTCTCGTCCTGGACCAGGAGGAGCAGGTGATTGTGGCCGCCGCCCTGGTCGCGGGCCTCCTTGTCGAAGCGGCTGCGCGGGGCGACGTAGACCTCGGCGCCGAGGATCGGCTTGACCCCGGCCTTCTTGGCCGCTTTGTAGAAGGCCACGGCCCCGAACATATTACCGTGATCGGTCAGGGCCACCGCCCCCATGCCGTGCTTGACGGCGGCCTGGGGCAGCTTTTTCACCCGGATGGCCCCGTCCAGGATGCTGTACTCGGAGTGGTTATGGAGATGGATGAAGCGCGGGGCCATGGGTTCCTGCCGGGGGTCGGGTGCCGCTGGATTGTACCATCGGCACCGCAGCGGCTCAAGAGGAGCTCGGACTCCCTTGGAGGGGGACCCATGAGCCGGGTCCCCCTCCAAGGGAGCCCCCTCGCCGAAGCAAAAGAAAAAACAGATTTGACTCGATGGCCCAAATCAGATACTATATTAGTAGATTACTAATATAGGATACAGCCATGGCCGACTACGCTTTAACCAAAGTCACCCGCAACGGGCAGATCACGCTCCCTGCCTCGGTTCGCCGGGCTTTCCAAGTCGCGGAAGGCGACTATCTCGAAGTCCAGGCCGACGGGGACGGCATCCGTCTCGTCCCCAAGAAGCTGATCGACTCGAGCCAAGCCTATTTCTGGTCGCCCTCCTGGCAGGCCGGCGAGCGTGAGGCCTCCGCCGACCTGGCGGCGGGCCGTGTGGCCGAGGCCCGGGACGCGGACGATCTTGTCGCCCGCCTGGACGAAACCAGCAAGAAAAAGCGCTGATGCGTTTCCAGTATACCCGCCGTTTCCAGCGCGCCTTCGCCGCCCTTTCGGAACCGGACGCCGAGCGCGTCCGCAAAGCCCTCCGCCTCCTCGCGTCCGACCTCGGCCATCCGGGCTTGCGGGTCAAGAGGATTCAGGGTACGGAGGGCATCTGGGAAGCGCGGGTCGGACTTTCGATCCGGCTGACGTTCGAGCGGCGGGACGATGGCCTCATCCTGCGCAATGTCGGCCCGCGCGACTCGACTTTAGGCAAGCCGTAAGGCCGGCTCATGGAGGCCGGTCCTTGCCGCAACATCCCCCCTGAAGTATCATAAACGGGCGAAAAGACGCGAATTTTCAAAAGAAGGATGCCTACCATGGAATGGGAAAACCTGGCCCGCGAACTGGCCCAGCCGACCGAGTCCAAGATCGTCCTGCTCGTCATCGACGGGCTGGGCGGCCTGCCGCGGCACGGCAAGACCGAGCTCGATACCGCCCAGACCACACACCTGGACCGCCTGGCGCTTCGCGGCTGCTGCGGCGTCACCGACCCCGTCCTGATGGGAGTGACGCCCGGCAGCGGCCCGGCCCACCTCGGCCTGTTCGGCTACGACCCGCTCCGCTACCAGCTCGGCCGCGGCATCCTGGAGGCGCTCGGATCGGACGTCGAGGTCCGTCGGGGCGACCTCGTGGCCCGCGGCAATTTCGCCACACTCAAGGACGGCCTGATCGTCGACCGCCGGGCCGGCCGCATCCCGACGGCCGAGTGCGAGAGGCTCTGCGCCAAGCTCAACGCCGCGCTTTCCGGGCAGCCGGGGGCGGAGGTGTCCCTCTTCCCGGGCAAGGAGCATCGCTTCGTGGCCCGCTTCCGGACGCCGGGGCTGGACGACCGGCTGACCGACGCCGACCCGCAAAAGGACGGCAAGGCGCGGGTGCCCGCGAAGGCCGAAGCGCCCGAGTCGAAGAAGGCGGCCGGCGTCATCAACGCCTTCCTGGACGACGTCGTCCGCATCCTGGCCGACGAGCCCACGGCCAACGCGGCCCTGCTGCGCGGCTTCTCGCTTCAGCCCAGCATCCCCCAGATGCCCGACCTCTACGCCCTGAAGCCGGCCGCCATCGCCAACTACCCGATGTACAAGGGCCTGGCCAAGCTTGTCGGCATGACCGCCTACAACGTCGGGCCTGAGACCGAGGACCTGTTCACGACCCTGGAAGCGCATTGGGCCGAGCACGACTTCTTCTACGTCCACTTCAAGAAGACCGACGCGGCCGGCGAGGACGGGAATTTCGAGGCCAAGGTGGCGGCCATCGAGGAGATCGACTCGTTTGTCCCCCGCATCGAGGCCCTCAAGCCCGACGTGCTGGTCGTGACGGCGGACCACTCCACCCCGGCCCTGATGCACGGCCACTCCTTCCACCCCAACCCGTTCCTGCTGGTGGCCCCCAACGCGCTGCCCGACGAAACGGGCGTCTTCACCGAGCGCGAGTGCGCCCAGGGCCACCTGGGCCGCTTCCGGTCGATCAACGCCATGCCGCTGATGCTCGGCCACGCCGGAAAGCTGAAGAAATATGGGGCCTGATACGTTGTTGCCCGTCGGCCCTAGTAGGCCCTTTTCGTTGGATCTCCGCTCAATTCCAGGGAGATAAGGCGGTTCGGGGTGTCGGCCAACGGCGAAATCGCGAGGGCGGCGCCTTTTTCCATAACTCTCCGAGGGAAGCCAGCGGCCGCCGAGGACTGTTTGAGCTGGGAAAGAACAATCGAAAAAGAGACGAAGTGGGAGGTCATGCAAGTTAGTTCAGACGAACGTGCGAGTTCCGAGGCGCCGAGGAGAGCTGTGGGAAAAGGCGAGAAGAGCCCGAAGCCGCCGGGCCGGCACTCCGAACCGCCCTCTCTGGAATTGATCAAAAATCCTTCGGGGCGGACAGCGGGGATGGAAAAGCCTTGATAAGAGAGGGCCATAATGGCTAAAATTTGATTGTATTGAACCAACGCGCACGCCGTACGCTTCCTCCCCTTGCCGCGGTGGTTCTCTCCCTGCTCGCCGCCGCAGCCGGCGGCGCGGGCTCTCTCGCCCTCTCCCCCGTTCAGGCGATCGATCCGCGGGCCGAGGTCTATAACCTGCGGACGTACACCCACGCCAACTTCACCCGCCTCGTCCTCGACATCGGCGTCCTGCGCGAATTCGTGAGCGCCGAGGCGCGCGACACGGGCATGATCACGGTGGACATCCTGCAGGCGCGGCTGAACCCGATGGTCCCGACGGCCGTCGTCCCCACGGGCGGCGACTACATCGGCGGCGTCCGGCTGATCCAGAAGACGCCGTCCACCGTGCGCCTTCAGGCCGCCGTGAACTTCGGCCGCATCAAGCGGACCCAGGTCTTCCCCCTGCAGGACCCCTTCCGGATCGTCGTCGACATCTATCCCCTGGAGGCCGGACGAGGCCCCGCCGGCCCCGCCTGCCAAGGCCGCCGCCCGCCCGAGCCGCGGCCAAGAAGCCGCAGCCGGCCAAGCCGGCCGCGTCGGGCTACACCATGGCCCGCCAGCTCGGGCTGGGCATCAAGACGATCGTCATCGACCCCGGCCACGGCGGGGTGGACCCCGGCTGCCTGGACGCCAAGGGCCATCTGGAGAAGGTACGTGACCCTGGACATCTCGCTGCGGCTCAAGGCGCTGCTCGACGGCCGGGGGCGAGTTCGACGTCATCCTGACCCGGGAGAGCGACATCCACGTCCCGCTCGAGACGCGCACCGTGCTGGCCAACCAGAAGAGGGCCGACCTGTTCATCTCGGTCCACGTCAACGCCTACGCCGACAAGCGCCGCCGCGGCATCGAGACGTTCTACCTCAACTTCAGCCCCGACCCCCGGGTCAACGAGCTGGCCGCCCGGGAGAACGCCACCACCAGCAAGACCATCGGCGAGATGGAGGCCATCATCAAGAAGATCGTCGAGTCGAGCCGGGTGATCGAGTCGCGGGAGCTGGCTCAAAAAATCCAGAGCAATTTGGTACAATACCTGTCCCGCACCTACGCCGAGGTCAAGAACCTGGGCACGCGGGGCGGCCCGTTCTGGGTCCTCATCGGCAGCGACATGCCGGCCGTCCTGGTCGAGGTGTCGCACTTCTCGAACCCGGCCGAGGCGGCCCGGCTCCTGGACGTCGGCCTACCGGCAGAAGGCGGCCGAGGGCATCGCCGCGGGCGTCCGGGCGTACCGCAAATCTCTGGGCAAAGGATGACGACATGAACAGACGCACGTTCTTGAAGGATATGACCATCGGCGGGCTGGCCGCCGGCACCGTGGCCCGCCTCGGAGCGGGCAGCCCGGCCGCCGCCGCCCCGCCCGACCTGGCCTTCGTCCAGGGCGAATCGCCCGCCGCCATCACCAAGGCCGCCCTCGAGGTCTTCGGCGGGATGTCCACGTTCGTGGCCAAGGGCGACGTGGTCATGATCAAGCCCAACATCGGCTGGGACCGCACCCCGGAGATGGCCGCCTGCACCAACCCGGAGGTGGTCAAGACCCTGGTCGAGCTGAGCCTGGCGGCCGGAGCCAAGAAAGTCATCGTCATGGACAACACCACCAACCAGGCCCAGCGCTGCTACGCCCGCTCGGGCATCCAGGCCGCGGCCAAGGCAGCCGGGGCCGAGGTGCCGTTCGTCAACCTCCGCCGGGTCAAGAAGATGGCCGTCAAGGGCGAGTGGCTGAAGGAGTGGGACATCATCCAGGACTTCATCGAGGTCGACAAGCTGATCAACGTGCCCATCGCCAAGCACCACAGCCTGTGCCGGGTGACCATGGGCATGAAGAACTGGCTGGGGGCCATCGGCGATCCGCGCAACCAGCTCCACCAGAAGCTGGACGAGGCCATGGTCGACCTGCAGGGCTTCTTCAAGCCCACCCTGACCGTGCTCGACGCCTGGCGCATCCTGGTCCGCAACGGCCCCCAGGGCGGGCGGCCCTCGGACACCAAGCTGCTCAAGACCGTGGTGGCGGGGCGCGACGGTGTGGCCGTGGACGCCATGGGCGCCACCTTCTTCGACCTCGCCCCGGCCGACCTGGTCTTTCTCAAGCTGGCCGCGAGCCGCGGCCTGGGCCGCATCGACCTGGAGAAGATGGCCATTGAAAAAAGAACGGTCTAAAAAGCATCGCACCCTGCGCGCCTTGCGCATCGCCAGCCAGGCGGCCTTCTTCGGCCTGTTCCTGTGGCTCTTCTTCGCCGCCCATTACGCGGGCGAGGACTATATCGGCAACGTCGAAGCCTTCTTCCACTTCGACCCGCTGATCGCCGTAGCCGTCGGGCTGGCCGCCCGGACTCTGCTGGCGGTGTTCGCCTGGGCCGCGGCGACCCTGCTCGTGACCCTGCTCTTCGGCCGGGTGGTCTGCGGCTGGGTCTGCCCGCTGGGCACCGTCCACCAGGCCGCCAGCTGGCTCTTCAAGGCGCTCAAGCTGCGCAAGCCCCGCAAGCCGGCCGAGGGCGGGCTGGCCTGGAAGTACCTGGTCCTCGTCTTCGTCCTGGTCAGCGCCGTCTTCACCCTCGACCTGCTGGGCTACTTCGACCCCCTGACCTTCCTGACCCGGACGCCTGGCCACCAGCACGGTGCCGGCCTTCGCCCAGGGCGCCCAGATGGCCATCGGCGGCGCCTACGGCGCGGGCCTCGGCTCGGTCGGCGACAAGATGACCCAGGTCATCGAGACGATGACCCTCAACGCCACCTTCCGCGGCGGGTTCTTCATCGGGCTGCTGTTCCTGCTCTTCCTGCTGCTCAACATGTGGCGGGAGCGGTTCTGGTGCCGCTACGTCTGCCCCACGGGCGCCTTCCTCGGCCTGGCCTCCAAGCTGTCGCTGTTCAAGCTGAAGGTGGACGAGGAGGCGTGCATCAAGTGCAACCTCTGCTCCATCCATTGTCCGACCCAGGCCAAGCCCTTCCCGATCGGCGAGTGGAAGAGCTCGGAGTGCATCTATTGCGAGACCTGCGCCGCCATCTGCCCGACCAAGGCCATCACCTTCCCGCCGCGGCTTCGGCCCGAGCGGGCGCCGAAGGTCGATCTGACCAAGCGCAAGCTCATCCTGACCTCGGCCCTGGCCTTCCTCTCCGTCCCCTTCTTCCGCATCAGCCAGGCCCGCAAGCGGGCCTCGGACAAGCTGCTGCGGCCGCCGGGCTCGCTGCCCGAGAAGGAGTTCCTGGCCCGCTGCGTCAAGTGCGGCGAGTGCATGAAGGCCTGCCCGACCAACGCCCTGCAGCCCGCCCTGACCGAGGCCGGGCCGGAAGGGATGTGGACGCCGGTGCTGGTGCCCAAGATCGGGTACTGCGAGTACTACTGCTCGCTCTGCTCCCAGGTCTGCCCGACGGGCGCCATCAAGGAGCTGACCGTGCCGGAGAAGACCGACGGTCAAGATCGGCACGGCCTGGATCGACAAGAACCGCTGCCTGCCCTACTTCCTGGGCCGGCCGTGCATCGTCTGCGAGGAGCACTGCCCGACCTCGCCCAAGGCCATCCAGTTCATCGAGTACGAGTCGCTGCGGCCCGACGGCACCACGGCCGTCAACAAGGCGCCGGTCATCGACGTCAAGCAGTGCATCGGCTGCGGCATCTGCGAGAACAAGTGCCCGGTGATGGACCAGCCGGCCATCTACGTGACCAGCGTCGGCGAGCACCGCTCCAAGGAGAACCAGCTGCTGCTGGATATTTAAAACGGGCCTTCTTTCCATCTCCCGGGCTGGTCATTCGGCCGAGAGATGGGGGACACCATACGTAATTCCCGAATTATTTTAGTAAACGAAAGGTGACTGCCGTTGGGCGAGTTCCAGACGTCAATGAAGGTTGACGAAAATAATTAGGGAATTACGCATGGTGTCCCCCAATTATTATTCGGCAAAGGCCTTCTTGAATTCATCCTTGAGAGCGGGGAGGATCTGGAAGACGTCCCCCACGATGCCGTAGTCGGCGGCCTTGAAGATGGGCGCCTCGGCGTCCTTGTTGACGGCCACGATGACCTTGGCCGAGGACATCCCGGCCAGATGCTGGATGGCGCCGCTGATGCCGAAAGCCAGATAGAGGTTGGGCGCAACCGTCTTGCCGGTCTGGCCGACCTGATGGGCGTGGCCGATCCAGCCCGCATCCACGGCCGCACGCGAAGCGCCGACGGCCGCCTTGGGCAGGATCGCGGCCAGCTCGCGCAGCAGCGCGAAGCTCTCCGGGGCCCGCAGGCCGCGGCCGCCCGAGATCACGATCTCGGCCTCGGCCACGTCGAGCTCGGCTCCCGTGGCGCCCAGGATCTCGGCCACCCGCCCGTTCTCGGCGCCGGCGGGAAGCTCGACGGCCGTCTTGACGACCTCGCCGGACGCTTCGACGAAGGCTTCCCGAGTCGACCCCGAGGCCGCCGCAAAGACGTTGGGCCGCAGCGTGGCGATGGCGGGGGTTGAGGACAGGGCCAAGCCGTCAGGAAGGCCTTGCCGGCGTAGATCGGCCGGGTGAAGACCAGGCGCCCGTCCCGGACCTCGACCTTGACGCAGTCGGAGGCCATGGCGACACCCAGCCGGGCCGCAAGCCGCGGAGCCAGGTCCTTGCCCATGGCCGTGGCCGGGAAGAAGACCGCGGCGGGAGCGGCCGCCCGCGCCCAATCGGCCAGCACGGCCGCGTAAGCCGGGGCCGCGTAGGCCGCCAGGCCGGGATTATCCAGCAGGAAGACCTTGGCCGCGCCGGCCGCGGCCAGCTCGGAGGCGAGGGCATCCAGTCCGGCCCCCACGACGACGGCGGCGGCGGGAAGGCCCAGCTCGGCCGCCCGCCGCGACGCTTCGCCCAGCGCCTCGAGGGAGCTTTTTTTGATCTTGCCTTCACGGATTTCGATGTATGTGACGATCATGGGGCTTCTCCTCAGATGACCTTGGCCTCTTCACGAAGCAGTCGGACGAGCTCGCGGGCCGCCTCCTCGGGCGTTCCGTCGATCATCCGTCCCGCCGCCTTGGCCGGCGGTGTCGCCAAGCCCAGTATCTCGACCCGCGGCGCGATATCCTCGGGCGCGAGGCCCAGCTCGGCCGGGGTGACCACGGGGATCGTCTTCTTCTTGGCCGCCATGATGCCCTTGAGCGTCTCGTAGCGCGGTTCGTTGAGGCCCTTCTGGGCCGAGACGACGGCCGGCAGGGCGAAGGCGACCTTCTCGACGGCGCCCTCGATCTCCCGCTCGGCGGTTCCGGACCGTCCCTCGATCGCGAGCTTGGTGACGACCGTGGCCTGCGGCCAGCCCAGGAGCTCGGCCGTCATGGCCGGGACCTGGGCGTTGTCCGCGCCGACCGACAGGCGTCCGAACAGAAGCAGGTCGGAATCGGCGAAGCGGGCCTTGACGGCCGCGGCCAGGATGCGGGCGACGCGCAGGCCGTCGTAGGTCTCCTTGCGGTCGTCCTTGATCAGCACGGCCTCGTCGACCCCCATGGCCAGGGCCTTGCGCAGCACGGTCAGCGTCTCGTCACTACCCAGGCTGACGGCGGTGACCTTGCCGCCCCGGGCCTCCCGCAGCCGCAGGCCCTCCTCGACGGCGTATTCGTCGTTGGGGCTGATGACGAAGCTCAAGCCTTCCTCGACGATGGTTGCGGTATCGTGCTGGATGCGGATCTTCGATTCCGTATCCGGCACCCTCTTGACGAAAACAACGATGTTCATGCCTCTCTCCTTGATGATCCGAAGCCGGGGCCCGCGCCGCATCCGACGCGGAGCGGGGCGGAAGGGATCGCCGCGGCGGCGGCAGCGGCCGGGCCTACGGCTCGAAGCGGCGAAAGACGAGACAGCCGTTCGTCCCGCCGAAGCCGAAGGAGTTCGACATGGCGTGGACGATTGCGGCCGGGCGGGCGACGTTGGGCACGTAGTCCAGGTCGCAGGTCGGGTCGGGCGTCTCGTAGTTGATGGTCGGAACCATGATCTGGTGCTTGATGCACAGGGCGGTGATGCCGGCCTCGACACCGCCGGCCGCGCCCAGCTGGTGGCCGGTCATGGACTTGGTCGAGCTCAGGCCCAGCCGGCGGGCGTGGTCCCCGAACAAGCCGCTTGACGGCGGCCGTCTCGATGCGGTCGTTGAGCGGGGTCGACGTGCCGTGAGCGTTGATGTACTGGACGTCCTCGCGGGGCCAGCCCGGCGTCGTCCAGGGCGTGCTTCATGACCCGGTAGGCGCCGTCGCCGTCCTCGGCCGGGGCGGCCGGGTGATAGGCGTCGCCGCTCATGCCGTAGCCGACGATCTCGGCGTAGATCTTCGCCCCGCGGCGGAGCGCCGAGCCCAGCTCCTCCAGCAGGACGATGCCCGCGCCCTCGCCGATGACGAAGCCGTCGCGGCCGGCGTCGAACGGCCGGGAGGCCGTCTCCGGCGCGTCGTTCCTCTCGGACATGGCCTTCATGGAGCAGAACCCGGCCATGCCCAGCGGGGTGATGGGCGCTTCGCTGCCGCCGGCGAGCATGAGGTCGGCGTCGCCGCGGGCGATCAGCCGGAAGGCCTCGCCCACGGCGTGGGTGCCGGCGGCGCAGGCCGTGACCGTGGCCGAGTTGGGGCCCCGCGCGCGGTAGCGGATGGAGATCTGGCCGGCCGCCTCGTTGATGATCGTGGCGATCAGGAAGAAGGGCGAGACCCGGTCCGGCCCCTTTTCCAGCAGCACCTTGTGCCACTCCTCGATGGTGCCGATGCCGCCGATGCCGGAGCCGACCAGCACGCCGGCCCGGTCGCCCTCCAGCTTGTCCTCGCGGGATTTCCGCGTCCTGGACCGCGATCTGGGCCGCGGCCAGGGCGAACTGGATGAAGAGGTCCATCTTGCGGGCCTCTTTGCGCTCGATGAAATCGAGGACGTTGAAGTCGCGGACCTCGGCGGCGATGCGGGTGGCATGGCGCGAGGCGTCGAAGCGGCTCACGGGCCCCGTTCCGCTACGCCCCGCCAGGAGGGCGTCCCAGGACTTCTTCGTCCCCGTCCCCAGGGAGGTCACCAGGCCGACCCCCGTTATGACGACCCGTCTTTCGTTATGTGTCTTGGCGTCTCCCGGCTTACTTGACATGGCCGACGATGTAGTCCATGGCCTTGCCGACGGTGGTCAGCTTTTCGGCATCCTCGTCGGGGATGTCGAGGCTGAACTCGTCTTCCAGGGCCATCACCAGCTCGACGGTGTCCAGGGAGTCGGCGCCCAGGTCTTCGATGAACGAAGCTTCTTCGGTGATCTGGTCTTCGCTGATGCTCAGCTTGTCCGCCACGATCGCCTTGACCTTCTTCAGCAGTTCATCTCGTTCCATGGTGAAACCTCCACAAAGATTTGGAAAATGATGGCTACATATACATCCCGCCGTTGACGTTAAGAACCTGGCCGGTGATGTATGCGGCGTCCTCGGAGCAGAGGAAGCGGATGGCGCCGGCCACGTCCGCGGGCTGCCCGAAGCGACCCATGGGTATGATCTCGAGAAATTTCGTCTTGACGTTGTCCGGCAGGGCCTCGGTCATGGCCGTGGCGATGAAGCCGGGGGCGACACAGTTGACGGTCACGTTGCGGGAGGCCGTCTCGCGGGCCAGCGACTTGCTGAACCCGATGAGCCCCGCCTTGGAGGCCGCGTAGTTGGTCTGGCCGGCGTTGCCCATCTCCCCGGCGATGGAGGACAGGTTGACGATGCGGCCGTAGCGGGCCTGGATCATCGGCCGGACCACGGCCTTGGTCAGGTTGAAGACGCCCTTGAGGTTGACGGCCATGACCGCATCCCACTCCTCCTCCTTCATGCGCATGAAGAGGTTGTCGCGGGTGATGCCGGCGTTGTTGACCAGGTGGTCGACCTTGCCGAAGTCCTTGATCACGGCCTCGACCACGGCCGTCGTCTGGTCCGACTTGGTCACGTCGGCCGGATAGGCCCGGGCCTTGCCGCCCTCGGCGGCGATGGCCGCGGCCACGGCTTCCAGCTTGTCCCGCTGGACGTCGAGCAGGGCCACCGACGCGCCCTCGCGGGCGAAGGACCGGGCGATCGACTCGCCGATGCCCTGGGAAGCGCCCGTGACGATCGTGACGCGGTCTTGAAAGATCATCCTCGTCTCCTCACGGATACGAAAAGGACGTCCGTCCTGAGCTCCGACCCGGCTTCGGCCCGGGTCAATCCGCCGTGGCCTTGATGACCTGGCGGCCGCGGTGGAAGCCGCACTCGGGGCAGGCCTTGTGCGGGAGCTTCGGCGTGCCGCAGTTGGAGCAGGACGCAAACGACGGGACGGCCAAGCCGTCATGGGCGCGGCGGCGTCCCTTGCGGGAATGGGAATGTCGGCGTTTGGGGTTGGGCATGGGCCTATCTCTTGTCTTTCATTAAAGTTTTGAGCTTTTCCAGGCGGCCGTCGATCTCTTTGACCAGGCAGCCGCACTCGCCGCTCTTGCGGACCGTGCCGCATACGGCGCAGATGCCCTCGCAGGACTCGGCGCACAGCGGCTTGGTCGGGAAGGTCAGGTTCAGCTGCTCCAGGGCAACCTCCCGGAGGTCGATCTGGCGGCCGATGTAGAACAGGGTATCCGCGTCGTCGTCGTCCAGCTCGTCCTTGAGCTGGTGGACGTCCTCGTGCTCGTCCTCGGGCAGGAAGACCAGGTCGAACCGGGAATCGACCGGGAAATCGAAGGGCGCCAGGCACCGGCTGCAGACGAAGCTCAGCCGGGTGTGGACCCGTCCCTTGATCCAGACCTCGTCGTTCACGCGCCGGACGGTCATCTCGGCATGAACGGGCTCGAGGAAGACGGCGTCTTCGTCGACCAGCTCCAGGCTCGTGAATTCGAAGCTCCGGCTGACGGTCAGGCCGTCGCGTGGAACTCTATCTATATCAATTACCATGGGTTGCGTCCTTTTAAGCCACGTAATTATACCAATTCAGGGTCGAAAGTCAATTCAACCCCCGCATGTCAATATGGAGCGGCGGTTTCCGATGCACAAATCCGGATATTTAGGCTGCTAATGGAATGAGGTTTTTTAAATGAGGTTTTAGAGAGCCCGTCCTTGCATCAAGCCCCCCGCGCCCCTATAATCCGGGATATGAAAGGGATCAGCGGCGAGACGGTGCGACGCGGGATGCCTCTGCTCATCCAAACCCAGGACGTTATCGGGCCAACGAGTTATATCGAAACATTGATATACGGCGCCGGGCGGTTGGTCTACTCCCGCAAAACGCCCATGCCCGCTCTCCGCCAGGCGGCCGGCTGGCCCGATCGTCTGAACAAGCTCCTCGCGGACGCCCACCGGGAAGTCCTCGACGACCTGCAAGCCGGCCGGCTCGACAGCTATCTTCCCGATCCGGGCCGATGAGCGAGCCCACCCTCTACCTGTTCGACGGCAGCTCCATCCTCTACCGATCGTTCTACGCCATTCAGCGCTTGTCGAACGCCGGCGGATTCCCGACCAACGCCATCTACGGCTTCATCGCCACCCTGCGCAAGATCATGGACGGCCGGAAGCCCGACCTCCTGGGCATCGTCTTCGACACGCCCGGGCCCAAGATGAGGCACGAGATCTACGAGGACTACAAAGCCCAGCGCAAGCCCATGCCGGACGACCTGGTGGTCCAGATCCCGCGGCTCAAGGAAGTTCTGTCCGCCTTCCGCATCCCCCTCTTCGAGAACGCCCGCTACGAGGCCGACGACGTGCTGGCCAGCCTGGCCGTCCGGGCGGCGGCGCGCGGCATCCGGACCGTCATCGTCACGACCGACAAGGACCTCTTCCAGGTGGTGAACGCGTCGACCTCGGTCTACAACCCGGCCAAGGACCTGCTCATCGATGCGGCCAAGGTGAAGGAAGTATTCGGCGTCGAGCCGGGCCAGGTGGTCGACGTCCTGACCCTCTGGGGAGACCCGACGGACAACATCCCCGGCGTTCCCGGCGTGGGCGAAAAGACGGCTAAAAGCCTGATCGCCGAGTTCGGCTCGCTCGACGCCCTCCTGGCCGGCCTGGACAAGGTCAAGAACGCCCGCGTCCGGACGGCCATCCGGGAGAACGGCGCCAAGCTGGATATGAGCCGGAAGCTGGCGCTCATCGAGGGCAACCTCGACGTGGACTTCGACCCGGAAGCTTTTAAGATCGAGCCGCCCGACCGGGAGGCCCTGGCCCGGCTGTTCACGGAGCTCGGGTTCGGCGCCCTGCTGGCCGAATACGGCGAGGCGCCGGCCGCGGCTCCCGCGGACTACGATGCCATCCTGGACGAGGCCGGCCTGCAAGCCCTGGTCGAGCGGATCCGGAAGGCGGGAGCCGTGGCCGTCGACACGGAGACCGACAACATCTCCCCCACCCGGGCCGGGCTGGTGGGCTTTTCGCTGGCGGTCGAGCCGGGACGGGCGTACTACGTGCCGCTTCGCCACCGCGGCATCGGCGCGCCCGGGCAGATCCCGGCCGCCAAGGCGCTGGACATCGTCCGCGGCGTGCTGGAGGACCCCGCCATCCGCAAGACCGGGCAGAACATCAAGTACGACCTGATCGTGCTCGAGCGCGAAGGCGTCCGGATGCGCGGCCTGGACCTGGACACCATGATCCTGTCCTACCTACTCGAGCCGAACTGGGGCAAGCACAACCTCGACCGCCTGTCCCTGGCCTACCTGGGCCGGCCCTCCATCCCCTTTGAGGAGGTCGTCGGCAAGGGCAAGAACGAGCTGACCATGGACCTGGCGTCCGTCGAGCGGGTTACGCCCTATGCCTGCCAGGACGCGGACTTCGCCCTGGCCCTCGGCCGGATGCTCTGGCCCAAGGTCGAGGCGGCGGGGATGGGCTGGCGTCTACCGCGACCTGGAGCTGCCTCTGGTCACCATCCTGGCCGAGATGGAGATGACCGGCGTGCGGATCGACGCGGCGGCCCTGCGCGAGCTGGCCGTCGGGCATGGAGGCCGACCTCCGCCGGCTGGAAGCCGACATCCACGCCCAGGCGGGGACGGTCTTCAACATCAACTCGCCGAAGCAGCTGGGCGACATCCTGTTCCACAAGCTGGGCCTGCCGATGACGCGCAAGACCAAGGGCACGGGCGGCCTGTCCACGGCCATCGACGTCCTGGAGGAAATGGCCGACAAGCATCCCATCGTCCGCCGGGTGGTCGAGTACCGCCAGACCTCCAAGCTCAAGTCGACCTACGCCGACGCGCTGCCGGCCCTGATCGATCCGGCCACGGGCCGCGTCCACACTTCGTACAACCAGACCGTGGCGGCCACCGGCCGGCTGTCCAGCTCCGACCCCAACCTGCAGAACATCCCGGCCCGCGGCGAGATGGGCGCCCGCTTCCGGCGGGCCTTCATCCCGGCCGAGGGCTTCGTCCTTCTGGCGGCCGACTACTCGCAGATCGAGCTGCGGGTGCTGGCCCACATGTCGGGCGACGCGGCGCTCGTCGAGACCTTCCGGCGCGGCGCCGACGTCCACCAGGAGACCGCCGACCGCGTCTTCGGCGACACGGCGGGGCTTTTCCGCGACGAGGCCCGGCGGCGGGCCAAGATCATCAACTTCAGCGTGGTCTACGGCACCTCGGCCTTCTCGCTGGCCAAGCAGATCGAGACCTCCGCCGCCGAAGCCCAGCGCTTCATCGACGCCTACGAGGCCTCCTACCCCGGGGTCAAGGCCTTCCTGGACCGCGAGGTCGAGAGGGCCCGCGCGCACCGGCTCGTCGGTGACGCTGTTCGGCCGCAAGCGGCCGGTGCCGGAGCTCCGGGCCGCGGACCGGGCCTCGCGCGAGTCCGGGCGCCGCATGGCCCTCAACACGCCCATCCAGGGCACGGCGGCCGACCTGATGAAGAAGGCCATGATCGACGTGCGGCGCGCCATCGGCGCGGCAGGGGCTCCGCTCGCGGATGATCCTGCAGGTGCACGACGAGCTCGTCTTCGAGGTCCCGCCCGACGAGCGCGAAGCCATGGACAAGCTCGTCCGCGAGGCCATGGAGAACGTCATGGACGGCGTCTGCGAGCTCCTCGTCCCGCTGAAAGTGACGCTCGGCTGGGGCGACTCCTGGGCCGACTGCAAGTAATCTCTGGTTTGGGGGGCCGAAAACCATCGCTCTCGTCCGAAAGCTTTTTCGGAATCTTCGCCCAATTCCGGGAATTCAAGGCGGGTCGGGGTGCCGGCCAACGGCGAAATCGCGAGGTTAGCCTTTTTTTGCCACTCTTCGAGGGAACCCAACGGCACCGTTTTTATAAAAACGGTGCGAGAAGAGCCTCAAGTAAAAAGGCGTGAAAAAACCGAAGCCGCCCTCACAACGACGGGCGAAGCGCCGGTCGTAGCGAGGACTACCAAAGCGTTGCCGGGCCGACACTCCGAACCGCCCTTCCCGGAATTGGGCATTGAACCTAATTCGACACTCTAATGGATTGCACGAACTATCGTCCTGTGCCAAAATAGCCCTGTTAATATTACGCGGCGGAGGGAACCCCCGCCGCCCAACTCGCCCGGGGAGGGGCCGGGATGGTCAGAAAATACAAGCTCTGTGACGGCCGCATCGAAGACTGCCCCACGGAAGAGGCCGAGGTCTTCCTCTACGTCAACCCGACCGAGGAGGAGAAGCGCTACCTCATCGACGAGCTCAAGCTCGACGAGCACACCCTGGCTTCGGCCCTCGACCCCGACGAGCTGTCGCGCATCGAGTTCGAGCCCGAGCACGTGGCCCTGATCTACAAGCGGCCCAAGACCTACACGGCCGACGACTACCTCCACTTCCGGGTCTCCTCGGTCGGCCTGTTCCTGTTCAAGGACCGGCTGATCGCCCTGCTCAGCGACGACAACCTGGTCTTCGAGGGCAAGATCTTCAGCCGCACCGCGGCCCTGCCCGAAGTCCTGCTCAAGCTCGTCTACCGGTCGATCTACCATTTCCTGGAGCACCTCAAGATCATCAACCGCATCTCCGAGGAGCTGGAGATGAAGATCAACAAGGCCATGGAGAACCGCTACCTGATCAACCTCTTCACCCTGGAGAAGAGCCTGGTCTACTACCTCAACGCCATCACCTCCAACGCCATGGTCATCGAAAAGCTCAAGCACAACGCGGCCAAGATCGGATTTTCGGCCGAGGCGCTGGAGCTGCTGGACGACATCCTGATCGAAAACGCCCAGTGCCTGAAGCTGGCCGAGATCTACTCCAACATTCTGACCGGGCTGATGGACGCCCGCGGCACGATCGTCGGCAACAACCTGAACGTCCTGATGAAGAAGCTGACCATGATCACCCTGGCCATCATGGTGCCGACCTTCGTCGTTTCGGCCTTCTCGATGAACGTGGCCATCCCGCTGGCCAAGCTGCCCTTCGCCTTCTGGATCATCATGGGGCTGGCCGCCGGGGCCAGTCTGGGCTTCGTCCTGTTGGCCAAGCTCAAGAAATGGTGATGGAACAGAAGCCTCTTTTCCGCCTCCGGGCCCTCATCGTCGAGGACGAGGCCATCGTGGCCATGGAGATCCAGGATCAGCTGGAAGCCTTCGGCTGGGAGGTCTGCGGGATCGCGGCCAGCGGCGCCGAGGCCATCCGCCTGGCGGCCTCGAAGCGGCCCGACCTGATCATCATGGACAACACCCTGAACGGGCCGATGACCGGGGTTGAGGCGGCCAAGACGATCCGGAGCACCGCGGCCGTCCCGCTCCTTTTCCTGACGGCCACGGTCGACGACAAGATAGCGGCCCGCATACGCCAGATCGACCCGGAGACCGCTTTCCTGTCCAAGCCGTTCACCGAAGAAGAGCTGCGGCGGGAGACCGAGCGGGTCGCCAAGCGGATGCGGGATTGCCCCTAACCACCTTTTCCGATTAAAATAGTGGTAATCGTGCGCAATCGCGGCCTGATCCTCGGCGTGTGCCTTTCTTTCCTCTCGGTTTGCCCGAGCCTGCCCCTGTTCGGGCAGAGCTATCTTGTCCGGACCTACTCGGAAAGCGACGGCATGGCCAGCTCGACCATCCACGACCTGGCCCAGACCCCGGACGGGCGGATGTGGTTTGCCACCCGGGCCGGGGTAACGGTCTACGATGGAACCCGTTGGACGTCCTATTCCCCCCCCAACGGCTTTCCGGCCGTCAGCGTCAGCGAGCTGGCCGTCGACGCCAACGGCTCACTGTGGGCCTGGGGGGATAATCCAACCGGAACGCTGGCCCGCTTCAGGAACGGGAGGTGGGAGCCGCAATTCCCTAAGACGGGGCGCGCTGAGGCCATCAACCCGGCCGGACTCGTCGTCGTCGGACCGCCGGGCGGCGAGACGGCCGCCTTGGGAACGAGAGATGGCGGGGTTTTTCTGTACCGAGCCGGCGCTTGGACGCGCGTGGGGATTAAGGAAGGGCTGGCCTCGGACAAGGTCCACGGCCTGGCGGCCATAGGGACGACGATCTACGCCGCGACCGACGGCGGCCTGTCCGTCATCCGCGACGGCGCCGTGGACGATGCCCTGAACGCGACCCATCCGATCCTTAGGCGGGGGATCATCGGCATCGTGGTGGAAGACACAGCGGCGGGGCGCCTCCTCTGGCTGGCCGGACGGACGTGGCTGGCTCGCCTGGACGGCGGAAATCTTCAGGTCCTGGCCGAGGGCCTGGCCCCCCACACGGATACCACTCACCCCCACCTGGCCATGTCCCCCGACGGCACGGGCGGCGCCTATTTCGGCAATCCCTATTCCGTATTCCACTGGCAGGCGGCAAGCCGTGAGGTCGAGCTCCTCGGCCGCGGCTCGGGGTTGATCGCCGAGGGTGCCACCGCCATCCTGCTGGACCGGGAGATGAACGTCTGGATGGCCAGCCTGCGCGGACTGAGCAAGATCTCCGGCTACCGCTTCGCCAACTTCCGCGAATCCCACGGCTTGCTGGAGGACGAGGTCACGGCCATTGTCCAGCTCAAGGACGGCCGGCTGGTGTTCGGCCACAACCTCGGGCTGACTTTCTTCGACGGCCGGAGCTTCCGGCCCTTGCCCTTCGTCCGGAGCAGCCAGGGCCAACCCACCCAGTCGCGGGTTCTGGACATGATCGTAGACGAGGCCGGCTTCATTTGGGCGGCTGCGGCCAGTCGCGGCCTGGCCCGGATCTCCCCGGACGGCTCGATCCGCTGGTACGGCGCCGAATCCGGGCTGGGCAACGTGGTCAGCTCCGTGGCCCAGGCGGGACCCGGCCGGCTTTGGATCACCTCGAACAGCGGCTTGCTGCTCTTCTCGCAGGGGCATGCCGAACGGGTGAAAAGCCCCATTCTTATAAACCGCTTCCTCAGGAAGATAGGGCGCACCCGGGATGGCAAGCTCATCGTCACCAGCTCCTCGGCCGGCATCTTCGTCCAAGAAGCGAGCGGCTGGGTCCAATACACCAGCTCCGACAACGCCAACGCCAATAACGCCTACTCCGTGGCGGACGACGGCCGCGGTCATCTGCTGGTAGGCACCCTGGCCGGCCTTTTCGAATCCAAGGACGGGAGGCTCCAGCCCTTCGCCCTCCCCGGCCTCCGCCTCGAACGCCCCGTTTACCTCATCCTGCGCGAGCCCGGCGGGATGATCTGGTTCGGCACGGACAACGGTGTCGTTCGCTGGGATGGAGAGGTCGCCCGCGCCTATACCGGCAAGCAGGGCTTCGCCGGGCCCGAAGTCAACCGGTCGGCCGGCTTGGTGGACGGCTCGGGCCGGGTCTGGATCGGCACCAGCGCGGGAGTGTCCCGGTACCAGGCCGAGTTCGACTTCGCCCCCGGCCGGATTCCCCCCCCGATCGTCACCATGGAGAGGATCGCGGCCGGCGGCAGCTGGTACGCCGCCGACACGCCCCTGCGGCTGACCTCCCATCAGAACAGCCTGGAGTTCGAGTTCCGGGCCGTCACCTTCGTGGACGAGACCGCCGTCCGCTACCGCTATCGCCTGGACGGCTTCGACTCCCATTGGAGCGATCCCCGTCCGGCCGTCGAGGGGATGATCCGGTATACCAATCTGCCGCCCGGACGCTTCACTCTCCAGGTGCGGGCCGAGAACGCCCTGGGCGGATGGAGCGCGCCCGTCGCCTCCCCCGAGATCACCATCGCTTCGCCTCTGACACGCCGCTGGTGGTTCTTCCTTCTGGCCGGCGGCGGGCTGCTCTTCCTGGTCGCCATCGCCCTCCAGCTGATCACCGAGAAGCGGACGGCCCGGAGCCTGGAGCGCCAGGTCGGCGACCGCACGACGCAGATCCGGGCGGCGCTCGAGGAGAAGAACGTCCTGCTGCGGGAGGTCCACCACCGGGTCAAGAACAACCTCCAGATCGTGGCCAGCCTGCTGTCTTTGCAGTCGCGGAAAGTGAAGAGCCCCGAGCTGCTGGACCTCTTCCAGGAGAGCATGGACCGGGTCCGGGCTATGGCTCTGATCCATGAGAACCTCTACCGGTCAGAGAGCGCCGCCGCCATCGGGGCCGCCGATTACATCCGCCGCCTGGCCAACGACCTGTTGGCCGCTTATGTCCTGCGGGCGGGGAACATAAACATGAAGCTCGATGTGGCCGATATTTCGCTTACGCCGGACACGGCCTTCCCCTGCGGGCTGATCATCAACGAGCTCATCTCCAACTCGCTCAAGCACGCCTTCCCGGAAGGGCGGTCGGGGACCATCCGCATCCGGCTGCGGCGCGACGGGGACGCCCTCGAGCTCACGGTGGCCGACGACGGCAAAGGGCTGCCGGCCGGCATCGACGCGGCGTCGGGGGGATCGCTGGGCTTGCGCCTGGTGCGCAACCTGGCCGGCCAGCTCGGCGGGGCGCTTGAGGTGGCATCGGGCCCGGGGACGCGGTTCACCCTCCGCTTTCCGGCCGTATAAAATAAAACCCCCTTCCGCATATTTTGCTTTTGAATTGTGCCCAAGGGGCGAGGGGTGTCGGGGGGGGCGGGTACGCAGACTCGGCTTGACGACCGAGTATTAAATAAAGCTCTTTTGCTTGGGCGAGGGCATTTGGGGGGCCGATTCATGTTCATTCTGATTCTCTAAGGCGAGGGGTGTTGGGGGGGCGGGTACGTTGACGAGCGAGCGGGCATGGTTCCCTGCCCTGCAGGGAGAGCGAGCGAGGAACGTAGCGCGTTTCCTCGCTGGGGAAACGCGCGTGCCCGCCCCTCCACACCCGGAGCCTTCCTCGCTGGGGGAGCGAGCGTTTTCGGCCCCCCAATGCCCGAGCCCCTCTTAAAGATTTTTAGTATAGACCCTGAACTTCTTGTAGACGACACCGCCCATCCGCTCCATCTCGGCCCGGACCCGGACGTTGACCTCGAGCTCGTGGTGGGTGTCCATGATCTCGTAGCCCGCCTCCCAGGCCGCCTCCAGGGTCTTGAAGCCCATCAGCGCGTCCAGGCCGAAGCCGCGGTACTTCTCCCGGATCGCCCCCAGCATGAGGTCGAGCTGCTTGGTCCGCTTGGCCGCGCGCAGGACGTGGATGAACCCGAACGGGAACAGGCGGCCCCGGCACTTCTGGATGCCCTCGGTCATGTCGGGCATGGCGATGATGAAGGCGGCCGGCTCGTTGTCCTTGAGGACGACCTTGACGAAGCGCGGGTCGACCACGGGCAGGTAGCGCGCCGCCAGGTCCTCCATCTCCTTCTCGCTCAAGGGGGCATAGCCGTAGATGTTGGAAGCCATATAGCACTCGTTCATCAGGCTGAAGATGGGTACGATCCAGGGCTTGAGCTCCTTGCGCTTGCGGAACTCGAGGAGCCGGAAGCTGCCCCGCTTCATGATCCGCTCGTAGATCTTCTTGTAGAGCTCGGGCATCTCCTTGGGCACCTCGAGCTTGTAGACGAAGTAATCGGCGTCTTTGACATAGCCCAGAGCCTCGACGTAGCCGGGCATCCATTCGGTGTTGTAGTAGGTGGCGATGGTGGCCCGGTTTTCGAAGCCCTCGATGATGAAGCCCTCGGGGTCCTGGTCGGAAAAGCCGTAGGGGCCGATGATCCGATCCATGCCCTTGGCCTTGGCCCAGGCCTCGACGCTCGTGACCATGGCCTTGACCACCTCGCGGTCCTCGATCGACTCGATGTAGCCGAAGCGGGCGATCTGGGAGCCTCGGTGCTCGTTGAAGCGGCGGTTGATGATGCCCATGATGCGGCCCACCGGCCGGCCGTCCCGGAAGGCGAGCCGCATGACCACGTCGCAATAGCCGAAGGCCTTGTTCTTCGCCGGGTTGAAATATTTCTTGTCGTCCATCAGGACGGGATGAACCCAGCAGGGCCGCCCGGCGTTGAGCTTCTCGGGGAGGAGAAGGAAGGTTTTGCGGTCCTTTTTCGAGACGACGTCGCGGATCTCGATGCTCATGCGCGCTCCTTCCGGGCTATTTTGCCCCTTTATCCTCTTTTTCTGGGGAAATGTCAAAATTTCCACAGCGTTACGCTTTTCCCCATCTTTCGCTTAGGGGTGAGGGGTTTTGGGGGTCCGGGTACGTGGACGAGCGAGCGGGCATGGTTCCGAGCCGTAGGCGAGGAGAGCGAGCGAGGAGCGTAGCGCGTTTCCTCGCTGGGGAAACGCGCGTGCCCGGACCCTCAAACCCCGAACCCCTTCTTATGGATAAACCTGTGAAAATGCTGAGGATTTCCCCTGAAAACCCTGTGAAAAATCCTTGACAGAAAAGCCCCCGAAAAAGTATAGTGAGCCATCCTCCAATGAACATCGAGACAATCACCCTGCTCACGGTCTTTGTCCCGATCATTGGCTCGTTGACGATCCCGCTGGCCGGTCTGATCTCGGGCAAGGCGCGGTCGGCCTGGTCCGTCCTCCTGGGCGGCACCACGGCCTTCCTGCCGATGCTCCTGATCCCGACCGCCCTGGCCGGCGGAGAGACCATCGTTAGGAAGGAGTTCGTTCTCGGGCTGGACTTTATCCTGGTGATCGACCCGCTGTCGATCTTCATGTCCATCGTCTCCTCGCTGATCGGCTTTCTGATCGTGGTGTACTCGCTGGGGTACATCCGCCACGAGGAGAACCAGAACGAATACTACCTGATGGTCCTGCTCTTCATCGGGTCGATGATGGGGCTGGTGTTTTCGGGCAACCTGATCTTCCTGTACCTGTTCTGGGAGATCATCGCCGTCTGCTGCTGGCGGCTGATCGGTTTTTACCGATTGAAGGAGTACGTCCGAAAGGCGGATAAAGCCTTTCTGATCACCTTCTTCGGAGCCGTGGTCATGCTTCTGGGCTTCATCCAGATCTACGGCCAGACCGGCAGCTTCGACCTGACGGCCATGCGGGGGGCCGTCGTCCCCGGGAGTGCGGTGCTGTTCATCCTGTTCGGGCTGTTCTCCAAGTCGGCCACAGTGCCGCTGCACACTTGGCTGCCCGACGCCGGTGTGGCCCCCTCCACGGTCACCGCCCTGCTCCACGCCGCGGTCCTGGTCAAGATCGGCGTCTACGCCTACGCCCGGCTGTTCCTGTACGGGTTCCGCCTGCCGGGCTCCTGGCCCGAGGCCCTGCCGATCATCGTCATGGCCTCCAGCCTGATCGCGGCGGCGGCCGCGACGGTCGAAACCGACTTCAAGCGCATCCTGGCCTACTCCACGGTCTCCCAGATCGGCTACATCTTCCTGGGCTTCGCCGTGGCCAACACGACAGGCGTGAACGGCTCGCTGCTGTTCATCCTGATGCACGGCCTGGCCAAGGCCGGGCTGTTCCTCTGCGCCGGCATCGTTTTACACGCCACCCACAAGCGCGACATCCGCGAGATGGGCGGCCTCATCAAGACCATGCCCGTCACGGCGGCGGCCTTCCTGCTCTGTTCGTTCTCCGTCATCGGCATCCCGCCGTTCGGCGGCTTCTTCTCCAAATTCCTGGTCATCATGGGCACCGTCAAGGCCGGCATGATCCCGGTCGCTGCGATGGCCCTGTTCACGGCCGTCCTGACCATGTACTACCTCCTGCGGACCTTCGCCCTGGTCTTCCTGGGCGAAGCCAAGGTCGAGGCCCCCGAGAAGAGCTTCTCCATGGTCTTCGTGGTCGGCCTTCTGGCCGTCCTGTCGCTCGTCTCCGGTCTGCTCGTCGCGCTTCCCGCCAAGATGACGACGGCCGCGACAACCCACATCAGCTGGTGGCTCCGATGACACCCAACATGCTGCTCTGGACCATCCTCGTGCCGGCTGCCGCCGCCCTCCTGCTGGCCCTCATCCCGTCGCGGGTCAAGCTGGTGCGCGAGCTCCTGGCCGTGGCCGCCTCGGCCGCCTCGCTCGTCCTGGCCGTCCAGCTCTTCGGACAGAAGATCCTGGAGTGGCGGATGGACTGGCTGGGCGACGGCATCGCCTTCGACCTGCGGCTGTTCCACTTCTCCGCCTTCATCCTGCTGGCCCTGGCCGGGTTCCTCGTCCTGATCGCCGTCTACTCGACGGCCAAGATGAAGGACCACCCCCAGGCCAAGCTCTACTACGTGCTGGTCTTCCTGTCGGCCGCCATGGCCAACGGGGCGGTGCTGTCCGACAACTTCGTCCCCCTGGTCTTCTTCTGGGAAGGCCTGCTGGTGACCCTGTACGGCCTGATCGCGATCGGCGGCAAGGCTTCCCACCGGACCGCCCTCAAGGCCTTCATCCTCAGCGGCCTGTGCGACTTCTGCCTGATCCTGGGCATCGGCATCCTGTGGGCCAAGACGGGCACGCTGACGATCTCCCAGATCTCGGTCCACCCGACCGGCCTCTTCGCCGCCGCCTTCGTCCTGATGATGATCGGCGCCACCGGCAAGGCCGGGGTCATGCCCTTCCACACCTGGATCCCCGACGCCGCCATCGACGCGCCGGTGGCTTTCATGGCCTTCATGCCGGCGGCCTTCGAAAAGCTGCTGGGGATCTACCTGCTGGCCCGGCTGAGCCTGGACGTGTTCAAGATCGAGAAGGGCGGCGCTATGTCGATCCTGATGATGACGGTCGGCGCCGTGACCATCGTCCTGGCCGTGATGATGGCCCTCATCCAGAAGGACCTCAAGCGGCTGCTGTCCTACCACGCCGTCAGCCAGGTCGGCTACATGATCCTGGGCATCGGCACGGGTGTCGCGGCGGGTATCGCCGGCGGCATCTTCCACATGATCAACCACGCCATGTACAAGTGCGGCCTGTTCCTCAGCGCCGGCTCGGTGGAGCATCGGATGGGCACGACCGAGATGAAGAAGCTCGGCGGGCTGGCCAAGGCGATGCCGCTGACCGCGGCCGGGTTCACCGTCTGCGCCCTGGCCATCTCGGGCGTCTGGCCGCTCAACGGCTTCGTCTCCAAGGAGATGGTCTTCCACGGCGCCCTGGAGTCGGGCTATACCGTGTTCGCCGTCGCCGCCTGGCTGGGCGCGATCTTCACCTTCGCCTCCTTCCTGAAGGCCGGGCACTCGGTGTTCTTCGGCAAGCCCGGCGAAGAGCGGGCGGCCGGCAAGGTCAAGGAAAGCCCGCTCCCGATCGTCCTGCCGATCCTCATCCTGGCCCTGCTCTGCATCACCTTCGGCGTCTTCAACAAGCTGCCCCTGAACGGGCTGATCACGCCGATCCTGGACGGTCACGTCGAGGCGGGCGAGCACCTGGACTTCACCTCGCACGCCCTGGACATCTTCACCCCGGTGGCCGGCATCTCCATGGGCTGCCTGCTGCTGGCCTTTCTCCTGCACGCCTACGGCTGGAAGAAGGGCGGTAAAAAGGCCTACCTGGCCTCGGAGCCGATCCACAAGGCCCCCGTTCTCAGGACCATCTACGACCTGGCCGAGAAGCGCGTCTTCGACATCTACGAACAAGGCGTCGCCTTCCTGCGCGGCCTGTCCACGGTCCTGTTCCGGGGCATCGACCGGCCCATCGACTTCGTCTACGAGAAGGCCGTCACCTCGGTCGGCGGAGCGGTGGGGTCCCTGCTCAGCAAAGCCCACAACGGCCGCTATGCCACCTATCTGGCCTGGTGCCTGGGCGGACTGCTGGTCCTGGGCGCGGTCATCAGCGTCCTGGTCTCGTAGGACGGAGAGAGAGGAGGACCTTTGATTTTCCTTTATATCGGCTTGCCCCTCATCGTCGCCGCCGTCCTGCCGCTCGTGGGAAAGGCGTCCAAGCGCGTCCTTCCCGACGTCCTGGCCAACGGCGTCTTCCTCTTCCTGTTCGCCTACGCCGTGACGGGCGCCCGCGGGCTCCTGGCCGGCGGGGCGCTTCGCCAGACCTTCACCTGGTTCGGCGAGCCGCTCGGCATCACCGTTGCCGTCGACGGCTTCAGCCTCTTCATGCTGACCGTGATCGCCCTGGTCAGCGCCTGCGTCGGCCTCTACTCCATCAATTACATGGAGCATTACGGGGCCAAGGCCAATTACTACGCCCTGCTCCTGATGATGACCGTCGGCATGAACGGGCTGGTCCTGGTGACCGACCTGTTCCAGGTCTACATCTTCCTGGAAGTCGCCGCCGTGGCCTCCTACGCCCTGGTGGCCTACGGCCGCGAGCACGCCGAGCTCGAGGCCGCCTTCAAGTACCTGATGCTCTCGGTCGTCGCCTCGGCCGCCATCCTGGTGGCCATCGCGCTCCTCTTCGGGCTGACCGGCAGCCTCAGCTTCGCCGGCGTCGGCGAAGGCCTGCGCCAGCTCGAGGCCAAGGCCGCGGCCGGCGTGGCAGCCGCCCTCTTCCTGCTGGGCTTCGGCCTCAAGGCCGCCCTGGTCCCCTTCCACGCCTGGCTGCCCGACGCCCACCCCTCGGCCCCGGCGCCGATCTCGGCCGTCCTGTCGGGCCTGCTGATCAAGGTCTCGGGCGTCTACGCCCTGACCCGGATCTTCTTCCACGTCTTCGGCCTGAGCCCGGCCTTGTCCGACGTCATGATGTGGACGGGTGCCGTCTCGATCGTCGTCGCCGCGCTGCTGGCTCTGAAGCAGACGGACATGAAGCGGATGCTGGCCTACTCCTCGATCAGCCAGGTCGGCTATGTCGTCCTGGGCATCGGCCTGGGCACGCCGCTGGGGGTTGCCGGCGGCCTCTTCCACCTGCTCAACCACGCCGTAGCCAAGGGCCTGCTGTTCCTGACCAGCGGCTCGGTCCAGCACGCCACCGGGACGCGGGACCTGGACGAGATGGGCGGACTGGCCAAGCGCATGCCGGTGACGGCCGCCACCAGCCTGATCGGCTCGCTGTCGATCGCCGGGGTGCCGCCGCTGGGCGGGTTCTGGAGCAAGCTCCTGATCATCATGGCCCTCGTCCAGGCCCGGCGGCCGGTCCTGGCCGTGATTGCCGTCCTGGCCTCGGTCCTGACCCTGTGGTACTACCTGATCCTCCAGCGCAAGGCCTTCTTCGGCAAGCTCAACGCGCGCTGGGCGGAGGTCAAGGAAGCGCCCTTCTGGATGGCCGCGGCCCAGGTCGTCATGGCCCTGATCTGTCTGGCCCTGGGGGTCGCTTTCTCCTCCGTCATCGCGACCTGGATCCAGCCGGCCGCCGACGGGCTGGCCCAGGGAATGGGGATGTAACCATGGCACTCGATATCGTCCTCCTGACCGGCCTGACCCTGGCCGCCGCCCTGGCCGTCCTGGCCAAGGACCTGATCAAGGCGGCCATCGCCCTGGCCGGGTCCAGCCTGCTGCTGGGCATCGTCTTCTTCCGGATGAAGGCCCCCTTCGCCGGCGTCTTCGAGATCTCCGTCGTGGCCGGGCTGATCACCGTCCTCTTCATCCTGACCATCGCCCTGACCAAGACCGACGGCGAGGTCCAGGAGTCCAAGAAGGCCCTCTGGATCTTCCCCCTCTTCTTCGTCCTGTTCGTCGCCATCGACGCCCTGGTCATGAAGGGGCTGACCTCCAAGATCGCCGCGCTGCCCGCGGTGCCCGAGACGGGCGCCTTCGGCGACGTCCTCTGGAAGCAGCGGACGTTCGACCTGATCGGCCAGCTGGCGGTCATCCTGTCCGGCGTCTTCGCCGTCCTGGCCCTGTTCCGAAAGAGGGACAAAGATGAATAGTCACTGGCTTCTGTACATGTTCTTCGCCGCCGGCCTGATCGGTATCGGCCTCTACGCCCTGCTGACGATGCGCAACATGATCAAGCTCTTCATCGGCATCGAGGTCATCGGCAAGGGCGTCAGCCTGGCCCTGTTGGCCACCGGGTTCGCCAAGGGCAACATCCTGCTGGCCCAGAGCCTGGTCATCACCTTCATCGTGGTCGAGGTCTGCCTGGTGGCGACGGCCCTGGCCCTGATCGTCAACATCACCCGCCACACCAAGAGCCTGGACGTCCGCAAGCTGACCCAGCTCAAAGGATAGCGCCATGAAAGGCATCGACATCCTGATCTCTCCCCCGATCGCGTTCGTCCTCTTCCTGGCGTTCGCGTACCTGATCATCCTCCTGGGACGCCGCATGGCGCCCAAGATGAACAAGGTCGGCGGCAAGCTGACCAGCTACGCCTGCGGCGAGGACATGCCCGGGACGAAGATCCAGTTCGGCTACCGGATGTTCTTCTTCGTCGCCCTGTTCTTCACCATCATGCACGTGGCGGCGCTCGTCCTGGCCACCGTCCCCTCGGGCAAGATCGTCCTCTTCGCGGCCCTCTACCTGGCCGTGATCTTCCTGTCCATCATGGCCCTGGTGACCCGGGACTGACAAGGAGCCGCCATGCTGAAGAAACTGACCCGCTGGTCCAGGATCAAATCCCCCTGGATCCTGCACCTGAACTCCGGCGCCTGCAACGCCTGCGACATCGAAGTCGTGGACGCGCTGACGCCCCGCTTCGACGTCGAGCGCTTCGGGGTCCTGCTGAAGGCCACCCCGCGGCACGCCGACGTCATCATCGCCACCGGTCCGGTCACCCGCCAGCTGAAGGACCGGATCATCCGCATCTACGAGCAGACCCCGGACCCCAAGTTCGTCATCGCCGTGGGCGCCTGCGCCATGTCCGGCTGCGTCTACCGCGGCGCCTACAACGTCATGGGCGGCCTGGACCAGGTCATCCCGGTGGACGTCTACATCCCCGGTTGCCCGATCCGGCCTGACGCCCTCCTGGACGGCGTCGTCAAGCTCCTGGGAAAGCTGTGAGGAGAACCGCATGACCGACGCCGAAAAAATCGATAAGGCCCAGGCCCTTCTGGGCGCCCGGTTGATCGCGAGTGCCAACCCGTCGCCCCATCGGGTTTTCCTGACCGTGGCTCCCGCGGACTTACGGGGCTCGGTCGAGGCCCTTAAGACCGATCTCGACCAATGGTACCTTTCCACCATCAGCGGAGTCGACAAGGGCGACGCTTACGAGATCCTTTACCACTTCGGCGATACGGCCGGCTCGATCACCGTCCGGACGTCCATCCCCAAGTCCGACCCGCACCTTCCGTCCATCTGCGCCGTCATACCCGGCGCCGTTCTCTACGAGCGTGAGCTGCAGGACATGTTCGGCATCGTCGTCGACGACATTCCCGACCCCCGCAACCTGCTCATGCCCGACGGCTGGCCGGAGAACAACTTCCCCCTGCGCAAGGACTGGAAGTTCGAGCGGCCGAAGGAAGTCATCCCCGGAGGCAAGGCATGAAGTTCCAAATCCCGATCGGGCCCCAGCATCCCGCCCTTAAGGAGCCGATCAGCCTGCGCATGACCGTCGAGGGCGAGGTCATCAAGGACGCCGACATCCGGCTGGGCTACAATCACCGCGGGGTCGAGAAGCTGGCCGAGGAGAAGACCTGGATCCAGAACATCTACCTGACCGAGCGGATCTGCGGCATCTGTTCGCACTCGCACTCGACCTGCTACGTCCAGGGTGTCGAGAAGCTTCTCGAGATCGAGCCCCCCGACGGGGCGTCTACATCCGCTACCTGGTCTCGGAGCTGGAGCGCATCCACAGCCACCTGCTCTGGCTGGGAGTGGCCGGCCACGAGGCCGGCTTCGACTCGTTCTTCATGTACACCTGGCGCGACCGCGAGGTGGTCATGGACTTGCTGGAGATGATCTCCGGCAACCGGGTCCACTACGCCATCAACACCCTGGGCGGCGTCCGGCGAGACCTGGACGAAGCCCAGAAGGCCAAGATCCTGGAGGGCCTCAAGATCCTCAAGGAGCGCAGCGAGTACTACTTCAAGATCGGGGCCAACGAGCCGACCTTCGTCGGCCGCCTGGCGGGCGTCGGCAAGCTGAGCCGCCAGCAGGCGGTGGACCTCTGCGCGACCGGTCCCACGGCCAAGGCCTCCGGGGTCGGCCGCGACGTCCGCAAGGATGACCCGCACGCCTTCTACAACGAGGTCGAGTTCGCCGTGCCCACGGCGGACACCTGCGACGTGCTGGGCCGGACGGTCGTCCGCATCCTCGAGGTCCTCGAATCCATCAAGATCTCCGAGTTCATCGTCCGCAACCTCCCCGACGGGCCGATCGCGGTCAAAGCCCCCCGACGGGCCAAGCCGGGCGAGGTGGTCAGCCGCTACGAAGCCCCGCGCGGCGAGAACATCCACTACATCATCGCCAACGGCTCGGACAAGCCGGAGCGGCTCAAAGTCCGCGCCCCGACCCTGGCCAACTACCCGGCCACGGTGGCCATGCTGCGCAACGGCTTCATCGCCGACATCCCGCTCATCTTCGCCGCCATCGACCCCTGCATCTGCTGCGCCGAGCGGACGGCCACGCTCACCGACGCCCGGACGGGCCAGGAGCGGATCGTCCGCTTCAGCGACCTGCGCCGGCTGGCCGCGAACCGCGCATCCCATACGGACAAAAGGAACGTGGCATGGCCGCTGTGAAAACCCTCATCTACCTCGTCGTCTACCCGGGGATCCTCTTCCTGTTCGTCTATTCCACCTTCTGCGAGTGGTTCGACCGGAAGCTCTACGCCCGGTTCCAAAACCGGATGGGCCCGACCCACACCGGCCGCGGCGGCGTGCTGCAGCCGGTGGCCGACTTCTTCAAGCTCCTGGCCAAGGAGGACATCGTCCCCGACGCGGCCGACAAGGGGCTTTTCAAGGCGCTGCCCGTGGTCGGACTGGCCGTGGTCATGACGGCCGGCATGCTGCTGCCCGTCTGGCACTACCTGCCCGGCACCCCGACCTTCAACTCCTTCTCCGGCGACATCATCATCCTGCTCTACCTGCTGAGCGTCCCGACACTGGTCCTCTTCCTGGCCGGCTGGGCCTCGACCAATGCCTTCTCGATCATCGGCGGCACCCGCGTCCTGACCATGCTCTTCGGCTACGAGGTGCCCCTCTTCCTGGCCGTCCTGGGCCCGGCCATGCTGGCCGGCTCCTGGCGCCTGGTGGAGATCGCCGCCTTCTACCAGCACCGGCCCTACCTGCTGCTGGTCAACCTGATCGGCTTCGGCGTAGCCCTGGTCTGCGTCCAGGCCAAGCTGGAGCGGACGCCCTTCGACATCCCCCACGCCGAGACCGAGATCGTCGGCGGCACCTTCACCGAGTACTCGGGCAAGAAGCTGGCCTTGTTCCGGCTGATGACCGACGTCGAGATGGTCGTCTCGGCCGGTATGGTGGCCGCCGTCTTCATGGGCGGATTCGGGGGCGGATTCTTCCTGGGCTTCGTCCAGTTCGTCCTCAAAACGCTCGTCGTCATCTTCCTGCTCTCGCTGATGAGGGCCCTGACCTCGCGCCTCCGCGTGGATCAGGTCGTCACGGTGGCCTGGAAGTACCTGGCCCCGCTGGCTGTCCTGCAGCTGCTGATCGTCATCCTGGTCAAGGGATTGGTGCTATGAAGCTAGGTATCTTTCTGCCGGAGCTCCTGCGGAGCCTGTTCAAGAAGCCGAACACGGTCGACTACCCGTTCCAGAAGCTCGAGGTACCGCCCGACTTCCGGGGCACTCCCTTCCTCCACCCCGACCTCTGCATCGCCTGCCGGGCCTGCGAGCGCGACTGCCCGGCCGAAGCCATTGAGATCACCGAGGTGTCCAAGGAGGAGAAGCGGTTCCAGATGATCATCCACAACGACCGCTGCATCCATTGCGCGCAGTGTGTCGACTCCTGCCCGACCACACCGGTCAAGGCCATGGAGATGGATCATCTCTACGAGCTGGCCGACTTCGACCGTCACAACCTCAAGATGCAGTACGACTACACGCGGGCCCTGCCCAAGAAGCCGGCCGCCCCGGCCGCGGCCTCGGCCGAGCCGCGCGCCACCGGCCGAGCCGCCCCAAGCCTGACCGAGCCCCGTCACACCAAGGGAGCGGGAAACCGCTCCCTTTTTTATTGCCCCGGAAAGCCCAATGCCTTAGACTTGCCCCATGTTGTCGAGCGCGGATTGGAAGGCCCGGCTGGATGAAGCGGCCGGAAAGGCCAGTCGTGTCGCCGTCCTCGGCGTCGGCAATCCCGATAAGGGCGACGACGGAGCCGGGCCGGCCGTGGCGGCGACGCTGGCCGCGCGCCAGGCCGCGCATTCGGCCTCAAGCGTCCTCATCATCGACGGGCGAGAAACTCCGGAAAGCCGCACCTCGGAAATCCGCCGATTCGGGCCGGAATGGACGATCATCGTCGACGCCGCGGTCGGCGGGCATCCGCCGGGCACGATCTTTATCGTCGAACGGGACAAAATATCCGACGAGGGCGTCTCCACCCACAACATCTCTCTGCTGTATCTTGTCCGTTATCTGGAAGAAAGCATCGGCTCCCGAGTCATTGTCCTGGGCATCGAGCCTTCCTCTCTTGAGCTCGGCGCCCGCCATGAGCCCGGAAGTCCGTCACGCCGTGGAAGTGATTGTCTCGGAATTGTCCTTGTGCGTTTGGAAAAGATCTCGTAAATAGGGTTGACTAAAATTCGGTTTTCTTCAAAAAGGGCATGGTATGCCCCAACTAGAAGTCTGTTTTCTGGCTCTTTGCCCAGTTCCGGGGAGAAAAGCGGTTCGGGGCGTCGGCCAACGGCGAAATCGCGAGGTCGTCGCCTTTTTCCATAACTCTCTGAGGGAAGCCAGCGGCCGCCGAGGACTGTTTGAGCACGCGACTATCTAACGGAATCGAGACAGAGTTGGCGGTCTCCATGGCCGGACGATCTCGAATGCGCAGTTCCGAAAGATTCTTGGTTCCGAAGGCGCACAACACTCTTATTCTCATTGATATCACCACCCCTACCCGCCTTCAAAGGCGGGGATTGGATAGCGCCTTCGGCTGCATGTGGCGAGGCGAGGCCGAAGCCGCCGGGACGGCACTCCGAAGCGCCCTCCCCGGAAATTTGGAATGGACTTTTAGAGACGGCTCCAACGGTAAATAGGGGATTACGTATACTGTCCCCCTATTTATTAGATCTTCATCGGCATGAGGACGTAGAGGCTCTTCAAGCCTTCCTCGCCCTCGGGTTTCAAAAGCGCCGCGCTATTCTCGTCCTTGAGCTCGAAACGGATCTTGTCGCCGCCGATCGTGGTCAGAAAGTCCAGGATGTACTGGGAGTTGAACCCGACCTCGATCCCGGCACCCTTGTACTCGACTTCGAGCTTGTCCCTGGCCTCCCCCATCTCGGGGTTCGAGGAGAAGAGCCGGATGCGATTCTTCTCGAAAGTGAACTTGATGCCGCGCGACCGCTCGGCCGACAGCAGCGAAACCCTCCGGATGGCATCCGTGAGGGCGACCCGGGGCATAAGGGCGTGGTTGGGATTGTCCTTGGGGATGACAGCCTCGAAGTTGGGGAACTTGCTCTCGATGACCCGCGAGATAAGCGTCCGGGCGCCGCAGCGGAAGAAAAGGTTGTTCTCGTCCATATCGAACTCGATCGTGCCCTCGCCGAACTTGCGCAGCTCGTTGAGGGTCTTCTTGGCCACGATGACCCGCAGCTCCTTGGCCGGCTGCAGCTCCGGGCTGGGCCGCTGGCAGTACGACAGCCGATGGCCGTCCGTGCTGATCAGCTCGAGCGACTTGGCCTTGATTACCATCAGGGCGCCGTTCAGGTAATAGCGCTGCTCCTGGGCAATGGCGAAAAAGACGCGGTCGATCATGTCTTGGAAGGCATCTACGGGGAAGGCGATCTTGGTTTCGAACTTGGGGTCCGGCACCTGCGGATAGTCGTCCTTCGGCAGGCACATGACCTTGAACTCGCTCTCTCCGGCCGTGACCCTCATCATTAGGTCGCGGTCCTCCTTGAAGGTGACGGCTTCGCCGTCCGGCAGGGATTTGACGATCTCGAAGATCTTCTTGCCGGAGATAGTGACCGCGCCGGCCTCCTCGACCTGGGCCTCGACATGCGTCCGAAGGCCGACTTCGAGGTCCGTACCGGTCAGCTCGACGTTCCCCTCGGCCGCCTGAATAAGGACGTTGGCCAGGATCGGCATCGTGTTACGCTTCTCGACGATGCCCTGCAGCAGTTGCAGCTCGTCCAGAATGACTTCCTTGCGGACCGTGAATTGCATGACCTCACCTTCCCTGGGAGATTTCCTCAAAAACGGGGTTTCTTATTCTTTCTTTCCTATCCATTCCAGATTAATCAAGAAGAAGAAGAAAAGCAATTGGAAATGTGACTAACATGGCTAAGTGCCGCATTCCATTACTGGATGAATCCGATCAGGCTGTTGATTTCCTTGTCGAATTCCGGGTTGTCCTGGCGCATGCGCTCGATCTTGCGGACGCTGTGCAGGACGGTGGTATGGTGTTTTCCACCGAATTTCTTGCCGATTTCCGGCAGGGACGAGTCGGTCAGCTCCTTGGCCAGATACATGGCCACCTGGCGGGGGAAGGAAACCTTGGGCGAGTTGTTCTTGGACTTCAGCTGGGCCGGCTTGATCTTATAGGTATGGCAGACGAGCTTCTGGATCTTGTCGATGTTGACGACGCGGGCCGAGGAGTCGAGAAGGTCCTTGAGTGATTCGCGGGCCAAGTCGACCTCGATGGCTTCGCCCTTGAGCGAAGCGTAGGCCACGACCCGGCGGAGGTAACCTTCCAGCTCGCGGACGTTGGAATGAACCTTGTCGGCGATGAAAAGGGCCACGCTTTCGGGCAGGACGACACCCTCCTGCTCGGCCTTTTTCTTGATGATGGCGATCCGGGTTTCGATGTCCGGCGGCTTGAGGTCGGCGATGAGGCCCCATTCGAAGCGCGATCGGAAGCGCTCTTCCAGGCCGGCGATCTCCTTGGGCGGGCAGTCGCTGGAGATGACGATCTGCTTCTGGTTGTCGTAGAGATGGTTGAAGGTGTGAAAGAACTCCTCTTTTGTCCGGTCCTTGCCGCCCAGGGTGTGGATGTCGTCCATGATCAGCACGTCGATGGAGCGGTACTTCTGACGGAAGTCCAGGATCTTGCCGTACTGAAGATGGTTGACCAGGTCGTTCATGAATTTCTCGGTCGTAATGTACAGGATCTTCAGTCGCGGGTCGTTCTGCAGGGAGGCGTGGCCGATGGCGTTCATGAGGTGGGTCTTGCCCAAGCCGGACCCGCCGTAGATGTAGAGCGGGTTGTAAGAGCGGGCCGGGTTCTTCGACACAGCCACGGCCGCGGCGTGGGCGAACTGGTTGCAGTTCCCGACGACGAAGGCGTCGAAGGAATAATTCGGGTTCAGGTTGGGGTTGAGGAGGTTGCCGAACTTGGTCCGCCTCTCATCGGGAGAGTTTCGCTTAAAGGAGAAGGCCGCGTCGTCGAAGATGTACTTGACCTCGACGGGCCCGCCCAGAACGGCCTTGCCGGCCTCGTTGATGAGGCCCGAATAGTGGAAGGACAGCCAGTCCTTGAAGTAAGCGTTGGGCACTTTGACGTAGAGGCTGTCGCCTTCCTGGCCGATGAAGGCGGTCGGCTCGAACCAGGTCTCAAAGCTGTTGGCGTCGACCTTGGTCTGGACTTCGAGCAGGACCTGGAGCCACGGGTTCGGTTTGTTGGACATGATCGGAAGGCTGATATTTTTCCACAGATTTTTCCACAACTGTGGAAATTGTTTTTCCCACCATCGGGGAGGTTGAGCCTGCCCATGATAGCAAACCGAATAACCGATTTCAAGGACTTTTTTCCAAATCAAAAAATACTTATAAATAATTGAATATAAATATATTATACAAATCCTACCACGCCTATCGGGAATGATGGGCCGGCCGTTGACGCAACGGGGTTATCCACGCGGCCGGCCGCGGTGGAAAACTCATGTTAGAAGTCGAACCCGATCCAGAACCTCGTCTTGTAGGAGCCGACGCCCGTGATTTTAAAGGGATCGGAGGCGCTTTCCCACTGCAGCTGCTTGATCCATTCGATATGGATCGGGAACCCGAACAGGAAGAGCTCGAGGCCGTAGCCGAACGAGCCTAACGCCTTGGCCACGCGGTAGTACGGGATCGGGCCGTCGGTGTAGGTCTGGTCGAAGACGTAGAACTCGGCCGGGTAGCCCGGGAATTTCGCGCGGGTCACGTCGAAGACGACGGCGCCGCGGACGGGGCCGATCGTCCCCAGGATGGTCTGGGCCAGGTTGATGATCGGGAAGCGGAGCTCGGCGTTGGCGACCCAGTATTCGGTCGCCGTCAGGCTGTAGTAGTAGACCGAGCGGACCTCGTTGTTCCCGCCGTAGTAGAACAGGAACGGGTCGCGGCCGCGGCAGAGGCGCCCCTGCCAGCGCAGGGCCAGCAGGATGTCCGAACCGACGGGCAGGTACTTGCGGAGGTCGGCCTCCACGGTCGTGTTCCGGATCCAGCTCGCGGCCAGGGGCAGGGACTGGCTGACGGCGATGCGGAAGGTGGAGCCGCCGGCGGGCCCGTAGGCCTGGAAGCGCGTGGTCTCCCCGGTCAGGGCCAGGGTGGCCGTGGCCATGGTCCCGTTGATGAACCCCATGCGGGCGTTGCCCGTGTAACGGCCGGAGCCGTAGGGGTCGGACATCTCCTCCTGGTAGTTGAAAAGGCCCGACGCCGGCCTCGGCCCGGACGTACAGGCTGAGGGGGTAGTACATGGAGACCTGGGCTCCGGTGATGCGGCGCACGGCGATGGCGTCGGCATAGGTGATGTAGTTCCAGAGCGTGGGGTCGTAGTAGTACATCTGCGGGTAGTAGTAGATGCTGTACTGGAACAGGTTGACCGCGGTCAGGAGGCGGCCGGTCTGGTTGACGTAGCCCACGGCCATGGAGCGGAACTCCCGGACCTGGTAGGCGGCGATCGAGAACTGGTGATTGCCCATGATGTCCGAGAAGCCGATGGCGGAGCCGCCGTAGATGGACCCGTCGGTGGAGACGATGGCCTCGACGGGCGGCCGCGCCGTGACGTAGAGCCGGCCGATGCCCTGGTGCGGCTCGATCTTGGTCGCGTCGATCGTGAAGTCCATGGTCGGGGCGAACTTTTCCAGGGGGGTCGAGGCGGACACCTCGGCGAAGGCGACGGTGCTCTCGACGGGCCCGTCGGCCTCGGCCCTTGAAGAGCTGGAAGGAGCCCTTGTTGAAGGACGAGAAGAGCACCCGGCCCGGCTCGGCGGGCAGGGCGGCCGGGAAGAAGTTGCCGGTCCGGACATCGGTGTGGCGCCGGACCTCGCCCGAGTCCAGGCTGAGGGAGTAGATGTTGAAGGCGCCGCGGGCGTCGCCGGCGTAATAGATCGTCCGGCCGTCGGGGGCGAAGCTGGGGCAGATCGTGTTGCCGGGGCCGAAGGTCAGCTGGGTCTTGGCGGTCAAGTCGGTGAGCGGAGAGAGGAAGAGCCGGTCGCTCTCGCCGATGCGGATGGAGTAGACGAGCGAGCGCCCGTCCGGCGAGAGGGACGGCGCCTTCTCGTAGAGCGGGTCGTCGGTCAGCGGGGTCAGGGCCCCGGTCGTGAGGTCGAGCCGGAAGATGTCGCGCACGCCCTTGCGGAAGGCGGCGAAGATGACGGCTTTGCCGTCCGGCAGGAAGGCGGGCCCGCCCGGCTGATCGACGTCGAGGCGGATGGTCTTCAGGGTCCGGCCGCTGACGGGCGAGACGATGAAGAGGCTGTGCCGCCGGCCGTCGCGGGCGAAGAAGACGATGCGGTCCCCGTCCGGCGACCAGGCCAGCAGAGGGCCGTTGGAGGGGTCGATGTCGTACTTGATGTACTGGTAGTCGGTGGTGGCGCCCTTGGTGATGTTCTTCAGGATGCGGCCGTCCTTGGCCGAGAGCAGGACGATGTCCATGTCCGAGGCCAGGGCGTTGAAGGTGATGGTGGCCACCAGCTCCCCCGACGGCGAGATGGCGTGGGAGAAGGCGAAGTAGTAGGGGTTCATCGGGTACTCGGGGCCCAGCGGGACGCTGTAGTCCTCCGGGCTCTCCCGGGTGAAGAAGTCCTTGTAGCGGGCCCGCAGCCAGCGCTTGAACTCCTGGCCGAACTGGCGGGCCGGGATGCGGAAGGTCCGCATGAAGGGGTCGCGCCGCGAGAGCCGCGAGCCGCTCTTGAGCGCCACCCACAGGTCGCGGATGGCGCCGCGGCCGTACTTCTCGACCAGGAATTCGTAGACGGCGTGGCCTACGTCGTAGGCCGGATCGCGCGGCATCGGGTAGCGCTGGACGAGGTCGCCCGCCTCGTTGAACTCGGGCAGCCTGTCGTTGAGCACGGCGTCGCGAAGAACCAGGGTGGACCAGGAAGACCAGCGGTCGGTGGTGTACTCGGACAGCCCCTCGAAGGTCCACAGCGGCGGCTGGCTGACGGCGGTCAGGACGCCGCCTTGGTTGCCCCAGAGCAGGTCGAACTCGAAGACGTGGGTCAGCTCGTGGGTGATCAGCTCCTGCAGCTCGTTGAGCGGCATGTCGCCGTGGATGCCGATCCGGAACAGGACCGGTTCGGAGACGCCCAGGATGCCTTCCGAGACCGGGAAGACGTTGGACTGCTCGAAGTCGGTCACCGTGGTGTAGTAGAGGAGGGGTACGGGCTCGGCCAGCTGGTGCTTGAGGTCGGAGCTGACCTTGCGGTACGCGCTCTCGGCCGTGTCCACCACGTTCTTCAACAGGCTGGGGTTTTCGTTGTAGAAGTAGACTTTGAAGTGCTCGGTGGCGTAGGACTTCCAAGCGAAGCGCTCGTAGTTGACCTTGTTCTTGCCGTAGTACGGGACATAGGAAAACTGGGCGGCGGCGGACGCGGCCAGAAGAAGAAGGCCGGCCAGGGCGAGGAGGGGTTTGGCGCGCCGGGTCATGGAGGCTCCTTATCTCGACAGGAGGTACCGGTCTTGGGCTCGCTCGGCCCCGAAGAGGGCGCGGAACAAGCGGGGCTTGATCCGGCCCATCAGCTCGTAGAGGGCGTATTCCGCCGTCTGGCGGACATTGTCGGAGGCGATGGTCTCCTGGTAGTCCTTGCGGAAGACGATCTCCCCCGTGGCCGAGTCGATGAGGGCCAGGTCGAGCTTGAGGGCGAAGGCCTTGCGTTCGGACCAGGGGTTGACCGGCTTGAAAGGGCCCTCGTCGATCTCGCGGCGTTCGCCGTCGAGCAGGGCCTTGCGCGTCTCTTGGGTCAGGGCCGCCTTCCCCGTCAGGATGAGGGTTCGGGTGGGCCCCTCCGCGGCTCCCTTCCAGAGCTCCCGCGAGCCGAGGGCTTCGGCCGACGGCCAGGCGACGGGCTTCTCCGACACGGGGGCCTTGACCCGTGGGGCCAGGGCGTCGTGGAAATACTCGACCAGAACCCGATTGAGGTCGAGGCCGGGCGTCTCCTTTTCCGGGAAGAAGCCTGTCAGGACGAGGGAGCGGACGGCTTTCCAATCCAGGGCGGGCTCGCCCGGAAGCTCCAGGTTCACCTTGACCATCGTCTCGACCGAACAGGCCGCCAGGGCCAGGGCCAGAAGGACGGGGACGAGGCTATTTCTTTGCATCGGGAGCCTTTTTGGACGCCGCCGGGAGGTCGGTCGCCTGGATATTTTCTTTACATTTCTTGAGGTTGGATTTTACATGGGAATTGTCGGGGCTCAGCTTGAGGGCGGCCTCGTATTCGGCCAGGGCCTCCTTGAACAGCCCCTTCTTCTCGTAGGCCACACCCAGGTTGTTGTGGGCGGCGACGGAGGAGGGGTTGGCCTGGAGGACCTTCTTCCAGCGGAAGATGGCCTCGTCCCAGAGGTTGTTCTGGGATGCCCAGACCCCGAAGGCGAGCTGATCCGAGGGTCGGGGGGGCGTCTGGGTGGAGGCGCAGGCGGTCAGAAGCAGGGCGGCCGCGAGGGCCGCAGCGGTTTTTATGGTCATGCCGTTGGTCCTTGGTTCATTAGAGCTTACAAAGAGGGCCATCGTCAAGGAGAGTAGGTTGTGCAATTTATATGCCATCTGGGCTCGGCCAATGGGGGTTCGCTCTGGCGGAAATTTTTGCGCCGTGGCGTCTCGTTTTTCTCGGCGGCTCGGAACTCGCGTCCCGCATCGATATTACGGTCTTTGTACGGCCCGCTCAGACATCCTCGCCGACCGGCCTCTTTCCGGGCCGGCTTCCTTCGAAAAACGAGAACACGCAGCGAAATTTCCGCATCGGCGCTCACCCCCACCGGACTCGCCCTTACGATGGCAATAAATTGCTATAGAGGGAGAAGAAAGCAAAAGAACCTGTGGGGCATACCCTTCGCCCCTAAGCAAACCCCCACCTTTTTAGAAACTTAAATCGTTCCGCGGCAAAGTCATAACGATGGCAATAAATTGCACTAGGGAGAAGAAAGCAAAAGAACCTATGGGGCATACCCCTCGCCCCAGTAAAAATGCGATCCTTTCCCAATAAAATCGCAGTCATGGGAGAAGGCTACCATGAGGGGGTGGCAGGACGTGCCGCACGGACGTTGGAGGGGGAACCCATCAAAGGGTCCCCCTCCAAGGGAGCCCCTCGCCCTTACGATGGAACAATAAATTGCCTTTAGGGAGAAGAAAGCAGACGAACCGGCTATAATGGCCACGAATCGAAGCAGGAGAACAAACATGGGTCAATGGCTGGAAGGCAAGCCCGTCGCCGAGAAGATCAGGGAAGGCGTCAAAACCGAGGTGGCCAAATACAAGGAAGCAACCGGAAAGGTCCCCGGCCTGACCGGCGTGCTGGTCGGCGACAACCCGGCTTCGCAGAGCTACCTGCGGATGAAGGAGAAGGCCTGCCTGAGCCTGGGGCTCTTCGGCCAGCTCCAGTACCTGCCGGCGGACATCGCCCGGCTCGACCTGAAAGCCCGCATCGAGGCGCTCAACGCGGACGATAAGGTCGACGGCATCCTGGTCCAGCTGCCCCTGCCCAAGGGCCACGACACCCAGGAGGTCATCTCCTGGATCGACCCGGGCAAGGACGTGGACGGCATCCATCCCATCAGCCTCGGTCTCCTGCTCCAGAACCAGCCCTGCCTCAGCGCCTGCACGCCCCGCGGCTGCCTGGAGCTCATCCGTTCCACCGGGACGGCGATCGAGGGCAAGGACGTCGTGGTCATCGGCCGCAGCCTGATCGTCGGCAAGCCTCTCGCCGTCATGATCACCAACGAGAACGGCACGGTCACCATCTGCCACAGTAAAACCAAGGACCTGCCGGGCGTCTGCTCGCGGGCCGACATCCTGGTCGCCGCCATGGGCAAGCCCGGCTTCGTCGGGCCCGAGTTCGTCAAGGAGGGGGCGATCGTCATCGACGTCGGCAGCAACGCCGTTTCCGACAAGGCCCTGGTCCGCAAGCTCTTCGGCCAGGACCCCAAGCGGGAGAAGGAGATCGACGACAAGGGCTACACCTGGGTCGGCGACGTCCAGCCCGGGGTCATCGACAAGGCGGCCTGGCTGACCCCCTCCCCCGGCGGCGTCGGCCCCCTGACCATCGCCATGCTGATGCGCAACACCCTGGACGCCTTCAAGCGCCGCCACAAGCTCTGATCCGCAGGGTGTTGCGGCCGGCCGGCCGTTTATGGTATAAAGAGGCCCTCTTTCCTTGAAAAGCGAGAACCATCATGCCGAAATTATGCGAAATTTGCGGTAAGGGCCCCGTCTTCGGCCACAGCGTCAGCCACTCCCACAAGGCTTCGCCCAAGAAGTGGAGCCCGAACCTTCAGCACGTGAAGGCCAAGACCGACTCCGGCAACCGCCAGATCTGGGTCTGCACCCGGTGCCTTCGCTCCGGCAAGGTTCAAAAGGCCGTTTGACCGGTCTCTGTCTCAGATCCGTTCCACCGTCTGAACATCCGGGATGCCGGCGACCGCCTTTTCGATCGCCTGCAGCTCTTGGATGTCGCGGATGCGCAGCGTGATCTTGATCCGGGCCCGGCGGTCCGGGGTGGTCTCCACCTCGGCCTTGGTGATGTCGCCCCCCAGATCCGAGATGGCCGCCGTGATCCTGGCCAGCAGCCCGGGCGCGTCCATGCTCCGGATGACCAGGCCGGCCTTATAGTGGTCCTGGGCCACGGCCCCCCAAACGACGTCCACGATCCGCTCCGGAGCCAGGGTTTCCTTGCTCACCCGCGGACAGCGACGGGCGTGGATGGTCACCCCCTTGCCCGAGGTGATGTAGCCGATGATCGGCTCCCCTTTGACCGGGTCGCAGCAGCGAGCCAGGCGCAGCAGCGCATGGGAACGGTCCTTGACCTGAATCTCGGTTTCCGCCGTGGCCGCCGGACGGCGCCGCAGCTCGGTCCCTTCGGGCAGAAGCCTCTCCAGCATCTTGCGGTTGACGACGACGCGGCCGCGCCCGATCATGGCCCAGAACGCGTCCAGCGAGGAGGGCTCGATTTTGGCCGCCTCGCGCAGTCGCACCCGCAGGGCCTCCCCGGACGGGAATCCGGCCGGCAGGTCGTACTTGCCCGTCTCCTTGTCCCAGAGCTTGCGGCCCAGGACCACCGCCTTGCCCTGCTCCATCTGGTTGAGGCGCCGCTTGATCTGCTGGCGGGCGGCGGAGGTGACGGACATGTTCAGCCAGGCCCGGGTCGGCCCCTTCTCGGCGGCCGTCTGGATCTCCACGATGTCGCCGGTATGCAGCGGCGTCTTCAGCGGCGCAGGCTTGCCGTTGACCCGGGCCGCCACGGCGTGGAGGCCGATCTCGGTGTGGACGCGGAAGGCGAAGTCCAGGGCCGAGGAGCCGGCCGGCAGCGCCTCCACCCGGCCTTTGGGCGTCAGGACGTAGATCTCCTCCGGGATGAGGTTGATCTTGAGGCTCTCCATGAACTCCTGCGGGTTCTTCTGGTCGCGGAAGAGCTCGGCCATCTCGCGCAGCCAGAGCAGGCGCTTGTCCTCCTTGAGCGCGGCCTGCGGGTCGCCTTCCTTGTAGCGCCAGTGGGCGGCGATGCCGTGCTCGGCCAGGTCGTGCATCTCGCGGGTCCGGATCTGGATCTCGAAGCTCAGCTTGTCGGCCGTGACGATGGTGGTGTGCAGGGCCTGGTAGAGGTTGGGCTTGGGCATGGCGATGAAGTCGCGGAAGCGCTGCGGCAGGTGGGTCCAGTGCTGGTGGATGATGCCCAGCGCGGCGTAGCAGGACTTGACCGAATCGGTGATGATGCGCAGGGCCAGGAAGTCGTAGACCTGCTGGAAGTCGATGTGCTTGTCCTGCATCTTGCGGTGGATGCTGTAGGGCCGCTTGATGCGGGCCACGACCTCGGCCGGGATGTGGTTCTCCTTCATCAGGCGCTCGAGCGTGCGCCGCACCTTGCGCAGCTCCGCCTCCGCCTCTTTGCGCCGCGGGTCGATCAGGGCGGCCATCCGGAAGTAGGCCTCGGGCTCGACGTAGCGGAAGGCCAGGTCCTCCAGCTCGGCCTTGATCCGGCCCATGCCCAGGCGGTTGGCGATGGGGGCGTAGATCTCGAGGGTCTCGGCCGCGATCCGCTTCTGGGCCGGCTCGGCCAGGAACTTCAGCGTCTGCAGGTTGTGGAGGCGGTCGGCCAGCTTGATGAAGATGACCCGCAGGTCGTCGGTCATGGCCAGGATGATCTTGCGGATGGTCTCGGCCCGGCGGACCTCGGCCGGAACGTCCTCGACCCGGCCGATCTTGGTCACCCCCTCGACCAGCGCGGCCACGTCCTTGCCGAACGTCTCGCGCAGCTCCGACACGGTGACGTCGGTGTCTTCCAGCACGTCGTGAAGCAGGCCGGCCGCCAGGGTGGTCCGGTCCAGCCCCATCCCGGCCAGCTGGTTGGCGACTTCGAGGGGGTGGCTCAAGTACGGCTCGCCCGACCGCCGGATCTGGCCTTTGTGGGCCTGGGCGGAGAAGATATAGGCCTTCTGCAGGAGGAGGACGTCCTTCTCGCTCAAGCGCGAGGTGACGCGGTCCAGGATATCGTCGAAGCGGATCATCGGCCCGCGGCCCGCTCCCGCTCCAGGATCCAGGCCACGGCCTCGCGGATGCCGTCGGCCACGAAGGCCGGCCGCACGTCCAGCCCGGGAAGCCGCGCCTCGCTGTCGCGGCCGTAGCCGGTCCGGACCAGGATCGGGGTGGCCCCCGCGGCCAGCCCGAACTTGATGTCCTCGACCTTGTCCCCGACCATGTAGGAGGCGCGGAGGTCGAGGTCGTGCTCGCGGGCCGCGCGCAGAGCCATGCCCGGGGCGGGCTTGCGGCATTCGCAGGCCGTGCGGAAGCGACCCAGCCCGGCCTGCTCGTGGTGGGGGCAGTAGTAGATGGCGTCCACCGGGGCGTCGCCTGAGGCCAGGGCATCGGCCAGGCAGGCGTGAAGCTTCTCCAGCGCGGCCTCGTCCAGGTAGCCGCGCCCGACGCCGCTCTGGTTGGTGACGATGAAAACCTTGAACCCGGCCCGGCGGGCCTCGCGGATGGCCTCGAAGCTGCCGGGGTAGATCGCGATCTGGGAGAAGTCGCGCGGATAGCCCGTCTCGACGTTGATGGTCCCGTCGCGGTCGAGGAAGAGGGCTTTATGGCTCATGCGGAGGGCCTCATCCGAAGAACGGCAGACACGCCGCAGCGGCTTCTTCGGCCGTAATCGCCCTCATGCAGCGGTGGTCGAAGGGGCAGTCCCGGTAGAGGCAGGGACCGCAGGGGGCTTCCTTCTTGAGGACGACGGAAGGCGGGTGGAAGGGCGCGGTCGCCCGCGGCTCGGTCGGGCCGAAGACGGCGACCACGGGCACGCGCAGCGCGTTGGCCATGTGCATTGGCCCGGTGTCGTTGGTCACGAAGAGGGCGGCCTCGGCCATGATGCCCAGCAGGCCGCGCAGGGTCGTCCGTCCGGCCAGATCGATCGCGGGCTCCGCGAGGGAGGCCGCGATCTCGGCCGTCAGAGGGGCTTCCTCGGCCGATCCGGTCAGCACAAAGCGGACGTCCACGGCGCGGCGCAGCCGGCCGGCCAGGGCGGCGAAGCGCTCGGCCGGCCAGCGCTTGGCCGGACCGTAGGAGGCGCCGGGATTGAGGATGACGAGAGGCCGGCCCTGCTCAGCGCCCAGCTCCCGCAGCCGGGCCTTGGCCGCGGCCCGCTCGGCCGGCGTCAGCGCGAACCGCAGGACGGGGTTGACCGGCGCGATGCCCAGCTCGCGTACCAGGTCGAGATAATAATGGATGTGATGGCGCGGCTCGGCCTGGGGATCCGGCGGCTTGACGCCCCGGGTCAGGAGGAAACCCCGGCCGTCCCTGCGGTAACCCCAGCGCTCGCGGATGCCGGCCTTCCGAAAGAGGAGCGCCGAGCCGAACGAGTTGGTGAAGAGGATGCCGAGGTCGAAGGCTTCGGCCCGCAGGACCTCGGCCGCGGAGTCGAGCCCGCGCCGGGTCTTGCCGCCGTCGATCGTCAGGACGCGGTACTCCGAGCCGAACAGATCGCGCACCCACTCGCCGGCTGCGATGACGATCTCGGCTTCCGGGTAGCGCGCCGCCAGGCTGTCGAGGGCCGGGCGGGCCAGGATGGCGTCGCCGACCCAGTTGGGGATGCGGACGACGATGTTCATGACTCTCGCGGGCCGGGCCTCAATCCGAGGATTTCTTGGCCTCGGACTTGGCCTCAGGCTTGGCCGCGGGCTTGCTCTCCGAGGCCTTGGTCTCCGTTTTCTTCTCGGTTCTGGCTTCGGATTTGGCCTCGGACTTGGCCTCGGATTTGGATTCGGTCTTGGCCGGGGCCGAGGGCTCCCTGTCGGCCTTGACCTTTCTCTCCTCCGAAGGGGAGTTCTTCTTGGCGTAGTCGGTGATGTAGAAGCCGTTGCCCTTGAACTGGATGGCGGGCGAGGAGATGAGCTTGGTCAGCGCGCCGCCGCAGGAGGGGCATTTCTTGCAGGGCGGGTCATTGAGCTTCTGGATTTTCTCCATCCGCTTGCCGCAGGCCTGGCATTTATACTCGTAGATGGGCATCGTCGCGTCCTTCCTGGAAATATCAGACTCCCCTTATTATAGCAAATTTCGGGCATTTATCCCGATTCCGGGAAACGCGGCCCGGAGTGCCGTCCCGGCGGCTTCGGCCTCTTCTCGCCTTTTCCCACAGCTCTCCTCGGCGCCTCGGAACTCGCGCTTTCGTCCTTGCCGACTTGCATGACCTCCCACTCCGTCTCTTATTCGATAGTCCTTTCCCGGCTCAAACAGTCCTCGGCGGCCGTTGGCTTCCCTCGGAGAGTTATGGAAAAAGGCGCCGGCCTCGCGATTTCGCCGTTGGCCGGCACCCCGAACCGCGTGGCTTTCCCGGAATCGGGGAGTCCAAATATCTAAATAATCCGGAATCTGACATCGAGGAGAAGACTTTCCTGAAAGACTTAAGAAAGAGCTTCTTTAACTGAGGCGAGGGGTTTGGGGGTGAGCGCCGATGCAGTCGTTTCGCAGTCCTCGTAACGACAGGCGCTTCGCCCGTCGTAGCGAGGGCGGAAATTTCGCCCCTGCGGAGCCGCGTTCCGATTTTTTTTATGGGTCTTACCCCTCCTGCCTCCCCTATAACAGGGGAGGACTCGTCACGCGGCTCCGAAAGGAGCGGCCCGGAAAGAGGCCGGCCGGCGAGGATGTCTGAGCGGACCGTGCAACAACCGTTAGATTAAAGCGGGACGCGAGTTCCGAGCCGCCGAGAAAAACGAGACGCCACGGCGCAAAAATTTCCGCCAGAGCGAACCCCCAACCCCGAGCCTACTCATGGAAGACGACGGCTTCAAACACCTCGATGGTCGCCCCCTTCTTCCAATCGTCCTGGGGCAGCCCGGCCTTGAGGCAGGCGTTGCGCAGGAACTCCTCGCGATCCCAACGGTATTCCGTCGCCACCTGAGGCAGCAGTAGTCCCCGCCGGTTGCCGCGGGACAGGATCAGGCCGTGCTTCCCCACCTCGACCTGCTTGAAGTCCTCGATCCGGCGGGCCGGCGTGAGGACGGAGATCTCGATCTTCAGCTCCCTGAGCTCGCGGGCCGTGACCGGCGTGAAGCGCGGGTCCTCCGTGGCCGCGTAGACGGCGCACTGTTGGACGGCCCGGGCCAGCGGCAGGACGGGCTCGGCGTATCCGATGCAGCCCCGCAGATTGCCGTTCTTGGTCAGGGTGACGAAGGCGCCGCGCGGCTCGGCATAGATTCGGGCTTGAGGTCGGCAGGGCCGGGAGCGAGCCGTCGCGAAGGAACGATTCCAGGGTCCGGCGCGCCAGCGTCAGGAGCTCTTTCTTCTGCTCGTCCGTCAGGGCGGCCTCCTGTCCCTCCTCGGCGGACCAGGGGGCCCGAGACGGCCGCTTTCTCCTCGCCGACCTTATCGGCGGCGGCGGATTGTGCGGAGATCGCCGCCGCGAAATAGCCGACCACGCGGTCGGCGGGACCGCCGCCCTCGGTCGAGTCGGCGCGGCCCAGGATCTCCACGGACGGGCGGCCCACCCGCTCGGCATAGTAAAGCGCCGCCAGAACGGGCGCGCCTCCGCACAGGATATTCTCGCCCTTCTCCACCAGCCGCAGCAAGGCGGCCGTCTTTCGGTCTTTGACCAGGGCCAGGGTCGAGGTGTCCTCGGCGGCGGCTTCGTCCTTGGACAGGAAGTGGCTCATGTCGGTCGAGGCCACGACCAGGATCCGCCGCGTCTTGGCCAGCTCGGCCAGGCCCGCGGCCAGGTTCTTCAGGGTGGCCTCCTCGGGCCGGCCCATGACGATGGGCACGATACGGGCCTTCGGCAGAGCCTTCTGGACGAACGGCACCTGGACTTCGACGGAATGCTCCTCGGCGTGGGCTTCGGGAACGAAGCGGAAGCCCGTCGCCTTGGCCAGGGTGCGCGCTGCCTCGGCGTCGACCTCGGCGGCGCCGAGCGGCGTTTCAAAGGCCCCCTCGGGCCAGATCGAAGCGCCCCGGAAATCGACCCGGTGCGTCGGGCCGAGAATGACCACCGTCTCGAAGTCCGAGCCTTGGACGAGCTTGTAGCCGAGGGCCGCGGTCTTGCCGGAGTAGATGTAGCCCGCGTGCGGCACGATGAGGGCCACGATCGGGCCGGCGGGCCGGGCGGGTACTGCCGCGGCCAGGAAGCCGTCGATCTGGCGGCCCAGGCGGGTGCCGTCGGCGTCGTAGAACTGTCCGGCCCAGGCGGGCTTGCGGACGCCCTGAGCCGCCATGACGGCCAGCGCGAATAACAGCAGTACGGCTGATAGGCCTACGGTTGTGCGCATGTCTCTTTTCCTTCTTCGTTAAATATAAGTGGAGCCGATGCCGAAATCAAACGCTGGCGACTCGAGAGGCAGCCGGTTTTGCTTTGTTGGATATCTTGTGAGTAGAGCCTTTGGTTGTCGTGGGCGGAGAGCTATTCGGAAAACATCATGGAGAATGGTCTTAGGTCCGACCTGACGACCGAGCGCGCATGTCTACAGCTTCTCGCTCTAAAAATGAGTAGAGCCGATAGGGTCGATTCTGAAAAATAGTCAATGAGAAGTCGGGGCGATGATAAGATTTTTCGGCGATTGGGGACGAGGGACTCCCTTGGAGGGGGACCCTTTGATGGGTTCCCCCTCCAACGTCCGTGCGGCACGTCCTGCCTCCCCCTCATGGTAGCCTCTTTTCGTGACTGCGATTTTATCGTTCTCACGGACTTCTTATTCTTGAGCGAGGGGTATGCCCCACCGAAACCCGCGGGCCTTGCAGTCCAATTAAGCATTGTGAGCGGGGCCTATTAAGGTTGACGAGAGAATGTTCAGAAGATTTCTTTTGCTTGGGCGAGGGCCTTTGGGGGGCCGAAACCATCGGCGAGGAAGCGGGCATGGTTCCCTGCCTTTGGCAGGGAGAGCGACCGAGCCGACCAGAGCGAGCTCCCTCGCTGGGGGCGCGAGCGTTTTCCCTCCCGTAACCCTGAGCCCCTTCTTAGTTGACTTTTTTTTCGCATCGGCTACAATAACCCAGGGTATCCTTCGATGAAAGATTTTCTGCGCACCTTCTTCGCCGCCCTCGTCGTGACCTCGGCCTTCGTCGTCGGATTCCAGATCGGCCGGGACAAAGAGCGCCGCAAGATCCCCGAGTTTCAGGAAGACTGACGCTCCGTCCCCGGTACTGCCGGCGCCGAGGCCGCCTTCCCTTTTCCCCACGTCGCGCCTATAATATTCTGCGTCCGGCGCGCCTCGAGGCCCGGCCGGACGGCGAGGAATCACCATGAACATCGGTGTCTACGGCATCCTGATCATATTCGCGATCTTCATCCTGTTGCTCATCAAGAACCCCAACATGTCCTGCTTCAGCAAGAAGCTGAAGTCCCCTTTCTACCCCATCCTGCGGCGTAAGCGGATGCAGCGCGAGGCGGAGGAAGTCCGCCAGGTCCGCCGCAAGAGGATCCAGACCACCGACTACGGCTTCCACCTCGAGGAGCCCGGTGCGCCCAAGTCCGAAGCGTCGGCCGCAGCCAGGAAAAAGGCTGAGGACTACGGCTTCAAGCTGGATTGACGGAAAACGACCCGGGGCAAAGAGGCCGAGCGATGAAGGGCCGAATCGTCGTCGCCGCGTCGGCGCTGCTCCTGCTCGCTTCGTGCCGCCCGGGCCGGCCCGTGCTCGGCCCCGTCCCCGATAGGATCGCATCCATCCAGGGGCATGCCTCCATCCGGACGAACCGGTCCGGCGCCTCCGCCAGGGCCCGTCTGGCCTTCCATCTCGTCCCCCCGGGGATCGCCCGGCTGGAGGCGCTCGACCCGCTCAACCGGACCATCTTCACGGTCTCGATGGACGGCGAGGAAGCGGTGCTTGTCGTCCCCTCCCGCAAAGCGTATTGGAGCGGCCCCCGGGCCGATGTCCTCGACGCCGGACTGGGCTTTCCCTTGAGCGTGGTCGAGATGGCGGGGCTGCTCACGGGCCGCGGTCCCGCGGTCTCGGAGGCGGCGGGAAGCGACGCCGCGTGGACCCTGAGCCGCGACGGCCGGGGGCGTGTCGTCTCCGGATCGCGCCGGGGCTTTTCCTTCGGGGTCGACGAGTTCTTCTCCCAAGGGGCCGTCCCGCGCCGCATCGGCTTCGCCGCCGCGGATGTCTCGGGGACCCTGACCGTGCTCGGCCTGGCGTTCAACGCGACGCCGCCGGCCGCGGACGCATCTGCGAAAATCCCGTCCTCATACGCCCGGCTGACGAAAGCCGAAATGATCAGGCTGCTTCGCGATGAGGATTAAGTCCTTCGCCAAGATCAACCTCGGGCTGGAGGTCGTGGCGCGTCGTCCGGATGGATATCACGACATCCGAACCCTGTTCCAGTGGATCAGCCTGCACGACGTCCTCGAGATCGAGGAAGCGCCCGGGCCGGCGGTCAGCGCTTCCGGCGACGACCCCGAGGTGCCTTGGGACGAGACCAACCTGGTGGTCAAGGCGGCCCGGCTTCTGCAGGGCCGGACCGGGACGACGCGGGGGGCTTCCCTAAGAGTCGAGAAGCGCATCCCGGCCGGCCGCGGCCTGGCGGGGGGCAGCGGCGATGCCGCGATGACCCTGCTCGGGCTGAATCGGCTTTGGGACCTGGGCCTGCGGCCGGAGGAGCTGGTCTTGCTCGGCCGCGAGCTGGGTGCCGACGTGCCCTATTTCTTCATCGGCGGGCTGTGCCTGGGCGAGGGGATCGGCGACCTCCTGACCCCCCTGCCCGAGCTCGAGCGCCGGCTTCGTCCTCCTGGCCCTGCCCGACTTTCCCGTCCCCACGCCCCTGATTTACCGCTCCCTGGCCGCATCTTCAGGCCTGTCCTTGACTTCGGGGCTTAAAGACAGTAGAATGTGGCGGTTTTTCGAGACCGGAGAGATCGGCTCGTTGGAGAACGAACTCGAGGGGACGATCTTTCGCTTTTATCCTCAGCTCCAAGAGATAAAGCGGTTCTTCCAGACCCAGGGTGCGGAACTGTCCCTGGTGACGGGATCCGGCTCGGCGGTCTACGGATTGTTTCGCGACCGCGACGCCGCGGACCGGTGTCTGGCCGGCGGCGGACGGGATGCGCCGATGCCTCCTGCTGGAGACCGTGACCCGGGAGCAAGGCTGGCCGGATATCGAGGCTGGGGTGTCGCCAAGTGGTAAGGCAGCGGGCTTTGGACCCGCCATTCGGGGGTTCGAATCCTCCCGCCCCAGTACCAGGCGATAAGCTCGCAATGCGACGATAGACGATAGAGGACAGAGGAAGGACCATGAAGATCTTCGCCGGGAGCTCGAACCTCCCCCTGGCCCAGGAGATTGCCCAGTACTGCAAGAAATTCCTGGGCAACAGCGTCCTGGAGCGCTTCAGCGACGGCGAGATCCATTACTACATCGACGAGAACGTGCGCGGCGAGGACGTCTTCATCATCCAGAGCGGCTGTTACCCGGCCAACGCCCACATGATGGAGCTGTTCCTGATGATCGACGCCTTCAAGCGGTCCTCGGCCGAGCGGATCACGGCGGTCATGCCCTACTACGCCTACGCCCGGCAGGACTGGAAGGACCGTCCGCGGGTGCCCATCTCGGCCCGCCTGATGGCCGACCTGCTGGAGGCGGCCGGGGCCGACCGCATCCTGTCCATGGACCTGCACTCGCCCCAGATCCAGGGCTTCTTCTCCGTCCCCGTGGACAACCTGACCAGCGTCCCCGTCCTGGCCCGCCACCTGCTCAGCCTGGGCCTGGGCGAGCTGACCGTCGTCTCCCCCGACGCCGGCGGCGTGGGCCGGGCCAAGCACTTCGCCAAGAAGCTGGGGGCCAAGCTGGCCATCATCGACAAGCGCCGGCCCCGCCCCAACGTGGCCGAAGTGTTCAACGTCATCGGCGACGTGGCACGGACCAGACCTGCGTCATCTACGACGACATGGTCGACACCGCCGGCACCCTGGTCCTGGGCGCCGAAGCCCTGATCAAGTCCGGGGCCAAGCGGGTTCTGGCCTGCGCCACCCATCGCCGTGCTGTCGGGCCCGGCCGTGGAGCGGCTGGAGTCCTCGCCCATCGAGCAGCTTATCGTCACCAATACCATCCCCCTGAACGACGCCAGCAAGGGCTGCGCCAAGATCCTGACCCTGTCCGTCGCCGAGCTCTTCGGCGAGGCCATCCGGCGGATCAACGAGCGCAGCTCCGTCAGCTCTTTGTTCGACTAAGGAGAACCACCCATGAGCCTGGTCATTCCCAGCGAAAAGCGCGACGCCTTCGGAAAGAACGCGTCGTACCGCATCCGCCAGTCCGGCAAGCTTCCGGCCATCCTCTACGGCGAGGGTGTCGAGAGCCTGCCCCTCGTCCTGGCCAAGAAGGACGTCATCCAGATCCTCAAGTCCGAGCTGGGCCTGAACACCCTGTTCCGGGTCTCCTTCGGAGACGGAGGAGCGGGACGTCATGATCAAGGACGTCCAGATCGATCCGACCACCGACGAGGTCCTGCACGCCGACCTGATCCAGATCGCCATGGACAAGGTCATCCGGGTCCAGGTACCGATCGAGCTCGTGGGCGAGGCCTACGGCGTCAAGACCGAGGGCGGGTTCATCGACTTCATGACCCGCGAGCTGACCGTCGAGTGCCTGCCGGCCCTGATCCCCGAGCACTTCGCCGTGGACGTCACGGAGCTCCACCTCCACCAGTCGCTGAAGGCCTCCGAGGTCGACGCTCCCCGAGGGCATCAAGCTGATCACCGAACCCGGCGCCGTCATCGCCCTGGTCCAGGTGCCGCACGAGGAGAAGGTCGAGGCCGCCGTGGTCGAAGAGGGCGTCGAGGGCGCCGAAGCCGCTCCCGGCCGAGCCCGAGGTCATCAAGAAGGAACGGGCCGAGAAGGGCAAGGACGAGGAGAAGGGGTGACCTTTGTGGGCCGTCGTGGGCCTGGGCAACCCCGGCCGTCGCTACGCGGGGACGCGGCATAATGCCGGATTCCTGCTGGTCGAGCGGGCGGCCGAGGCCTGGGACGTGCGCCTGAAGAAGAACCGCTTCCTGGCCAAGACCGGCGAAGGCCGCCGGGGCGGCGAGCGCGTCCTGCTGGCCCTGCCCCAGACCTACATGAACGACAGCGGCCAGTCGGTCAAGGCCATCGTCGGCCGGGCAGCCGGTGGCCGCCGGAGAACCTGATCGTGGCCTACGACGACGTGGACCTGCCCGCTCGGCGGTCTGCGGGTCCGCCGCGAGGGCGGCCCCGGGACGCACAAGGGCATGGCTTCGGTCGTGGCCTGCCTGGGGACGACGGCCTTCCCCCGCATCCGGCTGGGCATCGGGCCTTCGCCCGAGGAGGCCGACATCGTGCGCTTCGTCCTGACGCCCTTCCGCAAGGACGAGCGCAAGGCCCTGGACGAGACCCTCGACCGGGCCGTGGAGGCTTTGGACATGATCCTGGCCGGCCGCATCGACCGGGCCATGAACGACTTCAATTAGAAAAGGCCGGGAGGGCCTAAAGGCCCTCCTGATAAAGGGACCGGCAAGTCCTCCTCCTTGTCCTCACCCTAAGAGTGAGGGCTGCTAAACCATAAGGAGACCGAGATGAAGCAGTACGAGACGGGGTTCCTCCTTTCCCCCCAGCTGACCGAAGAGGAGGCGGAGGTCATCATCCAGCAGATGGCCGACGTCATCGCCCAGCGTCAGGGCAAAATGGCCAAGGTGGATAAGTGGGGCAAGCGCCGCACCGCCTATCCCCTGGGCAAGTTCCACGACGCCTACTACGTGTTCTTCCACTACGACGGCGGTCCCGACATCCCGGCCGAGCTGGCCCGGCGGTTCCGCCAGCTGGACACGGTGCTGCGCTACCTGACCCTGACCAAGGAGACGCAGCAGAACATGCGCCGCAAGAAGAAGCCCAAGACCAAGCCCAAGCCGGTCGAGGGCGCGGACGCCGCCGCCGCCGAGGCGGCCGAGAAGAAGGAGGCTTAAGATGGCCGAAACCAGCGGATCCCGAGACCGCCGCGACGAGCGGCCCGACCGCCCGGAACGGGGCGGCTACAAGAAGTTCTTCCCCCCCAAGAAGAAGTTCTGCCGCTTCTGCCAGCGGAACGTCAAGTTCATCGACCACAAGTCGGCCGACATCCTGAAGAAGTACATCCCGGACCGCGGCAAGATCTCGCCGCGCCGGGTCACGGGCACATGCTCCTTCCACCAGCGCAAGCTGGCCGAAGCCGTCAAGCGGGCCCGCCATCTGGCGCTTCTGCCCTACGTCGAGAGCTGACCGGAGCGCCGTCATGAAGGTCATCCTGAAACAAGACGTAGAGAACGTCGGCCGCAAGGGCGACATCCTGAATGTCGCGCCCGGCTTCGGCCGCAACTTCCTTCTCCCCCGCAAGCTGGCCCTGGAGGTCACCCCCTCCAACCTGAAGATGGTCGAGATCGAGCGGGCCTCGCTGAAGAAGAAGGTGGAAGCCGAGCGGTCGAGCTTCCAGGGCCTGATCCAGAAGATCAACCAGGTCGTTCTGACCTTCGCCCGCAAGGGCGGCGAGAAGGACCACATCTTCGGCTCGGTCAGCGCCACCGACATCAAGGAAGCCCTGGACAAGCTGGGCTTCGAGATCGACAAGAAGAAGATCGTCCTTGACGAGCCGCTCAAGCGGCTGGGCAATTACGCCGTCCCGATCAAGGTCTACCACGACGACCGGGCCGAGATCAAAGTCCACGTCGTCAAGGAAGCGGAAGAGACGCCGGCCGAGCCCGCGGCGGCCGAAACGACCGAAGCGACCGAAGCGGAAGCCAAGCCCGCCGAATAAGACGTCCATCCCCGCCGTCGTTCTGGCCGCCGGAGGCGAGGACGGCGGCGGGGATTTTTCTTCGGGCTTTGCCGTCGCCCCTACTCGGCGCCGGAAGCGCCGAGTACGCGCCGGAGGCTCTTGCAGTCTCCCCCTGGTTGGGCAGTAAGATAGTCCCCGGACCTGACCCGCCGGCCGGAGCCGGCCGCCACAAGGAGGGCGCGTGGAACTCGACCTGATGTTCTTGAAGAAGACGCCGCCCCACAGCCCCGAGGCCGAGCGGACCGTCCTCGGCGCCATCCTCGTGGCCAACGAGAACCTCAACGTCGTCCTGTCGTCCATCTCTCCCGACGACTTCTACAAGGACGCCCACAAGAAGATCCTGGGCGCCATCATCGTCCTGATCGAGAAGGGCATCGCGGTGGAGCTGCTGAGCCTGAACGAGGAGCTGCGCCGGGCCGGACTGTTGGACGAGGTCGGCGGGGCGGCCTACATCGGCTCGCTGGTGGACGGCGTCCCGCGCAGCCTCAACGTCGAGTACTACGCCCGGGTCATCAAAGAGAAGGCCATCATCCGCCGGCTGATCCTGTCCTCGGCCAAGATCATCCAGGCCGGCTACGACGAGAAGATGGACCCGGACGACCTCCTGGGCGAGGCCCAGGCGGCCATCATCGACGTCTCGGAGCAGCGCATCAAGCAGGGCTTCGTCCCGCTGCGCGACATCGCCGCGCCGGCCCTGAAGATCATCGAGGAGCACCGCGGCCGCGACAACCCGGTGACGGGCATCCCGACCGGCTTCCATGACCTGGACCGGCTGACCCTGGGCTTCCAGCGGGACGAGCTGATCATCGTCGCCGCCCGCCCGTCCATGGGCAAGACGGCCCTGTGCCTGAACATCTCCCAGCACATCGGGCTGAAGACCGACTTCTCCGTCGGCTTCTTCTCCATGGAGATGTCCAAGGAATCGCTGGCCATGCGCATGCTTTGCGCCGACGCCTCCGTGGACATCCGCGAGGCCCGCTCCGGATTCCTCAACGACCAGGAGATGGAGCGCCTGCGGATGAGCGCCGAGGCGCTGTCGCGGGCCCACATCTACATCGACGAGACGCCCGGCCTGTCGCTGACCGAGATGAAGGCCAAGTCGCGGCGGCTGAAGCTGGAGCGCCACCTGGACATCGTCTTCCTGGACTACATCCAGCTGATGCGGGCCGGCGACCGCTTCGAGAACCGCAACCAGGAGATGTCCAACATCTCGCGCTCCCTCAAGGAGCTGGCCAAGGAGCTGCACATCCCCGTGGTCGGCATCTCCCAGCTCAGCCGGGCCCCGGAGAAGGGCCGCAAAGAGCCCAAGCCGCAGCTGTCGGACCTGCGCGAGTCGGGCGCCTTGGAGCAGGATGCCGACGTGGTCATGTTCATCTACCGCAAGGAGAGGTACCTGTCCAAGGAAGACCGGATGAAGGACGATACCTGGAAAGGCATCGCCGAGATCGACGTGGCCAAGCAGCGCAACGGCCCGACCGACTCGATCTACGCCATCTTCCGGGACAAGTACGCCAAGTTCGAGAACACCGATCAGGCCGCCGTCCGGGCCCTCATCCAGCGGTCCCAGGGCGGCGAAGAAGATTGAGCGTGGCCAAGCCCAAGGCCGTCTTCGTCTGCCAGTCGTGCGGCGCCCAGGCCCCCAAGTGGATGGGCCGTTGTACCGTCTGCGGCGAGTGGAACACCCTGGTCGAGGAGCCGGTCGAGGATTCGGCCTCCGCGGCGGCGGCCGTGGAAGCCGCCTTCGCCCCGGCCGAGCCGATACCCCTACAAGGACATCAAGGACGCCCGTGCCCCGCGAACCCGGATCGGGATGGAGGAGTTCAACAAGGTCCTGGGCGGCGGGGTCGTCCACGGCTCTCTGGTCCTGATCGGCGGCGAGCCCGGCATCGGCAAGAGCACCCTCCTGCTCCAGGTCGGGGCCCAGCTCGGCTCGTGCGGGGCGACCGTCCTCTATGTCTCGGGCGAGGAGTCCCTGGAGCAGATCAAGCTTCGCGGCGACCGCCTTGGGGCCGGCCTGCGACGGCCTTTACCTGCTGGCCGAGACCGGCCTGGAGCGCATCCTGGCCCAGGCCGAGCGGCTTCGCCCGCAGGCCCTGGTCATCGATTCGATCCAGACCGTCCATTCGGCCAAGCTGTCCTCCGCGCCGGGTACGATCAGCCAGGTCCGCGAGGTCGCCAACCAGGTCTTCCGCTACGCCAAGCGCAACGGCGTGCCGGCCTTCCTCATCGGCCACATCACCAAGGAGGGCTCGCTGGCCGGGCCCAAGTCGCTGGAGCACATGGTCGACGTGGTCCTGCTGTTCGAGGGCGAGCGCGACCACAGCCACAGGATCCTGCGGGTCCTCAAGAACCGCTTCGGTCCCGTCTCCGAGCTGGCCGTCTTCGAGATGACCGCGGCCGGGCTGATGCCGATCGGCAATCCCTCGGCCTTCTTCCTTAAAGAGCGGCCGGCCGGCGAGCCCGGCAGCGTCGTGACGGCCACCATCAAGGGCACGCGGCCGCTGCTGATCGAGATCCAGTCGCTCGTCTCATCGACCCTGTTCACCAGCAACCCCCGCCGCATGTCGGTCGGGCTGGACCATTTCCGGACGGCCATGCTGCTGGCCGTGGTGGAGAAGAAGCTGGGCTACAGCTTCGCCGGCGAGGACATCTACCTGAACGTGGCCGGCGGCGTCTCCATCGAGGAGCCGGCGGCCGACCTGGGGATCGTCCTCTCGGTCGTTTCCGGCCTGAAGAACGTCGCGGCCCCCAAGGGGTTGGTCGCCTTCGGAGAAGTCGGCCTGTCCGGCGAGGTCCGGTCCGTGGGCCAGGCCGCCGCCCGCATCCGGGAGGCCTCCTCCCTCGGGTTCGAGACGGTCGTCCTGCCCCAGGGCAACCTGGCCGGCCTGGAGAAAGAACCCCTGCCCGACATCCGTCTGGTCGGCGTGCCCTCCCTGCGGAAGGCCGTGGACCTGGTTTTATAATACAATGACCGACGCATTCTTATCCCGCGACGAGGCCGGACCATGGGCATCCTGATCTTCCGCTTGTTCGTCGTCTTTCTGGCCGCGGCGGCGGGCTACTTCGTCCCGCCCTTCGGGCTCGACCCCCGGCTGGCCGCCGGCGTCGGCCTTTTCCTGGCCGGGGTGATCATCTATCTCGAGACGCTCATCCGCAAGACGCCCTTCAAGATCATCTGGGGCTCGACCGTGGGCACCTTCGCCGGCGTCGGCCTGGGCTGGGGCCTGGGCTCGGTCACCGCCACCATCGCCGCCGACGTCCCGACGGCCCGCTTCCTGCGCATCCTGTTCCTGCTGATCATGCCCTACATCGGGTTCCTGGTCGGAACGCGCAAGTCGGAGTGGCTCGACCCGGCCTACCTCTTCCGCTTCTTCCGGGAGAAGAGCGTCGGCCGCGTCTACAAGATCCTGGACACCAGCGTCATCATCGACGGCCGCATCGCCGACCTCTGCGACACCGGGTTTATCGAGGGCACCCTGGTCGTGCCCCAGTTCGTGCTCAAGGAGCTGCAGCTGGTGGCCGACTCGGCCGACGGGCTCAAGCGCCAGCGCGGCCGGCGCGGGCTGGACATCCTGGACCATCTCCAGAAGTCCAAGACCGTCTCGGTCATGATCACGGAGCTCGACTTCCCGGACGTGCGCGACGTGGACTCCAAGCTGATCGAGCTGGCCAAGCAGATGGACGGCAAGATCGTGACCAACGACCTCAACCTGAACAAGGTGGCCCGGCTGCACGGCCTGGCCGTCCTCAACACCAACGAGCTGGCCTCGGCCCTCAAGCCCATCGTCCTGCCGGGCGAGCAGATGCGCGTCTTCCTGATCAAGGAGGGCAAGGAGAAGGACCAGGGGGTCGCCTACCTGGACGACGGGACGATGGTCGTGGTCGACAACTCCCGCCGCTGGATCGGCCAGACCATCGACATCACCGTCACCTCGGTCCTGCAGACCACGGTCGGCAAGATGATCTTCGGCCGCTACAACGAGGAGCGCTGACCATGAGCCGGGTCGGGGCCGTGATCGTCGCCGCCGGCGAGGGCCGGCGCTTCGGCGGGCCCAAGCAGTTCGCCCTCCTGCGGGGACGGGCCGTCCTGGACTGGAGCCTGGCCGCCTTCGAGGCCAACCCCAACGTCGACGCCGTGGTCCTGGTGCTGGGCGACGAAGCCCGCGGGGCCAAGGACGCCTCCCGCTACGCCAAGGTCACCGCCGTCGTCCGGGGCGGCGAGACGCGCCAGGACTCGGTGGCCAACGGGGTGGAGGCCCTGGACCCGGCCGATGACGACATCGTCCTGGTCCACGACGGGGCCCGCCCGCTCGTCACCCAGGACCTCATCGAGCGCGTCCTGGATGCGGCCCGGGCTACGGGCGCGGCCATTCCGGGCTTGCCGCTCGAGGACACGATCAAGGAGGCCGAAGCCGGACGGGTCGTCCGGACGGTGCCCCGCGAGCGGCTCGTCCGCGTCCAGACGCCGCAGGGCTTCTCGGCCGGACTTCTGCGGCGGGCCCTCGATGCGGCCAAGACGGCCGGCCTGGCCACGACCGATGAGGCGGCCCTGCTCGAGAGCCTGGGGCTGCCTGTGACGATCGTTCCCGGCGATCCGCGCAACCTCAAGATCACTTCGCCGCTCGACCTGACGGCCGCCGAGGCTTACCTTGGACGTTAGTTGTGCGTCCCGGAAATTCGTCGAAAAATTTCCAAGCATGCCAGACGCACAACCGCCGGGGAGCATGAGGGGGGCGGCGAGGCCCCCCTCAGGGGGTCAGCGGAGCGCCGAGGGGGGAGCTTGTCTCCCCCCTGGAAGCGTCCCGTCTCCCGAGGGATCAGGGGGGTGGTCATGATGAGACGGGACGCTAGAGTCGGTCTGGGCTACGACCTGCACAAGCTGGTCAAGGGGCGGCCGTTCGTCCTGGGCGGTGTCCGCATCCCCCACCCCAAGGGCCCGCTCGGCCACTCCGACGGCGATGCGCTCATCCATGCCGTCGTCGACGCGCTGCTGGGAGCGGCGGGCGAGGGCGATATCGGCCGGATGTTCCCGGACACCGACCCGCGCTTCAAGGACGCCTGCAGCCTGGATTTGCTCGAAGCCGTGATGAAGCTCCTGAAGAAGCGCCGCCTCCGGGTCTGCCACGTCGACGTCGTGGCGGTGATCGAGCAGCCCAAGATCGGCCCTCACGTCGCGGCCATCAAGGCCGCGCTCTGTCCCCGGCTCGGTCTTCCGGAGGACCGGCTGGGGATCAAGGCCAAGACCAATGAAGGATTGGGCCCGCTCGGCCGCGGCGCAGCCGTGGCCTGCTGGGCCGTCGCCCTCCTCGCCGAGACAAAAAAAATCCCCCGCCGCTCTCCGCGTATGCGCGCCGGAAAGGGGCGGGGGCTATAGGATGGGAATGGGGCGGTCCGGACGGCCGGTGTTTCGGTGGGTGTCTCGGTCCATCCTCGACATGGCCGCCGTCACGGCTTCTGCCCTTCCTTCCCGGTTGCCTTAGCCGCCGCGGCTCAGCCGCGGACCGTGATCGTCACCGGGGCCGCTTCCACCATGGCCAGGATGACCTGGTCGGGCTTGGCCATCCGCTGGATGTCCAGGGAGGGCGAGGCGATCAGGCTGAACCCGATCACGCTCAGAAGCAGAGCCGCGGCGAAGATTCCGATTTTCTTTATGGTTGTCATCGGTTGTCTCCTTTCTTATCGTTTCCATAACTTAAGACGACGGAAGGCCGGAAAAGGTTCCACTTTTCTTTGGAATTTATCGATTTGATACCGACAAATCCGATACCTATGGGGGACATTATCGCCCGATTGACTTGTCGCCGCGGGCCGGGGTATGCTCCGCCCAACCCTCCGGAGAAAGGAGCTTCGCGCCCATGAAAAACACCGTCCGTTTCACAGCCTTCGGCGTCTTCGCCGGAATCGCCCTGATGTCGTCGGCCGGACAGGACTTCCAGCGGGGCGGCTTCGAGCCGCGTCCGACCAAGGCCTACATCGTCGGCGGCGTCCGGCACGGGGCCAGCCACTTCCCCCGGTCGGACTATGATTTCGTCAAGCCCAAGACGCCGGGGACGATGGACTTCCTCCACTACCACACCTACGACGAAGTCACGGCCTTCCTCCAGCAGTGGGCCAAGGACTACCCGAACCTGGTCGACCTCTACTCGGTCGGCAAGAGCTTCGAGGGACGCGAGATCTGGCAGATCACCATCACCAACAAGGCCACCGGCAAGGACACCGACAAGCCGGCCATGTTCATCGAGGGCAATCGCCACTCGGGCGAGGTCACGGCGGCCGAAGCGGCCCTGTGGATGGCCCATCACGTCCTGACCCAGTACGGCAAGGATCCCGAGATCACCGCACTCGTCGACACGCGGGCCCTCTATGTCCGGGTCAAGAACAATCCCGACGGGTCCGAGCTCTACCTGAACACGGCCCAGTCACTCCGCAGCACCGTCCGGCCGTACGACGACGACCGCGACAACCTGCTGGACGAGGATCCGCCCGAGGACCTCGACGGCGACGGCTTCATCCTGCAGGTCCGCAAGAAGGTCGAGCCGGGCAAGGGCACCATGATCATCGACCCGGCCGACAAGACCGGCCGGGCCATGATCCGGGCCACCGACGGCAAGGGCGATTATTCCGTCCAGAGCGAAGGCCTGGACAACGACGGCGACGGCCGCATCAACGAGGACGGCATCGGCGGCCTGGACCTGCACCGCAACTACCCCGAGAACTGGCGGCCCATGCCCGGCCGGGACTTGACCGGCCGCGGTTGGACCCAGGGCGGCGCGGGCGAGTACCCGCTGTCCGAGGTCGAGACGCGGTACGTCGTCCTGTTCCTCCTTCAGCACCCCAACATCTCGGTCGTCCAGACCATGGACACGACCGTGCCGATGCTGCTGCACGGGCCGTCCACGAGCAAGATGGACGAAGCCATGTTCCCGGAGGATCTGAAGATCTACCGGTTCTTCGACGAGGAGGGCAAGAAGCTGACCGGGTACTCCCGGGCCGGCGACACCTACTTCGACTATGCCACGGGCGGCGACCGCGGCGGCATGATGGGAGGCGGCCAGGCCGGGTGCGGTTCCCGGCGAAGCGCCCGAGCCCCCGCGCGGTTCGCCCCTCTTCGGACATTCGCCCGATTTCGGCTATCTTTATTATGGCGCGGTCTGGTACGGCGACGAGCTCTGGAACGGCGGCCGGCTGCAGGACTACGACGGCGACGGCCGGGTGACGACCCTCGAGCAGCTCCGTTTCATCGACGAGAAGCTCGGCGGCAAGTATTTCAAGCCCTGGACCAAGTTCAACCACCCGACTCTGGGCGAAGTTGAGATCGGCGGCTTCAACCCCAAGTTCTGGAACCAGAACCCGCCCGTCGAGCTGCTCGAGGAATGGATCGTCAAAGAGGCCAAGTTCAACCTGTTCATGTACAAGTCCCTGCCCCTGCTCAAGGTTGCAGGGGGCGGGCTCAAGCCCGACAAGAAGCAGAAAGACGTCTACGAGCTGACCGTCAAGGTCAGCAACCTCGGCTACCTGCCGACGGCCCTCAAGATGGCCGATCGGGTCAAGATCGTCCGGCCGGACAACGTCACGGTCAGCCTGCCGGCGGGGATGGAAATCGTGGGCCGACCGCGGCAGGAGATCGACTATCTGCAGGGCGGCGAGACGCGGGACGTCAAGTTCAAGGTCAAGATGACCAAGCCGGTCGCGGGCGAGGTGGGTGTTGTCCTGTCCTCGACCCGGGGCGGTGTGGTCAAGGGGACGGTCAAGATCGGTTAGACAGGTTGTAAGCCTTCATCTTATAGGACAGGATTCGCTCGGTCAGCCCCAGGGCCCGGGCGGCGCGGCTTTTGACGCCGCCCGCGGCTTCCAGGGCGCGCCGGATCTCCCGGATCTCGAGCCGGCGGACCTTCTCGTCCAGGGAGGCCGTTCCTTCGGCCAGGTCCGCTTCGCGCACGGCGGCCACCAAGGGCGGCAGATCCTCGAGCCGGACCATGTCCCCTTCGCTGAAGACGACGGCCCGCTCGACCGCGTTCTCGAGCTCCCGGACGTTGCCCGGATAGTCGTGCGCCGTCAGGGCGGCCAGCGCCTCGGCCGTGAGGCCGCGGACAAGCTTGCCCTCCCGGCCCGAGTACCGGCGCAGGAAGTGGTCGATCAGGGGCGGGATGTCCCCCTTGCGGGCGCTGAGCGGCGGGACATCGATGCGGATGACGTTCAGGCGGTAGAACAGGTCCGAGCGGAACGTGCCTTGGGCCACCCCTTGTTCGAGGTCCCGATTGGTGGCGGCCAGGATCCGGACGTCCGTGCGGCGGACCTCGGTCGATCCCAGCCGCGAGAACTCCCGGTCCTGCAGGAAGCGCAGCAGCTTGACCTGGAGGTGGACGGGCAGGTCGCCGATCTCGTCCAGAAACAGGGTTCCCCCCGAAGCCGCCTCGAATTTACCCGTCTTCTTCTCCGTGGCTCCCGTATAGGCCCCTTTCTCCGCCCCGAACAGCTCGCCCTCCAGGAGCGTTTCCGGCAGGGACGGGATGTTGACCGCCAGGAAGGGCGCCGCCGCCCGACGCGAGGCGAAATGGATCGAGCGGGCCACCAGATCCTTGCCGGTCCCCGTCTCGCCCGTGATGAGAACGGTGGCGTCGCTGCCCGCCGCCTTGGCCATCAGCCGGGCCACGGCCTCCATGGCCGGCGAAGCGAAGACGAAGTTCTTGGCGCTGAAGCGGTCGGACAGGGTTTCGCGCAGGGTCCGCACCTCGGAGCGCAGACGATTCCGCTCCAGGGCCCGTTCCACGACCAGCAGGAGCTTCTTGAAGTCGATCGGCTTGACCAGGTAATCGTAGGCGCCGGCCTGGATGGCTTCCACCGCCGTCTCGACGCTGGCGAAGGCGGTGATCATGATCGGAGCCGCGGCCGGGGCTTCGGTCAGGACGGCCCGCATGGCTTCGATGCCGGACTCCCGGCCCAGGCGGAGGTCGACGATCACGACATCCGGGGGGAGACGCTTGGCGGCCTCCACGGCCGCGGCGATCCCGGCCGCATCGGCGACCGTATAGCCCTCGCTCTCCAGGTTGGCCCGGACCAGGCGGCGCTGCAGAGGATCGTCCTCGACGATCAGAATGACGGCTCGGCTCATGTCCGACCTCCGGGAAGCTCGATCCGAATCCGCGTCCCGCCGCCCGGCCGCGGGCCGGCCGTGATGACGCCGTCGTGGGCTTCGACGATCTTGCGGGACAGGAAGAGCCCCACGCCGAGCCCCTCCGTCTTGGTCGTGACGAACGGGTCGAAGACCCGCTCCAGGTCGGCGGGCGGGATGCCCGGTCCGGTGTCGTCGATATCGATGCGGACCCGGCCGCGGCGCCGCTCGGCCCGGACTTCCACGAAGCCGGATGCGACGGCCTCGACCGCGTTGCGGATGATGTTGAACAGGGCCTGGACGAGGAGGGCGCGGTCGCCCGTCACGGCCAGGTCGGCGGGCGCGTCGAAGCGCAGGGCGATGCCGCGGCGGGCCGCCTCTCCCGTCGCGGGCTCGGCCGCTTCGCGCAGGAGCAGCCCGACCGGGATCGGTTCGGGCCGCAGATCGAGAGGCCGGGCGGCGGAGGAGAACTGGTCGATGATGCGGGCGATCTTCTGGACCTCGGCCCGGCCCAGGGCGGCGTCCTCGGCCAAGGCCGCGGGAGCCCGCCGCTCCAGCGATTCGAACAGCAGGCCTATCCCATTGAGGGGGTTCTTGATCTCGTGGGCGATGCCCGCCGTGAAGCCCGAGAGCTCCTGGAATCGCCGCCTCTCCTTGCGCTCGGCCATGGCCTCCTCGGCCCGGACGAGGGTCATGCGGTGGAGGCGATAAACGCCGCTGAAGAGGAGCAGGCCGACCACGGCCATGACGGAGGCGAGGAGGAGGAAATTGCGCCGCGAATAGGCCAGCATCTCCTCCAGCGGCTCCAGGGAATAGCCCAGGGTCATGACCAGCCGGCGGCCGCTGCCCGCGTCGATCGGGCGGCGGACGTTGAGGATCGGTCCGGCCGGCGAATCGATGGTCCAGGCGTCCCCCGAGGCCTGGTCGGACCGGGATACCGGAAGATAGCCCTCGAACCGGGAAGCCCAGCCCAGGACTTCTCCCCGGTCGTCGAGCAGGGCCAGGAAATAGACGTCGGTCTGGCCGGAGAAGCGGGCCGCGACTTCGACCGGCGTCAGGCCGGACCGCAAGAGCCGCGACGCCTCCGCCTCCACAAGGCGGGCCGAGGCGGTCAGCTGGTCGCGGACCAGAGCTTCCGTTTTCTGGCGGATGAAGGTCCGGTTGAGGCCGGCCTGGATGAAGAACAGGGCCAGCACGCCGGCGGAGGGAAGGAGAAAGAACGCCAGGAGGCCGCTTCGCTTCAAATCCGGCCGTCCCGCTTCCGCCCCGGCGTTCCCTTGGGGCCGCCCCGCCAGCTCGGGAAGCCCGATTTGTCGCGCACCGTGATCGTTTGTCCCTGGACCAGGACCTCGCGGGCGATGAGCAGGGACGGCGCCCCCGCCTGGGCGACAAGAGAGCCGACGACCCGCAGGGATTCGCCCTGGTGAAGGTCGCGGTCGAAGAACCAGGCCGGGCTGACCTCGACTTGGAAAGTCTTGTCGGTGCCCTTTTCGCGAAGCGACAGGATGAGGAAAGGCGCCCTCGTTTCGTAGCGGGGCTCGAAGCGGACGTCCTGGATGGCGCCCTCGATCCGGACCTCGGAATCGACGTTGTAGAAATGGGGGCCGGTCTGAGCGCCGGCCGCCGTCGCCAGGCTCAGAGCCGCCGCCAGGAGCATCGCCGCGGGGTTCATTTTGTCTTCCCGATGGCCGGGCTCCACTGCAGGCTCAGCGAGACGAACGGGCCGCTCCAGGCGTAGAGGGGGTCGTTGGAGCGGTTTCGGATGTGGCCGTAGGAGAGAACCGCCGACCACCGCTTGAAGGATTTTTCCAGCTTCACGTCGATTTGATCCCGCTCGTCCCGCCGGGTGAGGCCCAGCGGGGCGCCTTCGAGATCCAGGCTCTCGATGCCCGGAAATTCCTTGTCCGTCCAAGTATAGCCCAATCGCAGCTCTATGTTCCAGGGCAGCACGGCCGAAGCCTGGGCGTTCCATCCCCAGCCCTGCCAAGCGAAGGCGTCGTAGGTGGGGTTCTCGATCATGGCGAACTCCTCGACCGCCGAGAAGGGATTGCGGCCCGAGAGCGTTTTCTGAAGAATGCCGGCCAGGCGGAGCCCGACCCGGTTGCCGAGACCCTGGGCCAAGGTGGCGTTGGCGGAGGCCATCTGGATGCCTTGGCCGCCCCCGCCTGCGGCGTAGGCGTATCCGGAGCCGCGGCTCGAGCGCCATGACGAGCCCAGCGTGCCCTGCCCGCCGGACCCCGGTGATTGGGGGCCTTTGCCGGGCACCCCGGGAGTCCCGTCCGATCCGCCGCTGCCGGAGCCCTGGCCAGGGCCGCCGGATCCGGGGGCTTCCGGCTTCTTCCCGGGAGTTTCGTCCCCGGGAGCCAATCCGTCATTCGGAGCCGGCTCGATCGTTTCCGCCGCGCCGGCCTCGGCCGACGGGGCGTCCGGCGCGGTCAACCAGGGATGGAGAAAATATTTGAATCCCCAGGCCGCTTCGGCCTTGAAGGTCGTCTTGGAGGGGAAATACTTGTCCAGGGAAGCGGTCAGGCCGTGGCTGAGAAAGTCGAAGGGGGAAAAGCCATAGGCCCGGTATTCCGTGGCCGAGACGGCCTTGAATATGGAAGAGGGCGAGAGGTAGGTCTTGAGAGAGGCGGTCAGCCTCGCTCCCGAGCGGTCGAAGTCGACATACTCGGGGCGATGCCGGACCATCTCCCCTTGCAGAGCGAAGTAGGCCGCGGTCTTGGGCCCCAAAGCGGCGACGTAATCGACTCCGGCGGAAAAATCCAGGTCGTTAAGCCCGGAATTCTCCCACAGGAACGTGGTATCGACCGAAGCGAAAACGCTGAACGAGGACAGGGACTTTTCGAAGGACAGGCCGGCCATGGTGATCCGGTCCGAACCCGAGGCCAGGGTCTGGAACAGGTTCCCGGTATAGGCTTGGCTCAGGGAAAACGTCAGCGTGTCCGCTCCGGCCGGAACGCCGAGGGCGAGAGCGGCTATGGCGACCGCGGCTGCGGTGTTCGCGATTCTCATTTTAGGCTCCAGTAAAGAGTGCCGGCGGGCGCGGAGGCGGCTCCGCGCCCGCCGGCGGCATGGCGGGCAGGCTTAACGGCCCTTGCGGGCGGCGCGGCCCTTGGGGCCCGTCCCGTCGCAGACGCCGGACCCGAACGGCGATGCCGGGCTGGCCGCGGAAACCGCCGGCGCCGAGCCCGGCGGCTTGGCCGCCCTTGCCCTTGCCGGACTTGTAGCCGGTTCCGTCCTGCGGCTTGATCCAGTCGGAGTCTTGGCCGTTGGGGATGCCGTCATTGTCGTGATCGCGAGCCAGATCGTTGAGGCCGTCGCAGTTCTCGTCCATGAACCGGACTTCGAGCTGCGGGCTCGTCTTGAGCATGTTCTGGAAGGCGTTCTTCGGGGTCTGCCCGAAAGCGCCGTTCATCAGAACCGCGAGGCCCAGGATCACCATCGATCCTACCACGAACGACTTTTTGTTGCTCATTGTTTTACCTCCTTAATGAGTCATCAAGCCCTAATGCGGCCTATGTGCCAAGTTTAACGTCAACAATATAAATAAAATAGGGAAACACCCCGCGGCCAAAGGCCGACGCTTTCGTCGGCCGGGCGACAAAAATGTCGGACTCGATGGTCGCATTCATGAAGGCTTCTCAATTGCGCGTCCCGAGCCGTTTGTGCTAACTAAAGAACAGGAAGCCCTTATGGACACACCCTTCAAGCCGGACTTCGATACCGCCCGCGCCCTCCTTTCCCTCTTCGGGTCGGGGACGCCGGCCGTGCTGGCAACCGTGATCGAAGCCTCAGGCTCGGCGCCGCAGACCGCCGGTGCCGCGGCCGTCTTCACTTCCGCCGGACTTCAATGCGGGACGATCGGCGGGGGCAAGGTCGAGGCCGACGTCGAAAAAACGGCCCGCGTGATACTCCGGACGGGCAAATCGCGTCTGCTGCGCTTCAACCTGGCCGCGGACTATGCCGAGGACGCCGACGCGATTTGCGGCGGGCGCATGCAAATCCTCCTGGAAGCCCGGCCGGAGCGGAGCCGGAAAGCCTTCGAAGCCCTGCGCCGGGCCGAGACGAAGAGAGGCTCCGGAGCCATGGCCGTCCGGATCCGGCGACTCGAAGCCGGCCGCGCCGTTTCCGTTTCCAGGACAGTGGATCCCCGCCCCGGCGATGAAAACAGCCTTGAAAGCCGGATCGAAAAACGAGGCCGTCCCCGTGGATGTACAGGCGGCGCGAAAGCCCCGGCTCGAGGCGAGGGGGAAAAGCCTCCTCTATCTCGAGCCCCGCTTTCCCCGCCCCCGGCTGGTTGTGGCCGGTGCCGGCCACGTCGGCCGGGCCGCGGCCGGGATGGGGCGCTTCCTGGGCTTCGAGACGATCGTCATCGACGACCGGCCCGAGCTCCTCCTCCCCGCCAGGTTCCCGGGAGCCGCGCGCCTCGTTTGCGGCGACATCGCCGCAGAGACAGCCCGCTTCCGCCGGGACCCGGACGCGTACATCGTCATCGTCACCCGCGGCCATCGCCACGACGCCGAAACCCTGCGGGCCTGCCTCCGCGGCCGGGCCCGGTACATCGGCATGATCGGCAGCGGCCGCAAGGTGGGACTGCTCAAGGAGCGGTTCCTGGCCGAAGGCTGGGCCACGGAGGCGGAATGGTCCCGCGTCCGCACACCCATCGGCCTGCCGATCGGGTCGCGCACGGTCGAGGAGATCGCGGTCAGCATCGCGGCCGAGCTCGTGGCCGTGCGGAACGGCCGCCTATGATCGCCGCCGTCGTCCTGGCCGCCGGCGAGTCGAGCCGCATGGGTCGGCCCAAGCTCCTCCTCCCCTATCGCGGCGCCACCGTCCTGGAGTGCGTCTTGCGGGCCGTCCTGGATTCCCCGGTCGACCGGACGGTCGTGGTGCTCGGCTTCGGCCGCGGAAGGATCGAACCGCTGCTCGAGCCCCTGCCGGTCGAGGCGGTCGTCAACCCGGACCCGGGGCGGGGCATGCTCTCGTCGATCCTGACCGGCCTCGCCGCCCTGCCCGAGGCTCCCGGAGCCGTCTTTATCGTCCCGGGCGACCATCCGGACCTGACGCCGGCGGTCTTCAAGGCCCTCCTGGAGGCCCGCGCTGCCTCCGGCAAGGGCCTCATAGTTCCCACCACGGAGGGGCGGGGCGGGCATCCCCTGCTCATGGACCTTCTCTACAGGCGCGAAGCCGCGAGCCTGGATCCTGCTGTCGGCTTGCGGGCCCTGCTCATGGCGCATCCCAACGACGTTCTCCGCCTTCCGGTCGATGCCGGGGGCATTTTAACCGATATCGACACGCCTGCCGATTACCGAAAGGCCGCCGGGCGGGACCCTGAAACGGACTGAGCTCTGGCCCCGCGCGAAAAATACTTTGTAAAGTGTTGCATAACAACAACATAAAAGCGGCGAAAAAGGGAAGATCGCTTTCCTCAGCCGCGTCTAATGGCTGAAGGGCGAGGATACGCCCCGTCACCATCCCGGATTCGGAGGAGGATCGCATGAAGAAAGCACTGATCGCACTGATGGCTTTAGCCCTGACCGGTCTTCTGGCCTACGCGGCCGCCGACATCAGCGGCTCGTGGGACTTCACCATGACCACCCAGCGCGGCGAGCAGAAGTCCGTCGTCACGTTCGTCCAGACCGGCGAGAAGCTGGCCGTGACCGTGGCCAGCGAGCGCCAGGGTCAGACCATGGAGACCAAGGGCGAGGGCACGATCAAGGGCAACGACGTGACCTGGAAGATCGTCCGCGAGACGCAGCGCGGCACCTTCGAGTCCACCTACAAGGGCACCCTGGTCGACGACAATAACATGAAGGGCACGATGGAGTTCGGTGGCGGCATGGGCGGCGGCAATATGGAGCCCCCCGACCTGGACGGCCGTCCGCAAGGCGAAGTAACGGAAATTCCCTCCTTGTTCAATTCCTAACCCTTTTCCCCCCTGTCCCGCTCCTCCCCGGGGGCGGGCAGGGGGCCTTCACTTGAGTGCCACCCCCTTCGGGGTACAAATTCCCCCCTTCTTTGGGTATAATAATGTTTCGATAGCTCTTGGGGGCGGTCGTTTTTTCCCCAGGACACCTACCTTCCCGGCGATATCCGCAACCCCGGAGCGGATTACGCCGTTCTTACCATCAGCCGGGATTCTGGAAGATTTCGCCCTCGCCTGCGTCTAATAGTTGACGAAGGCGGAAAGCGTTGCATCCGAATGGACGATCGAACGCTCGTCGAAAGCGCGCGCCGGGGGGACCGGGACGCTTTCGAAGCCCTCGTCAAGACATATGAGACCAAAGTGTACCATCTAGCCTTCAGCTTCGTGCGGGACCCGGCCACGGCCGAGGATCTGGCCCAGGACGTCTTCGTCAAGGCCTACCTGCACCTGCCCGATTTCCGCTTCGACTCCGAGTTCGGGACCTGGCTCTACCGGGTCGCCGTCAACCATATCAAGGACCATCTGAGAAAGGTGGTCCGCCGCAAGGAAGTGGCCCTGAGCGAGGTCGAAGAGATCCGCTTCGCCGGCGAGGACCCCGTCCGCGGGCGCGAAAACGCCCGCGAGGACGAGCGGCGCCGCGCCGCCGTGCACCGGGCGCTCGACACCCTGCCGGTCAAGTACAACGCCATTCTGACCCTGCGGGATATCCGCGGGCTGTCCTACGAGGAGATCGGTCGGACCCTGAAGATCTCGCCCGGCACCGTCGATTCGCGCCTGCACCGGGCCCGCCGCCTGCTGCTCAAGAAGATGGCTCCCATCCTCCAGAAAGAAGGATTCGGAGTCGAGGGAGGGGAAGCATGAGCTGCCGAAACGCTGAACGGTGGATCCTGAAATCCCTGGACCGCGATCTGCCCCCCGGCCCGAGCCGGGAGCTGGACGCCCATCTCCGGGCCTGCCCGGCCTGCCGGGCCCTGCGGGCCGAGCACCTGGCCCTGCGCCGGGCCCTGGCCGGCACCCCCATGCCCGCCCTGCGGCCGGGCTTCTCCGGCCGGGTCGCGGCCCGCATCGAGGCCCTGGCCAAGCCCGCTCCGGCAGCGCGCGAAGCGCTCTGGCGCGCCTGGTGCCTGCGGGCCATCCCCGTGTCGCTCTTCCTGATCGGTCTGTTCGTCGGCGGGCTGGTCTTCCTGCCCGGCAGCGCCGCCGGCCTGAGCCAGGCCGAGGCGCTGCTCCTGAACGAGACGCCTCCCCTGCCCGATGCCCAGGTCTATTTCGACGAAACCAAGAAGCCCGAGGAAAACACCATGATGATACTCCTGGCCGCCTCCGAGACGACGGTCCAGCGCAGGCCCCGCCCATGAACAAGCCGCGCCTCTGGATGGTCCTGTCCTTCGTCCTGGTCTTTGCGGCCGGTGTGGTGGCCGGCGTCTTCGGCCACAAGTGGCTGTCGGCCAAGCGCATGGCCGGCCGCGGGCCGGGCATGGGCCATGGCTCGGTCATGGACTTCTGGTCCAAGGAGATCGGCCTGGACGAGGCCCAGATGGCCCGTCTGCGCGAGGTCTTCAAGGCCAACGACGAGCGTATGCGCAACGACGTCCAGCTGAAAGAGATGCGGGCCGAGAGGTCGAAGCGGTACGAGGAGCTGCGGCAGAAGCTGCAGACCGAGATCGACGCCGTCCTGACCCCGGCCCAGAAGACCAAGCTCGAAGCCACCCTCAAGCGCTACGCCGAGCAGCGCCGCAAGGCCAACCCTCCCAATCGGCGCGACGCGCCGCCTCCTGCCGATTCCGGCCGCGGCGGCGGCCCGGGCGGAGCTTCCCGGCCCGAGCCCTCCCAACCCCGAAACCTGAGAACGGACGCACATTTCCCGTTCCCTGAATATCTTCCCAAAGGAGTGAACGAATGAAAAAGAAGACGATCATCGGACTGATCGCCGTCCTGGCGGTCGCGCTTGTGGTATTCTTCGTCTTCATCAAGAAAGGCAAGGCCGACCAGCCGGCTTACCGGACGGAAGCCCTGGCCAAGGGCAACGTCGAGGCCGTGGTGACCACCTCGGGCACCATCAACCCGATCGACATCGTCGAGGTCGGCAGCCAGGTTTCGGGCAAGATCTCGAAGCTCTACGCCGACTTCAACACCCAGGTCAAGGCCGGCCAGCTCATGGCCGAGCTCGACAGGGACATCCAGAACGCCAAGGTCGACTCCAACGAGGCCAACTACCAAAGCTCGCCTGGCCGCCCTGGAGCAGGCCAAGGTCAACCTGGAAAACGCCAAGAAGAAGTAACGAGCGGACCCTGGACCTGTTCCAGAGAAACCTCGTCTCCTTCGAGGAGAAGGAGACCGCCGAGGCCAGCTTCGTCACGGCCAGGGTCGCCGTGCAGCAGCGCGAGGCCTCCGTGGCCCAGGCCAAGTCGACGCTCAACCAGAGCAAGGTCGACCTGTCCTACACCACCATCCGCTCGCCGATCGACGGCACGGTCATCGACCGACCGGTCAACGCGGGCCAGACCGTGGCCGCCAGCATGAACGCCCCGGTCCTGTTCAAGGTCGCCTCCGACCTGACCAAGATGAAGGTCCAGTGCTCGGTGGACGAGGCCGACATCGGCAAGGTCAAGGAAGGCCAGAAGGTCCGCTTCACGGTCGACGCCTTCCAGGGCGAGACCTTCAACGGCACCATTCTGCAGGTCCGCTACGCCGCCGTGACCACCCAGAACGTCGTCACCTACACGACCATCGTCGACGCCCCCAACCCCGACCTCAAGCTGCGGCCGGGCATGACCGCCACGGTGACCATCATCACCGGCGAGGCCAACGGCGTCCTCAAGATCCCCAACTCGTCCATGCGCTTCACCCCGACCCTGCCCCAGGAAGAGCTGCAGAAGCTCCTGGCGACGCTGCGGCCCGGCGGCCAGCGCGGCCAGCCGGGCGCGGCCGGCGCCACCGGACAGCGGGCCGACGTCGCGCCGGCCGACGGCGCGCCGGCCGGCGGCCAGCGCCAGGGCGGCCAGGCCGCAGGACGGCCAGCGCCAGTTTGACCCGAGCCAGCTGACCCCCGAGCAGATCCAGCGCTTCCAGCAGATGCGCGCCGCAGGGCGGCGCCCGGCGGCAGGGCGGCACGGTCTGGGTGCTGGACGAGCTGAACCAGCTCAAGCCCTACATCGTCCGCACGGGCCTGACCGACAACACCTATTCCGAAGTCACCCGCAGCGAGCTCAAGGAAGGCATGAAGATCATCGTCGGCCTCGCCGGCGCCGCGGCCGCGACCCGACCACGCCAGCAGAACCAGCGCGGCGGGCCCGGCGGCATGATGTTCATGGGCCGGTAAGCCGGCCCCCCGCGGCCGAAGGCTTTTGTCATGGACAAGAACATCATCCAACTGGAGAATCTGGTCAAGACCTACCATGTTGGGGAGACGGAGGTCCGCGCCCTGCGCGGCGTGACCTACTCGATCAAGGAAGGCGACTTCGTGGCCATCATGGGCGCCTCGGGCTCGGGCAAGTCGACGATGATGAACATCATCGGCTGCCTGGACAAGCCCAGCAGCGGCCGCTACCTCCTGGACGGGGTGGATATCTCCAAGCTGGACCGCAACCAGCTGGCCGACATCCGCAACCAGAAGATCGGGTTCGTCTTCCAATCGTTCAACCTGCTGTCGCGGACGACGGCCCTGGAGAACGCCGAGCTGCCCCTGCTCTACGCCAACGTCCCCGGCAAGGAGCGGACGCCAGCGGGCCATGGCCTCCCTGGCCCTGGTCGGGCTCAAGGGCCGCGAGACCCACAAGACCAACCAGCTCTCGGGCGGCGAGCAGCAGCGGGTGGCCATCGCCCGGGCCCTGCTCAACAATCCCCAGCTCATCCTGGCCGACGAGCCGACCGGCAACCTGGACAGCCGGACCAGCGACGAGATCATGGGCATCTTCAAGACGCTCAACAGCGAGAAGGGCATCTCCATCGTCATGGTCACCCACGAGATGGACATCGGCATGTGCGCCAAGCGGCGCATCCACATGAAGGACGGTCTGATCGTCCGGGAAGAGGTGAACGCATGAAATCCCTGAACCTGATGCTGCGCATCCTGCGCGTCTCGCTGCGGGCCCTGGCCCGCAACAAGATGCGGACCTTCCTGACCTGCCTGGGCATCATCATCGGCGTCGGGGCCGTCATCGCCATGGTCTCCATCGGCGCCGGCGCCCGGGCCGCCGTCGAGAGCCGCTTCGCCAGCATGGGCACCAACCTGCTCTACGTCGGCGCCGGGCAACCGCAACGTCGGCGGCGTCCGGACCGGCTTCGGCGGCTGGAACACCCTGACCGTCGAGGACGCCGAGGCCCTGCGGGGCCTCTCGGCCGTCGAGTCCGTCTCGCCCGTCCGTCAGCGCCCGGGCCCAGGTCGTCTACAACGCCAAGAACTGGAACACCTCGGTCCAGGGGGTCGGGCGAGAGCTATCCCGACGTCCGCAAATGGGAGATCTGCCTCCGGCGTCTTCTTCGACGAGAGCCATGTCCGCTCGGCGGCCAAGGTGGCCGTGCTGGGAGCGGACCTGGTGACCAACCTGTTCGACGAGCGAAGACCCGCTGGGCAAGACCATCCGCATCAAGCGGGTGCCGTTCGTCGTCATCGGCGTCCTCAAGAGCAAGGGCCAGTCGGGCGGCTTCGGCAGCCGCGACGACATGATCTGCATCCCCTACACGACCTGCATGAAGCGCATCCAGAAGGCCGAGTTCGTCGGCAGCATCGACGTCTCGGCGGTGTCCTCGACCCGGACGGCCGAGGCCAAGCGTCCAGATCGAGGAGCTGCTGCGGGAGCGCCACCGCATCGCGCCCGGCGCGGCCGACGACTTCACCGTCCGCGACATGGCCGAGATCGCCGAGGGCGCGGCCGACGCGACCAACATCCTGACCATCCTGCTCGGCTCGATCGCCTCCATCTCGCTGCTGGTGGGCGGGATCGGGATCATGAACATCATGCTGGTGTCCGTGACCGAGCGCATCCGCGAGATCGGCATCCGCATGTCGATCGGGGCCAAGGAGCGGGACATCCTGCTCCAGTTCCTGGCCGAGGCCATCGTCTTGAGCCTGCTGGGCGGGATCCTGGGCATCGTCCTGGGGATCGGCATCTCCAAGCTCCTGAAGTTCATCCCGATCTTCGCCTCGATCACCACCGTGGTCTCGCCGGGATCGGTCATGCTGGCCTTCATCTTCTCGGCCTCGGTGGGGATCTTCTTCGGCTTCTACCCGGCCCGCAAGGCCTCCAAGCTCGACCCCATCGACGCCCTGCGGTACGAATAAGCGACGAAAACGAGGTTCATCATGCTGAAAAAAACCATCTCCATCTGTCTCGGCCTGGCCCTCCTGGCGGCGGCCGGGCTGCCGCCCGGGCCCAGGACGCCTCGGGCGTCCTCAAGCTGACGCTCGACGACTGCATCGACGCGGGCCCTGCAGAACAACATCAGCCTCCAGGTGGCCGTCCTCGGCCCCGAAAGCGCCGCCCTGTCCCTGCAGAGGTCCAAGGAAAAGTACCTGCCCACCCTGTCCTTCAACTATCAGAAGCGCAGCAATCGAGAGCGCCGCCTATTCCTTCCTGGACGTGGCCGGGACGACGCAACATCTCCAAAACCGACAGCTACGGCGGCTCGGTCCGCCAGAGCCAACCCCTGGGGCGGCACCCTGACGCTGTCGATGAGCGACGGGCTGACCGACACCACCCAGAAGGGCAACACCATCAACCCCCGCTACAGCACCAGCCTCCAGCTCAGCCTGTCCCAGCCCCTGCTGCGGGACTTCGGGGCCAAGATGGCCAACCGGGACATCGTCATCGCCCGCAACAGCCTGGACAGCTCCGAGTTCCAGCTGGTCAAGACCGTCCAGGACACGATCTACAGCGTCACCCAGGCCTACTGGAGCCTGGTCTACGGCATCGAAAACCTGAAGGTCCAGCAGTCCAGCCTGCAGCTGGCCAAGGACTTCCTGGCCACCAACGAGCGCAAGGTCGAGATCGGCCAGCTGGCGCCCCTGGACGTCATCAGCGCCCAGGCCCAGGTGGCCACCATCGAGGCCTCGCATCCTCTCGGCCGAGTCCCAGGTCAAGGCCTACGAAGACAACCTCAAGCTCCTGCTCAACTTCTCGGCCGAGGAAGAGAGCGGGATCCAGCGCCATCCTGCCCGTGGACAAGCCCGACGTTCGCCGCCCACCCGGTGGACCTGGCCCAGGCCCTGGCCGTGGCCATGCAGAAGCGGCCCGACCTGCGGATGAGCAAGATCGACATGAAGACGACCGAGCTCAACCTGGCCTACGCCAAGAACCAGCTCCTGCCCGGCCTCAGCCTGAGCGCCGGCTATCTCCGGCTCCGGCATCTCGGGCACCCAGCTCATCTACGACGGCAACCCCCTGTTCGGCGTCGTCATCGGCCCATCGAGGGCGGCTTCTCCGACGCCTTCAAGGACACCTTCGGCCTTCAAGTACCCCAACTGGAACATCGGCCTGACCCTGGACGTCAGCCTGAGCAACTTCATCACCAAGTCCAGCTACGCCCTGGCCCAGCTGAGCATGAAGACGGCCGTCCTGAACCAGCAGAACCTGGAGAAGACGGCGGTCAACGAAGTCCGCAGCGCCGTCCGGCAGATGCAGACCTCCTACAAGCTGGTCCAGGCCAACCAGGTGGCCCGCGACCTGGCCGAGAAGAAGCTGGGAGCCGAGGAGGAAAAGCTCCGGGTCGGCCTGAGCACGAACTACATCGTCCTGCAGTACCAGCGCGACCTGGGCTCGGCCCGCACGGCCGAGCTGCAGGCCATCATCAACTACAACGTGGCCCAGACCAGCCTGGAGCGGGCCATGGGCACGCTGCTCGAAACCAAGTCCATCAAGATCGCCGACATACCGGTCCGGTAACGGACCGGCTTTGGCATGCCCGGCGCCGTCCTCATCTTTCGCGGCCGGAAGGATGAGGACGGCCTTTTCTTTGTCCGGCGGAGGAGTAGAATAGCCTCTTTTGTCCCGCGGCCGGGCCGGCCTACCGACGCCGGCGCGGGGATCACGAATGGAGACGGGATCATCATGGACAACACAGCGCGACGATGGAGAGCGGCGGCCGCCCTGGTCTTGGCCGCCGGCCTGCTTTGCCCTGTCCCGTTCTGGGCCCAAACCCAGAGCGGGACCGGAAACCCGGAGGATGCCTTGAGCCTGGAGACGGCCATCCGGCTGGCCCTGGCCAACAACGAGCGGGCCATCAAGGCGGACCAGAACATGCTGGTCTCCGGCTCCCTGCTGGCCCAGGCCCGGGCCGTCTTCCTGCCCTCGCTGAGCGTCAACGGGAGCTACACCCGGCGGCCGTTCGAGGTGGCCCGTCTGATCGGCAACCAGAACATCATCGTCCAGAGCTACAACGGGCTGTCGGGAGCCGCCAACCTGAGCATGACGCTCTTCAACTCGGCCAACCTGCCCGCCGTCCTGCAGGCCAGCGCCAACCTCGAAGCCGAGGCCCACAACACCGCCGAGAGCAAGCGCGACCTGGCCTTCGAGGTCGGCACGGCCTTCCTCGGCGCCTTGAGCCAGGACCAGGTCCTGGAAGCCTCCAAGCGCCGCATGGACTACGCCAAGCAGAGCCTGGACGCCGCCCGGGCCCGCTTCTCGGCCGGCATCGTCTCGGCCAACGACGTCACCCGGGCCGAGCTCGAGTTCGCCACGGCCGAGATGGGGGCGACCCAGGTCCAGGGCCAGGTGGAATCGAGCTACCTGAACCTGGGCTACCTGCTCAACGTCCCGACGCCGCGGCGGCTCCTGGTGCCCGACTTTGCCGTCAAGGCTCAGGAAGAGGTGATCCCCCCCGTCGAGCAGCTCATCGGCCAGGCCCAGACGCGCCGGTCCGATGTGCAGGCCCTGCGGGCCACGGCCCGCAGCCGGAGCGCCGCGATCATCGAACCGCTCCTGCGCTGGCTTCCCACCCTCAGCCTCAACGGGCGCTACACCTACACCAACGAGGCCGGGCTGACGGGCCGCAACTTCAACTGGAACGCCGGCCTGAGCATGAACTGGAGCGTGTTCGACGGCCTGAACCGCAACCTGGAGTATTCGGAGTTCAAGGCCCGGGCCTACCAGGCCGACCTGGATGTCCGGGCCGGCCTGCGCAAGGTCGACCTCGAGGTCCGCAGCGCCATCGTCTCCGTGGAGAGCCAGCGGGCCGGCCTGAAGAAGGCCCAGGTGGCCCACGATATCGCCGTCCGCAACGCGGCCGAAACGGCCGAGCTCTATCGGCAGGGCTTGGCCTCGGCCCTCCAGGTGGCCGACGCCAACGTCAGCCTGTTTGAAGCCGCGGTCGACCTGGTCCGGGCCCGCTACGGGCTGGGCCTGGCCTATCTGACCCTCGAGTCCGCATTGGGGCTTGATCCCCTGGGAAAGGAGCCGATCCGTGAGAACTAGAAGCCTGGCCTGCATCGTCATCATCCTTCTGGCGGCCGGAGCCCTGACCGCCGCCGGCTGCAAGAAGAAAGAAGCCTCCGCCCCGGCGCCGGGCGGCAAGCCGGGAGCCGCCCGCGGTACCCGGATGTCGTTCCCGGTCGAGGTCGAGAAGGTCGGCGTCCAATCCCTGATCTTCAGCGTCAACGCCGTCGGCGCGGTGGAAGCCTTCGAGAAGGTCCAGGTCACCTCGCGCGTGGCCGGGATCGTCGACCGGGTCATGTTCTCCGAGGGCAGCTACGTCAACCCCGGCGATGCCCTGGTCGAGATCGAGCCCGAGCGGTTTACCCTGACCGTCGAGTCGGCCCAGGCCACCTACGACCGGGCCGTGGCCTCCAAGGCCGACGCCGAGGCGGGCCTCAAGCGCCGCGAGGCCGTCAGCGTCCAGAACCCCGGCCTGATCCCGGGCGAGGAGCTGGAGACCTGGCGGACCAAGGTCCGCCTGGCCGCGGCCGACATGGCCCAAACCCAGGCCGCCCTGAACCAGGCCAAGCTCAACCTGCGCGACGCCTACGTCCGGGCGCCCTTCGGGGGCGCCGTCCAGACGCGGACGGTCCAGACCGGGCAGTACGTCCAGGTCGGCACCGTCCTGGCCACCCTGGTCCGCCGCGATCCGCTGCTGCTGCGCTTCCGCGTCCCCGAGAAGGACGCCGCCCAGCTGCGGTCCGGGATGGTGGCCGAGTTCAAGGTCCGCGACAATCCCAAGGCGTATTCGGCCGTCCTGACCCACATCGCCGCTTCGGCCGACGAGGCCTCCCGCATGGTCGAGGTGACCGGACAGGTCCGCGAGTCGTCCGACCCGACGCTGCGTCCGGGCAGCTTCGTCGAGCTGACCATTCCGGTCAGCAAGCCGCGCTTGGCCCCCGTCATCCGCCAGACCGCCATCCGGCCCAGCGAACGCGGCTTCATCGCCTTCGTGGTCGAAAACGACACGGCCAAGGAGCGCATCCTGACCATCGGCATGCGGACGATCGACGGCCAAGCCGAAGTCCTGTCGGGGCTCGAGGTCGGCGAGAGCCTGGTCGTGCGCGGGGCCGAGTCCCTGCAGAACGGATTCCCCGTCCGCGTCGTTCCCCCGGGCGGCATGCCGGGCGCGGCGCCCGGGAAGCCGGAGGCCGCCAAGCCGGCCGGCCGGAAGACCGAAGGCGAGAAGCCCGCCGGCGACAAGCCTCCCGCCGGGCGCTGAGCGGCCGCGGAGGCGCGAAGAAAGGACCCCGCCATGAAGATCACCGAAGCCTGCGTCCGCAAACCGGTGCTGGCCTGGATGCTGATGGCCGGCACGATCGTCTTCGGCGTCGTGGCCGCCACCCGGATCGGCATCAGCCAGTTTCCCGACGTCGACTTCCCGACCATTTCGGTCAACGTGTCCTGGCCGGGCGCGGCCCCCGAGGTCGTCGAAAACGACATCGTGCAAGGCTTGGAGGAGGCGCTCGTCCAGGTCGAGGGGCTGAAGGCCATCAGCTCGAGCTGCCGCACGGGCGGCGCCTCGGTCACCCTGGAGTTCGACCTATCGCGCAACATCGAGCTGGCCCTGCAGGACGTCCAGGCCAAGGTGGCCCAGGCCCAGCGCCAGCTGCCCCGCGACCTCGACCCGCCGACCATCTCCAAGAGCAATCCCGAGGACCAGCCGATCATGATGATCTCGCTGGCCGGCCCGGTGCCGCCCCGCGTCCTAGCCGACCTCATCCAGTACAGTCTCAAGGAAAAGCTGCAGACGATCCCCGGTGTCGGCGAGATCAGCCTGATGGGCTTCCAGGACCGCAACGTCCGGGTCTGGCTGGACGCGGTCAAGATGGACGAGAAGGGCGTCACCGTCCGCGACATCACCTCGGCCCTGCAGCGCGAGCACGTCGAGCTGCCGGCCGGCCGGCTGGAGACCCCCGGCCGCGAGGTCAACCTGCGCGTCCTGGGCGAGGCCATCGACATCGAGACCCTGCGCCATATCGTCATCCGCCAGATCGGCGGGGCGCCCATCTACATCAACGACGTGGCCCTGGTCGAGGACGGCTTCGACGACACCCGGCGCATCGCCCGCATGGACGGCATCCAGGCCCAGGGCCTGTCGATCAAGAAGCAGCGCGGCTCGAACGCCGTGGCCGTGGCCCGCCAGGTCCGGAAGGCCCTGGCGGATTTTCAGAGGACTCTGCCCGAGGGCCTGAACACGGCCGTCGTTTTCGACACCACCCAGTTCATCGAGGAATCGGTGCGGGAGATCGAGTTCGAGATTCTCCTCTCGGTCATTCTGACCGCCTTCGTCTGCTGGCTGTTCCTGGGCTCGCTGTCCTCGACCCTCAACGTCGTCCTGGCCATCCCCATGTCCCTGCTGGGCACGGTGGCCATCATCTACTTCCTGGGCTACACCTTCAACACCTTCACCCTGCTGGCCATGGCCCTGGCGGTGGGCATCGTCGTCGACGACGCCATCATGGTCATGGAGAACATCTTCCGCCACCGCGAGGGCGGACAGACCCTGGTCCAGGCGGCCCTGGGCGGGACGCAGGAGATCGCCTTCGCCGCCCTGGCCGCCACCCTGGCCGTGGTGGCCATCTTCATCCCGGTCGTCTTCGTCAAGGGGGTCATCGGCCGCTTCTTCCTCCAGTTCGGCGTCACCCTGTGCCTGGCCGTCCTGCTGTCCTACGTCGAGGCCGTGACCCTGGCCCCGGCCCGCTGCTCGCAATTCCTGCGGACCTCGCGGGAAGGCCGCAGCCGGGTCGGACAGGTCGTCGACAAGGGCTTCCAGGGCCTGGAGCGTTTTTACGCCCGCATCCTGGGCAAGAGCCTGCGCCATCCCGCTTGGATCCTGACCGGGGCGCTCCTCGTCTTCGGTGCGGCCATGCTGGTCATGAAGGGCATGCCGGCCGAGATGGTTCCTTCGCAGGACTTGAGCCGGATGTCCATCCGGCTCCAGATCCAGGTCGGGGCCGACATCACCGAGACGGCCAGGCTGATGCAGCGGGCCGAGGACATCGTCACGGCGCGGCCCGAGGTCGTCCGCTGCTTCACCTCGACCGGCATGGGCAGCGGGGGCTTCATGAACATCACCCTGCTGCCCCCCAAGAAGCGCGACCTGAGTGTGGCCGAGCTCTCGACCATCTACCGGCGCGAGCTGAACGCCATCCCCGGCGTCCGAGCCGTCATCCAGGACCTGTCCCAGCAGGGCCTGACCGGCCAGCGCGGCTTCCCGGTCGAGTTCTCCGTCCGCGGCTCGAACTGGGACGAGCTCATCGTCCTGAGCCAGCGGATCATGAACGACCTGCGCGACAGCGGCATTGTCATCGATCTGGATTCGGACTACCGCATCGGCCAGCCCGAGCTGCGGATCACCCCGGACCGGGCCATGGCCGCCGACATCGGAGTGTCCATCGACGAGGTGGCTACGACCCTGAACGCCCTGGTCGGCGGCGTCCGGGTGGGCAAGTACAGCACCGGCGGCCGCCGGGTGGACGTCCGGCTGAAGCTGCTGGCCGCCCAGCGGACCCGGCCCGAGGACCTGGCCCGGATGAAGGTCCGGACCCGGTCGAATCAGCTCGTTCCGCTGTCCTCCCTGGTTACCTACGAGGAGCAGCCGGCCCTGCAGGCCATCACCCGTAAGGACCGCGAGCGGGCCATTTCCATGTACGCCAACATCGCTCCCGGCCATGCCCAGGACGAGGCGCTGCGTTACGTCGAGAGTATGGCCAAGGGCCTGCCGATCGGCTACCGGATCGTTCTCGGCGGCTCCAGCGTCGCTTTCCGGGAGTCGATGAGCAGCCTGCTCTTCGCCATGATCCTGGGCATCGGCATCGCCTACATGATCCTGGCCTCGCAGTTCAACTCCTACAAGGACCCGATCACCATCATCACCATCCTGCCGCTCAGCATCGCCGGAGCGGTCTTCGCCCTGGCCATTGCCGGGCTGTCCCTGAACATCTTCAGCATGATCGGCCTGCTGCTTCTGATGGGCATCGTCAAGAAAAACTCGATCATCCTGGTCGACTACGCCAACGCCTTCAAGGTCAAGGGCTTCAGCGCCCGCGAGTCCATGCAGAAGGCCGGACCCATCCGCCTGCGGCCCATCCTGATGACGGCCACCGCGACCATGATGGCCGCCATCCCGCCCGCCCTGGGGCTGGGCTCGGGCTCCGAGATCCGGGTGCCCATGGCCATCGGCGTCATCGGCGGCTTGGTCCTGTCCACCGTCCTGAGCCTGGTGGTCGTTCCGTCGTTCTACGTGGTGGCCGACAAGCTGACGCCCAAGAAGAAGCGACACCAGGAGCACGAGCCCACCGCCGTACAGACGCCCGTCGAGAATTAACCCGCTCGTCTTCCGATAGTCCAGCGCCCTGCCGTCCTCCCGAACCGGGGGAACGGCAGGGCGCTTTTTAGGATCATCTCCAATCTCCGGGAAATGAAAGCGGATAGGGGTATCGGCCAACGGCGAAATCGCGAGGCCGGCGCCTTTTTCCATAGCTCTCTGAGGGAAGCCAACGGCCGCCGAGGACTGTTTGAGCTAGGCAAGAATATTCGAAGAAGTGACAGAGTGGGAGGGCATGCAAATCGATATGAACAAATGTGCGAGTTCCGAGGCGCCGAAGAGAGCTGTGGGAAAAGGCGAGTAGAGGCCGAAGCCGCCGGGACGATACCCCTGGCCGCGTTTCCCGGAGATTGGAGATAAACCTTTTTTTTATCCCTTCCTCCGCTTATCCTTCCGTCGCGGCCGCGCGCTTGCGGCCGGCGCCCCATCTGGCATAGAGCGAGGGCAGGACGAGGAGCGTCATCAGGGTCGAGGTGACCAGGCCGCCGACCACGACCACGGCCAGGGGCCTCTGCACCTCGGAGCCGGGCCCCTGGGCGAAAAGCAGGGGCACGAGGCTGAAGATGGTGATGACGGCCGTCATCAGGACGGGACGCAGCCGGTTGGAGCAGCCCCGGACGATCGCCTCTTCGGCCGGCAGTCCCGACTCGCGGAGCTGGACGATGTAGGACAGCAGGACGATACCGTTGAGGACGGCGATCCCGAACAGGGCGATGAAGCCGACCGAGGCGGGGACCGACAGGTACAATCCCGAGATCGCCAGCGACAGCACTCCCCCGATCAGGGCGAAGGGCAGGTTGAGCAGGATGAGCAAGGCCAGCCGGAACGAATGGAACGTGGTGAAGAGGAGGAACAGGATCAGCCCGATGGTCACCGGCAGGATGACCCCCAGCCGGCGCATGGCCCGCTGCTGGTTCTCGAACTGCCCGCCGTAGGTCAGATAATATCCCTCCGGCAAGGGGACCCCCTCGAGAATGGCCTGCCTGGCCTCGGCCACGTAGCCGCCCAGGTCGCGGCCGCCGATGTTGCATTCGACGCCGATCCGGCGCTTGCCCGACTCGCGGCTGATCTGGACCGGCCCCTCCCCCGCCGTGACATCGGCCAGCTCGGACAAGGGCACGCGGCCCCCGCCCGGTGTTACCACCAGGATGGCGCCCACGGCCTGAATCGAGCCGCGCCGCTCCTCGGGGTAGCGCAGTTGGACGTCGAACAGCTTCTCGCCCTCGTAGATCTGGGTGACGGACTTGCCGCCGATGGCGGTCTCGACCACGGTCTGGACGTCCTCCACCGACATGCCGTGGCGGGCCAGACGGGCCCGGTCGGGCCGGATGGTCAGGTACGGCTGGCCGGCGATGCTTTCCACGACCAGGTCCTGGGTGCCCCGCAGCCCGCCCAGCACCTCGGCGATGTGGCCGGCCCGGTCCTTGAGCACGTCCAGATCGTCGCCGAACAGCTTGACGATCAGCTGGGAGCGGGTGCCGGCCACGAGCTCGTCGATGCGGCAGGCGATCGGCTGGCTGAAGGAGAAGGCGATGCCGGGGATGTCGGCGATCGCTTCGCGCATCTTGTCCATAAGCTCCTCGCGCGAGCGGGCCGAGGTCCACTCCTTGCGGGGCCTGAGCAGGCCGACGTAGCCGGTCTTCTCCACCCCCCGGGCCTCCAGGGCGATGCCGGTCTGGCCGGTCTTGCCGACGATGGTCACAAGCTCGGGGAAGCGCATCAGGCGCTCCTCGACCTTGCGGCTCGTCTCCAGCGACTCGGCCAGGGTGACGCCCGGCAGGAGCTGGAAGTCCATGTCGAAGGCGCCCTCGTCCATGATGGGCATGAACTCGGTCCCCAGGCGCGGCACGATGGCCAGCGCTCCGCCCAGGAGAGCCAGGGAGACGACGACCAGGACGGCCCTGCGGCGGAGGCTCCAGCGCAGCAGCGGCAGATAGGCCTTGCGGACGGCCTCGATGACCGGGATCCTCTTCTCCGGCTGCGGCTTCAGGACGAAGTAGCAGAAGGCGGGGATGGCCAGGAGCGAGAGGAGGAGCGAGGCGAACAGGGCGATGACGTGGGTGAAGGCCAGGGGCAGGAACATCTTGCCCTCGATCCCCTGCAGGGCGATGATGGGGATGAAGGTCAGGGCGATGATCAGCTCGCCGAAGATGCTCGGCTTGCGGACCTCGAGCACGGCCTTGAGGACGACCGAGAGCTTACGCGCCCCGCGGCCGGCCTCGGACAGGTGGCGCTGGACGTTCTCGACCTGGATGATGGTGGCGTCGATGATCATGCCGATGGAGATGGCCAGCCCGCCCAACGACATCAGGTTGGCCGAAAGCCCGGCCAGGCGCATGGTGATGAAGGTGAACAGGGCCGACAGCGGCAGGGCCAGGATGACGATGAAGGCGCCCCGGAAGGAGCGCAGGAAGAGGTACAGGACGAAGACGACGAAGAGCGAGCCGATGATCAGGGCCTCGGTCACCGTGTGGATGCTCTTGCCGACGATGTCGGAGCGGCGGTAGTAGGGCTCGATCGTGAGCCCGGCCGGCAGGACGCCGCCGGCGTTGATCTCGGCCACCCGCTGCTCGACGGCCCGGACCACGTCGCGGCTGTTGGCGCCGCGCAGCATCATGACCACACCGCCCACGCACTCGCCGCGGCCGTCCTTGACCGCGCCGCCCTGCCGCACGGCCTGCCCGGAGGAGGCCACGGCCACGTCGCTGCAGCAGCACCGGCGTCCCGCGCTCGGCCTTGAGGACGATCGAGCCGATCTCTTCCGGCGTCTGGAGCAGGCCGATGCCGCGGACGATGTACTGCTGGGAGCCCGCCAGCAGGACGTTGCCGCCGGCGTTGAGGTTGTTGCGGCGCAGGGCCTCGGCCACCTGGCCCAGCCCCAGGCCGTACTTCAGGAGCTTGTCGGGGTCGACCACGACCTGGATCTGCTTGATGTAGCCGCCGAAGGAGTTGATCTCGCTGACGCCGGGGATGGACTTGAGGAGAGGGGCCAGAGTCCAGTCCTGGAGCGTCCGCCGCTCGGTCAGCGCAGCGGCGCGGCCGGCGGCAGCCTCGGGCAGGGGCCCCTCGACGGTGTACTGGTAGATCTCGCCCATGGCCGTCGAAACGGGCCCCATGGCCATCTCGATCCCCTCGGGCACGCGCTCGCGGGCTTCGATCAGCCGCTCCAGGACGAGCTGGCGGGCGAAGAAGATGTCCACTCCGTCCTCGAAAACGGCGGTGATGACGGAGAGCCCGAACTTGGAGGTCGAACGCAGCTGCGCCAGCCGCGGCATGCCCTGCAGGGTCAGCTCGACCGGATGGGTGACGAGCTTCTCGACCTCCAGGGGAGCCAGGCCGGGCGCGTCGGACAGGATCTCGACCTGGATGTTGGTCACGTCGGGGAAGGCGTCGATCGGCAGGCGCAGGAACGACCAGACGCCGAGGCCGACGAGGAGGACGACACCCGCCAGGACGAGGACGCGCTGGCGGAGGGACGACTCGATGATCCGGTCAATCATGCCCATGTTCGTCCCCCAGGCTGGCCTTCATCAGCTCGGACTTGATCAGGAAGCTGCCGGCGGCGACCACGACCTCGCCCTCGGCCAGGCCGGACCGGATCTCGACCCGGGAGCCGATCGCTTCTCCCGTCTCCACCGGGCGGAGGACGAAGGTGGTTTCGCCGGTCCGGACGAAGACGACCCGGCCGCCGGCGAATTCGTGGACGGCGTCGGAGGCCGCCGTCAGGACGCGCCGCTTCTCGACCGAGGCCAGGACGGCCTCGACGTACATGCCCGGCTTGAGAGCCAGGCCGGGGTTGGCCAGCGTCACCCGGGCTTCAATCGTCCGGGCCGCCGGCTCCATGACCGCCCCGACCAGAACCAGGCGTCCGGGGAAGTCCCGCCCGGGGAAGGCCGCGGTCCTGATGATGGCCGCCATGCCCGGCTTGGCGAAAGCCAGTGCCTTCTCGGTCAGGTGGAGGCGAGCCCAAAGGGAGGAAGGATCGGCCAGCCGGAAGAGGTCGGCCCCTTCCTCGACCGCCGTCCCGGGGATGGCCCGCGACTCGAGGACGACACCCGCCATCGGGGCCCGCACGGCCAGCAGGGGCTTCGGCGCGCCCGAGGCGACGAGGGCGTCGATTGCGGCCTGGCTATCGCCGTAGGGCGCGAGCTTGCGGCGCGCGGCCTCCAGAAAGTCGCGGGCCGCCGGCTCGTCGGCCTGGCCGCGAAGGCGGGCCAGGCGGGAGGCGGCTTGAGCCACTTCGGCCTGGACGGCCAGGTAGTCGCGGCTGTAGATCTCGGCCAGCACGGAACCGGCCGCGACCCGGTCGCCGATGTAGGCGGCCACCTTCTCCAGGCGGCCCGAGGCCCGGGCGGCGGCGCCGGCTACGCGGCGCGCGTCGAGCTCCAGCTCGCCGAGCGCGGTGATGGTCTGGGGGGCTTCGATCGTTCGCACGGTGTCGAAAGTCAGCCCGCCGCCGGTGACGGCGGCGGGAGTCAGGACTACGGTCCCGGCGGCCTTCTCCTCGTGGGGCTCGGCCGCCGAGGCTCCGGCCTCACCGTTAGGCCGGCTGCAAGCGGTGGGAATGACGGCCGTCAGGACGGCCAGGACGAGGGCGATGATCGGGGATTTCTTCATCATGTTCTCCATCAGATGACGTCTTCTCCGGCGATATCCAGGTCGACCAGCGCGACCGCCCGGTTGTAGACGGCCCGCAGATGTTCGAGCCGGGCTTCGGCCGCGGCGCGGTAGAGGTCGATGAGGGCAAAGGCTTCGAGCCGGCCGTAGCGATAGAGGTCGAGCGAGACCTTGAGCTCGTCCTCGAGCGCGGCCAGGAGGTCGAGCTCGAAGACCCGGACCTGCTCGTCGGCCAGTATGTACGATTGGTAGGCCGCCTCGATCACGGCGGCGAGGCGCCGGCGAAGCCCGTCGGCCGCCGCCCGGCTGGACTCGAAACCGGCCGCGGCTTCGGCCCGCTCGCCCTGCCATCTCTTGCTCGAGAGGGGCAGGGTCAGGCCCAGCGAAAAGCCCCAGGCCGAGAGCCGCTTGCTCGGGACGAACAGGCCGGCCGTAAGATCCGGCCCGCGGTTGAGGCCGGTCAGCCGCTCGGCGGCGGCGGCCTGCTCGGCCCGAAGGTCAGCCATCCTGAGGGACGGCCGCGAAGCGATGGCCTCGGCCTTGATGGCCTCGACGCCGCGGGCGAGAGGCGCCGCTTCGAGCGCGGTCAGGAGGATAAGCGGCTCCGGCGCCGGCCGGCCCAAAAGCAGGTTGAGCTCGGCCGCGGCCGCCTGCCGCTCCCGCCGCTCTTCCAAGGCCCGGTTGCGCAGCCGGGCTTTGTCCACCCGGGCCCGCAGGACGTCGGAGTACGCGGCCCGGCCGGCCGCGTACTGGGCCTGGACCGCTTCGACGACCCCGTCCAGAAGGCCGGAGGCCTCGTCGATCCGGGCCAGCGCCCGATCCGCCAGCACGACCCGGAGATAGGATCTGCGAACCCGGGCCGCGAGGAGCAGACGCATCCGCTCGAGCTCCCAGGAGGCGATGTCCTCGCCGAAGCGGCCGATGGTGACCCGCAGCTTGCGCTTGCCGGGGAACTCGAAGGTCTGCTCGAGGCCGAGGTCGATCTCGGCCGTCCCGAGGTCTTCTTTGTTGAAGCTGAACGGGACAGCGGCCGTGCCGAAGCCCAGGGTCGGGTCGGGCCGGGCTTCGGCCTGCCGGGTGCGGGCCGCGGCCGCCTTGACCTCGGCTTGCGCCGCCGCGATATCGGGATGGCGGGCCAGCGCGGCGGCCACGGCTTGAGCCATGGTCAACCCGGCGGGCGCGTCCTGGCCGGCGGCCGTGAGGCACAGGAGCGGGAGAATCGAAAAAAGCAGGATCGCCGCGGCGCGGCGAGGGGATCGGCGTCGAAGGCATATGTCCATGGGCGTACTCCGAAAGGCATCGGGGGGGGGGCGAAGGAAGCCCGGGCGGCATGCGCACCGAGCCGCGCGGGAAGCCCTGGGGGCTGGGGGGGGAATGGTCAGCAGCGAAGATGCGGCGTATCGAAGGCCGGGTTGGCGGGAGGCGAGGCGTCTGCCGCGTCCGTCCGGCCGCCATCCAAGCCGCCGCGGCCGGAAAGGGCGGGCGTGGGGAGGGCCGAGAAGATCCCCGACCCGATCTTCGGCTCGCCGTCGTCGCGGCGGAAGGCGGAACGGGAGGCTTTGGTCAGGACAGGCTCATGCCGGCAATGGCAGTTTTCGAGGGAAGGTTCGGCCGCGGATGCCGCAACGCCCGGTTCCGCCTGGCGTTCGAGGCAGTGCTCGCACTCCTCGCACAGGCAGGCGCTGGCGGGACCGGAAAACTCCACGGCCAGGCGGCCGTCGGGCCGGTGGCAGAGGACGATCTGCGGCATGGCCGTCAGAATGACGAAGACCACGTGAAAGAGCACGGCGAGCACGCAAAGGGGTGCTCTCGATCCGCGTCTTCGTGTTTCGATCGACATGGGGAAATTGTATGCGGCTGATCACGATATGTCAATTATCCCGTTAGACACCCCGGGCTCGGCTTCCGTCCCGGCGGCCAAGGCCGCCTTGGCCGGAGCGGCGGGCTTGCCGTGCGGGCCGGAGGAAGATTAGAATAACTCCGTGCAGATCCAGGTCGGTCGGGTGTCCATCCTGCTCCTGATGCCGTTTTTCGTCTCCGTCTGCATTTCGCCTCCCCGCGGGGTGATCGTCCTCTGCGCCGGCGACAGCATCACCGCGGGAGGATATCCGCATTATTTGCAGCGTCTTATGGCCGACGACGGAATCCACGCCCGGATCCTCAACCGAGGCCGAAAGGGCCACCGCTCGGCTGAATACTTGAGCTACCTCGGGCACAACTTGGCGGAGATGCAGGGGCTCCAGCCGGACTTCATCCTCCTCCAGCTGGGCACCAATGATGTCCGGACGGATCTGGACCGTACCCCGACCGACGAGTTCAAGGCCAACATGCGCCAAATCTTGCGGGTATTCGCCTCCTTCCGGGACCGCCGCGGCCGGCCGTCGCGCGTCCTGTTGGCCGCCGTGCCCCCCGTGCCCGTGGGCACGGCCTATCCTTTCGATGCGGACTCGGTGCGGCGGGTGACCGAGGAGATCAACCCCGCCGTCCTGGAGATGGCGCGCGAGGCCGGCCTCCCCTTCGTCGACAACTACACCCCCTTCCTCGGACGCCCGGACCTGCTGGCCGAGGTCCATCCGACGCGCCAAGGATACAAGGCGCTGGCGGCCAGCTGGTATCGGGTTCTGAAGCCGCTCCTATAGGGTATTTCGCCAATAATCCCGGAATTGGGCGAAGCTCCTTTTAATGCCTAATGAACCACCGAATCGAGAGTTGCTTGTTCCCCGTACCAGGTGGTATCATAGTCGGTAACAAGGGCTTGCCCTAAACCCTCGTGGGAGTCACCCAATGAACAGACGCCTGATCCGGCCGAATCTCTCCGAAATAAAAGAGAAGCTGAAGGCTGCCGAGATGGCCGCGCCCAAGCCTCCGCAGACCCACCCGGCCCCCCCGGTGCATGAGCCGCGCGGAGGCCACCCCCCCGGCCCGCATCCGCAGGGTTCGCACGGCGGTCCGCATATGCAGAAGAAGGTCCACCCTCCGTCCGACACCTCGGCCGAGAGCTACTACTACCTCAAGCAGATGAGCAAGAAGACGGCCATGGCGGTCGTCTTCAACGACGGTGAGAGGATCGAGGGCTACATCGAGTGGTATGACCGGACCTGCATCAAGCTGAACCGGGAGGGGGCGCCGAACCTTCTTGTTTATAAGAACGCCATCAAGTACCTCTGCAAGCTGGACGAAGGCAAGGAGGGCGGCGAGGGCGAGACGGACGACCGGCGATGAGCCTGCCCCGCATCGGCGTCACGCTGGGTGACCCGGGCGGCATCGGGCCGGAGATCGTGGTCAAAGCGCTCCTGCGCTGGCCCGAGCTGCCCGCCGCCCGCTTCGTCCTCTTCGGGACGTCCGAGCTTCTGCGGCGCGAGGAAAAGGCCTTGGGCGTCAGCCTGGGCGCCGTGCCGTTCGAGGCGGACGGAAGCGGCGAGGAGCCGCGCTTTTCCCTGGTCGAAGTTCCCGTCGGTCCCCTCTCCAACGTGCGGGCCCCCGACGCGGAGAACGGACGGGCTTCGTTCGCCTTCTTCCAGGCGGCCTTGGAAGCCGCCCAAACAGGGCTCGTGCAAGCCATTGTCACGGCGCCGATCTCCAAGCTGTCCTGGAGCCTGGGCGGCATCCCCTACCACGGCCACACCGAGTTCCTGGAGACCATCTATCCCGGCGCGATCATGTCCTTCTGGTCGGAGAAGCTGGTGGTGGCGCTCTTTTCCCACCATCTGCCCCTCAAGGAGGCCCTTCTGCGCCTGGATAAGGACGCTCTCGTACGGTTTATCGCCACCCTGCGCCAGGGGGTCGAAAAGGCGCGCCCGGGCCGCCACCATTACCTCGTGGCCGGGATCAACCCCCACGCCGGCGAGAACGGCCTCCTCGGCCGGGAAGAGATCGAGACGATCGCCCCGGCGGTGGAGGAAGCCCGGGCGGCGGGCGCGGACATTTCCGGGCCCCACCCGCCCGACGTCGTCTTCCGGATGGCCTACGGCCGGCCGCGGCGGATCGTGATCGCCCTCTACCACGACCAGGGCTTGATCCCCTTCAAGCTGGAGGCCTTCGACACCGGGGTCAACGCCACCCTGGGGCTGCCCTTCGTGCGCACTTCGCCGGACCACGGCACGGCTTTCGACATCGCGGGAAAGAACCTGGCCAACCCGCAGAGTACGGCCGAGGCCATTCGGCTGGCGGCGGAGCTGCTACCGGCCGTGCTTTAGCACGGAGCGGGCCTCGCGGGCCTGGTCGCGGGCCTTGATGGCGTCCTTCTTCTCGAACAGCTTCTTGCCCTTGGCCAGCCCCAGCTCGATCTTGATCAGGCCCTTGTCGTTGAACAGGATCTTGGTCGGAATGACGGTCAGCCCCTTCTCCTTGATCTTGCCGGTCAGCCGCTTGATCTCGCGGCGGTGGAGCAGGAGCTTGCGGACGCGCAGCGGCTCGTGGTTGAAGATATTGGCCGCTTCATAGGGGCTGATGTGGAGCTGGAAGAGGAGAATCTCAGAGCCTTTGACGTCGGCGAAGCTGTCCTTCAGGGTGACCCGGCCTTCGCGGATCGACTTGACTTCGCTGCCCAGCAGGGCGATCCCGGCCTCGATCGTCTCCAGGATCTCGTAGTTGAAGTAGGCCTTCTTGTTGACGGCGACGATCTTCACGGGCCCACCCCGCTTGCGCCGGGAGAAGCCGGCTCGACCCGGATGAGCGAGATGTGGCGCTTGGCCATGCGCTCCACGGTGAAGCGGCGGCCGCCGAAATCCAGCGCGTCCTTCTCGCGCGGGATGCGTCCGAACTCGAGCAGGAAGAATCCGGCCAGGGTGGCGTAGTCGGCGCTCTCGGGCAGGTCCAGGCCGAGCTTTTCGTTGAGGTCCTTGACCGGGGCCGCCCCCTTGATGGTCCAGCCGCCGCCCGCGAGCGGCGTCCAGCCGTCCTCCTCCTTGACGTCGTACTCGTCCAGGATGTCGCCCACGATCTCCTCGATCAGGTCCTCCAGGGTGACGATGCCCTCCATGTTCCCGAACTCGTCGATGACGAAAGCCAGGTGGACGGCGTTCTCGCGCATTTGGACGAGGGCCCCCTCGACCGAGACCGACTCGGGGATGTAGAAGGGCTTGCGCAGGAAGCGGTGAAGCTCGACCGGCTCGCGGCGGATGAGGAAGGGGATGATGTCCTTGGTGTGGATCAACCCCTCGATGTGGTCGAGGCGGCCGCAGTAGACCGGGAAGCGCGAGAACTCCTCGTTCAGGATGGTCTCCAGCACCTGCTCTTGCGGGGCGCTGATGTCCAGCGCCTTGATCTGGGGCCGGGGGGTCATGATCTCCCGGATCGGCCGCGAGGCCAGGTCGAGGATCTCGGCGATCATCTTCTTGCGGAAGGCCGACATGCCCTGGACTCCCGTGGTCAGGAAGATCTTGGTCTCGTCCTTGGAGATGGCCCGGTTGAGGCTGGGCGAGCTCTCGCGCGACTTGCGGAAGATCAGGCTGGAGACGAAGGTGAAGGCCTTGACCAGAGGGGCGAACAGGAACATGAAGGCGCGGATCGGGCGGACGAACAGGAAGGTCAGCTTGTGGGGGTTGTAGGCGGCGTAGATCTTGGGGTTGATCTCGCTGAAGAAGAGGAGCAGGACGGTGGTGGCTGCAGTGGATAGGAGGATGACCTGCGGATTGCCCGGCAGGAGGGAGGAGATGATATAGGTGGCCAACGAGGCCGCGGCCGCGTTAACCAGGGTGTTGCCGATGAGGATGGTGGTGATCAAGTCGTCCAGCCGGGCTAGGACGCGGCGGACCAGCCCGGCCCGGCGGGAGCCCTTCTTCTCCAGGTACTCGAGGGTGTAGGGGTTGGACGCGACGAAAGCCGTCTCGGAGGAGGAAAAGAAGGCGCTGAGCAACACGCAAGCGAAGAACAGGAAGACCGGAACGAGGGACATGGCCGAACCCCCCTCAGGCTTCGAGGCCGGGCTTCACGTCCTTGAAGCAGCTCGCCAGGGTCAGGGTGATCTTGCGCTCGATCTGGGGCATGGACAGCGAGGAGGCGGCGGAGATCTCGGAGATGATCAGCTCCTTGGCCTTCTCCATCATCTTCTTCTCCCGGAAGGAGAGGGGCTTGAGCAGGCTCAAGTAGTAGAGGCTCTTGAGGACGGCGACCATGTCGAAGATGGTCCCCGACTTCATCAAGTTGACGTGTTCCTTGTAGCGGCCCTTCCAGTTCATGGACACCTCGATGGCCCCCTTGCGGAGGTAGTCGAAGATCTGCTTGACGGTCCGCTCGTTGATCAGCTTGCGGATGCCCATCTCCTCGGCCGAGGAGGCGGGGACCATGACCAGGGTGTTGTTGGCCTTGATGCGGAGGCAGTAGATGCGGAACCGCTCCCCATCGTAGGCCTGGTCCTGGACGTCCTCGATGACGCCGAGGCCCTGGTTCGGGTAGATGACTCTGTCTCCGACCTTGAAAGAATCCATGAAGAACACTATTATACCCGGTTTTGCCGCCCGGAGTCAAACACCGGCGGCCTTTCGTTTGCGCCCAAATGGTTCATTTGGCGCCTGTTGGCGATAATTCGGCTTGACAGAAAGGCTTCAGTCGATTAACATACCCGCCTTACAAGGACAGTGCGATGAAGCCTACATTCAAACCTAACAATCGGAAGAGGAAGAAAACCCACGGTTTCCTGGTCCGCATGAGCACTCCCGGCGGACAGAAAGTCATCAAGAACCGTCGGGCGAAAGGCAGGAAGCGCCTCGCCCTTTGATGTCCGAAGCCTATGGTCCTCGCGAGAGGATCCGTAAGAAAAAGGATTTTTCCGATCTCTACGGCAACGGCGGTTGTTTTCGCGGCAAGTACTTTAACCTGATCTTCCGGCCGAACGTCCTCGGCTTTTCCCGGATGTCGGCCGTGGCCAGCCGAAAAATCGGCAACGCCGTCCAGAGGAACAAGGCCCGCCGCCGGGCCCGGGAGCTTTTTCGTAGGAACAAGGATCTCGTACCGGGGACGATGGACATGCTCGTGATCGCCAGGCTGGGCCTCGACGCGGCCGTATGGGAAGATCTGGTGCGCCAGTACCGGGCGGCCATGGCTTACGTGGCTCGCGGCACGGCCGGCAAAGCTTGAGCCGATGACTCGTATAATATTGATTCTAATAAAAATATACAAAAAAACACTGTCGCCCATCATCGGCACGCACTGCCGGTTCTGGCCGACATGTTCGGACTACACCGCCGAGGCGGTCGCGAAATACGGGCCCGGCAAGGGCCTTTATCTTGGACTGCGCCGGCTGCTCCGCTGCCACCCCTTCCACGCCGGAGGGGTGGATCCCGTGCCATAAGAGGTCATTCATGGATACCAAACGATTGCTGCTGGCCATCGTCCTGTCCTTCCTGGTGTTGTTCGGGTACCAGCTTCTGTTCGTCAAGAAGGCTCCCGCGCCGCTGACGACTCCTGCCGCACCCGTCAAGACCGCCGAGACAGGCGCCGACACGGCCGCTCCGAGTGCCCCCGCCGTCAAGCCGGGTGCTGTCGACGCCGGCGGCTCCGCGGCCGTCGCCCCCGCTTCGGCCGCCGCGTCCGAGCTCCGGACCCGGGTGGACACCTCCCTCTTCGAGGCCGTCTGGAGCAACAAGGGCGGCGTCCTGCTCAGCTGGAAGCTGAAGAAGCACCTGGACGATAAAAAGCAGCCGCTGGAGCTGGTCCCCCGCATCACCGATACCCTGGGCGTTCACCCCTTCAGCCTGGTCGAGGAGACTGGGGGAAGCGTTCCGACTTTTGACTTCGCCGCCCTGACGGCCGACCCGCTCAACTCCGCCCTCTACGAAGTCGTCGGCTCCGACCTCTTCCTCAAGGACGGCCAGAAAGGCGAGGTTCGCTTCAAGTATTCGGACGGCCGGGGCCTCGAGGTCGAAAAGGCCTACGCTTTTACCGGCGGCGCCTACGACTTCCAGGTCGAGATCAAGGTGCTGCGCGACGGCAAGCCCGTCGAGCCGCGCGTCCTGTGGGGGCCCGGGATCGGCAACCCCACGGCCGAGGAGATGAAGAAGAGCTTCGGCACCGGCGGCGGCATGACGGCCATGGCCGGCAAGAGCTTCTACCGGGTCGAGGAGCGGAAGTTCAAGCCCGAGAAAAGCGTGCTGACCTTCCTGGACTGGGCCGCCTACGACGACAGCTATTTCTGCGCCCTGTTCTTCCCGGCCGCCAAGCCGGGCGCGGCCGCCCTGGTCCGCAAGGACACCGAGACCGCGTCCTACTTCTTCCTGGCGGCCAGCCGGCCCGGCCGCGTCTATCTCGGCCCCAAGGAGTTCGAGCGGCTGACCGACCTCGGCTCCAACGCCAAGAAGCTCATGCGCTTCGGCACCTTCGGCATCTTCGCCGAGATCCTCTTCGCCACCATCAAGGTCATCCACCGGGCCGTCCCCAACTGGGGCTGGTCGATCATCATCCTGACCCTGATCATCAAGATCATCTTCTTCCCGCTGACCTACAGCTCCACCAAGTCGATGGCCAAGATGGCCGAGCTCCAGCCCAAGATCAAGGCCCTGCGCAACAAGTACAAGAAGTCCAAGACCGACATCCAGGAGCGGCGGCGGATGAACGAGGAGATGATGGCCCTCTACAAGCAGCACGGCGTCAATCCCGCCGGCGGCTGCCTGCCCCTGATCATCCAGATCCCCTTCTTCTTCGGCATCTTCAGCATGCTCCGGTCGGCCATCGAGTTCCGGCACAGCCCCTGGATGCTGTGGATCGGGGACCTGTCCGTGCGCGATCCCTACTATGTCACCCCCATCCTGATGGGCATCACCCAGTTCATCAGCCAGAAGATGACCCCGACCTCGGCCGACCCCAGCCAGGCCAAGATGATGCTGATCATGCCCTTCGTCATGACCATCTTCTTCCTGAATTTCCAGAGCGGCCTGGTCCTCTACTGGCTGACCTCCAACGTCCTGCAGATCGGACAGCAGGCCCTGATGAACCGCATGATGCGCCGCAAGAAAGGCGAGCCCCATGGAAAACCAACCAAAAAGTGAAGAGCTCTCGGAATTCAAGGGCAAGAACCTGGAGGACGCCATCCTCCACGCCGAGCACAAGCTCAAGCTGACCCGGGCCGAGTTCAACTACGAGATCGTCACCGAGAAGACCCGGCTGTTCGGCATCAGCAAGGAAGTCGTCATCAAAGCCGTGCCCAAGGCGGCGCCCCCCGAGGACGCCGCGGCCTCCTTTCTGGAGCGCCTGCTGCAAGGTCTTCCCCCTGGAGATCAGCTACCGCGTCCAGCGGCGCAACGGCATCCTGTTCGTCGTCTTCGACGGCCCCGACAAGCAGCTGCTCCTGTGGAAGGACGGCCAGCTCCTGCTGGCCCTGCAGCACATCCTGAACAAGATCTCCGGCGAAAAGGTCCAGGTGGACTGCGAGTTCTACCGCAAGCGCAAGGAAAAGAAGATCCGCGAATATGCCCTCGAAGTGGCCCAGCACGTCCGCCAGAACGGGCGCAGCGAGATCACCGAGCTGATGAATCCCTACGAGCGGCGGATCGTCCATATCGCCGTCAACCAGGTCCCCGGCATGACCAGCGAAAGCCTCGGCGACGGGTTCCTGAAGCGGATCAAGATCTTCGCCGCCGGCCGCAACGGCAAGCGCACGCCTCCCCGGGAGGGCGAGGGCTGAGCTTCGGGCCGCCATGTTCGAACACGGCCCCGATGACACCATCGCGGCCGTGTCCACCCCGCCGGGACCCGGCGGCATCGGCATCCTTCGGCTGAGCGGCCCGCGTGCCGCCGCCGTTGCCGGCCGCATTTTCCGCCCCTTCCGTGCCTCCGGGGCCGGCTTGCCCGAACGCATCGCCGTCCTGGGGGAGATCCGTGGGGCCAAGGACAAGACGGCCCTGGACGAAGGGTTCCTTCTCTATTTCCGGGCCCCCAAGTCTTATACCCGCCAGGATGTGGTCGAAATCTCCTGCCACGGCAGCCCGGCCGTCCTCGAAGAGGCCCTGCGCCTGGCGATAAGGGCGGGCGCCAGGCCGGCCGAGCCGGGGGAGTTCACCTTCAGGGCTTTCGTCAACGGGCGCCTGGATATTCTGCAGGCCGAGGCGGTCGATGCCATGGTCCGCTCCTACACCCTGCCGCAGGCCCGGGCGGCCTTCCGCCAAGTCCGGGGGGGGCTTTCGGTCAAGGTCGAAGAGATCCGTCTCGGCCTCGTCGACTTCCTGGCCGACTTGGAGGCGGCGATCGAGTTCCCGGACGAGGAAACAGGCCTTCCGGAAAAAGAGGCGGCGGAACGGCTGGCTCGCCTGTCCGCGGCCGTCGAAAGGATCGTCGAGGGCTGCGAATCCGGGCGCATCCTGCGCGAAGGCTTGAGACTGGCCATCGCCGGCCGCCCCAATACGGGGAAATCCACCCTGTTCAATGCCCTCCTTGGCGAGTCCCGGGCCATCGTCTCGCGCCAAGCCGGCACGACCAGGGATTTTCTGCGCGAAAAGATGATCGTCAAGGGCGCTGTTTACCAGCTGGTGGATATGGCCGGGCTCGGCGCGGGCAAGACCGCGGTCGAAAAAGAAGGCATCCGCCGGGGCCTGGGAGAAGCCGAGGCGGCGGACGGCATCCTGTTCGTCTTCGACTTGTCGCGCCGGATCTCGGGCGCGGATGCCGCGCTGGCCCGCTCGTTCCCGGAGAAAAAGGCCGTATTTGTCTTCAATAAATGCGACCGCAAGCCCGCCTTTCCTCCGTCCGAAATCCTGGCGCTCCGGCCGGGCACGCCCGGGATCGAGGTTTCGGCACTCCGCGGGGACAAGATCGACGGGCTGCGCGAGATCATCCACGGCGTCCTGGGGCCCAAGCTGCGGCGGGATGAGGGCTACCTCATCCAGACCGGCCAGAAGATCGACTTGGAAGCCGTCCGCGACGGTCTCCAAAGCGCCTCCCGATCCCTCTCGCAAGAGTATCGGCCCGAGCTCCTGGCCGAGGAGCTGAGGGCGGCCGCGGCGGCCATCGGCCGTCTGACGGCCCGGATCTCTCCCGACGAAGTTATCTCCTCCGTCTTCGCCCGCTTCTGCCTGGGGAAATAAAAAGGTCCTCCCATCTCCGGGAAACGCGGCCAGGGGTACCGGCCCGGCGGCGTGTCGGCCTCTTCTCGCCTTTTCCCACAGCTCTCTTCGGCGCCTGCGCTGCAGCCTCGTCGCATTCCAAGTCTCTCGGGCGGAACTCGCGCATTCGTTCAACTACTTGCCCGACCTCCCACTCCGTCTCATATTCGATTGTTTTTTCCTAGCTCAAACAGCCCTCGGCGGCCGTTGGCTTCCCTCAGAGAACTATGGAAAAAGGCGCCGGCCTTGCGATTTCGCCGTTGGCCGATACCCCTATCCGCGTTCAATTCCCGGAGATGGGAGAAGAACAGCCTCACAACCTCCTTTTTCACACCGCCAGTCTGTGCGATAATCGGGCGAAGACGGCAACCCCCATCATGCTCAAGAAATCCGCGGCGGATATGTACGACGTCATCGTCGTTGGCGCGGGGCACGCCGGCTGCGAAGCGGCCCACGCCGCCGCCACCATGGGCATGACCGTCTGCCTGATCACGATCCACCTCGAGACGATCGCCCAGATGTCCTGCAACCCGGCCATCGGAGGGCTGGCCAAAGGGCACCTCGTCCGCGAGATCGATGCCCTGGGCGGCCTGATGGGAATCCTGGCCGACCGGACGGGCATCCAATTCCGGCTCCTCAACAGCAGCCGCGGCGCCGCGGTCCAGGCGCCCCGCGCCCAATGCGACAAGGCCAGGTACCGGAGCCTGATGACGTCGATCCTGGAATCGACGCCGAATCTCAGCCTTTACCAGGGAATCGTCGTCGATATCCTGGCCAAGGGAGGGAAAGCCAGGGGTGTCCGGATGATCGATGGATCCTGTCTCCAAGGCAGGGCCGTGATCGTGACGCCGGGGACTTTTCTCAACGGTATGATCCATATCGGCGCGAACAGCTATTCGGCCGGGCGGGCCAACGAGCCGGCGGCCCGGGAGCTGGGCGATGTTCTCGGCCGGTTGGGGCACAAAGCCCTTCGCCTCAAGACGGGAACTCCGATGCGCCTGGACAAGTCCTCGATCGACTGGAGCCGCTTTGCACCCCAGGCAGGTGACGATCACCCCGTTCCTTTCTCGTACCGGACCCAAGAGCGCCTGGAGAACAAGATCCTCTGCCATATGGGCTATACGACCCCGGAAGCTCATGACGTCATCCGAAAAAATCTGAGCAAGTCCGCCCTGTTCTCCGGGCTCATCCGTGGCGTGGGGGCGCGGTACTGTCCCTCGATCGAGGACAAGATCGTCAAGTTCCCCCATCACCTTCGACATCAATTCTTTCTGGAACCGGAGGGGCTGGATACGGCGGAAATCTACGTCAACGGGCTTTCCACGAGCCTCCCTCTCGAGGTCCAGAAGGCAATCCTGCGCAGCATTCCCGGTCTGGACGAGGCGAAAATCCTGCGGCCGGCTTATGCCATCGAATACGACGCTTTTGCCCCGTCCGACCTGCGGCCGACTCTGGAGTCGAAGCTTCTCTCCGGCCTTTACCTTGCCGGCCAGATCAATGGGACATCCGGCTACGAGGAGGCGGCCGCCCAGGGGCTTGCGGCCGGCGTCAACGCTGCCCTGAAGATCGGGAAAAAAGCTCCTTTCATCCCCGACAGGGGCGAGTCGTATCTGGGCGTCCTCATCGACGACCTGATCGGGACAGGGATCGCCGAGCCGTACCGGCTCTTCACCTCCCGCTCGGAGCGGCGGCTCCATTTGCGGATCGACAACGCCGACGTCAGGCTCATGCCCAAGGGGCGCGAGATCGGGCTAATCCCCGCGGATGTATATGAGGCTTTCACCCGGCGTCGCGCGAAGATCAAGGCCGCTTTCGTGATCTTGGCCAAGACAAGGATGAAGACAGCCAAGAACCAGGGCATCTCCCTGATCGACTTCCTCAAAAAGCCTGAAAACCGTTGGCCCGCTGTGCTACAATACGCCCGATTCCCGGAGCCTTTGAGCGATGAGGAAGCCCGCCATGTCGAGGCCGAAATCAAGTACGAAGGCTACTTGCGGAAGCAGGAAAAAGAGATTTCCCGGCTGCGCAAGGTCGACCGTGTGAGGATCCCGCCCGGGCTCGACCTGAAAGCCGTTCACGGCTTGACCCGGGAGGCGTTGGATAAGATGGGCCAATCGATGCCGAAGACGATCGGAGAGATGAAAAAATTGCCAGGATTGACACCGGCGGACGTTTTCGGCGTCTATATCCATGTCACCGCCGCGAGAAAAAAAGCCAAGCCGGGACGAAATGTTCCACGTGGAACAATTTGAAGCCATGAACAAGATAGTCGCCGTCGCCAATCAGAAAGGAGGGGTGGGCAAGACCACGACCTCCATCAACCTGGCCGCCGCTATGGCCTTGAAGAAACAGCGGGTCCTGCTTGTCGATTTCGACCCCCAGGGGATGGCGACCGCGGGCTTGGGCATTGCCCGCGAGCCGAACCGTGGCATCTATCAGGCCATGATGAACAACCGCGACATCATGGAGTGCATTATCGGGACGGAGATGGATAACCTTTATATCTGTCCCTGCTCGCCCGAGCTGTCCGGCGTCGAAGCCGAGCTCTACACCAGGGAGAGGCGCGAATACGCCTTGCGCGAGACGCTGGCCGGTGCCAGGCCCCGCTTCAACTATATTTTCATCGATTGCCCGCCATCGCTCGGCTTTCTGACCATCAATGCCCTGTCGGCGGCCGATTCCATCCTCATCCCCGTGCAGACGGAATTTTTCTGTATGGAAGGCATCCCCGACCTGCTTCACACGCTGAACGAAGTCCGTTCCTATTTCAACCCGGAGCTCAGCATCGAAGGCATTCTCCTGACCATGTTCGACGAGAGGACCAACCTCTCCAAGCAGGTCTCGGACGAGGTCAGGAAGTCCCTCAAGACCGTGGTTTATAACGTCGTCATCCCGAGGAGCATCCGGCTGGCGGAGGCGCCCAGCTTCGGCAAGCCGGTCCTGCTCTACGATATCCGCTCCCGCGGCGCGGAGGCCTATCTGAATCTGGCCGAGGAGATCCTGAAGAAATGAAGAAAGCCCTGGGCAAGGGAATCAAAGCATTCATCCCCGAGGAGTTCGGCATCGTCAAGGACGAGAAGTTTGCCGACGTGGACATCGAGCTCGTCAAAGCCAACCCCGACCAGCCTCGTCTGGATTTCAACGACGAGGCGATCGACGAGCTGGCGGCGTCGATCCGGGAAGCCGGCGTCCTGCAACCGATCGTCGTCGTTCCCGAGGCTGGGCATTACAAGATCATCATCGGCGAGCGGCGCTGGCGCGCGGCCCAAAAGGCCGGGCTCAAGAAGATACCCGTACTGGTCCGGCATATCCCGCGTGAGGGACAGCTCGAGATTTCGCTGATCGAAAACCTGCAGCGCGAACAATTGAACCCGGTTGAAGTGGCCATGGCCTACCATCGCTTGATGGATGATATCGGGTACACCCAGCAGGAAGTCGCGGATAAAGTCGGCAAGGACAGGGTATCGGTCACCAACACCCTGCGTCTGCTCAAGCTGTCGGCCGAGATCCAGGAGCACATCCGGGCGGGGCGCTTGAGCATGGGACACGCCAAAGCCATCCTGGCGGTCGAGGACGAGCGGGGACAGATCGAGCTGGCGCGCCGGATCATCAGCAAGGGCCTGTCCGTGCGCGAAGCCGAAGCGGCCGCTTCCGGCCGCCGGACGACGGAGGACAAGTCGCGGGCCAAGAAGCGAATGGATCCGAACCTGGAATCCGTGCAGGAAGATTTGCTGCGAGCGCTGGGGACCAAGGTGACGATCGAAGGCTCGGCCAAGAAGGGCGTCATCAAGGTTCATTACTATACATTGGACGACCTCAATCGGATCTACGATCTCATCAAGGGAGCGCAGGCATGAAAGACAAAGAACGCAAGATCGACGAAACCAAGATTTCCGGATTCTTCGACGATGGGACCGAATTCAACGGCGAGCTCAAGTTTAAAGGCTCTTTCCGTGTCGACGGGTATTTCCGCGGCCGGATCGAATCGGACTCCCACCTGATCATCGGCGAGCGGGGCAAGGTCGAGGCCGATGTCCACGTCGCCTATGCCCTTATCAACGGCGAGTTCAAGGGCACCATCGTCGCCACGGAAAAGATCGAGATCCATCCCCGCGCCCGCGTCTTTGGGACGATCCAGACCCCCAAGCTGGTCATCGAGGAAGGCGCTTACCTCGAGGCGAACTGTCAGACGTTCGAATCGGCCGGCCAGGCGATCCAAACGAAGGCGTCCGAGGACGAGATCAAGTCGATCATCGCCCAGTGAGGTCCGGCTTGGCCATCGGCATCATACCCGCACGCTTCGGGGCCACCCGGTTCCCCGGCAAGCCATTGGCTCCGATCCTGGGCAAGCCCATGGTCCAGTGGGTGTACGAAGGCGCATCCCGCGCCGTCCGGCTCGACCGGGTCATCATCGCCGCGGACGACGAACGGATCATGGCCGCCGCCCGCGGGTTTGGGGCGGAAGCCGAGATGACCTCGGTCTCCTGCGCCTCGGGCACCGACCGCGTGGCCGAAGTCGCGGCCCGGACGGACGCCGACGTCATCATCAACATCCAGGGGGACGAGCCGCTTATCGAGGGCTCCATGCTCGACGCCCTGGTGGAAGCGATCGAGGGGGGCGCCGCCATGGCCTCGCTCATGATCCGCGAGTCGGACCCGGCGCTTCTCGCTGATTCCAATGTAGTTAAGGTGGTTGCAGACCGGAGGGGCGATGCGCTCTATTTCTCGCGAGCGCCGCTGCGGTCGGATCTAAACGACAATTTCTATCGGCATATCGGTATATACGCTTTCCGCCGTGACGTCCTGCTCGGGTTCGCCGGCCTGCCGGCCTCGCGGCTGGAGGCGGCCGAGCGGCTGGAGCAGCTGCGGGCTCTGGACGGCGGCCTGCGCATCCGGATGGTGGAGACGACGGTCGCGACCTTGAGCGTCGACGCGCCGACGGATATAATCAAGGTCGAAAATCTCCTGCTGAGGCGGACTCCATGAGCAAGCATATCTTCGTCACGGGCGGCGTTCTGTCGGGCTTGGGCAAAGGCATCGCGGCCGCCTCCATCGGCCGCCTGCTGGAGAGTCACGGCTTCAAGATCACCATCCAGAAGTTCGATCCCTATCTCAACGTCGATCCCGGGACGATGAGCCCGTTCCAGCACGGCGAGGTCTTCGTCACCGACGACGGCGCCGAGACCGACCTCGACCTCGGCCACTACGAGCGCTTCACCTCGACCCGGACGACCAAGTACCACAGCTGGACCGCCGGCAGGATCTACGAGCTGATCATCCGCAAGGAGCGCCGCGGCGAGTACCTGGGCAAGACCGTCCAGGTCATCCCCCATGTCACCGACGAGATCAAGTGTGCCTTCGACGCCGTCACCTCCGACAACGACATCGTCATCCACGAGATCGGCGGCACCGTGGGCGACATCGAGAGCCTGCCCTTCCTGGAGGCCATCCGCCAGATGCGGCTCGAGCTGGGTCCGGAGAACACGGTCTTCGTCCACCTGACCCTGGTCCCCTACGTCGGGACCTCGGGCGAGCTCAAGACCAAGCCCACCCAGCACACCGTCAAGGAGCTGCGGGCCATCGGCATCCAGCCCGACATCCTGCTCTGCCGCACCGACCGGGCCCTGGCCCCCGAGCTCAAGACCAAGATCTCCCTCTTCACCAACGTCCCGGTCGAAGCGGTCATCGGGGCCCGCGACGTCGAGAACGTCTACGAGATCCCGCTGACCTTCGCCCGCGAAGGCCTGGACACCATCCTGATCAAGAAGCTCGGCCTGCAGCCGCGCCGGCAGGACATGGAACAGTGGAAGTCCCTGATCAGCCGCATCCGCAACCCCAAGGGCGAAGTCGACATCGCCCTGGTCGGCAAATACGCGGGGCTTCGCGACGCTTACATCAGCCTCAAGCAGGCCCTGGATCACGGCGGCATCGCCCATCGGCTGAAGGTCAACGTCCACTGGATCGAGGCCGAGGAGCTGCAGAAAGGCCGGCCCGAGAAGATCCTGGGCGGTGCGGACGGCATCCTTATCCCGGGCGGCTTCGGCCACCGCGGCATCGAGGGCAAGATCCGGGCCGTGCAGTACGCCCGCGAGCACAAGGTTCCGTTCTTCGGCATCTGCCTGGGGATGCAGTGCGCCACGATCGAGTATCGCCCGCAACGTGGCCGGGCTGGCCAACGCCAACAGCACCGAGTTCGACGGCGGAACCGAACATAAGATCTTCTTCAAATGGCGGGAGCTGAAGGGCATCCAGGACCTGGGCGGGAACATGCGCCTGGGCCAGTACCTGTGCCGCGTGCAGAAGGGCACCCGGGCCTACGAGGCCTACAAGACGACCGAGATCTACGAGCGCCACCGCCACCGCTTCGAGTTCAACCCCGAGTATGAGAAGCCGCTCGTAGAGGCCGGATTGCGGATCTCCGGCAAGAATCCGGACTACGGGCTGGTCGAGCTGATCGAGATTCCGAACCACCCCTGGTTCCTGGGCTGCCAGTTCCACCCGGAGTTCAAGTCGCGTCCGCTCAAGCCGCACCCTCTCTTCCGTGCCTTCATCGGAGCCAGCCATGCCCGCCGCCTCAAGACGCGTAAACATTAGCCCCGGCCTTTCGCTCGGCGGGCCCGGGCTCTTCCTCATGGCCGGCCCGTGCGTCATCGAGAGCCGGCGCCACTCGCTCCTCCTGGCCCGCCGCATCGAGGCCATCACGAGGCGGCTCGGGCTGCCTTTCGTCTTCAAGGCCTCCTTCGACAAGGCCAACCGCTCCTCGGTCGCGGCCTTCCGGGGCCCCGGGCTGGAGGCGGGCTTGGACATCCTGCGGGCGGTGAAGGAGGAGGTCGGCGTTCCCGTCCTCTCCGACATCCACGAAGCCTGGCAGGCGGAGCCCGTCGCCGCGGTCCTCGACGTGCTCCAGATACCGGCCTTCCTTTGCCGCCAAACCGATCTGCTGGCGGCGGCCGCGGACACCGGACGGCCGGTCAACATCAAGAAGGGCCAGTTCATGTCCCCGGCCGAGATGAAGAACGCGGTGGACAAGGTCCGTTCGCGCGGCAACAACCGCGTCCTGCTGACCGAGCGGGGGACGTCGTTCGGCTACAACAACCTGGTCGTCGACGTCCGCGGGCATTCCGGCCATGCAGGCTTTCGGCGTCCCGGTCGTCATCGACGCTTCGCACAGCGTCCAGAAGCCCGGCGGGCAGGGGACGTGGAGCGGCGGCGAGGCCGACCAGATCCCGACCATCGCCCGGGCCGCCGTGGCGGCCGGGGCGGACGGGCTTTTTCTCGAAGTTCACGAGTCCCCGGAGCGGGCCCTCTCGGACAAGCTCAACTCCTTCCCGCTCAGCCGGCTGGAGCGCCTGCTCGAGAGCCTGCTGCGGATCAAGGCGGCGCTGCGGGGGCGGACATGACCAAGAAGGACATTCTGGCGGCGGCCCGCGAAGTCCTGGAGATCGAGGCCCGGGCCGTGGCCTCCCTGACCGCCCGATTGGACGAAGGCTTCCTGAAAGCGGTCGACCTCATCTGCCGGACCAAAGCCCGGGTCATCGTCATCGGCATGGGCAAGTCGGGCCTGGTCGGACGCAAGATCGCCGCCACCCTGGCCTCCTGCGGCTCGCCGGCCATGTTCGTGCATCCCGCGGAGGCGGGCCACGGCGACCTGGGCATGATCCTGAAGGACGACGTCATCCTGGCCGTCTCCTACAGCGGCGAGACGCGCGAGATCGTGGACCTGCTGCCCTTCTTCAAGCGCATCGGGGTCAAGCTGATCGGCCTGACCGGCAACCGCCACAGCCGGATCGCCCGCTACAGCGACGTCGTGGTCGACGCCCGCATCGAGCACGAGGCCGGGCCGAGCGGCCTGGTGCCGACGGCGAGCTCCACGGCCGCCCTGGCCATGGGCGACGCCCTGGCCATCGCGGTCATGCGCAAGAAGGGGCTGGGCGAAAGGGACTTCGCCCGCGTCCATCCCAAGGGCGTGCTGGGCAAGAAGCTGCTGCGGGTCGATTCGCTGATGCACAAGGGCGAGGCCGTCCCCCGCGTCGGGCCGGACGCCTCGATGGCCGAGGTCGTCGAGGAGATGACCCGCAAGCGGCTGGGCATGACCTGCGTCGTCGCTGCGGACGGTCGCCTGGCCGGCGTCATCACCGACGGCGACCTGCGGCGCCTCGTCCGTCGCCACCGCGGCGGTCTGTTCAAGCTGACGGCGGCCAAGGGCATGACCGTCGATCCGATCACCATCCGACGCGGCGGCCTGGCCACCGAGGCCCTCAACCTGATGGAGGCCCGCCGGATCACGTCGCTCGTGGTCATGGATGAGGAAGGACGCGCCGCGGGCATCATCCACCTGCACGACCTGTGGCGCACGGAGATGTTCTGATCGAACCGAAGCCTTGAAGGGAGGACGCCTTGAACATTAACCCGACCATCTTCCGCGAATACGATATCCGCGGCATCGTCGACAAGGACCTGAACCCCGGGATCGTCCGCACCCTCGGCCTGGCCATGGGCGCCTATTTTCGCCGCCGCGACAAGCACCGGGTGGCCTTGGGCCAGGACTGCCGCCTGAGCTCGCCCGCCTATGCCGCCGCGCTCCGCGAAGGACTGCGGGCGGCCGGGTGCACGGTCGTCTCGCTGGGGACCGTGCCCACGCCGCTGCTGTACTTCGCCATCTTCCACAAGGGCCTGGAGGCGGGCGTCATGATCACGGGCTCGCACAACCCGCCCGAGTACAACGGATTCAAGATGATGTGCGGCCACGACACGCTCTACGGCGAGGCCATCCAGGACCTGCGGAAGCTGATTGAGGCGGACGATCTTCCCCTGGCCGGCCCCGGTACTGAGGAGCGCCTGGACATCGTCCCCGAATACACGGCCTATGTCCTGGGGTTGATCAAGCCCGCCCGACCGCTGTCGATCGTCATCGACGCCGGCAACGGCACCGGCGGGGTCGTGGCCGTGCCGATCTTCAAGGCCATGGGTTGCCGGGTGACCGAGCTCTTCTGCGACATGGACGGGAATTTTCCCAACCACCACCCCGATCCGACCCTGCCCGAGGCCATGGAGACGCTCGTCGCGACCGTGCGCGAGACCGGGGCCGACCTGGGCATCGCCTACGACGGCGACGCGGACCGGATCGGCGTCGTCGACGATGCCGGCCGCCTGCTCTGGGGCGACCAGCTGATGATCCTCTTCTCGCGCGACGTCCTCAAGGACCATCCGGGCGCGGCCATCATCTCCGAGGTCAAGGCCACCCAGGTCCTCTACGACGACATCACCAAGCACGGCGGCCGGGCGATCATGTGGAAGACCGGCCATTCCCTGATCAAGAAGAAGATCAAGGAAGAGCACGCGCTGCTGGCCGGCGAGATGAGCGGCCATCTCTTCTTCGCCGACCGCTGGTATGGGTTCGACGATGCCATCTACGCCTCGGCCCGGCTGGTCGAGCTGGTGGCCAAGTCCGAGGCGCGGCTGTCGGAAATGCTGTCGGACTTGCCCAAGACCTTCAGCACGCCCGAGATCCGCGTCTATGCCTCGGACGAGGTCAAGTTCCGGATCGTGGACGAGGTCAAGGCCGCACTCCGGGCCAGGGTGCCGATCATCGACATCGACGGCGTGCGGGCCCGCTTCCCCAAGGGCTGGGCCTTGGTCCGGGCCTCCAACACCCAGGCCGTCCTGGTGCTGCGCTTCGAGGCCGAGACCGAGGCGGACTTGGCGGCCATCCGGGCCGAGGTCAAGGACTTGGTGGCCCAGGCCATTCACAAGCTGGGCCAATGAAGGCGGCCGCCCCGGACCTCAAGGCGGTCATCATGGCCGGGGGGAGCGGCACCCGGTTCTGGCCGTTGAGCCGCCGCCGGTCCCCCAAGCAGTTTCTGCCCATCGCGGGGGAGACGGCCATGATTCGCGAGACGCTGGACCGCATCCTGCCTCTCATCCCGGCCCGGAACGTCTTCACGATTGCCGGCCGCTCCCATACCGCGACCATACGACGCCTCCTGCCCGAGATCCCGGCGGCCAACGTCCTGGTCGAGCCGGCCGCCCGCAACACCGCGCCCTCGCTCATCCTGGCCACGGCCGCGGTTTATCTGCGGAATCCCGAGGCCGTAGTGGCGGTCCTGGCCTCGGACCATCTGATTCGGGATGGCAAGACCTTTCTGCGCAAGCTCAAGTCCGCGGCCCGGACGGCGGCCTGGCGCGATTGTCTGGTCACCTTCGGCATCCCGCCCACCTTCCCCTCCACCGGCTACGGCTACATCCGATACGACAAGGAAGCCGGGTTCGCCACCGCCGGAGACGAGTATCTATCCCGTGGCCGAGTTCAAGGAGAAGCCCCGGCTGGAGCAGGCCAAAGCCTTCCTGGAAGCCAAGAACTACCTCTGGAACTCGGGCATGTTCTTCTGGCGGGCCTCGGTCTTCGCCGAGCGGCTCGAGTCGTGCGCCCCGGACTATTTCCGTTACTGGGTCCGCATCCTGGATGCCCTGCGGGCCGCCTCGCCGGCCCGGCTGAAGGCCGTCTTCCGCGAGATCCCGGCCCAGTCCATCGACTATGCCTTGATGGAGAAGGCGCGCGGTGTGGTCGTCTCGCGCGGCGACTTCGGCTGGTCGGATGTGGGCGTCTGGTCCTCGTTGTTCGACGTCTGGGAACGGGATGCCGACGGGAACGCGGCCAAGGGCGAGGCTTTGATGCTCGATGCGTCGGGCTCGCTGGTGCACAATCCCGGCCGCTTCACCGCCATGATCGGCGTCCAGGACCTGATCGTGGTCAACACGCCCGACGCGCTTCTCGTCTGCGCCAAGGATCAGGATCAGCGGGTCAAGGAAGTTTTGGATTTCCTGGCCAAGTCGGGCCGCCTCAAGCCGCTTTAAAAGGTTTTCGCCCGATTCCGTGGAGGGCAGTCCGGGGTGTCGTCCCGGCGGCTTCGGTTTTTTCACGCCTTTTTTCGCTTCTCTTCTCGGCGCCTGCGGAACTCCGCATTCGAGATCACTCGATCATTAAGACCACCCACTCAGTCTCAAATCCCTCAGATGGTCGCGTGCTCAAACATCCCTCGGCGCCCGTTGGGTTCCCTCGAAGAGTGGCAAAAAAAGGCTAAAACCTCGCAATTTCGCCGTTGGCCGACACCCCGAACCGCCCCAATCTCCACGGAATCGGGCGAAGATCAATAAAGGCGCCGGCGGGGGCTCGGGTTTCTCTCGTCGGCCCAATGGCGCACACCCGCTTAGGGGCGAAGGCTTCCCGGGGAGCTAGTGGCTGGAAAGACGGTCCGTCTTCGTCAGCCAGGCGTCGACTTCGTCGGCATCGATCATCGACAGCCGGTCGTACAGCGCCGTCCGCGAGATCTGCAGGATGCGCGCCGTCTGGCTCTTGTTCCAGAACGTCCGGTCCAGAAGATATTCGATGTATTCGTTCTTCAGCTCGTCCAGGGTGGGCATCCGCTCGGGATTCCCGCCGCCGGCTCTTTTTCTGACTTCCAGGAATCCATCCAAGTATCGCTTGCTGTCGGTCATGTTACATCCCCTTGGCCAGGCCGATCATGCGGTAGTTGTTGGAGACGACGTAGCCGAGGAAGAGGTTGGCGGCGGTGGCGGCGATCCAGCCCATGGCCTTGTTCTTTTTGTAGAGGCCTTTCAGGCTGACATAGGTCAGGGCGGTCAGGCCGACCTTGACGGCGGCGAAGGCGTAGGGGTTCTTGACGAAGGGCTTCATCATCGGGTTGCCCTCGGCCAGGCCGGGGTACTTGAGGGCTTCGGAGGTGGACACGAAGTCGCCGACGTTGAGGGCGACCATGGCCAACAGGTTGGCGTCGAACATGGTGTTGCCGAAGGCCGAGCCGCGGAAGCTGCGCTCGAGGTAGCGGTGGCCGGGGTTGATGGCGACCTGGGAAGGGTCCAGGTTCATCGAGGCGTATTCGGGCTTGGGGGCCGGATCGGGCAGAAGATCGAGGGCCGCCAGGGGGGAAGGAATCATTTCGGGGAGCGGGGTGGAGAGGATGGTCGCCTCAGCGTTGGTCCAGGAGTCGGAGGCGGCGGCGGCGAATACCGAGATGGCGATCATGACGACGGCGGCGATGATTTTTTTCATGGTCTTGTTTCCTCTGTCCTTGCTCATGTCACATAAAGATAGAGCAAACAAGGTGCCAACCACATAATCAAATATGTAAATAAGACATAATAATAGAAATATAACAACTTACCGCTGAATGTTATATGTAATATTGTGTTCTGTTTAAGAACACATATTCTGTCATAGCCGAGTGACGTCGCGCTGAAACAATGTATCTGTTTAATAACAAACAAATAAAAAGCGTTTTTCGAATATGTGCCCAATAACAAAACACTAATTGCGGTCACAATCGCCTATTCTTACATTCGCGGCGCGAAATTTCTGACTTCAGGGCGTGCAACCCGCCGCAGGCTTGTTTGGGCTATTCCGTCTTGCATATAATGCAGGGGCTTGTGCCTCTCATCACCGCTTCCGGAGGTCCTCCCATGAAGCTTCGGCGCCCGATCGTCGCTCTCGGCCTGTTCGTTCTGGGACTGGCGGCCATCGCCCCCGCGGCGTTCGCCCAAGACAAGGCCCTCATCGGGGCCAGGCATCCCGCCGTCTCCCCGGACGGTAGGCAGGTGGCTTTCTCCTATATGGGCGACATCTGGATCGTCCCGACCGAAGGCGGCCGGGCTCGGCAGCTGACCAATCACGCGGCCTACGAAAGGGAGCCGCTCTGGTCTCCCGATGGGGCCCGGCTCGCCTTCACCTCCAATCGCAACGGGGCCAACGACGTCTACATCGTCCCGGCTGCGGGCGGTGTGCCGCTCCAGCTCACCTGGCACTCGGGGGACGACCTGGCCACGGATTTCACGCCGGACGGCGAGTTTGTCGTCTTCCGATCAGGCCGCGCCTCCTCGGGCAGCCTGTATAAAGTGCCCGTCGGCGGCGGGACCGAGACGCCCGTCCTGGAGACCTATTGGAACTATGCCGCCTACGGCCGGATAAGCCCCGATGGCAAGTCCGTCCTCTTCTCCTGGGGGTCCGAGAACAGCTACTGGTGGAGGCGGGGCTACCGCGGCGCCAACGCGGCCAAGATCTGGGCGGCCGACCTCCTTTCCGGCACGCCGCGCAAGATCGTCGACGACGCGGCCAACGCCTTCTGGCCCGATTGGCGGCCGGACGGGGCGGGCGTTGTTTTCGTCTCCGACCGCTCCGGCACCTACAACATCTGGACGGCCGGCGTCGACGGCACCGAGGAGCGCCAAGTGACCAGGTTCGACAAGGGCGACGTCCGCTGGATGTCCGTCGCCGCCAAGGCCCCCGTGGCCGTCTTCGAGCGCGACTTCGGGATCTGGGCCGCCAACCTGGCCAACGGCGAGGCGCGCCGGCTGGCCATCGAGGCCCCGGCCGAAACCAAGGACAACCGTTTCCTCTATGTCGACAACGCGCCCGTTTCCGAGTTTCGCCTCTCGCCCGACGGCAAGAAGATCGCCGCCGTCGTCCGGGGCGAAGTCTTCATCGTTTCGACCGAGGGCGGCTACGCCCGCAACATCACCGAATCCCCCTGGCGCGAGGGGAGTGTGGACTGGGACAAAGATGGTCGGACCGTCTTCTTCGTTTCCGACTCCGGCGGCAATCCCGACATCTACGCCCTGCCGGCTCTCGGCGGCGAGAAGCCCCGCCGCCTGACCGCGACACCGGAGGACGAGCGGGGCCTCCAGGTTTCGCCCGATGGGCAATGGCTGGCCTACTACCGCGGTCACCGTCAGCTGCGGCTCATCCGGCCGGACGGCAAGGACGACCGCCTCCTCGTCGAGATGGATTTCGGCGGCCGCTTCGCCGACGACTTCGTCTGGTCGCCGGATGGGAAATACCTCGCCGTCGTCGCCTCGCGCAACGGCCAAGCCGACGTCTTCGCCGTCGAAGCCGCCACCGGCAAGGCGTTCGTCATGACCAACACGGCCTACGATGAAGGCTCGCCGTTCTGGACGCCGGACGGCAAAGCGCTGCTCTTCAGCTCCAACCGGACCGGGCACAGCTTCCCCGAGTTCACCGGGCAATGGGACCTCTACCGGCTGTTCCTCCAGCCCCGGCCCATCGAGTTCGATGAGGACGACTTCGACAAGCTTTTCGCCAAGGAAGAGCCGCCGGCCAAGCCCGAGGCCAAGCCGGCCGAGAAGGCCCCGGCCGCCGTGATCCTCAAGCTCGAGGACCTGGACCGCCAGACCGAGGTTGTGGTGGTGACGCTCGGCAGCGAACAGGAGTTCGTCTACCTGCCCAAGGACGAAAGCGTCCTGTTTGTCTCGGCCATGGACGGCCGCAGCCGCCTCTGGAAAACCAGCCTCAAGAAGAAGGAGCGGGGCCGGTACGAGCCGCATCCGTCCGGACTGGAGAGCCTCCGCGGCCTGCAGCTCGACCGGAAGGGCGAGGCTCTCTACTACTTGACGGCCGGGCGCATCGGCCGCCTGGACCTGGCTGCCGGCAAGGCCCGGCCCGTGGCCTTCGAAACCAAGATCAAGGTCGACAAGACGGCCGATTATGAGCAGATGCTGGGCGAGGTTTATTACGTCCTCGACCATTATTACTACGACGCGGCTCACCATAAGGCCGACTGGAAGGGGCTCTACGAGCGGTTCAGGCCCGTCCTCAAGCAGGTCCGCGAGGACCAGGACTTCGCCGACTATGCCAACCTGATGATCGGCGAGCTCAACTCCTCGCACATGGGGTTCAACATGCCCCGCACCGTGCGGATCGACGAGCCCAGCGGCCACCTCGGCGCGGACTGGACTTTCGAGGGCGGCAAGACCGTGCTGGCCCGGATCATCAAGAACGGGCCGCTCTACGACCGCCGCGATGTCGTCGCTCCCGGGGACGAGCTTGTCTCCGTGGACGGCGAGGCTCTCGACCCGGCCGTCAACTTCTGGAAATATTTCAACGGCAAGGTCGACAAGCGGGTAACTTTGGTTTTCCGCAACCCCAAGACCCAGAAGACGGCCGCCGCGACCGTCAAGCCGATCGCCGCCGGGGCCGAGAACGGCCTGCGGCTCGAGGAGTGGATCGCCTCGCGCCGCGAAGCCGTCAAAGCCCAGACCGGCGACCAGGCGGCTTATGTCTATATGCGGGCCATGGGCATGGGCGATCTGACCCGCTTCCTGCTCGAGCTCGAGCGCGACGCCGTGCCGCGGCGGGGGCTCATCCTCGACCTGCGCTACAACAACGGCGGCAACGTCCACGACCGGGTGCTGGAGGCGCTGATGAAGCCCGTCTACGCCAAGTGGCGCCAGCGCGGCCTGGGCGAAACCACGCAGTCCACCTTCGGGTTCGCCGACAAGCCCGTCGTGGTGATCACCAACGAGATGACCCTGAGCGACGGCGAGATGACGACCAGCGGGTTCAAGTCCCTTAAGCGCGGGCTCGTGGTCGGCAACACCACCTATGGTTGGCTGATTTTCACCACCAGTGCCGGACTGATGAACGGCGGCGGCTTCCGCCTGCCCTGGTGGGGCTGCTATACGCTGGACGGCAAGGACCTGGAGACAAGCGGGGGGGTCACGCCGGACGTCACTGTGGTCAACGATCTCGGCCACGTTCTGCGAGGCCAGGATCCCCAGCTGGATCGGGCCGTGGCCGAGCTGCTCAAGCTGATGAAGAAGTAGGCCGTACCGTGCCGTCCGCCGGGGCCTTGCCTTTCACCCGCAAGGTGCGGGCGCTGATCAGGGCCGTGCCCCGCGGCCGGGTGGCGTCCTACGGCCAGATCGCCGCCCTGGCGGGGGATCCCCGCCAGGCCCGTCAAGTGGCCTGGATTCTTCATGCCTCGCCCGAGGCGGAGGGGTTGCCCTGGCACCGCGTCCTGTCCGCGCGCGGCGTCATCAGCCTGCCCGCCGCGCGGGGCGGACGCGAGCAGGCCCGATTATTGCGCGCCGAGGGCGTGCCCGTCGGCCCCGGCGGGCGGGTCGATCTCGAAACGTTTCTCTGGTGTCCCAAAGGCTTCAGCCGCCCATCGGCCCTCGAATCTCTCGACCTGGAGAAGCTCTAGCGGGACGCTGACAAATCCTCGATGGCCGCAGCCACTTTCTTGCGGTAGTCGAGAAGCGCCCGAGGATCCTTATTGTAATTCTTGCCGTCGACGAAGACCGAAGCCGGGATCTTGAGCAGCTTGGCGGCTTCGGCCGCCCGCGCGGCTTGCCCGGCTTCGCTTCGCGAACGAGCGTTTCCAGCAGGACGAAGTACTCGTAGTCCTCGATGCCCTCGCGCAGGATCTCCCAGCGGACGGAGTCGACCGGCCCGGTCAGGTATTTGGTCTTGTCCAGGCCGGCCTCGCGGTTGGGCGGGTAGAGGAAGCGGCCGTCGCCGTTGCCCCAGAGGTTGGGCTGGCCGAAGGGCATGCCGTAGCCGACCACGTAGGACATCGGGTCTTGCCAGGGATTCTGCAGGACGCCCGGCGGGAACAGGCTGGAGCTCGTCCAGTAGTTGGCCCGCCAGACCAGGATCCCCTTGAGCCCCCAGCCGTAGGACATCCACAGCCACATCCGGAGGTTCACGGCGGGGTGCTCGATAAACAGGGTCAGCCAGGGGCTCTTCGGCCCGGTGCAGAGATAGGACCAGAACTCGCGGCCCTTAGGGGCCAGCTCGGCCACGGCCTTGGGATCGACCCGGTCGAAGATGGTGCAGCCGATCTCCGAGACGTCCATGATCTCGGGCCCCGGCCGATGCTCGGTGATAAAGCGGGTCAGCTTGGGGGCGTTCTTGCGGATGTTGAGCATGCCCTCGCGGACGAAGGGATAGTCCTTGGGGTCGGGCTCGTCGAACCAGTAGATGTATTCGCGGCCCAGCCAGCCGTTCGTTTCCAGGTGGGCTTCGACCTGCTTCAAGTAGCGGCGCAAGAGAAGGTCATACTCGGGCGTGCCCTGACGGAAGCCTCCGAAGATGCCTTCTTGGCGCGAGTAAAATGAGCCCGTGCCCAAACCCTGCAGGACGAGGTCGTAGGCGCTGAACCCCAACTCGTCCAGGTAGCGTCGGGCGGCCTTGTCGAAGCGGCTGAAATCGGCCTTCACGTCGATCGCTTCGAGGGGCATCTCGAGGTCGCCGCCCGGCACCAGGTTGACGTCCGACCCGGCCCGGCTCAAGACGATGTCGTCGAACCAGGCGGTTCCGGTCGTTGCGCCCGCGTTGGCGCGAAAGGCGGGGAATAGGCGCAGACGGACCGAAGCGACTTCGGCCGGGAAGCCGGGGACTTCGAATCGCTCGGCCTTCCAGGCCGTCCCGGTCTTGAAAGTCTTGAGGAAGGCACGCGGGATGACCGGGCGGCCGGCGGCATCCAGCGCCTCGAGCATCACGGTCACGTCCTGTCCTTCGGCAGCGCCACGGGCCCATAGGCCGAGCATGTAGGAGGCACCCGGCTCGACCGGGATCGGGGATACGGCCGAGGCTTCGACGTTGGCCGCGGGGTTGTCGTCCGCGATCTTGAGCGAGCGGTTCCCGGCGTGCGGGTTGCCCGCGTCGAACTCGCCGCCCTTCCAGGGCAGTCCGGTGAAGGCGACCTCGATCGGGGTGAGCTCGAAGGGATTCCTGGGGGCGATCCGATGGTCGCGCATGTTCTGATAATAGAGGTCGACCACCTGTTCGAGCTCCTGGCGCGTCTCGAGGTTGTGGTAGAGGCGGATGTGCTCCGTCGGAAGCCCGAACGAGGACCGGATCGACGGCCGGGAGGGGAGAGCAAAGCTCCGCACCGTCAAGGCCAGGGGAATGGACTGGCGGAGGCTTCCCGCGGTCAGAAGTACCGTGCCGCGGTACTCGCCCGGGGCGGCGTCGCCCGGCACATGCACCGTGATCCAGAGCGGACGGTTCTCGCCTCCGGGGGCCGAAAAAGGCCCTTCGCAGGGCGGCAGGGGATCGGGCCACCAGCCGGGCTTGGCGGAAGCATCCGTGGGGATTGTCACCCGGACGTATTCCACGAGCTTGATGGAGGCTGCGGACTCGGGCAGGACGGCGCCTCCCGGCCCGGCCAGGTCGGAGACGGCGACGCGGAGGTCATCGAGCCTGGCCGCGGGCCGGAGGACGAGCAGAAACGGCTCGAACTCGTTCCGCGCGGCGGCGATGGAGATACCCGGGCTCTTGGCCGCCGGCAAGGGATCATCCCGCATGACCTTGTACGCCCCCTCGGCCCACCATAGCGGACCGAACGGGCCGTCGGGCAGGCGATAGCCGTACCCGGAAGCCGGCGCGGGCGCTTTGGGCGCGGGCGGGATTGCGGCCGCAAGCGCTAAAGCCCCGGCGGCGGCCGAAAGCCAGAGTGCGACGGCGAAAAATATTTTCGAGGTGCGGTTGCGGCGGCGGAAATCGGCGATCATGCTTTCCTCCCTGTTCGGAAAGTCCAAAGATCATCTTTATTAATTCGCCCAAAAAAAGCAATAAATCGCTTTGGTTGACGCTTCCGCCGCCTCGTTTTAAGATGGCCGCGGGAGGACCTCCTGATGCACCCACCGCGCCGAATTGCCCAAACCCTCATGCTCATCGCCGCCGTGCTCGCGCTTTCCGGCTTGGCGGCTTTCGCCGCCGCGGCTATCGCCCCGGCGGCCGACGGCCTCCCCATCCTGACCTTCAACCTCCGGTACGACAACCCCGGTGACGGGCCGAACGCCTGGCCGGCGCGCAAGGCCATCGTCGCTTCGACCATCCTCTTCCATGAGGCCGCGGTCGTCGGCGCGCAGGAAGCCTTGCGCGGTCAGATCGCCGACCTCGAAGCGCTGCTGCCCGGATACGGCTGGTTCGGCCTGGGGCGCGACGACGGCAAGGACGGCGGCGAATTCAATCCCGTGTTCTACGACAAGGGCAGGCTGCGGCTGCTGGAGCAGGCCACGTTCTGGCTGTCGGAGACTCCCGAGGTCCCCGGAAGCCGAGGCTGGGACGGCGCCTGCAACCGGATCGTCACCTGGGGGCGCTTCGAGGAGATCGCCTCGGGGCGGACCTTCCATGTCTTCAACACCCATCTCGACCACGTCGGCCCCTTGGCGCGGCGGGAGGGAGCCCGGCTTCTACGCCGCCAGGTCGCCGAGATCGCGGGGCCGGGGCCGGCCGTCGTTACGGGCGACTTCAACTGCACGTCCGAGGAAGAGCCCTATCGCATCCTGATCGCCGGCGACGAGGCCGCGCCGCCGCTTCGCGACGCGCGGGCCGTTTCGGCCCTGCCGCCCTACGGCGGGAGCCGCTCCTACAATGCTTTCCTGCCCTGGGAGGGAGAGGGGGCGATCATCGATTATGTCTTCATCCGAGGCCCGGTTGCGGTCGCCAGGACCGGCGTCATCGCCGACGTCTGGGACGGGCGCTTCGTCTCGGATCACTATCCGGTCCTGGCCGAGATCGTTTTCGATCCGACTGCGGGAGTCGGGAAATGAGCCGGCCCGCCCGCCCGTCGCCGTTCGTCTGGGATTTTCTCCTGGCCGCGCTTATCGCGGTCTTCCTCCTCCCGGCCGGACGAGTCGCCGCCTCGCCGCCGGTCGAGCGCTGGTACGTCGTTTCGCTGGGCGGAACCCCCGTCGGCTACTACCGTGAAGCGGTCTCCGGCTCGGCCGCGTCGGGCTGGGTTACGGAATCGGTCATGGTCATGGTCATCAACCGGCTGGGCAGCCGGGTGGACCTGGGCGTCTCCTCCCGCACGGAGGAGGGCCCGGACGGCAAGCTGCGGCGGACGGCGAGCGAGACCAAGGCGTCTGCCTTGGCCATGAAATCCGACGCTTCGATCGGTAGCGGGATGATCGAAGTGCGCAGCGAAGCGGGCGGCAAGAGCTATACCCGGACGGTGCCCTATACGGGCGAGCTGATCGGTCCGGAGGCGATGCGGCGCATGTCCTTGGCCCGGCTCAAGAAGCCTGGCGACATCCTGGAATACCAGACCTTCGCCGGAGAGCTGGAGAAGCCGGCCAAGGGCAGGCGGACCATCCTCGGCTCGGAACGGATCGAGGCGGGAGGGCAGACGATCGAAGCGATCAAGACGGAAGAGGTTCTGGAGGGAACCGGGGAAAAGGCGACCGCCTGGCTCGATGCGCGCCACGAAGTCGTCCGCCAGGAGATGCCGACGCCGTTCGGCCAGGCCGTGTATATCCTCTCGACGCGCGAGCAGGCCCTGGCGGCGGCCGGCGGCGGATCCCTCTCCGAGGAGCTCTTCTCGCGTTCGATCATACGGACTTCCGTTCGCATCCCCCGGGCCAGGACGACCGCGAGCCTGAAGGTCCGGCTTTCCCGCTCCGAGGCGGACGGCGATTGGCCCGACCTGGAAACCCATAATCAGAAGTCCCTGGGCCATGCCGACCGGACGCTCGACCTTGAAGTCCGCCGCCCCGACGCTCCCCGCCCCCTGCGCCTGCCTATCCAGCCGGCCGAAGCGGAACGGAGCTTCCTGATCGCCAATTCCATCATCCAGTCCGATGACCCGGCCTTGCGGGCAGAGGTCGCGAAGATTTTGGAGGGCGAAACGGATGCCTGGCCGGCCGCCTTGAAGCTCAAGCGCTGGGTGGCCGAGCATATGACCTTTGACGCGGGCATCGCCATGGCGCCGTCGACCGAGCTGTTTAAGGACCGGCACGGCACCTGCCTGGGCTACGCCACCCTGCTTGCGACCATGGCCAGGGCGGCCGGCCTGCCTTCGCGGGTCGTCCTCGGTTATGTCTATGTCTTGGGCGTTTTCGGCGGCCATGCCTGGACGGAAGTCAAGGTAGGGGAGAGCTGGCTGCCGCTCGACGCCGCGGTCGTTGGGCCGGGTGTGGCCGACGCCGCCCGTGTGGCCGTAGGCTCTTCTTCCCTCTATGAAGGCGCGGGCTCGCTCATGGGCGGCGGCGCCTCGCAAATTCTCGGGCGCGTCGGCATTCGGGTTCTCGGGTATACCGGAGCCGACGGCAAGTTCGTCGAAGTTCCCGAAGACGCCAAGCCGTACTCGATCGACGGAGATGTCTATCGCAATCCCTGGCTGGGACTACAGATTGCCAAGCCCAAAGGCTTCGCCTTCGGAAGGCTCAATGCCGTCTGGCCGGACCCCTCCCTCATCGAAATGATCGGCCCCAATGGATCACGGGCCGGTCTGCAGGAGGGCTCCTACCCGCCCTGGGTCAAGTCTGAGGAGGCCGCCGCGGCGGCGTTGGATCGATTCACAGGCGCGGGCATAACCCGCCGGGAGTCCAAGGACGGCCGGGCCGTCCTGATCTCGACGGCGGGAGATAAAGCCGCCGCCGCGATCCTCGACGGGCCGGTCTTTTGGCTTCTGACCTCGACAGGCAAGAGTGCCGGCGCTGTTTTAGCGGAAATCCTCGCCGGCACGGCATTCGACGGTGCGCTGCCCGCGGCCGCAGGGCGGGATCAGATCGACATCGCCAGGAGCCACTGGGCGGCGAAGTAGGTGGCCAGGTTCAAGGCCCGGCCGTAGGGGATCTTTTTGGCGAATTTGTCCATGGCCAGGATGGCGTCCGAGATCAGGAAGAGGGTCGCCCCGGCGAAGGCCCGCAGCGCCAGCGTCCCGCCCATCACCACGTAGCGGTCGGCGGCCAGGCCGGCCATGACCGTGATGACCAGGACGTAGACCGCGACGGGGATCTTGAGCTTGCCCAGGTGGGGGAAGAGGATGGCCATCATGAACATGCCGAAGATGAGGAGGGGGAGTACGGACAGGAAGTCGACCTTGGCCGGCGTCACCGACAAAAAGGCCCGGATGTAGAGGAGCTGGGCCACGAGGAACGCGGCCAGCCCGGCCTTGAAGAGCTTGTCCGTCTCGATGAGGAACACATCCCCGGCCAGGGAGAGCACGAGCCCGGCGATCATGAACGCCTTGTAGACGGCGGGCGATTCCGCTCCCGGCCTCAAAACGGCCAGGGCGATGATCGAGAGCGTGGCCGCCGGCTTGACGATCCACAGCGGGGCTTTGCGCTCCAGGGTGGCGAAGACGATGGTGGCGACGGCGGCGGCCGCCGCCAAGGCGGTCAGCAGGATGTCGATGGTGGTCATGGCTTTCGGCGCCTCAGCGCCCTTCTCCCTTCTCCCGCCGCAAGGCTTCCCGGGCTTCGGCGAACATCGGCTCGGCGTAGGCGCTGTCCCAGGTCCGGTCCTCGAAGCTGCGCTTCTCGACCATCTTCAGGAAGCCCTCGAAGTCCTTGAAGTAGGAGCCGTAGATGTGGAAGCTGTCGACGAGGTCGGCATAGCGGCCGACCCGGACGGGCTTCCCGATTTGCTCCCCGACCCGGCCGGCGATCCGCCTCTGCAGGTCGGTCAGGGCGAAGACGTTCATGTAGGCGGCCTTGAAGGCGTCGCGCGACCTCCAGTGGGCGTTCATGTTGAGGACGGGCCGGCCCTCCTCGTCGTCGAGCAGGCGGAACCACAGCCGCTGCAGACAGGGTGGATCGTAGGTCGGCGGGTCGTGCTTGACGTTCCAGGTGATGGCCTGGGCCCGGCGGGTGTGGCCGGTCTCGGCCAGCTTGCGGACCGCGGCCTCGATCTGGTCGATCTCAGCACCCTCCATCTCGTAGCCGAAGAGCCGCTTGTGGTAGGTGTAGGTCCACTTCCCTTCCTGCGGGGCGATCCAGTGGTCGTGCACGCCGTCCACGACCTCCTGCCGGTAGATCTCCAGGTCCTCCAGCCCGCCGGGGAAGGCCCGGTGGATGCGGGGCTCGGCGAAGGGTTCCTCGACCACCCAGGTCATCGTACAGTCGCGGCTGGGCGGGTCGCCCGGCTTGTCGTACTCGGTCTTGATCGCCGCCCCCTCGCGCCAGCAGGCCAGGACGGCCTTCTCCCAGGCCTCGGGCAGCGTGCGGCCGGTCACGAACAGGGTCGGGATGTTGCCGTTCATGGATTCTCCTCGCCTCGCCGCGTTTTTATCACAGCCCACCGGGGGGGTCAAATCGCCGTTCTTGATGTTCTTGATGCCGTTCTTGACTGTTCTTGACGCGGCGGAGGCAACCGTAGTATAAGGCTAAAGTATTGGTCATGTGACCAAAATATTGTTATAAGGGAGCGCCGTGCTCGAGCCGCTTCTGGATTCCCCCGTCAAGGAGAAGGTTCTCCTCGCCGTCCTGTCGCGGGGGGAGTCTTTCCCGCGTGAGCTTTCCCGCCTTTTCGGCTTGCCCGTCTATTCGGTCCAGTACCAGATGCGCAACCTGGAAAAGGGCGGCGTCCTCTACAGTCGCTTGAGGGGCCGGACTCGGCTCTACGGGTTCAACCCCCGGTATCCTTTTCGTAAGGAGCTCAAAGCTCTCCTGGAGAAGGCGCTGTTGTTCTACGGCGAATCGGAACGAAGCGCCTGGTTCGAGCCTCGGCTGCGTCCCCGCCGGGCCGGGAAGCCGTTATAGGAGCGGCCGGACGTGGCCTTATCCCTGATCGACATCGCCTTCCAGGTTTCCGATCGACTCCACCGGATGTCGATCGAAGCGATACTCACCGGCGGTGCTTGCGTGGCGATCTACACGTCGCAAAAGTATCAGTCCTACGACCTCGATTTCGTTCTCCGCACGCACCAACCTCCCGGCCCGATCCGCGCGGCCATGGAAAGCCTCGGATTTCGTCTCGAGGCCGGCCGCTTTGCGCATCCGGAATCGGACTATTTCGTGGAAATCCTCCCGCCCCCGCCCTCCGTCGGCGAAGAGCCGATTCGGAAATGCGTGATCCGTCGCCGTGGCCGGCTCCGCCTCGAAATGCTGACTCCGACGGACTGCGTCAAGGATCGCCTGGCGGCTTTTTATCATTGGAAAGACAAGCCCTCCCTGGCCCAGGCCGTCCTTGTCGCCGCGATCCAAAAACCGGATTTGAAGGATATCGCCCGCTGGTCCAAAGCGGAAGACATGGACGAGCCCTATCGGGCTTTTCGTCGCGCCTTGCGGGAATTCAAGGCGGCTGCGCCGGCTCGGCCGCCCAGGCGGAAAGCATCATGACCGGGATGGAACGGATCAAGGCCCTGCTGGCGGGCCAGCCCGCCGACCGGCCGCCCTTCCTTCCGGCCGTCTACGAGCACAAGGCCGCCCTGATCGGCTCGACCCCGTCCGCCGTGGCCCGCAACGCCATGCTGCTCGAGCAGGCTCTGGCCCGCGAGCTCGAGGTCTACGAGCCGGATGCCCTGACCGTCGGGTTGGACGTCTACAATGTGGAAGCCGAGGCGGCCGGGGCCAAGGTCCGCTTCTTCGACGGCTCCGACGTCCCGATCGTCACGGGGCGGCCGCTTCGCCCCGGCCAGGATGTCGGTCTGCTGCCGCTGCCCGACCCCGAGCGAAGCGGTCGCATGTCGGTCTTCCTCGAGGCGGGCCGGCGCTTGCAAGCCTACGTCGGCGGAGAGGTCCTCGTCCGAGGCGCCCTCAGCGCGCCCTTCTCCATGGCCGCGGAGCTCGTGGGGGACGAGCCGCTGCTCCTGTCGCTCCTCGACCAGCCCGACTGGGCGGCTTCCCTTCTGGACTTCTGCGCCGTGGCCATCCAGGCCTATGGCAAAGCCTTCGCGGACCGCGGCCTCGGCGTCATCCTCTTTGACTCGCACGCCGCGCCGCCGCTCGTCTCGCCGGCTCTCTATCGCCGCCTCATCCTGCCCCCGACCGCCCGGGTCATCGCCTACTTCCGCCGCGAGCTCGGGATTCCGCTGGTGCCGTATATCATCGGCGGCGACACGACACTCCTCCTGCCGGCCATCCTGGAGACCGGGACGAACAATATCCTCTGCGACTACAAGGCCGACCTGGGGGCCTTCATGGGCCGTGTCGCGGACCCCGGCGTTCTCATCCGGGCCAACCTGGACCCGCGCTTCCTCCTGGAGGCCTCCGAGGAGGAGATTGAAGCCCGCGCGGCCGAAGTCGTGGCGGTCGGGGCCGTCCGTCCCGGTTTCATGCTTGGGACCGGCATCCTGCCCTTCGACCTCCCCCCCGCCAAGGTCAAAGCCGTCCGCCGGGCCCTGGAGCGGTTCACCGCCGCCTCCCGGGGCTGAAAAAGGGAATTTTTGTTTCCGTCGTGCGAAAAACCGGGCCGGCAAGCGTCTCCCTAGTTGTGCGTCCCGGAAATTCTTTGATTAATGGGATTGGAATCTATGAGACGGGACGCTAGTGATTACCGGGATACCATGGACCAGCCGGCCGACGGCCGTGAACCCGTTTTCCCGGACGGCCGGAGCGAGGCGCCGCGCCCGGACGACGGCCGCGAGGGCCACCGGGGCCGGCTGCGCGAGAAGTTCCTGAAGGCGGGCCTCAACGCCTTCCTGGACCACGAGGTCGTCGAGCTCCTGTTGACCTTGGGCACGCCCCGCCGCGATTGCCGGGCGGCGGCCCGGCGGGCCTTGAGCGAGTTCCGGACCCTGCGCGGCGTGCTGGAAGCCGACGCCCGCGACCTGCAGAGGATCGAGGGCATCGGGGCCCACAACGTCTTCGGCATCCGGCTGGTGCAGGAGGTCTCGCGCCGCTTCCTCAAGGACCGCATGCTGGCCCGGCCGTACTGCCGGTCTTCCGGCGAGGTCTTCGAGTACCTGACCCATGCCATGCGCGACCTCAAGAGGGAGTGCTTCAAGGCGCTCTTCCTGGACGCCAAGAACCAGATCCTCGAGGAGCGGACCCTGTTCGAGGGGACGGTCGACTCGAGCGCCGTCTACCCGCGGGAGATCATGCGCGAGGCCCTGCGCTTCAACGCCGCCGCCATGGTCTTCGTCCACAACCACCCTTCGGGCGACCCCGAGCCGTCCTCCTGCGATCGCGAGATCACGCGGGAGCTGGTGCTCGCCGCCCGGATCATGCAGCTCAAGGTCCTGGACCATCTGGTCATCGGCAACAACCGCTACTTCAGCTTTGCCGACCACGGCCTGATCCGGGACTACGAGCTGCTGGCTTTCGGGCTGAGCCGATAGGGAAGATATGGGAAAGCGGTTGAAGCACGCCCCCGTTCCCGGTTAAACTAGTCGCCAAGAGGAGAGCCCCCCATGGCAGAAAAAATTCCCGCCGGCGTCGAGCCGATTCAGGCCATCGCGGCCAAGCTCGGCTTGTCCCCCGAGATTCTGGAGCCATACGGCCGATACAAGGCCAAGATCGACCCCCGCTCGGTCGGAGCCGAGGCGGCCCGGACCGGCCGGCTGGTCATGGTCACCGCCATGACCCCCACCCCTGCCGGCGAGGGCAAGACGACGACCGCCGTGGGCCTGACCGACGCCCTGGCCCTGCGCGGGCGCCGGGTGATGGTGGCCCTGCGCGAGCCCTCGCTCGGCCCCGTCTTCGGCATGAAGGGCGGCGCCACGGGCGGCGGCAAGGCCAAGGTCCACCCCAGCGAGGACATCAACCTGCACTTCAACGGCGACATCCACGCCGTGACCGCGGCCCACAACCTCCTGGCGGCCATGGTCGACAACCGGCTCCATTTCGACGGGCCGGCGGCCCTGCTGGACGCGCGGAAGGTGACCTGGAAGCGGGCCATGGACATGAACGAGCGGGCCCTGCGGAGCATCCTGGTCGGCCTGAACGATCCCAACGGGGGATACGGCCGAGAGACCGGGTTCGACATCACGGCCGCCTCCGAGATCATGGCCATCCTCTGCCTGTCCAGGGATCTCCCCGACCTGAAGGCCCGGCTGGGCCGGATCGTGGTCGGGTACGCCCCCGACGGCAAGCCGGTCACGGCGGCCCAGATCAAGGCCTCCGGAGCCATGGCCTCGCTTCTCAAGGAAGCCATCAAGCCCAACCTGGTGCAGACGCACGAGGGCAATCCCGGCTTCGTCCACGGCGGCCCGTTCGCCAACATCGCCCACGGCACCAACACCGTCATCGCCACCGGCCTGGCCCTGCGCCTGGCCGACTACGTCATCACCGAGAGCGGCTTCGCCACCGAGCTGGGCATGGAAAAGTTCATGGACATCGTCGTCCGCACCGGCCATATCCCGCCGCCCGCGGCCGTGGTCATCGTGGCCACCCTGAGGTCGCTCAAGTACCACGGCGGGGTCAAAAGCGACGCGCTCAACACGGAGAACACGGCGGCCGTCGCCGCCGGCTTCGAGAACCTGCTCAAGCATGTCGAGAACGTGCGCCTCTTCGGGGTTCCCCTGGTGGTCGCCCTGAACAAGTTCCCGACCGACACCCCGGCCGAGGTCGCGGCCTTCGATGCCCTGGCCGCCAAGGAGAGCTTCCGCTACGCCCTGAGCGACGTCTACGGGCAGGGCGGTCGCGGCGGCTTGGAGCTGGCCGACCAGGTGATCGAGGCGGTGGAAAAGGACCCCTCCGACTTCAAGTTCCTCTACCCGCTGGAGGCTCCCCTGGCCGAGAAGATCGAGACCATCGCCCGCAAAATCTACGGCGCGGCCAAGGTCGTCATCGATCCCAAGGCCCGCAAGAAGCTGCAGCGGTACGAGGCGGACGGCTTCGCGGCCGTGCCGGTCTGCATCGCCAAGACCCAGTATTCGCTCTCGGACAACGCCAAAGCCCTCAACCGGCCGCGGGACTTCACCATCACCGTCACCGACGCCCGCCTGAGCGCCGGGGCGGGCTTCGTGGTCGCTCTGTGCGGCGAGATCATGACCATGCCCGGCCTGCCCAAGGCGCCGGCCGCCGAGAGGATCGACGTTTCCGACGACGGGGAGATCACCGGCATCATGGGCTGATCATTTGCGCGCGGGCGCATAACGGCTATAAGAAAAGCTGAAAATATGGGGGATGCCCGAGGGCATCCCGGGAGGATCCGATGAAAGACGACGAAATGGAACAGAAGACCGTATCCCGGGCCAAGGCCATCGAGGCCGCCGTCTCGCAGATCGAGAAGCAGTACGGCAAGGGCTCGGTCATGAAGCTCGGCCAGCAGCGACGCGGCCCTCAAGGTCGCCGGCCATCCCGACCGGGTCCATCTCCTTCGACCTGGCCCTGGGCATCGGCGGTTTCCCGCGCGGGCGGGTCATGGAGATCTACGGCCCCGAAGCCACGGGCAAGACCACCCTGGCCCTGCACGTCATCGCCGAAGCCCAGCGGCGGGGCGGCCAGGCGGCCTTCATCGACGCCGAGCACGCCCTCAGCCCCAGCTACGCGGCCAAGATCGGTGTGGACGTCGACAACCTGCTCATTTCCCAGCCCGACTACGGCGAGCAGGGGCTGGAGATCGCCGAGGTCCTGGTCCGCAGCGGCGCCGTGGACGTGGTGGTCATCGATTCCGTGGCCGCCCTGGTCCCGAAGGCCGAGCTCGAGGGCGAGATGGGCGATGCCCACATGGGCCTGCAGGCCCGGCTGATGAGCCAGGCCCTGCGCAAGCTCACCGCCATCGTGGCCCGGTCCAAGACCTGCTTCATCTTCATCAACCAGATCCGGGAGAAGATCGGCTTCTTCCTGGGCAATCCCGAGACGACCACCGGCGGCCGGGCCCTCAAGTTCTACGCTTCGCTGCGGGTGGACGTCCGCCGTATGACCGCCCTCAAGGAGGGCGACCAGGTCGTCGGCAACCGGGTCAAGGTCAAGATCGTCAAGAACAAGATGGCCCCGCCCTTCCGGGATTGCGAGTTCGACATCATCTACGGCGAGGGCATCTCGCGCGAAGGCGACCTGGTGGACATGGGAGTCAACGTCGGGCTGATCGAGAAGTCCGGCACGTGGTACTCCTACAACGGCGAGCGGGTCGGCCAGGGCCGGGACAACGTCAAGAAGCTGCTCAAGGAAAAGCCCGAGCTGGCCAACGAGCTGGACACGGCGATCCGGGCCAAGGTCGGGCTGGAGCCGGCTTACGCGGCGTCCGAGAAGCCGGAGAAGCCCGAAGGCGTCAAGCCGGAGCCGAAGCCCGAGAAGCCGGAAAAGCCCGAGCGCCGCGGCCGCTGAGCCTGGCGTTCGGGTTCGATTCGCGATATCCTGGGGCTGCGTCCGCGCCCTTCGCCGCGGGCCGGGAGGTGACCTGCGATGCCGGGCAAGCGCATCTTTCACAACGGGGCCAAGCGGTCGAGCAAGAAGGGGCTCGACCCGGGCAGCCTGGTCTACGTCGGCGAGCCCAAGGTCGGCACGCCCCGCATCACCGTCCTGGACTATGACGCCGAAAACTTCCTGGAGAAGACGGCCGCCACCTGCGGGGAGTGCTTCGCCTTCCGGGACACGGCCACGGTGACCTGGATCAATGTCGACGGCGTGCACGACCCCGCGATCGTCGAGGCGATCGGCGGCCATTTCGGCCTCCACGCCCTGATTCTGGAGGACATCCTGACCACCTCCCAGCGGCCGAAGCTGGAGGATCTGGGCGACATGCTCTACATCGTCGTCCGGATGCTGGAGTACGATGAGGCCAAGGCCGAAATCGGCACCGACCAGCTCAGCCTGATCCTTGGATCGAACTTCGTCATCTCGTTCCAGGAGCGGGAGGGCGACATGTTCGACCCGGTCCGCGACCGCATCCGCCGCAACAAGGGCCGCATCCGCAAGCTCGGCCCCGATTACCTGGCCTACGCCCTTCTCGACGCGGTGGTCGACCATTACTTCACCGTCCTGGAGAAGCTGGGCGAGCGGATCGAGACGCTGGAAGAGGAGCTGGTCGACGACCCGCGCAAGGAGACCATGCATGCCATCCACGGCCTGAAGCGGGAGATGATCTACCTGCGCAAGTCCGTCTGGCCGCTGCGCGAAGTCGTGGCCGGCTTGGAACGGGCCGAATCGGGCCTCATCCAAAAAGCGACCGACATCTTCTTCCGCGACGTCTACGACCACACCATCCAGGTCATCGACAACATCGAGACCTACCGGGACATGCTCTCGGGCATGGTCGAGACCTATCTGTCGAGCATCAGCAACCGGATGAACGAGGTCATGAAGGTCCTGACCATCATCTCGACCATCTTCATCCCGCTGACCTTCATCGTCGGCGTCTACGGCATGAACTTCGACGTCATGCCGGAGCTGCGCTGGCCCTGGGGGTATTTCCTGATCTGGGGCATTATGCTGGGCCTGGGCGGGGCCATGGTTGTGTTTTTCCGGCGCAAGAAATGGCTCTGATCACGGGCATACCGTCACTACGGGGAGGATCGACATGAAGACGAAAATGATAGTCCTGATCGTCCTGGGCGTATTGCTGGCCGTGCTGTTCCTCCAGAATACCCAGGTCATCACCTACCGGCTGTTCTTCTGGAAGATCGCCATGTCCCAGGTCATCCTAGTTCCGCTCATCTTCTTCCTCGGCTTCTTCGCCGGGTATTGGATCGCCCACTTCGGCCGCCGCCGGGCGCGGCGCTCGACCATCCCCTCGGAGCCTTTGCCGCCCGCGCAGCTCGGGAATTGAGCGGCCTTAGAGGCCTTTGATCAGCTCGGTCATCTCGTAGTCGGCCATGACCTCGTCGAACATGGCCGGCGTCTTTTCCTTGAGCTCGACGGCATAGTCCAGGAAGGCCAGGATGCCGTCGTGCAGGACCTTGCGGGCCCGGCGCATCAGGGGCTCACGCAGCTCCGCTTCCAGGATGAACAGCTTGTCGGGGTTGCTCTCCTTGAACAGCTTGACGTCGTAGAGGAAGTGGAGGATGTCGATCATGGTATAGAAGACTTCCTCGAAGTTGTAGGCGATGGCCCGTTCCATGAAGGACTGCCAGACCCGCTCCGCCTTGACGTACTCCATGATCACGGGCTCCATGGCTTCGGCGGAGCGGTACTCCACGGCGGAGGCGGCCGCCCGCATGGCCTTCAGCTCGTCCAGCGAGGCGGCCTTGATCCGGGCCATGGTCAGGGCCGGCGATTTCAGGGCGTGGAAGTTGCTGATGAACAGCGGCCGCATGTCGGACCGGAACATGGTGCTCTTGATGAACATCAGGTGCCGGCGCCGCTCCCGGCTCTCGTGGTTCTCCATATAGCGCTCGACCAGAATCACGGCCAGCAGAATCTCGAGCGGGATGGCCGCCAGGTGGAGCAGGAACTCGAAGTGGGTGATGAGCTCCAGGGCCAGAAAGGCCGCCGAAGCCGTGATCAGAAGCACGATCACGCCGGCGTTTTTGAAGGTCCGGTGGGGCTTGCGGGGCATGGGCGCTGTATAGCACAGCGCCGCGCGGGGTGTCAAACACCGTACCCATCACCGTACCCATCATCCTCTCCGATGGGTACGGTGCTGGGCAAGAGCCCTGCGAGGGCTAGGCCAAAGCTTTGCGCAGGTACTTGGCCGTGGTCGAGCGCTTGGAGCGGGCCACTTCTTCGGGCGTCCCCTGGGCGACGATCTCGCCGCCTCGGTCGCCGCCCTCGGGGCCCAGGTCGAGGACGTAGTCGGCCGTCTTGATAACGTCCAGGTTATGCTCGATCACGATCAGGGAATGGCCCGCGTCGACCAGCTTTTGGAAGGCCCGCAGCAGCATGGCCACGTCGTCGGGGTGGAGCCCGATGGTCGGCTCGTCGAAGAGGTAGAGCACCCGGCGGTCGCGCTCGTGAATCAGGTGGAAGGCCAGCTTGATCCGCTGCAGCTCGCCGCCCGAAAGTGTGGTGGTCGGCTGGCCCAGCCGCAGGTAGCCCAGGCCGACTTCGGCCAGCGGCTTGATGCGGCGGACGATGTCCGGCCGGTCGGCGAACAGCTCCAGGGCGTCCTCCACCGTGGTGTGCAGGATCTGGTCGATGGTCCGGTCCTTGTAGCGGATGTCCAGGATCTCGGGCTTGAAGCGGCGGCCCTGGCAGGCCTCGCAGACCAGGGTCACGTCGCTGAGGAACTGCATCTCCACGACCTGCCGGCCGGCCCCCTCGCACTCTTCGCAGCGGCCGCCCTTGGTGTTGAAGGAGAAGTCGCCCGGCTTGAAGCCGCGGGCCTTGGCCTCGCGGGTCTGGCTGAAGAGGTCGCGGATGCCGTCCATGGCCTTGGTATAGGTGGCCGGGATGGAGCGGGGCGAGGTGCTCAGGGGCGACTGGTCGACCAGGACCATCTTGTCGATGAAGTCCAGGCCGCGAATCTCGGCGAAGCCGTCCCGGGCCTCGCCGGCCCAGCCCTGGTAGAGGATGTCGTTGAGCAGCGTGCTCTTGCCCGAGCCCGAGACGCCGGTCAGGCAGGCGAAGACCTCCAGCGGCAGCCGGACATCGAGGTGCTTGAGGTTGTGCTTGTGGGCGTCGCGCACGAGCAGGAAGCGGTCCGGCTTGCGCCGGGCCCGGGGCAGCGGCACCGACTTCTCGCCGCGCATGTAGCGGGCCGTCAGCGAGTTGCCGCGCTTGAGGAACTCCTCGCGCGAGCCGGCGAACATGAGCTCGCCGCCGTGCTCGCCCGCGCGCGGTCCCATGTCGATGATGTGCTCGGCGGCTCGGACGATCTCCGGGTCGTGCTCCACGACCAGAACGGTGTTGCCCACGTCCTTCAGCGAGCGCAGGATCTGGATCAGGCGGCCGTTGTCGCGCGGGTGAAGGCCGACCGAGGGCTCATCCAGGACGAACAGCGTCCCGACCAGGGATGAGCTCAGGGCGGCGGCCAGGTTGATCCGCTGCGCCTCGCCCCCGCTTAGGGTGAAGGTCATCCGGTCGAGGGTGATGTAGTCGAGGCCCACTTCGAGCAGGAACTTGAGCCGGCTCAGGATCTCGGCCAGGAGCTTCTCGGCCACCCGGGCTTCTGACGGCGGCAGGGCCAGGCCGGAGAAGAAGGTCTGGGCCTCCTGAACGGTCAGCCGCACGGCCTCCCCGATCGACAGGCCTCCGACCCTGACGCTGAGGGCCCGCGGGTTGAGCCGGGTCTGCTTGCAGGCCGGGCAGGGCACATACTTGCGATACCGGCTCAGGAAAACCCGGACCTGGACTTTGTACTTGCGGGTCTGCAGCCAGTCGAAGAAGCCCTTGATGCCGTACCACTCGCCGTCCCCGTTCATGATGAAGTCCCGCTGGGCCGGCTCCAGCCTATCGAACGGGATGTCGACGGGGATCTTGCGCCGGCGGGCGGCGCGCAGCATCTCCTTCATCACGCCCTTGGAGACGGGCTTGGTCCACGGCTCGATGGCGCCGTCCCGAAGCGACTTGCCGGGGTCGGGGACGACTTTATCCTCGTCGATGACGGCCAGGTCGCCGAAACCGTGGCACTCCGGGCAGGCGCCCTGCGGGCTGTTGAAGGAGAACAGGTTGGGGAAGGGGTCTTCGTAGGGGATGGCGCAGGCCTTGCACTCCAGCTTGTCGGAGAAGGGCCAGACGCGGCCGTCCTCGGTCGCGGCCGCGACCCGGCCGCCGCCGTGCTTGAGCCCGAGCTCGAGAGAGTCGACCAGGCGGTCGCGGTCCGCGGGGTCCAGGACCGGCCGGTCGACGAAGACGTCCAGGGTCTCGGACTTGGCGAAGGTCGCCTCGTCGAACGTCACCACCTTGCCGTCCCGGACGAGCCGATAGAATCCGAGCTTCTTCAGGGGCGCCAGGCCTTTATCGGCCGGCCAAGGAAAGCTGATGGCGATCTTCGACCCGGCCGGGCCGGCCAGCAGGGCGTCGGCCATGGCGTCGATGGTGTCCCGGCCGACCGGCTGCCCGCACTGCAGGCAGTGAACCGTCCCGATCCGGGCGTAGAGGACGCGCAGGTAGTCGTAGGCCTCGGTAACCGTGGCCACGGTCGAGCGCGGGTTCTTGGTGGCGGCCTTCTGCTGGATGGCGATGGCCGGCGGCAGACCCTCGATGACGTCCGCGTCCGGCTTGTCCATGCGCTCCAGAAACTGCCGGGCGTAGGCCGAGAGGGACTCGATGTAGCGGCGCTGGCCCTCGGCGTAGAGGGTATCGAAAGCCAGGCTGGACTTGCCCGAGCCGCTGACCCCGGTGACGACGATCAGCTTGTCCAGGGGCACGTCGACGTCCACACCCTTGAGGTTATGGACGCGGACTCCCCGGAGAACGATGCTCTCGCTCATAAGGCCAAATATTATACACCCATTGAGGTCAGGTCTTAACATCGGCTTCCGCACCGGAGCGTCCTAGGCGCCACGGTGTTGACATTTTTCGTACAGGCTTGACCCCGCCTTGGATATCTTCCCCGGTGTCGGGCCTTTACGCTTTTTGTCAAATGTTAAGACCTGACCCCTTATTTTTTAGTAAAATCGGGTTCCCCCATGAACTTCCTCGTCGTCCTCGGTATCGCCCTGGCCCTGGCCATGGACGCCTTCGCCGTGGCCATCGGGGTCAGCCTGTCCATGCGCGGCTGCACGCCGGCGCAATCCGTCCGCCTGGGCCTCCACTTCGGGCTGTTCCAGTTCGCCATGCCCATCCTGGGCTGGGCGGCGGGCCGCACCGTGGTCGGGGCCATCCAGGCCTACGACCATTGGCTCGCAGCCGGCCTGCTGGTCTTCATCGGCGGCAAGATGATGGTCGAGGCGTTCAAGAAGGCCGGGTCGGAGGGTGAAGCGGGCGCTTCGTGCCTGGACCAGACCCGCGGCCGCCGCGTCCTGGTCCTGTCCCTGGCCACGAGCCTCGACGCGCTGGCGGTCGGCTTGGGACTGGCCGCGCTCCGCGTCCCGGTCGTTTACCCCGCCCTGGTCATCGGGATCGTCGCCTTCGCTCTGACGGTCGTCGGGACCAAGCTCGGCCCCATCCTGGGCCGCTGGGCGGGGAAGTGGGCCGAGATCGCCGGCGGGCTGGTGCTGCTGGCGATCGCCGTCAAAATTCTCGTCGATCACCTAAGCTGAACAGCCTTTTCAGAATTCCGGATGACCCTCTTTATTTGGTTCTTCGCCAGATTTCGGGGGGTCAGATTATTTCCCGATCCCCAGCCGGACACCGCCGTAGGCCGAGAGACGCGGTGTGCCGTATCCATAAACGGTTTCGTAGCGCTCGTCGAAGAGATTGTCCAGCCGCAGGAAGAGCCGGGTGCGGGGGCCGGCCTGGAAGGCCAGGTCGGCGTCGGCCAGGAAATAATCGCGAAGCGTCACGGTCGGCACGTCCCAGGCGGAGTAGTCCTTGTCGGCCCGGCTCCCGACGTAGGCTGCCGACAGGCGAATCTCCCACCTTCGCAGCGGCCGCCACCAGGCCTCGACCACGGCCTTGTCCTTGGGCCGGCGAAGCAGGGCCGTGCCGGCGTCCAGGTCGCGGGCGTTCATCCGGGTGTAGGAGAGGCGGAGATCGACGGCCTCCGAGGGTCGGAAGCGGGCGAAGGTTTCCAGGCCCTCCGTCCGGGCCCGCCCGATGTTGACGTAGCCGAGGCTGTTGTCGAAGTCGACGAGGTCCCGGAAGTCGTTCCGGAACCAGGTCAGCCCGGCCAGGATTCGTCCGTCGCCGAACGACTGCTCCACTCCCGCGTCCCAGCCCGTGCTCCTCTCCGGCCGGAGAGCTTCGTTGCCGATCGGGCCCCAGGCGGTGCCCGGCGCATAGAGCTGGTAGAGGGAGGGTGACTTGAAGCCCGTGCCCAGGGTGGCCTTGAGGCGCGTCCCCGTAGCGTCGACGACCAGGGCCGGGGCGATGCGGTAGGTCAAGGACGTCCCGGTCCGGCCGTGGGCGTCGAGGCGCGCGCCGGCGGTGGCGAAAAACAGCCCTCCGATGCGGAGCTGATCCTGCGCGAACAAGCCGGCCCGTTCAGCCCGGCGGTCGGGGAAGGCGCTGTCGTACGGGCCCCAAGCGCTTTCGGACCGGTAGCCGGACTCGCCCTCCTCGCGCTGCCAATCTCCGCCGAAGGTCAGGGTGTGGGCGGGGGAGAGGAAGAGGTTGCTCTGCGCGTCGACCTTGAAGAGCCGGCTGCGGAAGCGGCCCGTCTCGGAATCGAGAGGATGCAGGGGATCGACGGGATTCTCGTGGTCCCGACCCGAGCCGAGGTAGGACGCCGAGGCCTTCCATTCCCAGCGGCCCTCGAGAAGAAGCGTCCGGGCTCGTGCGCTTATCAGCCCGGACCGGTAATCCTGCCGACTGTTGGGGTCGTCCCCGCCCGCGCCGCCGAACCCGTCGATGTCCGAGCGGGCCTCGACGGCCCGCAAGACGAGGCCGGCCTCGGTCGTGGGCGAGATCGTCCAGCCCAGGCTGCCGGACAGGGTGAGGTTGCGGTACCCGTCCGGCTCCGTATTGCCGGCGTAGACATCGGAAGCGGCAGACAGACCTTGGGTCAAGGCTTGGGACAGGCCGAAGGAATAGGCCAGGCGGCCGGTGCTCCCCGCCGCCGAGGCGGAGCTCCGCAGCGTGCCGTAGGATCCGCCGGATGTCTCCAGCGTGATCGAAGGCTTGCCGGCTCCGCGCCGGGACATGATGTTGACCACACCGGCCAGGGCGTCCGAGCCGTAGAGCGTGCTCTGCGGCCCCCTCAGGATCTCGATGCGTTCGACGTTATCGAGGGAGAGGTGGGCCAGGTCATAGGAGCGCGACGGGTTTATGGGATCGTTGAGAGCCACCCCGTCGAGCAGGATGAGAACATGCTCGGAGTTTGCGCCGCGCAGGAAGATCGAGGAGGATCCGCCGGGGCCTCCGTTCCGGACGGCGGTCGTGCCGAGCGAGTCCTGGACGGCCTCCAGCACGGTCGAGCGTCCGGAGCGGTCGAGGTCCGTACGGGTCAGGACGGTGACGGCGCTGGCGACCTCCTTAACCGGCGTCTCCACACGGGTGGCCGAGACGACGACCTCGTGGCGGAGGGGCGGGATCGTCTGGTCCTTCTTTTCCGCAGACTCCTGGGCCGACACGGACGGGACGGCGAGGATGATGATGAGGGCCAGGATGGTCAGTACGGCGGCGGCGCGATTCATGGAAGCCTCCACAAGCGCCCCCGCAAAAAAAATCCGCCCTGGCTTCCCCACGAAGCCGGGTCGCACGGCTCGAGGAAGGTCTCCTGGCTCTCGGATCGTCCTCCTCCCGGGCCTTCCCACCCCGACGGCATCGCGCCGGAGCAGTGGCATCGTCCGGGATTCGTCCCCGATTACAGTAGCGGGGGCTGCGTCCGCTTGTGACGGACTTCCCTACCTTCGAACCCGGCGGTCCCGCCGCATAAGCAGCCGGTCCGCCCACCAAGAATAGACGGGGCGCCCGCGCCTGTCAACGATTTTTTCGCCTTTTAAAGGTGCTTCACCAATTCCGGGGAGGCCGGTTCGGAGTCACCGTCGGGGGCAACGGTGCTATGCTCCGTGATCGGATTCCTTTTACTTCCTCGATCCAAACGCTATTGACGGCGCATTGATCGTCCCGGCCAGGCTTTGCGCGGTCCTCATTCGGATAGTCGTTCCGACTGTCCGAATGAGGGCGGCAAGCTCCTGTTTAATTTTCCCACAGCTCTCTTCGGCGCCTCGGAACTCGCATGTTCGTCTGAACTGACTTGCATGCCTTCCCACTCTGTCTCTTCTTCGATTGTTCCTTCCTGGCTCAAACAGTCCTCGGCGGCCGTTGGCTTCCCTCAGAGAGTTATGGAAAAAGGCGTCGGCCTTGCGATTTCGCCGTTGGCCGATCTTGCCGCGTTGTCCCCTCGCTAAGATCATGTTTGAAGAAGGAACCGCTCATGCGGCATGATGCCGCTGCCCCCAGCGGCGCACCCCGAACCGTCCTAATCTCCCCGGAATTGGCGAAGGGCTTAAATTAATCCGGCCGCCTTCTCGCTGGCGCGAGGAAGGCGGCCGGTCGAAGGGAATGGAAGTTAGAGGAGGGGAAAAAGGAGGTGCGTCTCGCGATCGATCCTGTTGTAATCTCGATGGCGCATCATTTGTCTCGTCTCAATGATATATACGCCGCCTATCGCGGGAAGGTTGCAGAAAATTGTCGCTGCGGGAAAACGGGAAGAGGCCGACGAGATGAGCAGGGGGAAGCTGGGGAGGATGAAAAAGTCTACAAGGCAAAGATAATAAAAAACTTAGCCTGCGGTTTGATTTTTCGATCCCCCGATCGTTGATTACATAAAACATTATATCATAGGTTTCCCCATTTTAGCAATCTTTTTGTTAATTTTATTGAAAAATTCCATTTCCCGGTCCCAACCGGCCCTAACAGGGGGGAATACGGGTGGAAAAGGCATTTTTTTACCGTAAGAAGTCCTTCCCAAGGCTTTTTTCCCCCCGATTTTGACTGGAGGGCCGGCTTGTTCTAGAATTCGACCCGCTATTCCGTCCGAAACGGCTCCCGGCGGCCTGCCCGCAAAGGCCTCCGGAGCCGGATTTCTGGTTCTGCGAGGCGCCCATGGACATTTCCCGGTTCCGGACGAGCGGCCACGAGCTTATCGACTGGGTGGCGGATTACCTGGAAAACATTGAAGAAAGACCCGTTCGGTCCAGGGTGGCGCCGGGCGAGATCGCCTCCCAGCTGCCCCTGGAGCCGCCCCGGGAGGGCGAATCCATGGACGTTATCTTCAACGATTTCAAGAGCTTGATCCTCCCCGGGATCTCCCATTGGCAGCATCCCAACTGGCACGCCTACTTCCCCGCCAACAATAGCCCCGAATCCATTCTGGCCGAGCTGCTGACGGCGGGCCTGGGGGCTCAGGGGATGATCTGGCAGACTTCTCCCGCCGCGACCGAGCTCGAGGATCGGGTCCTGGACTGGCTGCGGCGCATGATCGGTCTGCCCGAGGGCTTTTCCGGGGTCATCCAGGACTCCGCCTCGACCGCGACGCTGTGCGCGTTGCTCTCGGCCCGTGAGCGGGCCACCGGGTTCGAGTCCAACGAGAAGGGCCTGCGCAAGCCTCTCACCGTCTACGCCTCGAGCGAAACGCATTCCAGCCTCGAGAAGGGCGTCAAGATCGCCGGCTTCGGCCGCGAGAACCTCCGCCTCGTGCCCGTGGACAAGGACTTTGCCATGATTCCCGAGGCGCTCGAGGAGGCCGTCCGCAGGGACAAGGCGGCGGGCTTCCAACCGGCCTTCGTGGCCGCCACCCTGGGCACGACGTCATCGACCGCGGTCGACCCGCTCCGGCCGATCGGCGAGATCGCCGCCCGACACGACCTCTGGCTCCATGTGGACGCCGCCTACGCCGGGACGGCCGCGCTCTGCCCGGAGAACCGCTGGATCCTGGACGGGGCGGAGCGGATGGACTCGTTCGTCTTCAACCCGCACAAATGGATGCTGACCAACTTCGACTGCTCGGCCTATTTCGTCAAGGACCCGGGGGCGCTCATCCGGACCTTCGAGATCCATCCCGAGTATCTCAAAACCGGGGTCGACCCCTACGTCAAGAACTACCGCGATTGGGGCGTCCAGCTGGGCCGCCGGTTCCGGGCCCTCAAGCTCTGGTTCGTCATCCGCTCGTACGGCGAGGAGGGGCTGCGGGCTTTTGTCCGCGAGCACCAGCGCCTGGCCGGGCTGTTCCGCGGCTGGGTCGAGGCGGAGCCCGGCTACGATGTCCTGGCGCCGTCGCCCTTCGGTCTGGTCTGCTTCCGCCGCAACGACGGCCGCGACGAAGACGGGTTGACCCGGCTCAACCGCGCGGCCATGGAGCGGCTCAACGCCTCGGGCCGGATGTATCTGACCCACACCGTGCTGGGCGGGCGCTTCAGCCTGCGGATGGTGGTCGGGGCCCGGGCGACCGAGGAGCGTCACGTCCGGCAGGCCTGGGACTGGATCCGCGAAGCCTTTCGGGAAATCGAAGCGGGCGCTTGACCCGGAACCGACGAAGCGATCCGAAAGCCTTCAGCGCTTGGGCTTGAACAAGCCTTTGGGGTCGGCGCCGACGAGCCCCGCTTGGACCAGGGCCGGATCGGTGCGCCGCAGGTCGTGCAGCTGGGCCGGCGTCAAAAATCGTGTGTGGCGGGCCTTGTCCAGCTCGTCGCCGATCCAGCTGATGTCCTCTTCGGCGGTCATCCAGCCGCGCTTGTCGAAGCGCGAAAGGTCGAACGGGACGGAGTACTCGCGCAGCGTCTTCTCCCCGATGGCGTTGAAGAAGACGTCGAAGTAGGAAGCCATCAGCTCGCGGATCGTCCGGTAGACGGGCTCGCGGAAGCGCAGCACGGTGAAGTTGGACTTGGCCACGCAGCCCCAGGCCCCGTTCTCGCGAAAGACGGCCAGGACGTGGTCGTCGTCGTTGTGGGAGCGCATGTCGACGAGAAGCGGGCGGCGGCCGTGGAAGCGGAGTGCGGCGGCCGCAAACAGGGCCCCTTCGAAGCAGTTGGCCCGGCGCTCGCGCAGCACGCGGCGGGGCGAAGCCGTCCCCGGCTCCGGGTCGTAGGCGATCCCGTTCAGCCAGAGCTGGACGTCGAGCGGTGCTTTCAGCCCGGCCAGGACAGTACCCTCGGCCTCCGTCCAGACGGCCGGTCCGCGTTTCGCTCCTGTTCCCGTCGTCCTTGCCCTCATTCTTGAATAAACCCGTTCGATAACCCCGGGCTGAAGCCCGGGGTATTTATCGGGTTAATACTGAGTGGCGCCTTTACCCCGATTTGAAAATCGGGGTTTCGCGCCGCGAATGTATGAATGAGGACTGCCGAGCCTGTCATTCCCGAGCTCCTCGCCTTTCCGCTCAATCCCGCGGCGGCTCCGCGCTCCAGACGAGCTTGCCGTCCGGGTCGGCGAAGCGGATCTGGAAGCCGAAGCCTCCGGCGCCCTGCAGGATCTTGAGCAGGACCTTGTTCCAGCCCTTCTTCAGCCGCACCGCGACCCGGTCCTGGTCGACCTCGGTCGCGCGGTAGGCCGGGTTGGTGTGGACGAGCGCGTCGTTGATCCAGACCCTGACGCCGTCGTCGCTGCCGAGCAGCAGATGGGCCGGGGCGTCCTCGGGCGATCGCACCCAGCCCACGGCGTAGACCACGACCTGCTCGTTCGGCTGCATCAGCCGGGTCAGGTCGACGTATCCGGAGGCGGCGGCCTTGATTCTCTTCCAACGGGCCGTAGCGCCGCCTTTTCCCGGGTAGGTCGCGGCCAGATCAACCTTGTTCTCGGGCGGGAAGACGGTCGTCAGAGAGTCCATGTCCGGGGCGTCGAACGGGCCGGCCAGATTCCAATCGGCCAGGAACTTGCGGTCGGCCGGCGCCAGGCGATAGCCGATGAGGCCGAGCTCCGTGCCGGAAGCGGCGGCGTTACGGGCCGCGGCCTGCAGGATCAGGGATGTCTGCCCTGGCTCCAGGCGCAGGCCCTTGAGCGGCAGGATCGCGAATTCCCTTTCGGCGGCATAGCCCTGGAATACGGCCGGCTCGGTCTTCAGTTGCGCCGCGCCGCTGATGCATCCGGCGATCTCGTAGTCGCCCATGGCCGGGCCGCGCATGAGGTAGAGGTCCAGGTCGTAGAGGTCGGCGACGGCTACGTCGAAGATCAGCTCGGCTCTCGTCCCGAGCCCCGCCCCGTCCGTCGAGAGAACCGGGAAGCGGGCGCCGGACGGGCCGTAGTAGGACGTCAGCGTCGCCAGGAGCCTCGCGGACTTGAGCTTGACCGATCCGTCGGCGCTTTCGAAGACATTGAACTCGGCCCCTTCGGCCTTGCGCCAGTCGGGGAGGACGAAATTGTCGGGCGGCTCCAGGGCATACGGCAGCCGGGCCTTGACGGGAGGCAGGGCGGGAAACGGCTTGTGCGGCTCGGCCTGGTACCAGTAGGCGGTCGACGAGTCGTAGTCCGACCGGTCGTTGGCGTGGCCGTGCTCGATGGTCACCCGGATGCTCTTTTTGAATGGCACCGGGTCCGGGATGTGGAAGCGATAGACGCTGGCCTTGGAGCCGGCCTGGAAGTCCTCCTCCTGCAGCGGGCAGCCGTAGAAGAGTCCGTTCGATTCGCGCATGCCCCAGGCGTCGGAGAAGTAGTCCTCCGAGCCCGTGCCGTGGAGCGAGGGGGAGCGATTCGCCGTCGACGGCGATCATGTCGTCGCCCTCGCCCCACCAGCCCAGGCCCTTCTGAAGAACGCTGAAGCTGCAGCCGACATAGTGGCCGCGGCCTTCGGCCTCCAGGATGAGGTAGTTCTTCCCGGCCGCGGGAGGGATCTCCTGCCGGTACTGGGCGTGGAAGGTCGGCGTCCCCTCGGCCAGCGTGGGCAGCTTGCGGTAGTCGATGTAATAGTAGAAGGCGGGGATTTCGCTCCGGCCCTCGTTGGTGACGGTGACCCGGGCGGACTTGGCGAAGGGCATGGACCAATAGCAGTTGCGGGCCCGCCCCTCGGATGTGTTGGTGATCGGCAGCGAGGCGAGGTTGCGGTTGAGCCCGTGCCCGACGCCGAAGAAGTCGCCGATCGGGGCCTCGACCGAGGGCGCGGTCTCGCCGTCCCAGTACATCCGCAGGATGATCTTGCGGCCGTAGAAGGCCTCGGCCGCGATGGTCACCCAGATATGGTGGATCGCCCCCGGGCCCTGAAGGTCGGCCAGCACGGCCGTCCCGCCCGGCGGGATGGTCAGGGAGTCCTTGTTCCCGCCGCTGCGGTCATAGGACGAGACGCGGGCGGCCGTGTAGTCCTGCGCCCGGCCGAGCTCGCGCAGGAGGTCCTGCGCGGCCGGCACGGAAGCTGCCGCGGCGGCCAGCACGGCGGCGGTCAGGGCGATCCTCAAGACGGTGCGACGGCGGCGGATGGACATGGCGGGGCCTCCTCGGTACGTTCGGGCGCTCGAACCCCGATTTTAAATCGGGGGATGAAGCGCCGCTCAGTATAAGCCCTGTTAATACCCCGGGCTTACTTCCTATTGTACCGGATCGATCATCCGGCGTCGACGCGGCGCTCAATGGTTCGGCCGTCCGCCGGAGCGGATGAAGTCCGCGGCCGCGACGACAAGGACGGCCGCCGGGCGCAGGGGGAGGGGCGGCGAGGCGGACAACAGCCCTTCCCGGACGGCCGCGGCGCTGTCGGTTACGATCGCCAGGAAGATGCCGCCTGGGGCGAGATGCTTGCGCACGGCGGCGCGGACGTCGCCCGCTGAAAGACGCGGCAGGATACGGGCGGCCCTGGTCAGCAGGGCTTCCGCACCCAGGGCTTGCGCTTCCATGCGCAAGGCCAGGCGATCCTCGAGCGAACGGCGACCGGCGGCCGAGAGAGCCGAGAAGGTTGTCCCGGATCAAGGCGAACCGCTCTTCGGTCAGGCCGTCATCGGCCAGGATGCGCAGCTCGTTCATGATCCAATGGACCACGAAGGGGGCATTTCGCCGGATCGACCGACCGGATCCGGATCATGAAACGCTCCGTCCGGCGGGGCAGTCCGGGCGACGGGAAGGCCTCGGCGTCGGAATCGGCGTGGGCCGCGGAAGCTATCCCGCCCCCCGCCAAGGCGCGCTCGTCGCGCAAGTCCGCGCTTATCCGCCCCAGGAGAAGCCCCGGCTCTCCCAGGTGGGCCGCCGCGACCCAAAGAGCGAAGAGATCGTCGTCGGCCCGGGTTATGGGAACGGGGACAGCCAGGGCGATCGCGGCCGCGGAACCCGGGCGCTCGGCCAGCACGGCTTCGATGCCGTCGTGCGCGGGCGGCGGCGCCGGGACCAGTCGCGGCGTGAAGGTCGGTGAAAGCCGGGCGAAGTCCTTCTCCATGCGCTCGGCGAACCCGGCCGGGAACCCTCCCGCCAATCCGATGGTGACATTGCCGCGGACGAAGTGTTCGGCGTAAAACGCGTGGGCTTCATCGAGGGTGATCGAGCCCAGCGATTCCTCCCAGCCCGACGCCGGGTGGGAGCGGGGGCCGCCGCCGTCGATCATGAGCTTCAGAACATTCTCGGCCAGCGCGTCGTCTTGCCCGCCGGCCGCCAATTCGCGGAGCGAGCCGAGCTGGGCCGTCTTGACCTGCTCGAAGTCGTCCTCCCGAAAGCCCGGCTCGAGGAGCGCTTCCCGAAAGACGGGATAAAAGGCCTCCAGATCCGCGGCCTTGACCAGGGCCGAAAAGGCCGAAGCTTCCCGGTCCACCTGAAGCCGGATGGCCGCGCCGGTGGGTGCCAGAGCCGAAGCTAGATCGCCGGCTCCGCGAGTGCGGCTGCCCCCGGTCTGAAGCAGAGTCCAAGCCAGGCGGCACAGGCCTTCCTTTCCGGGCGGGTCGAAGGCCGAACCGACCTCAAGCTGGACGCGGAGGGCGACAAACGGGCTTCCATCGACGGGAAGAAGCTCGAGGCCGAGAGCCTTGGGATCGTCCCTTCGGCAGGCCGGGAGGGCAAGCGCTAGAGCGAGCGGCAGGAAGGCGACGAAGCGGGCGGCGAGGCGCGGGCTCATTTCGCCGCCTCCGCGCCGGGGCTGCCGGCATTCCCGGCGCCCTTTTCCGCCGCTTCGGGCGGCGCCGGTGGGGAACCCGCGGCGAGGGTCACGATGGCCGCAGCCGACGGCTTGAGATGGCGCCGGGCGGCCTCGCGGACCTCGAGGGATCCGATCCGGCCGTACAGATCGCCCAGCCGGGTCAGGCTGTCCGGGTCCCCGGTCAGGCCGATGAATGCGGCCAGTGCGGCGGCCGTCCCCTCGGTCGTCTCCATGGCCAGCCGCAGGGCACCCAGCCGGCCCGACCGGGCCGCGTCCAGGGCTTGCGCCGGGATGAGGTCGGACTTGAGGCGCTCGATCTCCTCCAGGACGGCCTTCTCGATTCCGGGAAGCGCGGCTTCGGACGCGGCTTCCGTTCTGACGATAAAAAGATATGGATCCCTTCGGTCGGGAGCCTCGGCCCGCAGCGATAGGCAGGCCTTTTCCCGCTTGACCAGGCGGTCGTAAAGCGGCGAGGAGGCGGAGAAGGCGGCCGCGGCGAGCAGGTCGAGCGCGGCCTTGTCGGGCTCCCGGTCGGAGAAGGCGGGGATGCGAAAGCCCATGGCCAGCCGGGCCAGGACGGGCGCGGGCCAGGCGATGCGGGAACGTCGGACACCCTCGGGCCTCGGCTCGATGGGGGCCTCGAACTCGTAGCCGGACTTGCCCCAGCCGGCGTAGGCGCGGCTGACGAGGTCGAGCAGCCGCTGGGGGGAAAAATCTCCCGCCGCGAGAAGGACGACGTTGTCGGGCGCGTAGGCGCGCTTCTGGAAGAGCTGGGCGGCCTGGCACCTTTCAGGCAGGGTCCGGATGTCGTCGCGGGTGCCGCGCGCCGGCCGGCCGTAGGGGTGGGAGAGGAAGGCCGTCCGACGGAGCTCGTCCTCCAGCCGGACCTCCGGGTCTGCGGCAGGCGCGCCGGCTTCAGCTTCCAGGATCGCGGCTTCCCGACGAACCGCCCCGGCTTCGATTTCGAGGTTGATGACCCGATCGGCCTCGACGCGGACGACCTCTCCCAGGTTCTCCGGCCCGCTGAAGACGACCATGCGGATAGTGGCGTCGTCGGAGACAAACCCCTCGGCGCGGGCGCCCATTCTGGTCAGTAGGTCCGGGGCGAATCCGCGGGGCGATCGCAGGGGACCTCGGTCCGTGAGATGCGCGATAAGCTGGGCCGAGGCGCCGGTTCCGGGCTCGGCTTCGTTGCGCGAGCCGGCCCGGACGATCGTGGCCAACGCGACCACACCCGGGTCGGGGAGGGGGATGGAGACGAGCATAAGCCCGTTTGCGAGCCGGTCCACGTGGACGGGGGGAAGCAGCGCGTTCGGACCGCTCCCCCGGACGGCGGGCAGGATGGTCCAGGCCGCGAGAACGGCCGCGGCCAGGGTTCGCCGAAACGCCCGGATCTCCCGGCCGCGCCTCAGGCCGGGATGTAGGTCAGCCACTTCTCGTAGCGCGGCGCACGCCCGCGGACCAAGTCGAGATACGCGGTGCGGATTTGGGTCGAGATTTCGCCGGCTTTTCCCGTGCCGATGGCGACGGCAGCGGGGGACGCCTTCGGGTCCGAACCGTCCGTCAGGCGGAGAACGGAGACGACCTCCACGGCCGTCCCGGTGAAGAAGGCCTCGTCGGCGGAAAGCAGCTCGTCCTTGGTGATCGGGCCGATCGCGGTTTTGAACCCGAGGTCGGCCGCGACCTCGAGGATGCTGGTGCGGGTGATGCCCTCCAGGACGGATTCTGACCGGGCGTTGGTCTTGACCACCCCGTCCTTGACCACGAAGATGTTCTCGCCCGGGCCCTCGGCCACACGGCCTTCCAGGTTGAGGAACACGGCCTCGTCGCAGCCCTTGTCGCGGGCCTCGAGCCCGCAGATCGTCGACTGGACGTAGATGCCGCCCAGCTTGGCCCGCATGTCGATCTGGCTGTGGTGGACGCGGCGCCAGGGGACGATATAGGCCGATACTCCCTCCGCGGCGTTTTCGCCGTGGTAGGCGCCCCATTCCCAGGCCGCGATGACCAGCTCGACGGGGGAAGCCTTGGGCACGAGCCCCAGATTGCCGTAGGAGTAGAACATCAGCGGCCGGATATAGCAGGACTGCAGGCCGTTCTCGACGACGGTGGCCAGGACGGCCGCCTCGATCTCGGCCTTGCCGTAAGGCGGCTTCATCCTGACCACCGAGGCCGATTGGAGGAAGCGGTCGATGTGATCGGAAAGGCGGAAGATGGCCGGGCCCTTGTCCGTGGGATAGGCCCGGATGCCCTCGAAGACCGAGGTGCCGTAGTGGAGGGCGTGGGTCATGGAATGCAGGAACAAGTCGGACCAGTCATAAAACTTCCCCTGGTACCAGATTCTCTTGGCCTTGGGGAAATTGGTTGTGTTGAGCATCGGCACTCCTTGGGCTCGCGTTTGGACGGAGGTCGGGGAGGAAGGGTATCTGTACCATATCTCCCCTTAAAAAGGAAGCAAACGGGGCTCGGGCTTCAGGGGCCGAAGCGCGCTTCCCCAGCGAGGCCAGACGCTCGTTTCCCCAGCGAGGAAACTCGCTCCGTTCGGCTCGCTCGCTCCCCCTGCCAAGGGCAGGGAACCGTGCCCGCTTCCTCGCCGATGGTTTCGGCCCCCCAAATGCCCTCGCCCAAGCAAAAGCCACATATTTTTATTGCTGCTCCTTGTTCGATGCCGTTTTACACGCCGAGATTCTGATGCAAGCTCGAAGTATTCGGCTTCGTGATGGCGGACGGAGCGGAGGGAGCCGGCGGCGACAAGGCGCCTGGTCAAAGCTAAAACTTCCTCCAAGGGTAGGCCCAGCGACCGGGCCAGGTCCGCGGCCGTCATGGGCCGGCGCTCCAGTCCGGCCAGGATGGCGGCCGCCGCGTCCGGGGCCGGGGCGGTCTGCTTCTCGCGCCCGAAGTCGGCGATGATCTCGGCCGTCGGCCCGAGGATGCCGCGCACGCGCTCGAGCTCGGCCGCGTCCAGCGGACGCGCGCTCATGACGGCCGGGGGGCGGACGACCGTGTTGATCTGGACCCGGTCGGGGCGGATCCGCTCGATCGCCTCCCGCAGCTTGCGCAGATGGGCCGGACCGTCGTTGACGCCGCGGACCAGCATGACCTCGAGCCAGATCTGGCCCTTGAAGCGGCGGCGGAAGCGGACCAGTCCGTCCACGATCATCGCGGCCGTCAGGCCCGGATGGGGCCGGTTGACCCGGGCGAAGACGGGGTCGGTCACCGCGTCCAGGGAGGGAACGACGATGTCGGCCTGGAGGAGGTCGCGGCCGTTGCTCCGTCCGGCCAGGGTGGAGGAGTTGGTCAGGACGACCACCTTGACCGCGGTCATCCGCTTGATGCCGGCGATGATGCGCCCGATCCCCGAGTTGAGGGTCGGCTCGCCCGAGCCGGAAAAGGTGACGGCGTCGATGCGGGACCCCGAGTGGAGGGCTTTGCGGATCTGGGCCAGCACGGCGCGCACGGGGATGTATTCCCGGCGCCGGACCGTGGTTTTGCCGAAGGCGCCCAGCTGGCAGTAGACGCAATCCATGGAGCAGGTTTTGAACGGCAGGATGTCGACCCCCAGCGAGTAGCCCAGACGGCGCGAGGGGACGGGGCCGTAGATCAAAGCGTGAGCGGGCTTGGCAGGCATGGACTCCTCTTTCAGGGGCCCGGTCCGTCCCGGGCGGCGATCTGGTATAATATCGTATCAAAAAAAGCAGGATGCGACCAATGAAGCGAATGAACGATAAGGAAGCCAGGGCGGGCCTCAAGGCTCCGCTGCCCGCCATCGAGACCTTCCCCAACCAGTACCCGGGCTACGAGATCCGGATCGAGATCCCCGAGTTCACCTCGGTCTGCCCCAAGACCGGCCTGCCCGACTTCGGCACCATCACCATCCGCTACATCCCGCGCGCGGACTGCCTGGAGCTGAAGTCGCTCAAGGAATACATCCTGGCTTATCGCAACCTGGGCATCTTCTACGAGAACGTCGTCAACCGCATCCTCGAGGACGTGGTCAAGGCCTGCCGGCCCGTCCAGGCCGCCGTGAAGGGGACGTTCACGCCCCGCGGCGGCATCATGAGTGTGGTCGAAGCCCGTCATCCCCGCGCCCGCCGGCTCGTCGGAGACTGACCGGAGCCCGCCGCCCGCCCTCCCCGGACGACACCCATGACACCCGATCCTCGCGCCCGATTCGGCTTGAGCGACGTTTTGATGCTCTTCTCGGTCGTCATCTGGGGCGTCAACTTCTCCTTCGTTAAGATCGGCCTCAACGAGATGAGCCCGAACGGGTTCAACGGCTGGCGGCTGCTTCTGACCGCCGTGCTCCTGCTGGGCGTCCTGGCCCTGTCCGGGCAGGGCTTCCGCGTCGGCCGCCGCGATCTGGTTGGCGCTGGCCGTCCTGGGTGTGGTGGGCAACACCATCTACCAGCTCATCTTCATCCACGGCCTCCAGGCCACGACCGCCGCCAACTCGTCGCTCATCCTGTCCACCTCGCCCATCTTCGTCGCCGTGCTCAGCGCCGTCCTGCGCATCGAGCGCATCCCCCAGCTGGCCTGGCTGGGCATCTTCGTCTCCTTCGCCGGGCTGTACCTGGTCATCGCCCTCAAGAACGGCGGCCTGCGGCTGTCGGCCGCGGGGCTGCGCGGCGACGCCCTGATCCTGCTGGGCACGGTGCTCTGGTCGGTCAGCACGGTTCTGGCCAAGCCGTTCCTCACGCGCATGTCCTCGCTCAAGTACTCGGCGCTCACGATGGCGGCCGGGACGGCGGTCTACGTCCCCTTGGCCTGGCGCGACATGGCTGTTGCCGCCGCCTCCGGCGCGTCATGGAAAGCGTGGGGCGGGCTGGTCTTTTCCGGCGTCTTCGCCCTGGTCCTGGGCTACATCATCTGGTACTACTCGGTCCAGAGGGTGGGCAACGCCCGGACCGCGGTTTACAACAACTTCACCCCGATCGTCTCGGTCATCTTCGCCGCCCTTCTGCTGGGCGAGCGCCTGAAGCCGGCCCAGGCCGTGGGCGCCGCCATCGTCCTGCTGGGCGTCTGGCTGACCCGCTCGGGCCGCCGTACGACCGTCGCCCCGGAAGCCTAAGCGGAGGAGAGGAGCTCGTTGCCTTAAGTCCCGTCTTCCGGCACAATGGGGCCCATGAGCCACACCGCCGGCCGCCGCCGGAGGCTTCCGCCCTGGCCCGTCCTGGCCGGGGCCGTCTTCGTCTTCCTCTTCTGCGCCGGCTACAACATCCTGGTCTTCGACCGTGTCCCCCACATCCACGACGAGGCCGCGTACCTCTTCCAGGCGCGCATCTTCCTGACCGGGCACGCCGCGGCCCCCCTGCCTCCCGTCCCGGAAGCCTTCGATTTTCCGCACGTGGTCAACGTCGGGCGCTGGTACACCATCTACCCGCCCGGCTTTCCCGCTGCTCCTGGCGCTGGGCCTGCTGGCGGGGGCGCCCTGGCTGATCAACCCCCTGCTGGCGGGATTCGCGATCATCCTCTTCTATTGGCTGGGCGTCGGAAATCTACGGCCGGCGGGTCGGCATCCTGGCCGCCCTTCTCGGCGCCGCGTCCATCTGGCTGCTGCTGATGTCGTCGACACTCATGTCGCACACGCGCCAGCATGGTCTTCAACGCCGTCTTCCTGCTCTTCCTCTTCCGCTCGCTCCGTGCGCCGACCATCGGCAACGGACTGGCGGCGGGCGCGAGCCTCGGGCTGGCCTTCCTCATCCGCCCCTACAACGCCGCGGTCTTCGCCCTGCCCTTCCTCCTCGTCCTGGGCGTGCGGACGCTGCGGTACTTCAAGATCCGCTGGAAGAACGCCCTGGCCCTGGCCCTGGTCGGGGCGGCGGCGCTGGGCCTCTTCCTGGCCTACAACGCGGCCACGACCGGGGAGCCTCTGACCTTCGGCTACACGGCCCGCTACGGCCCGGCCTATTCCGTGATCTTCGGCCGGGCGGCGACCCTGGACTACGACTTCACCCCGCTCGTCGCGGCCCTGCAGATCGGCGAGAACATGGCCGCCATCAACAAGGATCTCTTCGGCTGGCCGTCTGACGTCGCTGTGGCTGCTGCCGTTCGCCCTCTGGTCGGCCCTGCGCCGGAAAGAGGAGAGAGGGCGCGGCATCCTGCTCCTGGCCGGGTTCCTGTCCATGACCGTGGGCTTCTTCTTCTTCTGGGGCGCTTTCGTCGTCCTCGGCGCCCGCATGTTCTTCGACGCCGTCCCGTTGCTCGTCCTGTTAAGCGCCAAGGGGCTGGACGGCGCGCCCGGGCTCCTGGCCGGCCGCATGCCCCGCTTCGGCGAGGCCGTCTGGCGCAAGGCGACGGCCGCCGTCCTGGCCCTCTTCACCCTCTACGCCTTCGCCGTCCGGTTCCCGCGCTGGGCGGCTCCGTCCTGGACGGAGTGGTTCTACGAGCGCTACGACCACAACATGTGCGGCGCCTCGGCCTGGGTCCGAAACGCCCTGGCCCCCCTCGACCTGGGCCGGTCCGTCGTGGTCATGAAGATGCTCTACGCGCCGCTGACGGGCTTCCCCACGGGCTGGTGGGGCTCGGGTTTCTACCTCGACACGCCGCGCCTGGACGGGGACATGATCTTCGCCAACGACCGCGGCGACGCCGTCACCCGCGAGCTGATGCGGGCCTTCCCGGACCGGGCCTTCTACGCCTACGTCGGCACGCTGGAGAAAGGGCTCCTTGTCCCCTTAAAAGAGGATGACGGGGTTCTGCGCCGCGGCGCACCCGTCGTCCCGCCTCGCCGGCCGCGCCGCTCGGTCGAGCTGCTGGCCTCGCCCGAGGGCTTCTTCAAGATGTATTCGCCGGCCTTCGGAGATTTCGTCCGGGACATCCTGCGCGGCGACGGCTGGATCGCGACCGATGTCGAAAGCCTGCGGCTCGAGGGATCGAGGCTCTTCGAAGCGCGGGATTTCCGCCGGGCCGCCTTCGCCTTCGAGGCCGCGCTGCAGCTCGAGAAGAACCCCAAGGTCCGCTGGCCGATCCTCATCTCGCTCGGCCAGTGCTATGCCAAGACCGGGCAGCCGGCCGAGGCCAAGAGGATTCGGGACAAGTTCGAGGAAGTCGGACTTCAAAGGCAAGGAATTGTTCTTCATCCTGCCCGAGCGCGGTTTTTAAGGTCCATCTTCCGATTCCGGAAAATACGGTCCGGAGTGCCGGCCCGGCAACGCTTTGGTAGTCCTCGCTACGACCGGCGCTTCGCCCGTCGTTGTGAGGGCGGCTTCGGCCTCGCCTCGCCACATGCAGCCGAAGGCGCTATCCAATCCCCGCCTTCGAAGGCGGGGTAGGGGTGGTGATATCAATGAGAATAAGAGTGTTGTGCGCCTTCGGAATCAAGAGGCGCCGGCCCGTCGCTATTTCGCCGTTGGCCCGGCTTGCCGCGTTGACTTGCTCACAATGAACATCGGCGACATGGCTCTGTCAGGCTGATTCCGCTCGCCGCTGCCGGTCACCCCGAACCGCTTGGTTTTTCCGGAATCGGAAGATGATCCGCTTTTTAAGGGAAGCGCAGAAATTTGTGAAGCTGGACCCCGAGGCGGATGTCCGGCAAGCCGTCTTTGGCGGCTTGTTCAAGAAAGCCCAGAGTGCGGGCCAGGCTGCGGCGGCCGTTTGATTCGAGCTGCAGCCGGAGCGGAACGGACGGCGGGAACATCTTTCGGACGCGCTTGATCGCGGCGTAGGTCAATTCCTTCGACACCACCAGCTTGACCTCGTCCGCCGCCGCGCGCCGGATGGCGTGGACGGCATAGGAAGGCGGCTTGGGGGAGACGGTCGTCCAGTCGGCGCGGATCCTGCGGCCGAGGCGGCCGTTGGTCTCGACCTGGATCTTGAAGCCTTCGGCCCGGAGGCGTCGGATGAGGGGCGCGACATCCTGGAGCAGGGGCTCGCCGCCGGTCAGGCAGACCCAGGCGGCCCCGGTGCGGCCGCGGAGATGCACGGCTTCGGCCGCCACGGCCTCGACCGCGACGCGGCGGCCATGCTTCCAGGCCCGCTTGGTGTCGCAGAAGGCGCAGCGCAGGTTGCAGCCGGCCAGGCGGACGAAGATCGTCGGCAGGCCCTGGCGGGCGCCCTCGCCCTGGAGGGAAGCGAAGACCTCAGCGATCCTCAGCGTAAGTGGCCGAGGCATCCTCGGACTCCCAGACGGTTACGGCCTTGACGGGGAAGAAGGGCTCGAGGTCCTGGAAGAACCGCCGGGCCAGGTTCTCGGCCGAGGGGTTGAAGTCGTAGACCTCGTTGAGCAGCTTGTGGTCGGGCAGCACGGCGGCCAGCTTCTCCTTGATCAGGACGAAGTCGATCCCCAACCCGGTCGCGTCGAGCTCGGCGACCTCGATGCGGACCTCGACCTTGAAGGTGTGGCCGTGCACCTTCTCGCACTTGCCGCGGTACTCGCGCAGGAAGTGAGCGGCCGAAAAATGGTCGCGGACGTTCAAGGTCCAGCTCATCGTTGTCCTCCCTTGCCGCGTCTCGTGCGGACGACGAGCGGGTCCGCGATGCCGACCTCGCGGAAGGCCTTGGCCCGCAGCCGGCAGGCCGAGCACGTCCCGCAGGGGGCTTCGCCGCCGCGGTAGCACGACACAGCGTGCGCGTAGTCGGCCCCGAGCCGCAGGCCGATGCGGACGATCTCGGCCTTGGTCTTGTTGATGAAGGGGGCCGTGATCCGGAAGCGCGGGCCGCCGAACGCGGCCCTGGTCCCCAGGTTGACGGCCCGCTCCATGGCCCGGACGAAGGCCGCCCGGGTGTCGGGATAGTCGGGCGAGTCGATGACGTTGAACCCGGTTACGATTGTCGCGCACGCCGTTCGCTTCCGCCCAGGCCGCGGCCAGCGCCAGGAAGACGCCGTTGCGGAAAGGGACGTAGGTCGAGGGCGGGCCCGAGGCCGAGTGGGCGAAGCGCTTGACCGAGGGGACGGGGATCGCGCGGTCGGTCAGCGCCGAGCCGCCGATCGCGGCCAGGTCGACCTTGAGGACGTCGAGCGGCAGGCCCAGCCGCCGGCACGTGATGCGGGCCATGCGGACTTCGACCCGGTGGCGCTGGCCGTAGTCGAAGGCCAGGGCCCGAACCCGGCCGTACCGGCTCAAGGCCCAGTGCAAGGCCGTAGTCGAGTCGAGCCCGCCCGAGAGAAGCACCGCCGTTTCGGTCATTGCGCCTTCATGATAGTGCAAAAATTCGTTCTTTGTCAATGTCTGAGATCGTATATCGCGGGAGAGAATAGGCAAAAAAATGTCATATCAGGACTTTCCCCAATAAACGGGGTCAATTTTAGTTTAGTTCTGATATTGCAGGCGGTTGCCTGCGATTTGGTGTGAGCTAGTCCCCCTAGTCTGGACACAGAACCGGGCTGCTTAAGGTGGCGCCCGCCGTTCGTACCCATTTTACTTCTGGCCCGTTTTCAGGGCCAGCGTTCGCGTAACACGTTGAACATTCCATCAAGCGGCCTCCGGAAGCGCCGCCGTAGTGTATACGGCGGTGGGCGTCCGATACCCCAGCGCTTCGTGCGGCCTCTCCTCGTTGTAAAATTGGAAGTACGCGGCCAGATGAGCCCGCGCTTCGGGCACCGTCCGATACTCGTGCAGATAGACCTCCTCGTACTTCACCGTCCGCCACAGCCGCTCCACGAAGATGATGTCGTACACGCGGCCGCGGCCGTCCATGCTGATCCGGATCCCTTCGCTTTCCAGGAGCCCCGTAAACTCCGGGCTCGTAAACTGCGCGCCCTGATCCGTGTTGAAGATCTCCGGCTTCGCCGTCCGCAGCGCGGAACGAAGCGCCTCCAGGCAGAACTCTTTCTCCATCGTCGTCGACAAGGCCCACGACAACACCGCTCGGCTGTACCAGTCGATGATCGCCACCAGATAGACGAAGCCGTGCGCCAGCCGGATGTACGTGATGTCGGTGCTCCAGACCTGGTTCGGCCGAACGATCGCCACTCCGTTCAGAAGATAGGGATAACGCTTGTGCTGACGACCCGGCAGGCTCAGGCGCGGCTTCCGGTAGATGACCGCGAGCCCCAGCTCGCGCATCAATCGGCGTACCCGTTTCCGATTGACCCGGTAGCCCCGCGCCCGCAGCCGGATCCGCAGCTTGCGGGCGCCGTAGAAGGGACGGCGGGTGAACTCCTCGTCCAGAAGCCGCCGCAGGACGTCCTCTTCGGGATTCTCCGGCGCCGGCTGATAGTAGAACGTCGACCGGCTCAGGTCCAGCAGTTCGCATTGGCGTTCGATCGGAAGTTCGGGATGCCCGGGCTCGACCTCGGCCCGCTTGCTCAGGACAGGAGCTTCTCGGATTTTTTTTTAAGCCAGTCCAGCTCGACCTTGAGCTGGCCGATCTGCCGGTACAACTCGGCCTCGGTCTCTTCCCGGTCCTTGTCTTTGAGCTTTCGTCGGTCGGAGAACAAGCCGGGCAGATTCTCGAGAAGCTCGGTCTTCCAGCGGCCGATCTGGTTCGGGTGGACGCCGAACTCGCCGGCCAGTTGGGCGATGGTCTTCTCGCCCTTGACCGCCTCGAGAGCGACTTTGGCCTTGAATGATGCTTCGTACTGTTTCCGTCCCATACTGGACATAATGCCATACCTCCCTGTTGAGATATAGCGGATTCCACCTTAATGCCCTGTCCAGTTTTTGGGGTCCAGCTCAGTGGAATCACAAAAATGGGGGTACTTTTCAGTAAAATGGGGCCTCTCCCGATGCCAAGCCTAGCCGCTTGCATACTCACGTATGAAGGAGGAGACCCCATATGTATTTTGCCAAAACTGCACAAAAATTGCGAGAGCAGATGGTCCTATTTTCGGGGGAACTTTCTTCCGGGCTGCCGAAGGTGGCCCGCCGCTTCGTGGCCGAGATGGTCTTCGGGATCCAAGCTCGTGGCTCTGTTCGGCTGACGGAAGTCGGCCGAGCGCTCGGGCGAGGATATCTCCCTGAAGAAGACCGAGGAGCGGCTCTGCCGCCAACTGGGACGTCCTGACTTGGAGCGCCGGCTCCGACACCGCTTGATCGAGCAAGCCGCGGCGCGGATCGAAGAAGATACGCTGCTGGTGTTGGACCTGTCGGACGTGACCAAGAAGTACGCCGAGAAGATGGAACACATGGGGCGAGTTCGAGACGGCAGTGAGAAGGAGCTAAGCTGGGGCTACTGGACGCTGAACATCGTTGGGGCAAACACGAAGGGCAGCCAGTTGGTGCCGCTCTATGGACGGTTGTTCTCCCATGCGGCCGATGGCCATGAGAGCGAGAACGTAGAGATCCGGGAGGCCCTAGGCGAGGTCTCGGAGACTGTCGGGAAGCGCGGCATCTGGGTTATGGACCGGGGCGGAGATCGTGGCTATCTCTATAATTATCTGCTTCATAACAGGCTTCGGTTCTTCATCCGCGTGCGCGGGGATCGAAAGCTGCAAACAGCCCAAGGCCTCGAGTCGGCGGCCGATTTAGGGCGGAGCTGTCCGATGCTGTTTAACGAAACCGTGGTCAGGGAGGAAGCCGGTCAGGAACGCCTGGTCCATCTCTCCTGCGGCCTGCGTAAAGTGCGGCTACCCGACCGAGGAGAGGATCTGAGCTCTGGTTGTGGTCAAGGGGTTCGGTGAAGAGCCGCTGATGATCCTGACCAACCTCGTCCGTGCGCCGTAGCCGGAAGTCGGTCTGGCATGTGGTCCAGTCCTACATCACCCGCTGGAGGATCGAGGACGTCATCCGCTTCGTCAAGCAGAGCTATCGGCTGGAAGACATCCGTTGTCTGACCTATCATCGGCTCTAGGCTTTAATGGCGTTGGTGACGGCGGCGGCCTACTTCGCGGCAGTGTATCTGGGACTCCGGATGAAGCTCCGGGTGCTGGCCGGCCATGTCCTTAGAGCCTCGAAGCGGGTCTTCGGCATCCCAGACTTCCGGCTCTATGCTCTGGCCGATGGAATCCGACAGTTCCTCTATAGCCAGACCCAGGAGCTCAAGAAGTTCCTTGACCTTCAGAACCAGCTACCCGTCCAGCCAAAACTCTTTGAAATTTAAAAACGGGGGAAGTCCCGGATAATTTTCTGCTTGACTTTCATAAAATCCCTTTGTATGATAAATTTCCTAAAATAAAGGGGGGGGGTCTAATGTTTTTTAAAGAAAGATGCTTATCTATTTGTATATTTTGTATCTTTGTTTTAATCTCGTTTGGCTTCTCGATTCAAAAGACTATATCATCTCTCATAAGGTACCCGAGCAAAGATAGTGATTATGCATTTCGGCCACTTTGCGATATTGGCGTTATAGATAATAAACTTTATTGTGTCGAAAATAGGCTTAATAAAATTCTCGTTTTTAGTTTAGATGAAAAATTATCAAGAATGTCTCTTGATAAAGAAATAGGTCGATCTGGAGAGGGGCCAGGGGATTTGCAGTTTCCTTTAACAATCTCGTATTATGATAATGAGATATTAGTAAGAGAACAAGGCTACTTTTCTATATTTGGTTCAAATGGAGAGTATATATCAAAGTTTAAAACTTTCTCTCACAGAATTGATTCTACTTTCTATAAGGGAAAAATATATTGGATTAATCAAACTTTAAATGAGAATCACCTTATCGAAGTTTATGACAAAAACGGGAAACGTATTTCGTGCTTCGGATCGAAATATACAAATAAAAATATAAAAAAGATGAAAAACACTCTTCTCGCAGAAGACGTGTTAAACAAAGGACAATTATTTATAAAAAACGACATTATCACCTATATTAATAAACATAATGGCGAATATATTAAATATAATATTAATGGGGAAACAATAAAAAGAGGGGATTTACTAAATGATTTTGGAGAACGAGGGTTTGCGATAAAAAATCATTTTGAAGAATGTTTTAATAAAGGAATTGAGTTTACTATTCCAACGAAATATCCTAAAGCCACTATATTTGAGGATGCCTATAATACGGATAAATCGATTTATTTTGTTAATACCGTTTTCAAGACGGCATCGAATTCTAATATGACGGTATTTAATTTTTATATATTTGATTTAGATAGCATGAACCTACTGAGCAAAACATCATTAGAAAGGAATAATTACTGTAGGTTGGATAGCATGGCTGCGATCGAAAATAATAATAGAAGAATTATTGTTATAGCTTATACCGATTTGGTGGAGGGACATTTTGTTGAATTGATAAAGTATGAATAAAATGCCAAAAAAACTGGGGATCGTTATAATAATAGTTGTTTCGTTATCTTCAATAATTATTCGAAATATAAGTGGAATACGACTCTTATTGATAAGAATGCCTTTGGAAATATCGAATTATTCGGCGAAGTATGATCGCTTCGTATTTGTTTATGGGGAACCATGTTCTTCTTGTTATTCTGGGAAGTATTTGTATTCCTTGAATAGTAATAGTGAGCAAAAGGTATTTGCTTTCCCGCAAAATCAATATACACAGAATGATATTAACAACATTGTGAGGACGTTTAACATTAACGGGAGAATAATAACTGAGAATGAAAAAATGGAAATCTTTAGGAGGAGGGTGATGGGTTTGCTTGTGAAAAAAGGATCGGATAGATCTTCGGGCATATCTATTTCTTTCCGAAAAATTGGAAAAAAGTATCAAATATTTTAAATATGAAAAGCGTTAAAATATTGGGAACCGGATTTCAGTTAATTATCGGCGGCGTATTTGTATATTCTGGCGTAATGAAAATAGTCGGAATAAATGAATTTGCGAACATTGTTATCAAATATAGGATAATTCCAAATAATTATGTTATGGCGTTTAGTATTATGTTGCCGATAATTGAAATAATATGTGGAGCAATGATAATATTAAATGAAAATAAAATAAAAGCGGGGATCATAATAATTACGATGTTGGCAATATTTATTACGGGGATAATGATAAATTTAGTAAGAGGCATAGATATAAGTTGTGGCTGTTTTAGTCTGAGCACTACAAGCGGTGGGAAGGGCGCTATGATATGGGCGATTGTAAGAGATATTATATTCATTATGATGACGGTAATCGCTATAAAAACGCCTAATAGCGAGACGAGAATAGTAGAATCTATCGCAAAGAGTGGTCAGAAAAATTAAAAAAAGGTGGAAAAGAATGAAAAAAAAGCAAAAGTATGTTATTGCCTGTTGCGGGTTTTTAATAATAGGTACTATATTAGTGCAGTTAGCACATGCCAACGATCCTGCGTATCTAAAGTGTACTGATTTGTTCCCTGGGTGGACGTGTACATTGAAGGGTTGTGCTAATTCAGAAAGCTCAGGAAATTGTATAATTAATTATTGCTATGATGGATATCATTTTTTTTATCATGATTGTCGAAATGGTCTTGATTTTTATATTTAGTGAAGAATGCGAATGCTGTAAGTGATTAAAGAAAGGAGAAAGATGATGAAGAAGAAGGGGCTGCTACTCTTGTTGTGCGTCATTGTAATAGGGGCTTATTCGATTAAATCCATTGCGTCGGAGCCTGCTTCCATATGCAGCGAGATATTTCCTCCTGTCTTTTTTTGTCACAATGGGCATTGTAATACAGGTGAACCAAGCGGAGTGATGTGTATCTTGACAGGTTGTTTTAGCAACTATAATCAGAAGTTCTTTGATCATAATTGTTATACTGGAGAGGATATCTATATCTAGGTTAATAAATCTAATGAAGAGCGTAATAAAAAGAAACGCTGTAGTTATTATTGGAATAATATGTGTAATGTGTGCCTCCACTATTGGAGCTCACGAGAGCGAGATAATAAGCTGCCATATGGTATTTAGCAAAGACACATGCTGGGTTGGTTCATGTCAGAATCCAGAAAGTTCCGGAGAGTGTCATATGAATTATTGTTTTGAAGGGGGAAGATTCTTCGAATTGAATTGTTGGTCTGGATTTAAAACATATTATTGAAAATATGTTAGTGTGATCTTCATAGATGAATTTTAGTTGATATCTGCATAAATATAGCAATAAGCTGGAGGCATCCCTAAGAGGTGGGCCTCTTTAAGACATTACGGTTCGCGGAAGACCATGGAAGCCCGGCGGCGAAGAGTCATCGCCTCCCTCGAACAGGACCGCTCGCTTCCTGAGATTGCTCGCCGCGTGGATTGTCATCCTGTCAACGGGCACTTAAAAATGACTCTTTACGGGCATTGAAGATTGACCCCCTCCTCCGTGTCATTTTGGATTTCGGGCTCACGCATGAGACCCGCTTTGACCTTTTCTTTGAGCCGATACGAGCTGCCCTTGATATTGATGGTCGTGGCATGATGCAGGATTCGATCCAGGATGGCGGTCGCGATCACCGGATCGTTGAAGATCTCGTTCCACTGCGAGAAGCCGCGGTTGGAGGTCAGGATCAGGGCCCCTTTCTCGTAGCGGCGAGAGACGAGCTGGAAGAACAGATGGGCCCCGTGCCGGTCGATCGGGATATAGCCGATCTCGTCGATGATTAGGAGCTTGGGCTGGCAGTAAAACTTAAGCCTCTCCTCGATCCGGTTCTCCGCGTAGGCCTTGGTCAGCGACGCGATCAGCGGCATGGCCTGAGTAAAATACGTCCGATAACCCTCCATCACTGCCTTGACGCCGAGAGCCACCGCCAGATGCGTCTTGCCCACACCGGGCGGCCCCAGAAGGATGATGTTCTCGCCGTTGGCGATGAACCGGCAGTTGGCCAGATCTTTGATCCGTTTGCGGTCGATCGAGGGCTGGAAGCCGAAGTCGAAGTTCTCCAGCGTCTTGACGAAGGGGAACTTGGCCATGGACGTGCGGACCGTGATGTACTTCTCCTGCTTCGAAGCGACCTCCCGGGCCAGCAGCTGGTCCAGGAAGTCGGGGTAGGTCAGGTTCTCCTTGGCCGCCTCCTCCAGACTGGCCTCGAGCTCGTCGTGGATTCGATACAGCCGCAGATGCTTCAGGTTCTCCTGGATCCGTGAGAGGCTCATTGCACACCTCCCAGCCCGGCATAGTAGTCCAAGCTCCGGACTTCGACCTCGGGGTAGTTGGCCGCCGGCGGAACGAGCCCCTGATAATGGGCCCTCTCGGTTCGCGTCTCATACATGCCAACGATCCGGTCATGGGCGACGATCAGCTGGCCGGCGTGCAGGATCCGGACCATATCCCCCTCGGCTCGGACTTCGACCTGCCGCCCGACCCACCGATGGGGCACCGAGTAGCGGTTGGTCTCGAAGGCTACCAGGCAGTCGCGGGAGACGGTCCTCACGATCCGTTCCTGGATCGTATAGGCCGGCTTGCTGCGATGGTCCATGAGCAAGCCCTCTTCCTCCTTGAACATCTCGGCCGGCCTCCGATGGGTGGTGCCGTGGATCCTCTGATCGGCCGTGTTGGTGATCCAAGCGGCCAGGACGGCGTTCAGATGCTCGAGGCTCTCGAACTCCTTGCCCCGCAGGAACCGCTTGACGTACTTGACCCCCGACTAGACCTTGCCCTTGGTCTGCGGCCGGTAGGGCTTGTGGGGGTACGGCCGGAAGCCGTAATAGCCGCTGAAGTCCCAGAACTGGGCATTCCAGCGGATCCGCGAGCCGTCGAAGTCCCGCTCCAGGACGACGCTTTTAAGGTTGTCGTAGACGATCTCGTGCGGGACGCCGCCGAAGTGGTCGAAGGCCGCGACATGGCCACGGATAAACGCAGGCAGTTTCTCGTCCTCCGTCCCTGTCGCATACAGCCGTCGGCTGTAGCCGAGGGTCATGACGAACAGATGGGCCTTGATCTTTTTGCCGGCCAGGACGGTCCAGCACTGGCCCCAGTCGACCTGGCCCTGCCGCCCGGGCGGCGTCTCGAACCGCACCGTCGCCTCGGGGCAGGCCTCTTTCCGCAATGGGCTGACGAAGCGCTTGACGGCGTCATAGCTGCCCACATACCCCCGCCCTTGGAGCTCCTCGAAGATCGATCGTGCACAGTAGCCGACCGCGGCCAACCGCTCCCGGATAAAGCTCTCGAACGGCGCCAGGGCAACACTCCCTCGTTTCGCCCGTTCGTAACGGCGGGGAGTCTGCTGACGGAGGATCTTGCGCACCGTGCGGACGTCCAGTTCCAGCGCCCGGGCGATGGACTTCTTGGATTCCTTGAGCTTTCTCCGGCTGTGGATCTCGTGCCAGACATCGCCTTGGACCATGTCGCCTCCCGGGCCTGGGCCCAGGAGGAAAGATACCGTTTCAGAACGCATGATGAAAACCCCTTTCCGGAGGGGAGGGGGTCATTATTGCATGCCCACTGACATCATCCCAGTAGCCTTATTCGTTGGCGCGATACCCGGCAAGCGGGCGGGCCGGACGCGCTCAGCGCCAAGCCGGCGCTCCGCCGGCCGTCCCGATTGACCTCGGCCCAGAAAAGGAAGTTGGTGAGCCTTCTTCTCCAGGGGGGTTGGCCGAAGGACACCGGACGGATCTCTGGACGACGCAGAGGATTACGGACCTGATCCAGAAGCGCCTGGGCGTGACCTATCATCCCAATCAAGTTGGAAAACTGCTCCGGCAGATGGGTTGGGGCCACCAAAAGCCCGAGAGGCGTGCCGCCGAGCGCGACGAAGCGGCGATTGCCGAATGGAAGCGATCCGTTTGGCCCGAGTTTGACGCGGCTAGATGCCAAAAATCCTTATAACGCGCTGTAATCAATAGGGATAATCCAATTTTCGGAAAATCGGGCGCGTATCTAGGCCCTATACAATCGACAAAACGGTGGGCAACGGATCTATCTTCAAGGTATTGAGGATGTTGCGGGCCTCAGGCGTGCCCGGAGTTGTTTGAAATACCGTCCCTTGGGGCGCCAACAATCGACCGATCTTTATCGAGCGCAGTTCCTCCCGGATTCGGGGCCAGGTCGAGTCGCAGGCACGCTCCGCAACGCGTTCCAGAAGAAGCGCCAGAACGCAAAGGAAGACATGGGATCGGATCCGGTGGGAGAGGCGATGAAAGACCGGCTGGATCTCGATCGTCGACTTCATCGTCCGCCAGGCTTCTTCGACACGGGCGAGCTGCTTGTAGGCGAGGGCCAGATCCTCGGCGCTAAGCTCATCGTCGTTGGAATGAATGACCCACATCCCGTCGTGGCGGCCGCGTTCATGAATGGCGGCTTGGTTCAATCGAAGCTCGCCGTTTTTCAACCGGCGAAGATACGGACCGAAGCGGCGGGAGGCAACCAGCTGACAGGCTCTTTTCGGATGCTCCTTGAGCCCCTGGATCTCGACCTCGAGTTCCGCAAGCAGCTCCTCCCGGTGCCGGCGTTGGCGTTCCGCCTCCTGGGGATTATGACAGACGACATAGCGACGGTCTCCGACCCGGACCTCCTTCACTTCGAGGTTACTCTTGACCTTCTGGAACCGGCCGGGACGAGAGAGGACGTCTTCGACCACTTCCGTGCCTCTTCGCCAGGGCATGGCCACGATATAGTGGCCGCCGCCGCGGCGAAGCTGGGCCAGGTTCTCTTCCGAGACCATCCCGGCGTCGGCTACAAAAATACAGCGGTTGAGCCGCCAGCCCCGGAGATCTTCCTTGCCTCGTTCCACCGTGGTCACATCGGTGGTGTTGCCCGGAAAGACCCAGCTCTTGACGGGAACCCCGTCTCGGGTCACGGCCATCGCGACAACCATCTGGGGCGCGTCGGTTCGATTGTTCTTCGAATAGCCGCGCTTGCGGAGGTCCCCGTCTTCCTCGTCCGTCTCGAAGTGAACGCTCGTCGTATCATAAAAGATAAGATCGACGTCCAGGCTCAGAAGATCCGCGAGTCTCCAGTAGAGCGCTTCCTCGATCTTCTCTTTATGCTCGTCCAGGAAGTCCATGGCCCGGTACAGGTGATGGAGCTCGATCGTCTTCCCTTCGGGAAAGTAGAAATCCTCTTTCCAGCGCTCATAGCAGCCGAGCTTGCTCTGGGGAGCGAGACACCGGTTAGCGACCATCAGGAAGAGGGCTCTCTCCAGGGGAACGCTTCGATCTTCTTCCTTGGCCGCCTCTTGGATGATCTTCCCGATACCCAAAGAATCCCACATACCCGCGACGACATGAAGCGGGCCGTGCTCCCAGGAGTTTTCGAAAGTCCAGCCGGGATCCAGGAGTCCGGGCGTTTCCAAAGCGTTTTTCCTGATGCTGCGGACGAGCTGCTTAAGCCGCTCGTCGGCTTCTCGGTCGGCCCGGCCCAGGGTGCAGAGGATCTGGACCTTGGATCTTCGTTTTTCGGAGTCCCAGATGTTCTCGGCGATCTGGAGGTAGGATACAGAGGAGCCATCCACGTTCTTCCGCTGGACCGTTCGGATGTACATGACATCTATCAACTAACATATTACAACCTGTGATATCAATACATTATTTACATGTCGTGTATCTATGTTATCCAGGAAAATATCTATGTCCGAACGCGCATCTCATGGAATATCAATATGATGACTTTTACGAGGGGCTCAATATGGGCCTAGTGGCGTCAAACTCGGGCCTGGACTTGAACCCGGACGAGGGAGTCTGGAGCCTCCTTAAGCGGAGATTGGCGAATGGACGGCCGGACACGCTGAGCGAACTCATGGATGCGCTTTCCCAGCAGATTTGCGACGTGGCGAGCTCGCAACGGTTGCTGCGGGGTTGCATCCTTCAATCGGATCTCCCCTTTTTTGATTCCATAGTTGCTTTACTTATGTGGCGTTTTAGAATTTGTTGATTAAATAGGTCCGCTGAAAAACCCTCTAACTCCTTGTATCCAGGACTTGCCTCAATAAACGGGCCTGAAATCGGCTAAGTCCCATAAAAATGGACAAGTTGTATGGGTTCGATCTTGAACCGCCTGCTCGTTTGCGCCGAGCCTCCCCGAGCCTTTCTTGACACGATGGTGGGCCGATGCTACCCTACGCGCCTGATCAACGGAACGAGCGCGGACAACGATCATGGCCGATTCCATTCGACCCGAAGCTGAATCGCCCTCCCCGTCCGCCTTTGCCTCGGACCTTCCCCTCGACGCCAGGCCGGGATACCGGACCCTGACGCTGCGCGACGACGGCCTCGACTTCCCCGGGTTCGCCGATGCCGCCGCGTCCTGCCGCGCCCGCCGGGCCCGCCTCCGTCTCATCGACCAGGGCCGCTTCTCGCCGAGCGAGCTGGAGTGGCTGGCCGAGGCCGGCACCGACATCTACACTTCCGATAAAGCCGGGCGGACCGTCGCCGAGCTCGTCCTCATCCGCAAGGCCGGCGCGCGCGGGAGCGCCCGGACGGCGTTCTTCCAGCATGGTCCGCTCGACGACGCGATTCTGTCGGGCTTGCACGAGATCGGCCGCGCCGGTGTCGACATCCACCTGTCCAGCTCGGCCGGGCCGCGCGACTTCGGCCTCCTGGCCGACCTGGCTTGGGATTGCGTCGACGCCGGCTCGGCCTTCGTCTATCAGCACCACGGCCCGCTCACGGCGGAGCTCGAAGCGCTGTCCGGACGCGGCGCCTGGATCCATGTCTCGAGCCGGAGCCTGGCCTCCGCGGCCGATGCCGAGCTGCTCGGCGTCTGCGCCCGGGCCGCCAGTACCCGCGGCGGCGACGTCGTCCTCCACATCGAGACGCGGCACGATCCGGTCCTGCTGTCCGATCTCGTCGCCTCCGGCGTCTTCCTCCTCTTCAAGACGGAGATTTCCGACTACCGCTCGCCCCTTCGTCCGTTCGAGGACGCGGCCGCCCGCCGGCGCCTTCCGGACCGCGCCTATTACCTCTTCCCCGACCATGTCCTTTGACATGTAGAGTTTCCGGACAGCTCTACCGTTAGGGGGTACCCGAACTCGTTAACCCAATAAATTGTGTTCGAATTTGTAAAATGTATTGACATTTATGAAAATAGGTTTATAAATAAACATGAACCATAGCAGGAAAGTCCGAAGAGAGAATCAGTTAGCGTCGATGAACATGCGTAAGATAGACCATTTCGTGCGGGAGCGGCGCCGGGTCCTAGACTGATGAAGATTGCGCTACTTTTCAGCTCGAAAGCAGGAATGGCCGCCACGTTGAGCCGTTGTCCCGACGACGCCGCGTGTGAAGACGACGAGCCCCCACTCGACCTTCTGGCCGAGTGCGATTCCGACGAAACCATCCAGGCCGTGGCCGCGGCTCTGCGCGCGCGGCACGAGGTCGTGCTCATCGAAGCCGATGAGGACGCCTACCCGCGCCTGCGCGAGCTCGTCCCGGACATGGTCTTCAACATCGCCGAGCGGCTCCACGGCCCCAACCGCGAAGCCCACATCCCGGTCGTCTGCGAGATCCTGGGCCTGCCCTACACGGGCTCCGATCCGCTGACCCTCAGCCTGTGCCTGGACAAGGCGCGGACCAAGGAGATCCTCTCCTACCACGGCATTCCCAACGCCCGCTTCTGGACCGTCGAGCCGGGGGCGGCCGTCCCCGCGGACATCACCCTGCCGGCCATCGTCAAGCCGCTCTTCGAAGGCTCGAGCAAGGGCATCAAGGACCGCAACGTCGTCCGCACCCGGGCCGAGCTCGAAGCCCTGGTCGGCGAAGTGACCGGCGCCTACAAGCAGCCCGCCATCGTCGAGCGCTTCCTCGCCGGGCGCGAGTTCACCGTCGGCGTCCTGGGCAGCTATCCCGCGCACGAGATCCTGCCGATCGTGGAGATCGACTTCCGCGACCTGCCGGCCGGGGCCAACCCGATCTACTCCTATGAAGCCAAGTGGGTCTGGGACACGCCCGACAAGCCGCTCCGGATCTTCAGCTGCCCGGCCGGCATCCCGGCCGCCCTGAAGGCCCGCATCGAGGACGTGGTCGCGGCCGCCTGCCGCGTCCTGCGGATCAAGGACTGGTGCCGCATCGACGTCCGCCTCGACGAGGTCGGGCGAGCCGAACATCATCGAGGTCAATCCGCTGCCCGGCATCCTGCCCAATCCCGAAGAGAATTCCTGCCTGCCCAAGGCGGCCCGGGCCGCCGGATACTCCTACCAGGACCTGATCCTCCGCGTCGTCGAAGAGGCCAAGGCCCGCTATGGGGCGCACTGACATGGCGGCCATGAAGGACAAGCGCATCCTGGTGGGCATCGCCTACAACGGCTACGACCCGCTGACCGGCCGCAAGGTCGACCGGCCCTCCGAGGAGTCCGTCGAGCAGACGGCCAAGGAGGTCCTGACGGCGGTCACCGAGCTGGGCTACTCGGCCTTCATCATCAGCCTGCAGAAGAGCTTCATGAACTTCCTGCAGCGGCTGAAGACGCTCAACGCCGACGTGGTCATCAACCTTTGCGAGGCCTTCCTCGGCCATCCCCAGCTGGAGGCCAACGTGGCCGCGGCCTTCGAGCTGCTCGGCCTGTCCTACACCGGCAACGACTCGCGCACCCTGGCCCTGTGCCTGAACAAGTTCAAGACCAAGGCCGTGCTCAAGTCGAGCGGTCTGCCGACCGCGCCGGCCCTGCTGGTCGAAGCGGCCGACCAGAAGATCGACCTGCCCTTCCCGCTGATCGTCAAGCCCAACACCGAGGACGCCAGCCTGGGCATCCACCCCGACTCCGTGGTCCGGGACGAGGAATCCCTGCGCAAGCAGGTGGCCCGCATCCTGGAGATCTTCGACGAGCCCGTTCTGGTCGAGCAGTTCATCGAAGGGCGCGAGTTCAACGTGGCGGTCATGGACTTCGACAAGCCCGAAGCCCTGCCCGTCTCGGAGATCGACTTCACCAACCTGCCTGAGGGCGAGCCGCCCATCTGCAGCTACGAGGCCAAGTGGCACACCGAAGACATCCTCTTCCAGGCCACGCCGCCCGTCTGCCCGGCGAACATCGACGAGGCCCTCCAGACGAAGCTGCAGGAAACGGCCGTCAAGGCCTTCCTGGCCTGCGAGTGCCGGGACTACGCCCGGGTCGACTTCCGGGTCGACAAGAAGGGCCGGCCCTTATCCTGGAAGTCAACCCCAATCCCGACATCAGCCTCAACGCGGGCTACGCCCGCGGGCTGGCCGCGGCCGGAGTCGACTACAAGGATCTTCTGGCGGCGGCTGATCGAAAAGGCCAAGACCCGCAAGAGGATGTCATGATCCGGCCGATGACGAGTACGGACAAGCCCGCCGTCATGGACCTCATCCGGGCCACCGGCTTCTTCCGGCCGGACGAGGTCGCCGTGGCCGAGGAGCTGATCGACGCCTATCTGGACAAGCCCGATCAGAAGGACTACGGCGTCGTCGTCTCCCTCGGACGAGGCGGGGCGCGTGGCCGGCTACATGACCTACGGCCCGACGCCTCTGACGGTCGGGACCTACGACCTGTACTGGATGGCCGTCGACCCGCGGGCCCAGGGCCGCGGCCACGGCCGGGCCTTGGTGCTGTGGCTCGAGGCTTATGTCAAGGACGCCGGCGGCCGGCTGCTGATCATCGAGACCTCCTCGGTCCCGAAGTACGAGCCGACCCGCCGCTTCTATCTTGGATTGAATTATACCGAGGTCGCCCGCATCCCCGACTTCTACCAGCCGGGGGACGACCGGGTGATCTATCGCAAGCAGATCGGTTAAGGAGCCGGAGAATGGACGATTGGCGTCAGATCCAACGCAAGAGCTTGAGGACGCCGGGCGAGATCGCAACCGCGTTCGACCTGGACATCGACGAGGTCCGCAAGATCGGCCGTCGCTTCAAGACCCTGATCACCCCCTACTATGCCGGGTTGATCAAGACCAAGGGCGACCCCCTCTACAAGCAGGTCGTTCCCGACCTGGCCGAGCTGGCCGACAACTCCGGTGTGGCCGACCCCCTGGCCGAGGACCACGACTCGCCCGTGCCGAGCATCGTCCATCGCTATCCGGACCGCTGCCTGTTCCTGGTCTCCCACAGCTGCGCCTCCTACTGCCGCTTCTGCACCCGCAAGCGCAAAGTCGGCGACGCCTCCAAGATCAGCCCCCGCTCCATCGAGGACGGCCTGGAGTACATCAAGGCCCACGATGAGATCCGCGACGTCATCATCTCCGGCGGCGACCCGCTCATGCTCAGCGATTCGCGCCTGGAATGGATCCTGACCCGGCTGCGGGCCATACCGCACCTGGAGATCCTGCGCATCGGCACCCGCGTGCCCTGCTTCCTGCCGCAGCGGGTCACGCCCAAGCTGGTCGAGATGCTGCGCAAGTTCCATCCGCTGTTCGTCAACGTCCACTTCAACCATCCCGACGAGCTGACGCCCGAAGCCAACCAGGCCCTGGGCCTGCTGGCCGACGCCGGCATCCCGCTCGGCTGCCAGACCGTCCTGCTGAAGGGGGTCAACGACGATCCCCTGGTCATGCGCCGGCTGATGCAGAAGCTGCTCATGGCCCGCGTCAAGCCCTACTACATCTACCAGGCCGACTACGTCAGCGGGACCGAGCACCTGCGGACGACGGTGGAGAAGGGGCTTGAGGTCATGGAAGCAGCTGCGCGGCTGGACCTCCGGCCTGGGCGTGCCCTACTACTGCATCGACGCGCCCGGGGGCGGCGGCAAGATTCCCGTCCTGCCCAAGTACGTCCAGACCATCAGCGACGAGAAGGTGGTCATGCGGAACTTCGAGGGCGAGACCTTCACCTATCCGCAGCCGGCCAAGCCTCCCGTCGAGCCCGAGAAGCGGGCCCCCAAGCGCGAGCGGCGACCGTCGATCGCCCCCTGCATGGTCGGGCCCGTCGTCCCGCCCATCGGCTGAGACGCTATCGGACGGGTTCCCCGGCCGACAGCGGCGTCGAGGCCCCGGCCAGGAACTTGGCCAAGCCCGTCCTTCTTGAAGATCGCCAGCGCGTCCTCGTTCGTCAACGGCGCCTTCCGCCGCAGCGATTCCAGGATGCGGATGATCGACACCGGCACCTCGGCCGCCTGCCCCACTTCGCGCGGCTTGCCCCGGAAGAAGCCGACCACGTCGAAGAGAACCGCGTTGGCCTCGCCGTAGGCCACCGGCTTGCGGGCGCCGAAGGCCTTGACCCAGGCCGGCCCGGCCAGGACGTCATTGACGTGCGACTGGACGAGGTACGTGGCCCGGCCGATCAGCTTGAGGTTGGACGGGCTGACGTTGGTCATGGTGTTGCCCACGACCTTGCCCAGCTTGGCCATGACGGCCGTGGAGTGGGCGTTGAGGAGCATCTTGAGCGCCGACCTGGGCCCGCACGCCGAAGGGGTCGTCGGCCGCGTCCACGGCGATCCGGACCGCGGCCACGGTCTGCATCTTCGGATCGGCCTTCAGGAAGGGCAGGCTCTCCGGGGAGGTGATGGCCGGTGAAGCGCCTGTCTGGACCATGATCAGCCCGACGTTTGCCCCGTTGGCCAGCGCCGCCTGGATGAAGCGCCGGTAGGCCGAGTTGGGGTTGACCAGGACGGCGGGCTCGGGATCGACGAGGGCCAGCATGGCCAGGTCGCCCTTCTTCGGCGCCCGCCGGGCGGCGTTCGTTCCGGCGAAAGCGAAGTCGTACAGCGCGGCCTGATCGTCGCCGGCCCGGGTCAGGCTGTCCAAGGCCTTCTCCCGCAGGTAGGCGTCGTCGATGTCCTCCTCGAAGGCGGCTTTGTAGACGTCGGACTTGAGGCCGCGGAAAGGACGGCCCAGGAAGGCCTGCCAGGCCGCCTTGGCGTCCGGCGCCTCGGTCCAGACCTGGATCCAGCATTTGCGCTGCGGCTCGCGCACGGTGTCCAACGGGTAGAGCCGGAAGGTGGGGCTGCGCTCCGTGCTGTCGATAAAGACCGTGATCAGCCCCTGGCCGGCGAAGTAGGTCGCAAAGCGGCTCTTGGCGTAGGTCCCGGCCTCGAGGTCGGTCAGCCGGGCCAGGGCCGGTGCCTGCTTCACCAGCTCGGCGTGCAGGGGGGCGAAGGCGCGGAGCCTGGCCGCCAGGGTGGTCTCTTCGGCGAAGCCGAGCCCCTCCATCTCCCGCCGGGACAGGTGCGGGCGGAGGAACCGCTCCACCGCCGTCTCCAGCACCGAGGCGATGACGAAAGTCTCGATGGTCGTGGCCTGCATCCGGGTCGAGCCGGTGATGGCCTGCGGCCCGGTGGTCAGGTTGATCTTGGTGATGCCGGGCTCTTCCAAGGCCTTGCGGCTGCGTTCGAACGGGCGCAGCTTGTCGTCCGGATTGTTGTAAACGAAGTAGAGGCGCTTGCGCCCGGCCTCCGTGGTGAAGCCGGGCCGGGCCTTCCACTGTTCCAGCGCGCCCAGTACCGTGCCGATGACGGAGGACGTCTCGCCGCCTTCGGTCACGGCGATGACGACGTCCCCGGGCAGAATGCCGCGGTCCTTGAGCTGGAGCCGGCCGATGACTCTGGAGGTCTTCGAACCCCTCGAGCGAGCTGATCAGGGCCCGGTCGGCGCCGGTCATCTCGCCGATGAGCGAGTCTTCCACGGCCGGGTCGAGGCGCGAGCGGACCTTGGCCCAGACCCCGGCGTCGGCCTTCAGCCGGCGCCAGAACGGCCGCCAGAAGGTGCTCTCCATCTGCTTGGCCAGCCGGCCCGTGGCCCCGCAGCCGTAGACGTAGACTTTGCGCCGCTGCTCCAGGGCCTTGACGATCTCGTCCGCCATCTGATCCAGGGCCTGGGTTTGGCCGGCCAGAGCCTCCAGGCGGGCCGTGACGTCGGCGTCGACCGCGAGCAGCATGCGCAGCCCGGCCTCCGTGTCCGTGCGGATCCTCTCGGAGAGCGTCCAGGTCTTGGGATGACGCTGCTCGGTCAGCAGGGTATGAAGCTGGAACTGGGTTTTGTTGACGACGTAGTCGATGGACTCGGCCGAGGCGTCGATGCCCAGGAACCGGAGGAGCGGACCTGTGGCCGGGGCGGCGGCGGGTGCGGCGATATCCTGGGCCGGCCGGCCTGCGGCCGCGAGCGATAGAGAGAGTACCAGGAGGCCAAGGCCGAAGGCGCGGCGGGTACGGCGTCCGCGGCCGGCCGCACGGTCATCCGTACTGGTGGGTGTCATCGAGGATGTCTCCTTCGCGCCAGGCCTTGGCCCAGTCGTCGACCCGGAAGGCCAGGTGCTTCCCGTCGGACGTGGAGCAGACGATCCGGTCCAGGCCGGCGTTGATGATCATCTTCTTACAGATGTAGCAGGGGAAGGCGTTGATCGGCTGCACGCCGTCGACTTCGCTGCCGAAGATGTACATGTCGCCGCCGAGGAGGCTGACCCCGGCCCGGGCGGCGTTGATGATGGCGTTCTGCTCGGCGTGCACGGAGCGGCACAGCTCGTAGCGCTGGCCGTGGGGGATATTCAGCTTGTCGCGCAGGCAGAAGCCGTGCTCCAGGCTGTCGCGGGTCTTGCGCGGCGCGCCGACGTAGCCGGTGGAGATGATCTGGTCGTCGCGGACGATGAGCGAGCCGATGGAGCGCCGGAAGCAGGTGCTGCGGCGGGCGACTTCGCGGGCGATGCCCAGGTAGTACTCTTCCTTGCTGATCCGCTGCGGGGTCATAGGGCCTCCTCCAGGCGTCGGTGCAAGTCCTCGATCGAGCCGTCGTTGGCGATGCGGATGTCGGCCAGGGCGATGCAGGCGTCGAGCTGCTGGGCCTCGGGGTCCGAGCCCCGCTCCTCGGCCTCCTTGCGCAGGAAGGCGTCCAGGTCGGCCGCGGACTCGTCGCGGCCGCGGCGGCCGACCCGCTCGAAGCGGACGGCCGGCGGGGCGTCGAAGGCCAGCAGGACGAATCGCCCCGTGTCCCGCAGGACGGCCACCTCGGCCGGGTTGCGGATGCTGTCGATGACCGTGGGGCCCTGGACCTTGGCCAGGACCCGGCGGGCCAGGACGTCGGGCCCGCAGGCCCGGCGCAGCGCGTTGCCCCGCGCGATCATGGCGTCGCGGCTCTCGGCCAGGCCGTCCCTGCGCAGCTCCTCCCGAATGACATCGGACAGGGACAGATAGGCGTAGCCGCGGGCCCGCAGCCAGGCCGCGGCCTCGCCCTTGCCGGAGCCGTTGGTCCCGGTCAGGCCGATGAGCGGGCGGCGCTGCGGGAGTGCCCAGCCCGAGTCCCTGGCGCTCATAAGGCGGCTCATCCGGCCGGGGCGGCCCCGGCTTTGCGGGCCTTGCGCTCTTTGCGCTCGCGGCCGAAGAGGAGCGCCACCAGGACGCTGATGCCGTAGAGCACCAGCATGGGCACGGCCAGGATCATCTGGTTGACCATGTCGGGCGACGGGGTGATGACGGCGGAGATGACGAAGATGGCCAGCACCGCGTACTTGAAGTTCTTGACCATCCATTTCGAGGTGACGATGCCCATGCGGGCCAGGAAGAAGATCAGGGTCGGCATCTCGAAGACCAGGCCCACGCCGAGCAGCATCTTGATGGTCAGGCCGAAGAACTCGTCGACGGTGATGACGGCCTTGAAGTCGGCGCCCATGTCCAGGAAGAACTTGCAGGCGAAGGGGTAGGCGACGTAGTAGGAAAAGGCCGCACCGCCCATGAAGAAGATCGAGGTGAAGGTGACGAAGGGGAAGACGTACTTCCGCTCCTTCTGGTAGAGGCCGGGGGCGACGAACTTCCAGACCTGGTAGAAGATGAAGGGCGAGACGGCGAACAGCGCGGTGATGAACGAGACCTTGATGTAGAGCATGAAGGGCTCGGTCAGCTTGAGGAAGGCCATCGGCTGGCCCTCGGGCAGGAATTGGGTCAGCGGCCGGGCCAGGAAGCGGTAGATGTCCTTGCTGAAGACGTAGGCCGGCAGGACGGCGACGAAGATCGAGACAAAGGCCAGAAAAAGCCGTTTGCGGAGGTCCTCGAGATGCTCGAGGAAGGTCATCTCGTCAGGTGATTTTTTTGCCTTCCTCATCCGTCGTCACGTCCTTGATGTCCTTGAGGTCCTTCTTGATGTCGTCCTGGATGGCCTTGAAGTCATCGGCCCGGATCTGCTCCTCGAAGCGGTCCTTGATCTCCTCGGTCGACTTCTTGAACTCGCGCATGGCTTTGCCGACCGAGCGGCCGATCTCGGGGAGCTTCTTGGGGCCGAAAACGAGCAGAGCGACGACCATGATGATCATCATCTCGGGCAGGCCGATGTTGCCGAACATTGTCTCTTTTCGCTCCCGGGGAACCCTGTGATGATACGGCTTTGCACCCCCGCCGTCAAATACGACTGGCTGGAGCTCTCGCTTTCGACTCGATTCTTTCCGTTATGAGGGCGAGGGCGATGGGGGGCCGAAACCACAGGCATTGCAACCCTAATTGGTCCGACTCGTCGGGCCAATTAGGGTTGACGAGCGTGCTGAATCGCTTTTCTTTGACTGAGGCGAGGGCGATGGGGCCGCCGCTCATCGGATTCTTAGATTTAATCGATAGAATGGAAGTCAAGCGGATGAAGCACATTGGAGGGGTGGCAGTCCTAATCGGCGAAGCCGATTAGAGCGTTGGAGGGGAACCCGACAAAGGGTTCCCCTCCAAGGGAGCCCCCGAGCCCTTCTTTACTTGGGTATTTCCCTCTGTTAGAATGATGGTCTCCCATGCGAAAGACCGCCTGGATCCTGGCCGGCATCCTCTTTTCCTTCGCCCTCTTCGTCCGCCCGATCGGGGTGGATGATGCGATTTGGCAGAACGGGCTTAACAAAATCGAAGACATGATGAGCCTCATCCAAGCCTCTTACTACAAGCCGGTGGAGGAGGCGGAGCTGGCCCAGGAAGCCGTCAAGGGCATGCTCCAGACGCTGGACCCCCACTCCTATTTCCTGGAGCCCGAGAGCTTCTCCCGCATGAGCGAGGACCAGCGGGGCAAGTACTTCGGCGTCGGCATGCAGATCCAGAAGCTGGGCGATCGCCTGGTCGTGATTTCGCCCATGGAGGGCACCCCCGCCTGGCGCCTGGGCGTGCAGCCGGCCGACGTCATCACCCACATCGACGGCGAGGAAACCCAGCCGATCTCCGCCCAGGACGCGGTCAACAAGCTGCGCGGCGCCAAGGGGACCAAGGTCGACGTCACCTTCGCCCGCGAGGGGCAGGCCAAGCCGATCCAGCTGACCATCGAACGGGCCGAGATCCCGCTCTACAGCGTCCCCTATGCCTTCATGCTGCCCGGGGACGTGGGCTACGTCCTGGTCCGTTACTTCGCCGAGGCCACGACCGAGGAGCTGGCCGCCAAGCTCGCCGATCTATCCCGCCAGGGCATGAAAAGCCTCATCCTCGACCTGCGCGGCAACGCCGGCGGTCCTCTGATCCAGGCCATCGAGATGTCCGACCTCTTTTTGCCCCGTGACGAGATGGTCGTCTCGATGAAAGGACGCAACCGGGCCTTCGACCGGCAGTTCTCCGCCATGGGCACCGACCCCTACGAGAAGCTTCCCTTGGTCGTCCTGATCGACCAGGGCAGCGCCAGCTCTTCCGAGATCGTGGCCGGGGCGATCATGGACAACGACCGCGGCCTGGTCGTGGGCGCGGACTCCTGGGGCAAGGGCCTGGTCCAGCAGATCTTCCCCCTCGGTCCCCGGATGGCCGTGGCCATCACCATCGCCAAGTATTACACGCCCAGCGGGCGCTCCATCCAGCGCGACTACAGCCGTCTGGACGACTACCTGCTCGATAAGGTCGCCGCGGACAAGCCGCGCGAGGTCCGGACCACGGCCAAAGGCCGCAAGGTCCTGGGCCAGGGCGGCATCACGCCCGACGTGGTCGTCCCGTTCACCCTCAAGACCTACGTCTTCGAGCTGAGGAGCCGGGGCGTCTTCTTCGCCTACGCCCGCAAGTTCGTCTCGGGCCAGACGCCTCTGGGCAAGACCTACCTCTTCCCCGGCCAGGCGCCGGGCGAAGCCCCGGGCCGCCCGCCGCTGCCCAAGCCGTTCCTGGCCGACGCCCGCGTCCTGGAGGACTTCCGGGCCTTCCTGCTGGCCGGCCCCTTCGGGGCCGACGCCAAGCGGTTCAAGGAAGCCGAGGCGGACATGAAGCGGGAGCTGGAGCGGGAGATCGCCTCCACCCTGTGGGGCCAGGAGGACGGCTGGCGCGCTTTCGAGCGCACCGACCCCCAGGTGCTGCGGGCTCTGCAGGTTATGGGTCAGGCGGCCAAGTTCATCGAGTAGGCCGGGCCGTTGCCAACCAACGCTCGGCCGAGGGGGAGGGGATGAGGATCGCTCTGGCATCCGACCACGCCGGGTTCGAGCTGAAAGAAGCCGTGGCCCGTTACCTCGCCTCCCGCGGCGTCATCTTCACCGACTTCGGATCCCGCGCCGGCGAGTCCGTGGACTACGTCGACTTGGCTGAAGCGGCGGCCTCGTCCGTGGCCGCGGGAGCACACGACCGGGCCATCCTGATCTGTGGGACCGGGATGGGCATGTCCGTCGCGGCCAACAAGATCCCCGGCCTGCGGGCCACCGTCTGCTGGAATGCCTTCACCGCCGAGATGAGCCGCAGCCACAACGACTCGAATGCGCTGACCCTGGGCGGCCGGGTTCTGACCGTCGAAGAGGGCCTGGCCATCACGGCCATCTGGCTGGATACCCCCTTCGAGGGGGGGCGCCACGCCCGCCGCCTGGACAAGATCCGGGCCATGGAAGAGCGCTATTGCGGAGCCGCCTCCGCCAAATCATAAATCCAAGGAGCCCGCTCTCATGCCTTCATTTTCCGAAAAGACCGAGGCCCTCTGCCGCCGCGTGGAGGGCAACAATACCTGGCGTCAGAAGGATTGCTTCAACCTCATCCCCTCCGAGTCCACGCCCTCCCTGCTGGTCAAGATGTGCGAGATCTCCGACCCCGGCGGCCGCTATGCCGAACACCGGACCATGAAAGGCGAGGAGGTCTACTTCTACCAGGGCATCGACTTCATCCGCGAGGTCGAGGTCGAGGCCCAGCGCGAGCTGGCCCTCTTCTTCGGCTGCACGGACCTGGAGCTGCGGCCGGTCAGCGGCCAGATGGCCAACGAAGTCGTCTTCAAGGGCATGGTCAAGTTCCTCAACCGGGGCCGGGCCGCCGGCCAGGCCTCCCGCCGCATGCGGCTGGTCCTGAACAACGAGCTGGGCAACGGCGGCCACCTTTCCGCCCAGCCCATGGGCGCGCTCTTCAACTTCATCGAGGAAGACCCGGCCACCGGCAAGGAGAACGTGGTCAACTTCCCGGTCCGCAAGGACAACCCTTACAAAGCCGACCTGAACGCCCTGGCCGCGCTCCTCGAGACCCACAAGCCCGAGCTGGTCGTCTTCGGCAAGAGCATGTTCATCAGCCGCGAGCCGGTCCGCTTCGTGGCCGACATCGTCCGCGACTGGCCGCAGCGCCCGGTGCTGATGTTCGACATGGCCCACGTCCTGGGCCTCTACGGCGCCTTCCAGGAGCCGTTCGCCGAGGGTGCGGACATCGTCACGGGCAGCACGCACAAGACCTTCTTCGGACCCCAGCGCGGGGTGGTCGCGGGCAACCTGGCCAAGGACGGCCCGCTGCGCCCGCTCTGGGCCGACATCCGCTCGCGGGCCTTCCCCGGCTCGACCTCCAACCACCACCTGGGCACCCTCCTCGGCCTGCTCATGGCGACTTACGAGATGAACGCCTTCAAGACCGAGCTTCAAGCCGCGGTCTGCCGCAACGCCAAGAGCCTGGCCAAGTCCCTGCTGGCCCACGGCGTGCCGGTCGAAGGCGATCCGGCCGACGGCTACACCGAGACCCACCAGGTTCTGGCCCGGGTCAAGGCCTTCGGCCCCGGCATGGACATCGCCCGCCGTCTGGAAGACAACAACATCGTCGTCAACTACCAGGCCCTGCCCGACGACAAGACCTTCCTGGACTCCTCCGGCATCCGGATCGGGGTGCAGGAAATGACCCGCTTCGGCATGGTCGAGGCCGACTTCGACCGGCTGGCGGGCTATATGGCCGACTGCATCGTCCGCGGCCGCAAGGTCAAGGACGAAGTGGCCGCCTTCCGCAAGAGCTTCCTGGAGATGCGCTACTGCCTGCCCCTGGGCGAGGCCGTGCCCCTGGCGGCCCGGATCATGGCTTCGGCCGTGCCCGAGCCGGACTTCGCGGCCCGCTTCGCCGAGAACCTCTCGAGGCTCGTCTGACATGAAGATCCTGATCGTGGGCTCGGGCGGGCGCGAGCACGCCCTGGCCTGGAAGATCGCCAAGAGCCCCCGCACGACCGGCCTGTATATCGCCCCCGGCAACGGCGGCACGCGGCTTTCGGGCGAGAACGTGCCCATCCCCGACCACGACATCGATGGTCTGGCGGACTTCGCTCTGCAGGCCGGGATCGACCTGACCGTGGTCGGCCCGGAGGGCCCGCTTTCGCAGGGCCTGGTCGACGAGTTCGAACGGCGGGGGCTGCGCGCCTTCGGGCCGAGCCGCAAGGCGGCCGAGCTGGAAGGCTCCAAGATCTTCGCCAAGCGGTTCATGGAGCGGCACAAGATCCCGACCGGGCGGTACAAGGCCGTCGACAGCGCGGACAAGGCCCGCGACATCCTGCGTTCGGGCGAGCTGGGCTGGCCGGTGGTGCTCAAGGCCGACGGATTGGCCGCCGGCAAGGGCGTCATCATCGCCGAGAGCCTGGAGGAGGCGGAGGAGGCCGTGCGGGCCATCATGGTCGACCGCCAGTTCGGCGCCGCGGGCGACCAGCTCCTCCTCGAGGAGTTCCTGCGCGGCCGCGAGACCTCGTTCATCGTCATCTCCGACGGGGCCCAGGTCCTGCCCCTGGTGACGACCATGGACCACAAGGCGGCCTTCGACGGCGGTCTGGGCCCCAACACGGGCGGCATGGGGACCATCTCCCCGTCGCCGCACCTGAGCAAGGTCCTCTTTGCCGACGTCATGAACACCATCGTGCTGCCCACCGTCCTGCGGATGAAGGAAGAGGGCCGGACCTACAAGGGCGCCCTCTACTGCGGCCTGATGCTGACCGCCGAGGGGCCCAAGGTGCTGGAGTACAACTGTCGCTTCGGCGATCCCGAAACCCAGCCCCAGATGCTGCGCCTGGAGAGCGACCTGGTCGACATCCTCCAGGCGGCCGTCGACGGGAACGTGCTGGCCGACGAGGTCCAGTGGAGCAGCCAGGCGGCGGGCTGTGTCATCATGGCCTCGGGCGGCTATCCCGGCCCCTACGAAAAAGGCCGGACGATCGAAGGGCTGGAGGCCGCGGCGGCCCGCCCCGGGGTCGCCGTCTTCCACGCCGGGACGAAGTACGAGAAGGGCGTCTACAAGACCAACGGAGGGCGCGTCCTGGGCGTCTGTTCGCTGGGGCGGAATCTGGGCGAGGCCATGGGCCGCATCTACGAAGCCGCGGCCGGGATCAAGTTTGAAGGGGCCCACTACCGGCGCGACATCGGCGCCGCGGAGGAACCCTCCTGAAACGGCGGAGGAGAGCAACATGGACGTGGTCATCTTCATCGGCAGCGCTTCCGACCTGGATGTGATCAAGGACGCCCTGGACATGCTGCGGGCCTTCGACGTGCCGTTCGCGCTGGAGGTGACGTCGGCCCACCGCTCGCCCGACCGGACGGTCGACCTGGTCCGCAAGAGCGAGGCCGAGGGGGCCGAGGTCTTCATCGCCGTGGCCGGCAAGGCCGCCCATCTGGGCGGGGTCGTAGCGGCCCATACCACCCGGCCCGTCATCGGCGTGCCGGTGGAGAGCGGCGGGCTGGGCGGCCTGGACGCGCTGCTGTCTACCGTGCAGATGCCCAAGGGCATCCCCGTGGCCACCATGGGCACCGGCAAGACGGGCGCGGCCAACGCGGCCCTGCTGGCCGTCCAGATCCTGTCCCTCAAGAACACGGTCCTCCGCCGCAAGCTGGCCGAGTTCAAGGCCCGCCTGGCGGCCCAGGTCGAGGCGGACTCGGAAAAGGTCAAGCAGGGTTTATGACCTCTTTTTCCATCCGCAACTTCGGCTGCCGGGTCAACCAGGCCGAGGCGTTTGCCTGGGCCGAAGACTTACAGGGCCGCGGCTTGCGGCCGGCCGCCGAGCCGGGTCGGGGCGACCTCGTCGTCGTCAATACCTGTACTTTGACCGCCCGGGCCGACCGCGACGCCCTCAAGTTCATCCGCAGGACGGCGGTCGCAAGCCCCGGCTCGCGCATCGTCGTCACCGGCTGCCTGGCCGAGCGGGCCGCGGACGACCTGGCCCGGATGCCCGGCGTCTGGCGGATCATACCCAACGCCGGCAAAGAAGACTTGGCCGAGGCAGCGCTGGCCGGCTGGCCCGGAATCGAGACGGAAGCTCCTCCCCTCCGACCGCGCGCCCGAGCCTTCCTCAAGATCCAGGACGGCTGCGATCGGGCCTGCGCCTTTTGCATCATTCCTTCGGTCCGCGGCCGGAGCCGCAGCGTCCCCCCCGGGCGCATACGGGACGCCGTGGCCGGGCTGGCGGCCCGCGGCTACCGCGAGGTCGTGCTGTCGGGCATCCACCTCGGCTCCTACGGCCGGGATCTCGAGCCGCGCGCCAGCCTGGGGAGCTTACTGGCCGGGCTTGAAGCCCGTGACGATGGCCCTTGGCTCCGTCTGAGCTCGCTCGACCCCAGGCTCGTGACGGCGGATTTCCTTGCCGCCCTGACATCGCGCCGCCGTCTCCGGCCCCACTTCCATCTTTCTCTCCAGCATGGGTCGGACGCCGTCCTGGCGGCCATGGGCCGCGCCCCGGCCGCGGCGGACAACGAAGCTCTGCTGGGCCGCTTCGCCGCCGCCTTTCCCGAGGCCGCGATCGGAGCCGACATCCTGGTCGGGTTTCCCGGCGAGACGGCGGACGACTTCCAGCGGACGGTGGACATGATCGAGCGTTCGCCTCTGACATACGTCCATGTCTTTGCCTTCTCGCCCCGCCCGGGGACGCCGGCCGCCGCCATGCCCCAGGTGGACGGGGCCGTACGCAAGCAGCGGGCCGTCCGCCTGCGGGCCGTGTCGCGGCGGAAGAGCGCCGCCTTCCGGTCGCGCTTTCTCGGCCGCGTCCTTGAGGGGATCGTCATCAAGGATGTGCCGGACGGCGCCGAAATCCTGACCGGGAACGCCATCGAGGTCGAAATCTCCGGCCGCGTCCCGGCCCGCGGGGAGGATGTGCGCGTCCGCATCACCTCACTCGACGGCGAGCAGGCCCGGGGGGAGATCGTCACATGAACCGGATCGCACGGCTGCCCGAGGAAGTGGCCCGCAAGATCGCGGCCGGCGAGGTCATCGAGCGGCCGGTATCCGTGATCAAGGAGCTGGTCGAAAACTCCCTCGACGCCGGGGCTGCGCGAGATCGCGGTCGAGCTTCTGGCCGGCGGGAAGGCCCTGCTCTCGGTCCGCGACGACGGCCACGGCATGAGCCGGCCCGACGCCGAGCTCTGCTTCGAGCGCCACTCGACGAGCAAGATTATCCGCGAACAGGACCTGGAAGCCATCGCGACCCTCGGCTTCCGCGGCGAGGCGCTGGCCTCGATCGCCGCCGTTTCGCGCCTGACGCTCAAGACCTCGGAGGGTGGGGTCGAGCCCGGCACGAAGATCGAGCGCGAAGGCGGCGGGAAGCCCACCGTCTCGTCTCTGGCCTTCCCGCGCGGCACGGCCATCGAGGTGCGCGAGCTGTTCTTCAACCTGCCCGCGCGCCGCAAGTTCCTGCAGGGCGACGCGGCCGAGCTGGGACACATCGTCAAATATCTGACCGGGGTGGCCCTGGCCTATCCGGCGCTGCGGCTGACTGCCGTCCACGGTACGCGGACGGTCTTGAGCTGCCCGCCCGTCGAGGGGCTTCGCGAACGCATCTTCCAGATCTACGGCCGCACGATCCTCGATTCGCTCATGGAGATCGAGCTGACCGACGACGGCGGCACGCGGCTGGCCGGGCTGGCCTCGCGGCCTCCGGCCGGGCGCTCCGACCGCTCGCACCAGCTCTTCTTCGTCAACAAGCGGCCCGTCCGCGACAAGACCTTGTCCTCGGCCCTGGCCCAGGCTTACCGCGGCCTGCTCGAGAAGGACCGCTCGCCCGAGGCCTTCCTCTTCTTGACCGTGCCGCCCTCGGAAGTCGATGTGAACGTCCACCCGGCCAAGTCCGAGGTTCGCTTCCGGACGTCGCAGGCGATCTTTCAGATCGTCCTGCGGGCCGTGGGCAAGGCCCAGCGCGCGGCCGGTGGCGTCAAGGTCGTGGCCGTGCCCAGGGAAGCCTGACGGCCCGGGGAGATTACCTATATCCCGGGCGAGACGCTCACGGAAGGTGAGCTGGCCTTCCGGGTTGCGGAAGGGGAAGCGGCCAAGGCCGGGGGGGCGGGCAAGCCCGAGCCCGTCGTCGACGGCCCGCCGGAGATGCGGGTCCTCGGGCAGTACGCCGACGCTTACATCATCGCGGCCGACGCCCAGGGCCTGCTGGTCGTCGATCAGCACAACGCCCACGAGCGGGTGCTCTACGACCGGTACGCCGAGATCGACCGCAGCCGGAGCTGGCCGGTCAAGATGGCCCTCATCCCGCTGGTCTTCGAGGCCTCGCCCTCGCAGGCGCTGGCCCTGGAATCCAACCGGGCGCTGCTCGAGGAGTCCGGGTTCCGGGCCGAGCCGATGGGCGGGCCGCAGCTTCGCCCTGCGCGAGTATCCCGACATCTTCTCGCCCGAGCAGGCGCTGGCCGCCTTCCTGGCCCTGGTCGAGGACGTCCGGACCCGCAAGGCCGAGGAGCGCAAGGCCCGGGTGCTGGCGACGATGGCCTGCAAGACGGCCGTCAAGGCCGGCGAACGGCTACCGCGCGAGAAGATGGAGTTCCTGGTCCGCGAGCTCTTCCGCACCTCCAACCCGGCCGTCTGCCCGCACGGCCGGCCGATCGTGGTGCGGCTCGATCGGGCCGTCTTTGAGCGCAGGGCCTTTTGGGACGCGCGCTACAACGCCGTTGTAAATTGACACCAGTTTATGGCACTGTTACCATAAGCGGGCTTTTTGCACGGGGAGTGGCGCAGCCTGGCAGCGCGCTTGCCTTGGGAGCAAGAGGTCGACGGTTCAAATCCGTCCTCCCCGATGATTTTTCCTTCGCCAACGCCGACGCGCGCCTGTAGCTCAGGTGGATAGAGCAGCTGCCTTCTAAGCAGCGGGTCGGGAGTTCGAGTCTCTCCAGGCGCGCTCTTCCGACTATCTTGGGTTGGAGAGCGCCCAGCGGTTGATCCAGGACTTCGTCCGGCCGTCGTAGTACCGGCTCCCTGCGGTGAGCCTAGAGACTAGCCTTTCATCGGAGCCGTTCAGCCCGTTCATCTCATCCCCCGTCCAAGTATTCTCCCATTCTAAGGCGGACACATGCCTCCCCCCTAAGGGTGAGGAGGGGGAGGCGCATTTCATCGCCCCGATGCTCGACCCCGGTGATTGACCGGAATGGCCATCCGGACGACAATCCTTGACGTGAAGAGCAAGGCCTCATTTTGCTGCGTGCGTTTCTCGAAGAGAGAGAAAAAATCGCCGCAACGACGTCTTTTATTATGCATGGGCCGGATACCGTGACAAAATTTGTTGACAAAAAATGTCAAATCCGATTAACTAAATGATAAAGAGATAGATATGGGTTCCACTCTGGGCGAAATCCTCATCCGGGAAAAGATCCTAACCCCCGACCAGCTGCATGCCGCGCAGGAGTTCCAGCGCAAACACGAGGTCTCGCTGGCCAGCGCGATCATCGCCCAGGGCCAGGTCTCGGCCGAGGAGATGGCCCAGGGGCTCAGCCGCCAGCTCGGCTATCCCTACATCGACCTCGACCAGTTCGAGGTCTATCCGGACGTCATCAGCCTGGTCACGGTGGACGCGGCCAAGAAATACATGATCATGCCCATCCACCGCATCCGCTCTTTCCTCACGCTGGCCATGGTCGATCCGACCGACCTCGACGTGATCGAGGACATCCGGTTCCGGACCGGCCTCAGCATCCAGCCCGTCATCGCCTCGGAGTCGGGCATCAGCAACGCCATCAACAAGTACTACGGCGTCTCGCACGCCCTCCGGCCCAAGACGGGGATCGAGGACATCGCCCTGGCCGATGACTCCAAGATCAGCATCATCGAGGACGTCAAGGAAGACTTCGACGTCGAGGACGATTCCGGCCCGCCCACCGACGAAGCCCCGATCATCACCCTGGTCAACTCCATCTTCGTCGAGGCCATCAAGAAGGGGGCCTCCGACATCCACTTCGAGCCCTACGAAAAGTCCTTCCGCATCCGCTACCGCATCGACGGCATCCTCTACGAGACGATGAACCTGCCGATGAAGTACAAAAACCCGGTCCTGTCGCGGGTCAAGATCGTGGCCAACATGAACATCGCCGAGAAGCGCCTGCCGCAGGACGGCCGGCTCAAGATGCGGGTCAAGCTGGAGAAGGGCAAGAAGGACGTGGATATGCGCGTCTCGTCCCTGCCCACGATCTTCGGCGAGAAGATCGTGGCCCGGCTGCTCGACCGCGAGAACCTGCAGATCGACCTGACCAAGCTGGGCTTCGAGCCCGAATCGCTGGAGGTCTTCCGCAAGGCCATCGCCCGCCCCTGGGGCATCGTCCTGGTCACCGGGCCGACCGGAAGCGGCAAAACCAACACCCTCTACTCGGCCATCTCCACGCTCAACGCCATGGAGAAGAACATCATGACGGCCGAAGACCCGGTCGAGTTCTACATGCCGGGCATCAACCAGGTCAACATCCGCGACGAGATCGACCTGACCTTCGCCGCCGCCCTGCGGGCCTTCCTGCGGCAGGACCCCGACATCATGCTGGTCGGCGAGATGCGCGACCAGGAGACGGTGGACACGGCCATCAAGGCCGCCCTGACCGGCCACCTGGTCTTCTCCACGGTCCACACCAACGATGCCGCCTCGACCGTCCACCGCCTGCTGAACATGAACGTCGAGCCGTTCCTGATCGCCGACTCGGTCGTCCTGATCGTGGCCCAGCGGCTGGTGCGCAAGGTCTGCAAGCGCTGCGGCGCGCCGCAGAAGGTGCCGGCCCGCATCCTGACCGAGCTCGGGTACGCCCCCGAGGAGGCCGACGCGATCCAGGTCATGCAGGGCCGCGGCTGCGAGCTCTGCAACAACACCGGCTACAAGGGCCGGACGGCCCTGTTCGAGGTCCTGGAGGTCACGCCGGCCATCAAGGAGATGATCCTGCAGCGGGCCCAGTCCAAGGACATCAAGCGCAAGTCGATGGAGCAGGGCATGATCACCATGCGTCGCAGCGGCCTGATCAAGATCAAGGCCGGCATCACCACGATCGAGGAAGTGGTCCGCGAAACGATCAAAGACTAGGAGCCGCCCCCATGACCATGGCCATCCAGGACCTGCTGGCGAAGACGGTCGAGCTCGACGCGTCCGACCTCCACATCACCACCTACGTGCCGCCGCGGCTCCGCATCCACGGCATCCTGAAGTCCCTCGACGTGCCGCCGCTGACCCCGGCCGAGACCAAGAACCTCGTCTACAGCCTGCTGACGGACAAGCAGAAGAAGCAGTTCGAGGAGAAGCTGGAGCTGGACTTCTCCTTCGGCATCAAGGACATGGGCCGCTTCCGGGCCAACGTCTTCCAGCAGAAGGGCTCGGTCGGGGCGGCCATCCGCCGCTTCCTGCCGTCGATGTGGAGCTTCCAGAAGCTGGGCATCCCGGCCCGGGTGGCCCAGCTGTGCAGCCTGCCGCGGGGGCTGATCCTGGTGACCGGACCGACGGGCTGCGGCAAGTCCACCTCCCTGGCCTGCATGATCGACTACATCAACAACGAGCGTCCGGTCCACATCGTGACCATCGAGGACCCGATCGAATACTACTTCACGCCCAAGACCGCGCTGATCAACCAGCGCGAGCTCTACGCCGACACCCTGTCCTACGCCAACGCCCTGCGCTCGGTCCTGCGCGAGGACCCGGACGTCGTCCTGGTCGGGGAGATGCGGGACATGGAGACCGTGGAGGCCACCCTGCGGGTGGCCGAGACCGGCCACCTGACCTTCTCCACCCTGCACACGAACTCGGCCGCCGAGACGATCTCGCGCATCATCGACATCTTCCCGCCCCAATACCAGACCCAGGCCCGGATCATGCTCTCGATGTCCCTGGAGGCGGTCCTGACCCAGGCCTTGCTGCCGCGGGCCGACGGCAAGGGGCGCGTGCTGGCCATGGAGATCCTCATCCCCAACCCGGCCATCCGCAACCTCATCCGAGAAAACAAGATCCACATGATCTACAGCCAGATGCAGCTGGCCCAGGAGAAGTCGGGCATGCAGACCTTCAACCAGTCGCTGTCCGAGCTCTATTTCCAGCGGCTCCTCAGCCGCGAGACGGCCCTGGCCGTGACCTCGTTCCCCGAGGAGCTGACCGACATCCTCCAGCGGCGCGAGGCGCGGTCGGGGTCGTTCGCGGCCGCGCCCGCGGGCAAGCGCTAACGGCGGCGGAAAGGACGGCCCATGCCCACGTATCTATGGAAAGGCAAGAACCGCTACGGCGACGAGGTCGAGGGCGAGCGGCTGGCGGGATCGCAGGAGGAGCTGACCCGGTTCCTCCAGAAGGAGCAGATCCAGGTCGCCTCGGTATCCGTCAAGCGCGAGGGGTTGAAGCTGCTCCGCCTGGGGGAGAAGGTCAAGCCCAAGGAGCTGGCCATCTACAGCCGGCAGCTGGCCGTCCTGATCGACGCCGAGCTGCCGCTCATCCAGAGCCTGACCATCCTGGCCGAGCAGACCCGCAACAAGTACTTCAAGAAGGTCATCCTTTCGGTCGCCGCGGACGTCGAGGCGGGCTCCAGCCTGAACCAGGCCAAGCGCAAGTTCCCCAAGGTCTTCGACGACCTGTTCTGCAACCTGGTGGCTTCGGGCGAGCAGAGCGGCTCGCTGGACATCATGCTCAAGCGGCTGGCCGACTACATCGAAAAGATCGTCAAGCTCCGCGGCCAGGTCAAGCAGGCCATGATCTACCCCACGGCCATCATCAGCTTCGCCATCCTCGTGGCGATCTTCCTGCTCTGGAAGGTCATCCCCATCTTCGGCAACATCTTCGGCGAGCTGGGGGCGGAGCTGCCCGGCATCACCCGGGGCGTGATCGCCATGAGCGGGTTCATCCAGAGCTACATCCTGTACATGGCCCTGGGCTTCGTGGCCGCCATCTTCCTGTTCCGCTATTACCGCAAGACCACCCCCGGCCGCTGGGCCGTGGACCGGATCGCGCTGCGGATCCCGATCCTGGGCAAGATCCTGGCCAAGGTGGGCATCTCCCGCGTCACCCGGACGCTGAGCACCCTCCTCAGCGGCGGCGTGTCGATGCTGGAGTGCCTGAAGATCACCTCTTCCACGGCCGGCAACGTCATCCTGGAGAAGGCGGTCATGGACGCCCGGCGTCAGGTGGCCGAGGGCCGCAGCCTGACCGAGTCGTTCCAGTCCACCGGCCGCTTTCCGTTTATGATGACCCAGATGGTCAAGGTCGGCGAGGAGACCGGCACCCTGGACCAGATGCTGGGCAAGCTGGCCGACTTCTACGACGATGAGGTCTCGGCCTCGGTCACGGCCATGATGTCGCTGCTCGAGCCGATCATGATGATCTTCGTCGGCGGCATCGTCGGCGGGCTGATCCTCTCGATGTACCTGCCGATCTTCAGCCTGATGGCCCAGATCCAATGACGCCGGACCGGAAGAACATCCTCAGCCTAATCGTCTTCCGGCTGATCATCGTCACCACCCTGCTCGTGGCGGCCGTGGTCATCCAGCTCTCGACCGCCGTCTTCCTGCCGCTGGGGCCGTTCTACATCGTCATCCTGTCCTCCTACGCCGCCTGCCTGGTCTATCTGATCATCTATGCCCGCGGCTCCCGGCCCCGGGCCCAGGCCTATGCCCAGGTCCTGGTCGACATCCTGCTGATCACCGTCCTGGTCTACATCACGGGCGGTTTGCGGAGCCACCTCTACGTCCTGTATACCTTCCCCATTCTGGCCGCGGGTGTCGTTCTGCCCGGTCGGGCGGCGTACATGATGGCCTCGCTCTCCGCCATCCTGCTGGGCGTGCTGGCCGACGGGATGTTCTACGGCCTGATCCCCTTCTACCTGCCCGACCAGGCCCACGAGACTTCGGCCGGGCTGGTCCTGTACACCATCTTCCTGGCCTGGATCCTGTTCTTCGCCATCGCCTTCCTCTCGGCCCACTATGGCCGCGACATCCTCAAGGCCCGCAGAGATTTGGCCCGGGCCGAGCGCGAGCTGGCCATCCGGGAGCGGCTGGCCGAGGCGGGCAAGATGTCGGCCCTGATCGCCCACGAGATCCGCAACCCCCTGGCCGCCATCTCGGGCGCGGTCCAGGTGCTCAAGGCCGAGCTGAAGCCGACCGGCGAGCCGGCCCAGCTTATGGACATCGTCCTGCGCGAGTCCCGTCGGGTCTCGCAGACGATCGAGCAATACCTGAACCTGGCCTCGCCCGGGCCGCGGGACTTTCAGCGCTTCTCCCTGGCCACGGCCGTGCGCGAGACCCTGACCCTGCTGGAGGCGGGCGGCGAGCTGGGAGAAGGTGTCGTCGTGGAAGGCAGCTACGGGGCTTCGGAGCTCGACCTCTACGGCAGCCAGGCGCAGTTCCGGCAGATCATCTGGAACCTCGTCCGCAACGCCGTCCTGGCCATGCCTGGGGGCGGGCGCCTGGGGATCGACCTGGAGCCCGGGCCCGACGGCCGGCGGACCCTGCGCCTGTCCGATACCGGACGGGGCATGAGCGAAGAGGAGAAGGCCCGTATTTTCGAGCCCTTCTTCACCACCTTCGACGGCGGGAGCGGCCTGGGCCTGACCGTAGTCCGCCGGATCGTGGACGACTTCGAAGGAACGATTGCCGTCCGGTCGGAAGCCGGTCGGGGGACGACTTTCATCCTGTCCTTCCCCCCGGGCCAGGTGCCGGTTCGACGGAAGGAAGCCTGAGGCCATGGACACCCTGCTGATCATCGACGACGAGAAGAGCATCCTCGACCTGCTGAGCGTCGTCTTCCGCAAGGAAGGCTATCGCGTCCTGACCAACCCGGGCACGAACAAGGCCTACGAAGCCGTCTCGGGCGGCGACGTCGACCTGATTATCTCCGACATCAAGATGCCTCACCTGGACGGCATGACCTTTCTCAAGACCGTCCGGACCCAGAAGCCGACCGTCCCGGTCATCGTCATCACCGCCTTCGGCAGCGTCAAGCAGGCCGTGGAGGCGCTCAAGGAGGGGGCTCTCGACTACGTCACCAAGCCCTTCGACATCGAGGAGCTCAAGATCCTGGTCGCGCACGGCCTCGAGCAGCGCCGCCTGCGCCAGGAGAACATCCTCCTCAAGCGGACTTTCCAGGAGCGGACGAGCTTCGAGAACATGATCGGCAAGAGCAAGCCGATGCAGGAGGTCTTCCACCTCATCGAACGGGTGGCCTCGACGGACTCCACCGTCCTCGTCACCGGCGAGAGCGGAACGGGCAAGGAGATGGCCGCCCGGGCCATCCACGCCCACAGCCGGCGCAAGGAACATTCTTTCGTCTCGATCAACTGCGCCGCGCTCCCCGAGAACCTCCTGGAGAGCGAGCTCTTCGGCCATACCAAGGGCAGCTTCACCGGGGCGGTCTCCGACAAGAAGGGCATGTTCGAGACGGCCGACCACGGCACGATCTTCCTGGACGAGGTGGGCGAGATGTCGCCCTGGACCCAGGTCAAGCTGTTCCGTGTCCTGCAGGAGCGCAAGGTCCGCCGGGTCGGGGGGACCGAGGAGATCCCGGTCGACGTCCGCATCATCGCCGCCACCAACCAGGACCTGAAGAAGCGCATCGAGGAGGGGAAGTTCCGCGAGGAGCTGTTCTACCGGTTGAACGTCATCTCCTTCGAGATGCCGCCGCTGCGCAAGCGGATCGAGGACATCCCCCTTTTAGTGGCGTTCTTTCTGCAAAAGCACTGCGAGAAGACGGGCCGCAAGATGAAGCGTCTGGTTCCCGACGTGATCGGCTTTCTCGAGACCTATCCATGGCCGGGCAATGTCCGCGAGCTGGAGAACCTGATCGAGCGCATCGTGGCCGTGGAAGAGCGCGAGACCGTGACCCTGGCCGGCCTGCCGCCCGACGTCCTGGGCGCCCACCGCAAGCCCGAAGCCGCCGTGGCCCTGCTGCCGGGCTTCAACCTGGAATCGCACCTGGACCAGGTCGCCAAGCGGTACATCCAGGAGGCGGGGGCCGCCTCCGGCGGGAACCTCAAGAAAGCCGCCGAGCTGCTGGGCATCGGGTACCGCTCGCTCCGCTACCTCCTCGACAAGTACCAGATCCAGTCCTTCAAGAAGGCCGATACGCCCGATCGGCGCGACTCCGGAGCCTAGGGCCGCTTCCGCGGCTCGACGAACGGCGTCGCCCGGCAACGCGGGTTGTCGATTGGGCTTCCCCCCGGCGCCCCGCCCGCCGCGCAAAATCAACGCTTTCACGGCCTTGGCCGCCATCCGCTTTTGGCATGCCGCGTGCAATGGGTGGGCTGCCCTCTCCGGAGGGGAACGCACAATCCCATGGAGGTTCAAGCATGACGAAGCGGAAAGGCTTCACCCTGATCGAGCTGCTGATCGTCGTGGCGATCATCGGCATCCTGGCCGCCCTGCTGGTCCCCAACGCCATGACCGCGCTGCAGAAGGCCAAGGTCCGCGGCACGCAAAAGGACATCGGCACCCTGGCCACCGCGCTGGCGGACTATGTCACCGACCGGTCCACACCGCCCGCCAACAGCGGCGACATCGGCGACGCGCTGAAGAGCGCCCTGTCCCCGACCTACATCAAGGTCCTGCCCCTGAGGGACCAATGGGGGACGAGCTACAAGGCCTACTGCGGCGTCGCGGTGGACGGCAACTACGGGCTGACGGGCTCGGCCAACGACGACTTCCTGATCGCCTCCTTCGGCCGGGGCGGCGAGCTGGAGAGCTTCACTTACTCGGCGTCCGCTCCCGACGCCGGCCTGTTTGCGATCTCGGGCTCGGCCGACTTCGAGAAGGACCTGGTCTCCCTGAACGGGGCCTTCATTCGCGGGCCGAGGGCCGGGGCCTCCGGGTCCTGATCCGACACAGGACCGGGGAGAGGACGATGGGCCGAGAGCCGGCTCGCCTGCATTATTCACGAGTCGAGAGGGCCGTAGATGCGAGGCGCGGAGGGTGACGCTGTGCTAGTCGCACTGCGAACCCTTCGCAACGAAGCAGATGCGGTCCTATCGGCTCGCCCGGAGGGTAAAAACTCATGTTTTTGTATCCTAATGTGAACAAAAGAAACATTAGAATATTAGAATTTTTATGAATAATGCAGGCTAGAAAGAGCCGGCTCTTTTTCCTGTTATAATACGGGCGAGGAGAAGGCGCATGACCGAAGCCACGATCGGCCGCGAGCTGGGCCGTCTGACCGACGAGTTTTTCCAAACCCGGAGGAGCGCCTACGATGCCGCCGCTTCAGCCTGTCTGGCCGCCTTGCGCGCGGGGAGGAAGATTTTGGCTGCCGGCAACGGCGGGAGCGCGGCCGAAGCGCAGCACTTCGCGGCCGAGCTGGTCAATAAGTTCTCCCGGCCCCGGCCGGCCTTGCGGGCCGTGGCCCTGTCGACCGACACATCCGTCCTGACCTCGATCGCCAACGACGACGCCTACGAGGCGATCTTCAGCCGCCAGGTGGAAGCCCTGGGCGATTCCGGCGACGTCCTCCTGACCCTGACGACAAGCGGAAATTCGCCCAACATCCTTCGCGCCCTTGCCGCCGCCAAGGAAAGAGGGCTCGTCTCGATCGCCCTGACCGGGATGGGAGGCGGGCGCCTGGCGACCTTCGTCGACATCCTTCTGGACGTCCCCTCTACGGAGACGCCCCGGATCCAGGAGGTCCACCTCGTGATCCTCCACTGCCTGGTGACCGATATAGAAAAGGGTTTGGATTACTAGCTTTTTCCCCGTTTACAAAAAATCGGCACGATCGAGACAAATTGCGGCCTTCATGGCTCTCTCGAGTTCGTCGAGAGCAAGTCAATTCTTTTATTTACAACAAAATCGGCACACTTTCGTTTGGCATGAGGATTGCACTATAGGGGCTCGGAATTCCGCCGCGTTCGGGTGCGGCTAGGAGTGTACGATGTGCCATCGGAAGAGCGGATTCACCCTGATCGAGCTGTTGATCGTTGTCGCGATCATCGGCATCCTGGCGGCGCTGCTGGTGCCCAATGCCGTGTCCGCCATGCAGAAGGCCAAGATCCGCGGCACCCAGAAAGATATCAGCACCATCGCCACGACCCTGGTCAACTACATCGGCGACAAGGCTGTCCCGCCGGCCAATAGCGGCGACATCGGAGCGGCCCTGAAGGGCGCCCTGTCGCCGATGTACCTCAAGGTTCTCCCCCTGAACGACCAATGGGGCAATGGACTCAAGGTCTACTGCGGAACGGCGGTGGACGGCAACTACGGCCTGACCGGCGCGGGACCGGAGGACTTCCTGGTTGCGTCCTACGGCCGGGGAAGCGAGCTGGAGAGCTTCACCTATGTCGCGGCGACGCCGGAGGCGGGGCTTTACACCCTCTCGACGTCGGCGGATTTCTTCAAGGATCTGATTTCGTACAACGGCCAGTTCATCCGCGGGCCCCAGGCCGGCGCCTCGGGCACTTAAAGCTCTTTAAGCGCCTCGACGCCTGCCACGCCGGAATTGAAGAGCCAGACGCGGGCGCTCTGCAACAGCCGCTGGAAAGCGGCCCGCTGCAGCTCCAGCCTCTCCTCGGTTGCGACCAGGAGGTGGGGGTTGAAGAAGGGAACGGGCTTGGCCGTCACCCCCGCCTTCATGCCCGGGCTCTCGCCCGCCGCCAGGATGTTCAGGGCCTCCTCGGGCGACAGCTCGACCACGGCCGGCGACACGGTGTCGTTGCGCAGGAGCACGATCTTCTTCATCGTCGTCCGCCGGACGACCCCCGCCGGGCCGGCGATCCAGTTGGGATCGACGAGGCCGTGCGCGTCCTTGGCCGCCTTGTAGCAGAACGGCGAGCCGCGGTCCAGCCGGCAGTCCTCGCCCCGCAGGCACTCGGCATCCTTGCAGTCGTCCTTGTGCAGGACGACGTTCTCGCACTTGCTGCCGTCGAAGAGCGCGGCCAGGCGGCCGAAGATGCTCCACGGCCGAGGTCGGGAGGTAGGCCTTGCGCTCCACGGCGTCGGCCAGGGCGGCCTTGCCGGCGTAGCGCACGAAGAAGACGTCGCCGGCGTGGAAGCGGTAGCGGGGGTCGCGCAGCAGGCCGAAGAAGAGGTCGGTCTTCTTGGTGCCGGGAGGTCCGATGAGCGCCAGCCCCTCGCCGCCCGCGTCGACGGACATGCCCCGGACCGAGTGCAGGCCGAAGGAGCGCTCGCCGACGTCGGCCGCCAGGCCCAGGGCCAGGCTCCGCAGCGGCCCGTAGGCGTCGCAGTTGACCAGGACGCCGGTCTTGGTCTCGGTGTTGTAGAGGGCCCGCGGCTCGCGGCCGGGGATGCCGTCGACGGCGTAGATGATGCCGTGCGGCTCCAGCCCGGCCTCGAGCTGGGCCGGGTACCAGTTGTCCACCCAGAAGTCGTTCAGGTGGGCGACGTTGGTCCGCAGCTGGACCACGACGCCGTTGATGACGGCGTTCCATTCGAAGACGTTCTCCAGGCCGAGCCGGGACTCGACTTCGGCCACCAGGCCGTCGCGCACGGCCGTGGTCAGCCCGGCGTCGACGGGGACGGGCTTGCGGGTCCGGGCCGTGTAGTTGGCCAGGGCCACCCGCTTGGCCTTGCGGGCCGGCTGCAGCCGGGCCAGGGCCCGCCCGATGCGGTCCAGGCCCTTCTCCAGGTTCTCCATGGAGGTGGCGTAGGACAGGCGGATGTAGTCGTCGCTGCCGAAGGAATCCCCCGGGACGACGGCCACTCCGGCCTCGCGCAGCAGGTAATAGGCCAGGCCGTTGGAGTTGCGGATCGGCGTCCCGTTGAACTCCTTGTCGTAGAAGCACTTGACGTTGGGGAAGAGGTAGAAGGCGCCCTGCGGCTTGAAGCAGGAGACGCCGGGCATGGCCTGCAGCTTCATGTAGGCGTAGTTGCGCCGGCGGCCGAACTCCTGGACCATCTTGGCCACTTCGAACTGCGGCCCGCCGACGGCCTCCTGGGTGGCCCGCTGCGAGATCGAGGCCGCGTTCGACGTGGTGTGGCTCTGGATCTTGGCCATGCCGGCGATGACGTCGGCCGGGCCCAGGGTGTAGCCGATGCGCCAGCCGGTCATGGAGTAGGACTTGGAGGGGCCGTTGATGATGACGGTCTTCTTCTTGATGTCCTCGCCCAGCGAGGCGAAGCTCGTGAACGGGAAGTCGTCGTAGACCAGCGAGGCGTAGATCTCGTCGGCCACCACGGTGATGTCCTCGCCGCGGACGACGTCGGCCAGCGCCTGCAGCTCCTCCCGGGTGTAGGCCGCCCCGGTCGGGTTGGAGGGCGAGTTCAGGATGAGGGCCCGGGTGGCGGGCGTGATGTGGGCCTTGAGGGCCTCCGCCGGTCAGGAGGAAGCCCTCCTCCTCGCGGGTCTCCACGAAGACGGACTTGCCCTTGGCCAGCTTGACCTGGTGGGGGTAGGTGACCCAGTACGGAACCGGGATGATGACCTCGTCGCCGGGGTCGATGAGCGCCAGCATCAGGTGGTACAGCGAGCTCTTGGCCCCCGCCGAGACGATGATCTCGTTGGGCGCGTAGGTCAGCCCGAAGTCCTCCTTGAAGCGGGCCAGGACGGCCTTCTTCAAGGCCGGCGTGCCCGTCGTTCTCGGTGTACTTGGTGAAGTTGTCCTGGATGGCCTTGATCCCGGCCGCCTTGACGTTGGCCGGCGTCGGGAAGTCCGGCTCGCCGATGCTCAGGTCGACGACGTCGATGCCCTCGGCCTTCAGGGCCTTGGCCTTGGCCGCGATCCGCAGCGTCGGCGAGGCGCCGATTTGTTTGACTCGTTCGGAAACCATGATGGGACCGTCCTTCCCGGCGCCGGGCTTACTTGGCGGCCTTGTTTTCGGGGGACAGCTTGTCCTTGATGAACTTCCTGATGTCGGCCCCGGTCAGCGACTGGACGACGTCGGGGACCTGGGCCAGGATCTCGGCCATCTGGGCCGTGACCTTGGTCGTGCCCAGCGACTTGTCGCCGCCGACGACGACGATCTTGTCCACCTTGGACAGCGGCTCGGACATGCCCCGGACGACCTCGGGCAGGACCTTCATGTACATCTCCAGGACGGCCGCGTCGCCGTACTTGCTCCATGGACTGGGCCTTCTTGAGCATGGCCTCGGCCTCGGCCGCGCCCCGCTCCTTGATCCGGGAGGCCTCGGCCTGGCCCTCCATCTTGACCGCCTCGGCCTTGCCGTGGGCCTCGGCCTGGATGCGGAACTCCTCGGCCTCGGCCTCGGACTTGATCTGGTACTTGCGGGCGTCGGAGGGCTTGATGACGTTGGCTTCCAGCTCCTTCTCCCGCCGCTGGATCTCCAGCTCCTCGATCTTGATGGCCTGCTCCTTCTCCACCTGGCGGACCTTGGCTTCCTCGCGCTTGATCTCCTGGTTCAGGCGGTGGCGCTCCAGCTCGTAGGCGAAGTCGGCCTGGGCCTTCTTCTGGTTGACCAGGGTCAGCGAATCGGACTTCTTGGTCTCGTTCTCCCACTGGGCCTTGGCGATCTGGGCCTCGGCCTGCAGCCGGGCCACTTCGGCCTCCTTGCGGGCCTGGGACGACTTGATGACGGCTTCCTTCTCGCCCTCGGCCTCGGCCACACGGCGCGTCGCGCTTGGCCGCGGTGATCAGCGGCTTGCTCAGAGAGCGTGATATAGCCCTGGGTGTCGGAGAACTCCTTGAGGGCGAAAGCCAGCAGGACCAGGCCCATCTTGGCGAAGTCGGCCTTGGCCGCGGCGACGACCTTCTCGTTGAACTCGGCCCGGCCGCGGTAGATCTCCTCGACCGTCATGGTCCCGATGACTTCCCGCATCCGGCCTTCCAGGACGTTGACGGCGACTTCGCGGATGCCGTCCTTGCCGATGCCCAGGAACTGCTCGGCGGCGATCATGGATGGCGCTCTCGCGTGGAGTCGATCTTGACCTGGGCCGTGGCGTCGGCCAGGATGGGTACGCCGCCGTGGGTCAGGACCTCGGGCGTGCGGATGGACAGCGGGACGACTTCCATAGGCAGGGTGTCGACCGTCTCCAGGAAGGGCCTGACGAACGTCCCGCCGCCCAGGCGGTAGCGGAAGCCGACCTTGATCTTGGTCCCGTCCGGTCCGGTCACGGTCTTCTTCCGGCCGGAGATGATCAGGGCCTCGTTCGGCCCGACCTTCTTGTACTGCTTGGCCAGAAGAAGGGCCAGCAGGGCCAGGACGACGAGGACGATGCCGGCGATGATCAGGATGCTGAGAAGAGTCATGAGGATCTCCTTGGCGGACGATCGGTCATCGGGGACTCCGGGGACCTAGGGCGTTGAAAATCAATTATTACCAGCCCCGGCGGGTCAAGTCAAGGGGCGGCCGCGGCTTCAACGCTCGCCGTAGGCCATGAACAGGAGGCTCTTCTTCTTGAGCGCCTCCTTCTGGGCCTGCGATGATCTCGCGAATGCCCTTGTCGGCCAGCTTCAGCAGCTCGCCCAGCTGGTGGCGGGAGAAGGGGCTGCGCTCGGCCGTGGCCTGGACTTCGAGCAGCTGGCCGCGGTCGGTCTGGACGACGTTCATGTCGACCTCGGCCTCGGAATCCTCGCCGTAGTCGAGGTCGAGCAGCGGCTCGCTCTCGGACCATGCCCGACGCTGATGGCCCCGACCAGGTGGCGCAGCGGCATCTGGTCCGAGGTCCTTCTCGTCCATCATCTTCTTCAGGGCCAGGGCCAAGGCGACGCGAGGCGGCGTTGATCGAGGCCACCCGGGTGCCGCCGTCGGCCTGCAGCACGTCGCAGTCGAGGATGATCTGCCGCTCGCCCAGGGCCCGCAGGTCGGTCACGGCCCGCAGGGCCCGGCCGATCAGGCGCTGGATCTCCTGGCTGCGGCCCGAGGGGCAGCCCTGGACGCGCTCGCGCACGGTCCGTTTCTCCGTGGCCCGCGGCAGCATGGCGTATTCCGCCGTCACCCAGCCCGAGCCCGTCCCCTTGATGAACGGGGGGACCTTCTCCTCGATGGTGGCCGTGGCCAGCACCCGGGTGCGTCCGCATCTCGATGAGGGCCGAGCCGTCGGCGACCTCGAGGTAATCGAGCTCGAAGCGGATGGGTCGGGTCGCGTCGACCGGGCGGTCGTTGGCTTCTCATGGTTCCTTCGTTTCATCCGCGGGCCGGGTGTTCCAGCGCTTGTGGATCCAGAGCCAGAGGCCGGGCTCGCGGCGGATTTAATCCTCGATCATCTTAGTGTAGATGCCGGGTCGTTTTCAACACGTCGGCGTCCCGGTCGCCCGGAGGGCGCGACCTCGACGGGGGGCAGAATGCGCAGCAGGTAGCGGGAGCCGCCGGGCGGCAGAACAGCGGCAGCATCGGGGCCCCGGTCCTGAGGTGGAAGACGGCCAGGCCGGGAGTCGTGGCGGCCGGCCTTGCCGAAGAAGTCGACGAACACGGCCTGGTCGCGCAGCACGTTCTGGTCGACCACGATGGCCACCATGCCGCCCTTGGCCAGGGCCTGCAGGATGGGACGCCCGGCCCCGACCTTGTCGATGACCGAGGCCCCCATCCGGCGGCGAAGGCGGAGCAGGTCGCGGTCGATCATCCGGTTGTCGAGATGGCGGGCCACGGCGCTGAAGGCGCCGAGCTCCGAGAGCCGCGAGGGAGAGACCTCCCAGTTGCCGAAGTGGGCCGTGAAGACCAGGGCGCCGCGGCCGGCCGAAGCGCCCGGACGAGGTGTTCTCTCCCTTCGACATCGACGAGCCCGCGGATGCGGGCGGCCGGCCAGCCGGTGAGCTTGATCACGTCCAAGGCCGTGCGGCCGACATTGGCGAAGGAGGCCTTGGCGATCGCCTCCCGTTCGGCCGGCGTTTTCTCGCGGCTGAAGGCGACGGCCAGGTTGCTGAGCGCGATGGCGCGGTGCCTCGTGTCGAGGCGGTAGAGCCGGCCGTCCCAGGCCTCGGCCCAGGGCCAGGACGACGCGACCGGGGCAGCAGGCGGACGAAGACCGGCGAAGACCTGGTAGACCAGGTAGCCCGCCGCTCGCCGGGGCGCTCACGGCCGCCCGCTCCCGGCCCGTTCCAGCCGATCGCGGACGGCCGCGAAAGAACGCTTCCGGCAGGTTCAGGCCGATCTCGAGGTAGGATGGGCCGGAAAGCTCCGTCCTCGTTATCCAGCGGGTCCCCAGCTTGACGGCGTCCTTCTCCGTCGCGATCAGTCGCCGGCATCCCGCCGCGGCGGCCTCGGCGGCGATCCGGTCCAGGGCCTTGTCGGGATAGGCGATAATGATCGGGAAAGGCCAGCCGGGCGGACGGCTGAAGCCCAGTCGACTCGAGCAGGGCGAAGAAGCGCTCGGGTCGGGCGATGCCGCAGAAGGCCAGGAAAGGGGCGTCCTTGGCTTCGGCCGGGTCGCCGCGCTTCCGCCCCCGAAGGGGACGATTCCCGCGGGCGGAGACGCGGTAGGAGAAGACGAGCGAGGCCCGGGGTGCTTCCGATACCCTTCACCGGGCGCCGTCGGCCCTTCGCTCAGGATGATATCCGCCCGCCTCAGGGCCGACGGCCCTTCCCGCAGAATGCGGCCGCGGGAGGGCCCGTGCAGGACGATGTCCAGGTCGCGAGCCAGGCGCAGGTGCTGGAAGCCGTCGTCCAGGACGGCGACGTCGAAGCCGTCCGCCGCCGCTTTGCGGCACGAAGCCAGCCTGTCCCGGCCCACGTAGACGCCGGCCCCGGGCACGGCGCGGCGCGACCATGGCGGGCTCGTCTCCCGCTTCCAAGGGTCCAACCGGTCCGGAGCGGCCGTCGGAGACCACCCCGCCGGTCTTCTCCCAGGCGCCTTTGTAGCCGCGGCTGACCAGGGCCGGGCGCCGGCCTTCGCCCTGGAGGAAGCGCAGCAGCTCGACGGCCAGGGGGGTCTTGCCCGATCCGCCGACGGTGATGTTGCCGACGCCGATCACGGCAAGCGGGGCCCGCCCGGCATGCCGCAACCCTCGGGCATAGGCCCACCGCCGCAGCCGGCAGGCGAGCCGGGAGCCCAAAGAATAGACGCGCAGGATGGCTTCCACGGGCCTCATGATACAACAGGAGCCCGGGAATTACACGGCACGGCCTCCGCCGGCTTGCCCGTCTTTACAGCCCCCCCGGGTTCCCTTATAATCGAAGCCGGTCCGCTCCAGGAGGTGTCCAAATGAAACGCTATCTGCGCCTTGTCGTCGCGGTTGCGCTCGTCGCCGCGGTCGTTTCGGGCTGCCACAAGAAGACCCAGGTCCAGGGCGTGGATCTCGACGTCTCCTTCAGCGAGGCCAAGCTGTCCGACAGCCTGATCACCGAGGTCGTTTACACCTGGAAGACCACGGCTGATTTTACCCCCCTGGGGAGCGACTTCAGCGTCTTCGTCCATTTCTGGCACAACGCCAACCTCATCGTCCAGGACGATTACACCCCCGACGTGCCCACTTCGAAGTGGGAGAAGGGCAAGGAGTACGTCGTCCGCCGCCGCCTCTTCATCCCCAAATTCGTCGACGAGTTCGACCCGTCCTTCAAGGGCGAAGAGACGCTCCGCCTCTCGGTCGGCTTCTACAACCCCTTCGACCGGACGGGGGAGGGCCAGCGGGAGGTCCTGTCGCGCAAGCTCAAGGTCACGCCGCCGCCGCTGGGGACGCCCGAAGTCATCTACGAGAGCGGCTGGTACGACCTGGAGACCGACCAGGACTCGCCCCTCAAGCAATGGCGCTGGACGGCCAAGGAAGCGGTCTGCGTCGTCGACAACCCCAAGCGCGACGCCCTCCTGGTCATCCGCGGCGGCGTCAACATGGAAGCCGTCCCCGACCAGAAGATCGCCTTCAAGATCAACGGTCTGCCCTTCGACGAGTTCATCCCCGAGGAGGCCGTCTTCGAGAAGACCTACACCATCAAGAAGGAAATGGTCGGCGACAAGGACGAGTTCATCCTGACCATCAGTGTCGACAAGCCCTTCGTCCCGGCCAAGGTTATGCCCCAGTCCACGGACGACCGGGAGCTCGGCCTCATGATCGGGCTGATTTACTACCGCTAATAAGGTTCGTCTTTCGTTTCCGGAAAATGCGGTCCGGAGTGCCGTCCCGGCGGCTTCGGCCTCTACTCGCCTTTTCCCACAGCTCTCGTCGGCGCCTCGAACTCGCGCGTTCGTCGAACTGAATTGCATGACCTCCCACTCTGTCTCTTCTTCGATTATTCGTTCCTCGGCTCAAACAGTCCTCGGCGGCCGCTGGCTTCCCTCGAGAACTACGGAAAAAGGCGTCGGCCTCGCGATTTCGCCGTTGGCCGGCACTCCGAACCGCTTGGATTTCCCGGAAACGGAAGACGGCCCTTCTTTAGGGCTTTTTAATCCAGACCGCCGGGGCCTTGGATGAGGCCGCCTGGTTGAGGAACTTCTCCAGGTCCGCCTTGGCCTTGTCGGCCTCGGCCTGGGCTTCCTGAAGCTTCTGGTAGGTCTCGGCGATGGACTTCTGGATCTGATCCTTGGTCGACATGCTGTTGAAGGTGAAAAGCTGCTGGTTGAGAGCCCGCATCTTGAGGTCCAGTAGCTCGGTCCGCTCGCGCGCCCGGTCGTGGACGGCGGCGAGCTCGGCCTTCTTCTCTTCGAACGAGATGGACGTCTCGCCCGCGACCTCCGCTTCGGTCTTGCCGGCGGGCACAGTACTGGGGGCGGCGACGGCGGACGGCGGCGCTATGTCGGGGGGCGGGCCTTCTTCCTCGCCGGCCGGCGGAGTCGCGGGTACCATTCCGACCATGGCCGCCTTCTTCTTCGTCCGTGAAAGGTCGGCGTTGGTGACGACCACGGCGCCCTTCTTGGCGGACTCCCGGCGCGCCTTCTCCTTCTTTGCGACCTCCGTCACGGTCTGGGCGAAAGCGGGCCCAGCGGCCATGATGAGGGCCAGGAGCCAGGCAACCCTCTTGTTTCGATCGGCCATGAATCGAGCATAGCGCCGCCCGGCGGGCTTGTCAATCGCCCGAATCGCCCCATCTATTAACTTACCCAAGCGATATATGTCTTGCCGTTTAAAAACCTTACCGTCCCCGCGCCCAACGGACGGCGAGATCGACTCCATCCGAGCGAAATTCCACCGCGCCGTCCCGGTCCGTGCGCAAGACCCGGGCGCCCGTCGCCTCCAGCCGGGCCACGACCTTTGGGTGCGGCAACCCGTAGCTGTTGCCGCGTCCGGCCGTGACCGCGATAAAACGGGGTGCCGCCGCGGCCAATAGGGCGGGCGAGCTCGACGTCCGGCTGCCGTGGTGGGGCGCCTTGAGGACATCCGCCTTCAGGTCCGCCCCCGCCCGGACCAGCCTGGCTTCCACACCCGCGCCGATGTCCCCCGTCAGCAGGAAGCGGGTCTTCCCGTAGGTCAGCCGCAGGACGAGCGAACGGTCGTTTTCATCGGCCGCGGCGCCGCCCGCATCCCCGCCCGGCCAGAGCACGTCCACCGTCACGTCGCCTATCCGTCGCACCGTCCCGGCCGCGAGCTTCCAGCGGTCCGCCCCCGCCAGGGTCCTGTCGAGGGCGGCGGCCTCTTCGTCCGGCTTCCCCCCCGGCGGCTCCCAGAATTCGCGAACCCGGAAGTTGCGGGCCACGGACAGGAGGCCGCGCCGGTGGTCGGGGTGGTTGTGCGTCAGGACGAGGACCGCGATCCGACGGAGGCGCCGGTCCCAGAGGGCCGGCGAGACGACGTTTTCGCCCACGTCGAACGTCCCGAAGGCCGCTCCTCCGCCGTCGATCAGCATGGCCTCGCCTCCCGGAAGCTCGACCAGGATCGAGTCGCCCTGCCCGACGTCGAGCACGGTGACCCGCAAGCCCTCTCCCCGCGGCGGAAAAGGCACGAACAGGACGAGGAGGGTGGACAGCGCCGCCGATACCGCGGCCGCCCGCCGCAAGCGCGGCCGGTCCGGCACCAGGAGGGCCAGATAGGAGGCGATGTAGACCCAGGCCGTCCAGAAGGGCGGGGTGGGAACGCGGTAAGACAGGAACGGCACTCCGTCCAGGAGGCCGAGCGACCGGATGAAGACATCCGCCAGGGGGCCGAGGATGGCCGCTCCGAGCCGGGCCGCCCACGGACCCAGCAGCCCGAGCGGCAGGATGATATAGCCGGCGGCCATGAGCACCCCGACCAGGGGGATGGCGATGAAGTTGAGCGGGATGGCCGACAGCGCCACGCGGTGGAACGCCGCGGCCGTCAGCGGCAGGACGCCGATCTGGGCGGACAGCGACAGGGCCGCCGTCTCGGTCAGCTTGAGCGGCAGGCGCGGGAGCCGGCGCAGCATCGGCGGCGCGAAGAGGAGCAGGCCGAAGGTGGCGGCGAAGGTCAGCGCGAAGCCCTGGTCGAGGATCTGGAAGGGATCGGCGAGCAGGATGAGCAGGGCGCTCAGGGAGAGAGTGTTGAGCATGCGGACGTCCTTCCAGAGCAGACGGCCGGCGAGATAGAGCACGGCCATGATCACCGCCCGGACGACGGAGGCCCGGCCTTCGACCAGCAGGCCGTAGAAGAGCGAGCAGCCCGATCAGGATGGCCGAGGACACCCGATCGGCGAGCCGGCAGGCGCGGAAGCCCGCGAAGAGGAAGACCGTGATGATGCCGATGTGGGCGCCGGAGATGGCGATCAGGTGGAAAAGCCCCGTCTCCTGCAGCGCCCGGGTCAGCTCCTCGCCCATCCGGCCCCGCTCGCCCAGAAGCAGCGCTTCCAGCACCGCCCCTTCCCTGCGAACGCCGCCCGGCGCCTGCCGGATCGGCGAAGCCGGCGTCCACCGCGTCCAGGAGGGCCCGGCGCAAGCCGGAGAGAAGCCGTCCCGGAGCCCAACCGGGCGCGGAATCGAGGCGCTCGACCAGCAGCGCGCTTTTGGTCGAGGCCAGCAGATGGAGCCGCTGCGTCCGCAGATAGCGGTCCGAAAAGGAAGGGCCGAAGTTGGCGTACTCGCGGGGGGCCAGCACCGCGGCGGAGAGCCGCAGGCGATCGCCGATGCGGTAGACCCGCAGGCGGGCCGAGAACGGGGTTCTGGGGATGGTGATGCGGGCCCTGCCGCGGCTCCGGATGATGCGGCCGGCGGCTTCGGCCCGTTCGACCCTGAGCATGAGCTGATCGCGGTCGAGGCCCGCCGACGGCGTTCGGACCAGGATGCCCGTAAGCTCCACCGAGGTCCCGGCCGGAAGCGTGCGCAGCGGGTGTCCGGCGAAGGCGGCCTCGGCCCGGGCGGCCCAGGCGGCTCCGATCAGGGCGCAGGCGGCCAGGGCGCAAGCCGCCGTGCGGGTGTTCCTGCGCTCGGTGAAGAAGTGCCAGGCCAGGATCAGGGCGACGACCGCCGGAATTCCCCAGACGGCCGCCGGGATGCGGACCGCCAGGCCCAGGCGGACGCCGGCCGAAAAGACGGCGGCCAACGGCAGGAAGGGGTTGAACAAGGTCCGGCGAAGCGCTTGTCAGCGTTGCGGCGCGGGTGTCGGGGCCTGTTTTTCCAGGCAGTCCAGGACGAGATGGGCCATCAGCTTGATGCCGATGGTGATGGTCCGCTCGTCCGGGTTGAAGTTCGGCGAGTGGAGCGGCGCCATGGGCCCCAGGCGCGGATTGCGCGAGCCGAGGAGGAAATAGAGGGCCGGCGCCCGCTGGGCGTAGCGGCCGAAGTCTTCCGAGGTCATCTGCGGCTTGATCTCGACCAGCTTCTTCTCGCCCAGCGCCTCGTCGAACGTCGGGCGCATCATGGCCAGCAGCTCCGGGTGGTTGTAGACGGCGGGCACGGCGGGCTCGAGGGTGAACGACGCGTCGCCGCCCAGCGATTGGGCGACACCCTTGACCAGCGTTTCCATGGCCCGGGGCATGCGCTTGCGGACGGACTCGCTCAGGGTCCGCAGGACGCCCTCGAACGACACCCGGTCGGCCGTGGTGTCGGGCCGGTTTCCGCCCTCGATGCGGCCGATCGAGACCTGGGCCGGGTCGGCGGGATCGCTCATCCGATCGACCAGGGTCTGCAGGGCGGTGATGACATGGGCGGTCAGGACGACGGCATCGGCCCCCTCGGACGAACCGGCGGAGGCCGGACGGCCGCGGACCTGGACCCGGAAGGCATCCGAGCCGGCCAGGAAGGGGCCCGGCGCCAGGAAGGCCTGGCCCTGCACGTCGGTGGACAGTCCCAAGCCGAAGACGGCCACGACCGGCGGGTTGTCGAGCGCGCCCTCCTTGATCATCAGCGCCGCGCCGCCCTCGTCGGGGCCGGCGTTCTCCGGCGTGCCGGGCTGGAAGATGAACTTCACTCCGCCCTTGATCTGGTCCTTGAAGGCCGAGAGGACGATGGCCGCTCCCAGGGCGATGGAGGTTTGGATGTCGCGCCCGGAGGCGTGCATGATGCCCGCGTTGAGCGAGCGGAACGGCACGTCGGCCGTCTCCTGGATGGCCTCGGCGTCCAGCCCGGCCCGGATGGCGACCCAGGCGCCAGGCTGGTTGCCGCGCAGGAGGCCGACCACCCCGGTCCGGCCGGCGCCGTTGTGGACCTCAAGGCCCAGGGACTGCAGCCGGCCGCTGATGAGCTTGGCCGTCTCGCCCTCGTCGCCCGGAAGCCGGGGATTCATGTGGATGAAGCGGCGGATTTTGATCAGATCGGCCCGGATTTTTTCGATTTCCTTGTCGATTTCGCCGGCCGTCTTCTTGTCCACGGGCCGTCCGGGCAAAGCCAGCAGGCAGACCGATAAAAGAAGGAATATCAGTCGTTTCCCCGGCTTAGTCATGACTAATTATCATAGAGGCAGCCGCCTTTTTTGTCAAATTTCGCGATCCGGCGCGGGCCCCGGAGCTTGGCAGGCGTGCTGCCGCCGATGTATCCTGATGCCCTGGGCCGGCCGCCCGCGCCGCCGGGCCATGGAATCGGGGCATATCTATGGACGCTTCGCAGCGCGTTTTTTATCACTCGCCCATCGGCTGGATCAGGATTTCCGGGGAAGACGGGGCGATCACGGCGCTTGATTTCGTCGAGCGCCGGGCGGCGGACTCGCCTTCGCCCATGGCCTGCCTGCTTGCCGCGAGGGCCCAGGTCGAGGAATATTTTCTGGGTGGTAGAACGGTCTTCGATCTGCCCTTGGACCTGCGCGGAACCGCTTTCCAGAAAGACGTCTGGACGGAGCTCCTGCGGATTCCGTTCGGAACGACGGCCTCCTACAAAGACGTGGTGGGCAAGGTCGGCCGGCCGGATGCGGTCAGGGCAGTTGGGGCGGCCAACGGCGCCAATCCCGTCTCCCTGATCGTCCCCTGCCACCGCGTCCTCGGGTCGGATGGGCGGCTGACGGGCTACGGCGGCGGGCTCTGGCGTAAAGAGTGGTTGCTACGCTTTGAAAGAGGAAACGGGCCCCTTTTTATTCGGTAGCTTGGGTTTTCGTGGAATAAGAATTTATCTGGATTTTCTCCCATCTCCGGGAAATTAGCGCGGTTCGGGGTGCGCCGCCGGGGGCAGCGGTGTCATGCCTCGTGATCGGTTCTTTCCGCAAGCGTGATCATCGCGAGGGGGCAACGAGGCAAGATCGGCCAACGGCGAAATCGCGAGGATTAGCTTTTTATTCCGAAGGCGCACAACACCTTTCTCTTTGTGATATCACCACCCCTACCCCTCCTTGAAGGAGGGGATTTGATCGCGCCTTCGGCTGCCGGTGCCGAGACGAGCTGTGGGAAAAGGCGAGAAGAGGCCGCAGCCGCCCTCACAACGACGGGCGAAGCGCCGGTCGTAGCGAGGACTACCAAAGCGTTGCCGGGCCAACACCCCGGGCCGCGCATTCCCGGAGATGGGAGATGAACCTAAAAAAAAGCCCCGCTCCCCTTTTCGCCGGGCGGCGAAGATGAGGGCGGGGCGTTGGTCGCTTCTAAAATCCCGCGTCAGCGCAGGTACTTGGCGAAGGGCTTGAGGCCGGCGTAGACCGCCTTGGGGCCCAGCTCGTCCTCGATCTCCATCAGGCGGTTGTACTTGGCCACCCGCTCGCTGCGGCAGACCGAGCCGGTCTTGATCTGGCCCGTGCTCAGGGCGACGCACAGGTCGGCGATGAAGGTGTCTTCCGTCTCGCCCGAGCGGTGGGAGATGACCGCGGTGTAATCGTTGGCGTGGGCGTAGTCGACGGCTTCGATGGTCTCGCTCAGGCTGCCGATCTGGTTCAGCTTGATCAGGATGGAGTTGGCGATGCCGCGGGCCACCCCTTCGCGGAAGCGGGTCATGTTGGTCACGTAGATGTCGTCGCCGACGATCTGGATGCGGCGGCCGAGGGCTTCGGTCATGGCCTTCCAGCCGTCCCAGTCGTCCTCGGCCAGGCCGTCCTCGATCGATACGATCGGGAAGCGCTCGATCAGCCCGGCGTAGAAGGCGACCATCTCGGCCGAGGTCCGGACGGAATTGTCGGACTTCTTGAAGACGTACTTTCCGTCGGCGAAGAACTCCGAAGCGGCCGAGTCGAGGGCCAGGAAGACGTGCTTGCCGGGGGTGTAGCCGGCCTTCTGGATGGCCTCGACGATGCACTCCAGCGCCTCGTCGTTGGACTTGAGGTTGGGCGCGAAGCCGCCCTCGTCGCCCACGGAGGTGCCGTAGCCCTTCTTCTTCAGGATCTTCTTCAGGTTGTGGAAGACCTCGGTCGCGGCCCGGATGGCCTCGGCGAAGGTCGGCAGGCCGGCCGGGGCGATCATGAACTCCTGGATGTCCACGCTGTTGTCGGCGTGGGCGCCGCCGTTGAGGATGTTGATCAGGGGGACGGGCAGAGTGTAGACGGGCTGCTCGCGGAGCGAGGCGTAGAGGGGCAGGGAGGCGGCCTTGGCCGCGGCATCGGCCACGGCCATGGAGACGGACAGGATGGCGTTGGCCCCCAGCTTGCTCTTGAGCGGGGTCCCGTCCAGGGCCAGCATCAGGGCGTCGATGTCCTTGCCGCTTGCCGGCGTCCATCCCTTTGAGCTTCGGGGCGATGTCGTCGTTGACGTGGGCCACGGCTTTGCGCACGCCCTTGCCCATGTAGCGGGCGGGGTCCTCGTCGCGAAGCTCCAGGGCCTCGTGGGTGCCGGTGGAGGCGCCGGAGGGTACCAGGGCCTTGCCGACGGCGCCGCCCTTGAGGACGACCTTGGCGGCCACGGTCGGATTGCCGCGGGAATCGAGGATCTCGCGGGCTTTGACGTCCAGAATAGTCGTGTCGGTCATGTCTTCACACCTTTCCGGGGAAATAGGGCGAAGTCGGGACGGCCGGCCGGGCCGGTCAGACCTTGGCGGAGTCGTCGCTCAAATTCTCGGGACCCCGCTTGAGGTACTCGTCCTTCTTCTTGTCGATGAATTCGCGGATGGCGTCCAGGCCTTCCTGGGTCTTCTCCTTGACGACCTTGATGCCCTTCTCGGCTTCCTTGGCGATCTTCTCGAAGTTGTCCTTGGCCTTGTCCGAGGTCTTTTCCACTTCGCTGTGGATCTTCTGGCGCGTCTCCTTCCCGCTGGCCGGGGCCATCAGGATGCCTGCCACATAGCCGGCGGCGGCGCCGACGACGAACGCAACCAGGACTTCGAGGCCGGATCCTTTGTCATTCGACATGGGTTTGCTCCTTGTTTTTCTTGATCGATTTCATGACGAAACGGGCCACCGGGAAGATCAACGGCAGGTATTTTCCCGGGAACGGCATCATCTTGGAGGTGAGCCGCAGGGACGCTTCGGACAGGCCCAAGGCGGCCTTGCGGGCGACCTTGATCGTGTCGCCCACCTCGTCGACCCGGTCGCGGACGACGATCTCCAGCTCGCTCAGGTTTTTGGCCAGGGCCCGGACCTCGATCATGGTCTTCTCCACCTCTGCCGCGGTCTTGCGGAACTGGATGAACAGTCGGACGAGAAAGACGACGGCCACGACGGCGGCCGTCGTCAAAATAATGAACAAAATCTGGTTCAAGGTGAGGGGCATAGTAGATTAAATTTAGTGGAAAAGGGGCCTTTTGTCAATTCGGCCGGGCCTGGCCGGGCCCGGCCGCGGGCTCCGGTGAGCGCCGTGACCCTGGCCGGCTCAGATCGTAGGGTCGACGGGTTCGAGAAACGGAAAGCGGTGGAAGTCGGTGTCCCGGGTGTAGATGCGGCGGACGCCGTGCTCCCGCATCAGGACCGCCGTATGGGCATCGTGAACGAGATTGCCCTTCAAGAGCGGCGTTTGGGCCAGAACCTGAGACAGGACCGCGGCGTGCCTCTCTGTCGGAACGAGCAACCCGAGAGAGGGAGCGGCCAGGAGCGCTTCGATAAAGCTCCAAGCTTGTTCAGTCGAAAATGGATGCCGCAGAATCCTCGGATGAGTCACGACCCGGAGAAATTCGTAGACAACCCCCCATGTTAGGTACCAAACCGAGGCCTGCGCTCTCCATTCCGCGATCCGCTCCTTGCAGGCGCCGTTAAACGGCGAATCTGTATCGGAGGCGTAGACGAGAATGTTTGTGTCGACGACGAACATCAGAGGTCTTCCATGGCGTCATAGAGGGCGTTACGGTCGGCGATATCCACGAGCGCGTCGCCGCCATGAAAAGACGGGAGCGGAGGAAGCTCGATTCGAACCGGTCTTTCCCGCAGAAAAAGCCGTATGGCGGATTCCATCAATTCGGACATCGTCGTCCCCCGGCGCGCCGCTTCCTCTTTCAAGCGCTTCATGACGGAGTCGTCGATATTCAAAGTCGTTCTCATGCATATAAGCATATTAACAATATGCTAATATGTCAAGTCCGGTTTCCGGCGTGTTTCCGGCGCCTCAAACGGCGGCTACCACCAGTCGATCACCGACCCGCCGCTCTCGAAATAGTAAGGACTGACCAGCATATTCATGCTTCCTTCGCGAACGACCATGAAATCCTTGATCTTGAACCGCTTCTCGGCGTGGATGTCCTCCACGGTCCGGTTCAACGGAGGGATCGGCCGGAAGGGGTAGAGCTCCTTGAACACGGCCTCTCGCTGGTCGTCGGGGATGATGTAAACCTCCACCGTGCCGTCCGGGACGGCGACTTTGCGGGTAGGGAAGGGCAGGCGCGGATCGCCCATCAGCCGGGGATCGAACATGGGAAACCTCCTTTTTGCGGCGTCACGTAATAGTAGACGCTCCACAGCCGGAGTTTTCTCACCTGCATTATTCATAAAAATTCTAAAATTCGAATATTTTTCGGCCCTCTCGACTCGTGAATAATGCAGGTTCGTGGGCCGATCGACCCGATGATTTATTTTTAAAGCCGGGCGATGGCGTCAGCCGCAGCAGCAGGGCTTTTTCTCTTTGGGGGCCTGGCCTTCGTCCTTCTTGGCGTCTTTGTTTTCGGCGGGCGGCTCGCAATCGACGTCGCCGCCGCAGCACGGGCTCTTCTTGGGCTTCGAGCGGCCGATCAAACGGTCGAACAAGCCTTTCTTCTCGTCAGGGTTCTTCATATTGGTTCTCCTCAATCGTATATCCGTTGGGCAATGCTTTCCTGGCGGTTCCACACCCCTCGGGGGAGTCGCTTCATGGACATTGAATGACGCCCTGGGCCCAGAGGCAACCGCCGCAGGCGGGAAAGCCGTTGCCCAGGCAGTCTTCCGCGTTGGATTCGAGCATATTGCATCCGCCGCAGATATGGCAGGGCGAGAAGTCGAAGTCGCGGACCTTGTCGCGAAAATCCCGATACGCCGGCGAACGCCAGATCGTCCCCAGGGCTTTCTGTCCGATATTCCCGAAATCGTGCGGTTTTATGTCCCGCTCGTATCCGTAGAGAAAAGTCTTGTAACCGTGCAGCAGGCCCATGCAGGGCGCCACCGCCCCGTCCCAGCGGACGAAGGCCGTCCGGCCTTCGACGAAGCGGCAGTAGTTCGTCTCGGCGAAGATCGGGTTGCCCATCAGGTTCAGATTCTCGTACCCGCGCAGAAGGCGCAGGATCGTCTCCCGGGTTGCGGGGGTGACGTCCAGGCGAGGCAGCCGGACTTCCGTCTTGGCCGAAGCGGCGGCGAGCGATTCCGTGGTCAGCGTCAGGGCGCAGAGCATCTCCTTCTCCATCTCGGCCGAATAGGGCAGGATGTTGCTGACCAGGACGGTTTCCGCGCCGACCCGCCGGGCCAGCTCGTCCAGCGCCTCGAGGTCGGCCACGTTGCGGCGCATGACGACGAAGGACAGTCCGACCTTGATCGCGTGCCGGCTCTTGGCGTTCCCGGCCTGGAGCGCTTGCAGGGCGGCGACGACCGGCCCGAACTTGGCCCCGCGCCGGATGTCCTCGAAGCCCGCCTCGCCCGGCCGAATCGAAAGAGGCCCAGAGCACATCCAGCCCGGCCCGCCGCAGGCCGTCGATCATCGGACCGTCGAGCAGCGTGCCGTTGGTGGTGATCTCGGCCCGCAGGCCGAGGCGCTTGACGGCCCGGATCATGCGCAGGATGTCCTGGTGGGCGGTCGGCTCGCCGAAGCCCGCGAACATGACCGACTCCAGGTGGGGAAAGCGCCGAGCTGCGAATGAGGCGCTGGAAGAGCGGCCAGGACATGTCGCCCAGCGGCTCCTGCCAGGTGTTCCGGATGCAGGTGCGGCAGGCCAGGTTGCAGCGGGACGTCGGCTCGATATAGAGGCGGGACAGGCTGTGGATGTTGGGCCGGATCTCGAGGCGGCCGTCGCGCTCGCGGACCTCCAAGCGGGCGCCGGCGAGGTGCCGAGCTTCTTGGCCAAGTCGGCCGGCAGGGTGATCCGGCCGCGGGAGCCCGCGGTCAGGATAGCGGCGAGGCGCGGGACGATCCGCGCCGGCCGCGGCCGGACGGGGCGCGGCATCGTCTCGGTTTCGTCCGCCTTCGCCCATGATCGAGCTCCCGTCCGCTCCGCTCAGGCCTTGGCCGGGCGGGGAAATACCGCTTCCGCAGCCGCAGGGCGACGTTGACCAGGCCGATCAGCACCGGCACCTCGACCAGCGGGCCGATGACGGCGGCGAAGGCCTCGCCCGAGTTGATGCCGAAGACCGCCACGGCCACGGCGATGGCCAGCTCGAAGTTGTTGCTGGCCGCGGTGAAGGAGAGCGTGGCCGTCTTCGGATAACCGGCCCCGATCTTCCGGCTCATGAAGAAGGAGACGAGGAACATGATCACGAAGTAGAGGACGAGCGGGATGGCGATCCGCAGGACGTCGAGCGGGATCTTGACGATGTACTCGCCCTTGAGCGAGAACATGACCACGATGGTGAACAGCAGGGCGATCAGCGTGATGGGGCTGATCCGGGGGATGAACTTCGTCTCGTACCAGTCCTTGCCCTTGAGCTTGAGCAGGGTGAACCGGGTGATGATCCCGGCCAGGAAGGGGATGCCCAGGTAGATGAAGACGCTCTTGGCGATCTCGCCGATGGTGATGGCGACGGCCGTGCCCTTCAGCCCGAACCAGCGGGGCAGGACGGTGATGAAGACGTAGGCGTAGACCGAGAAGAACAGCACCTGGAAGATGGAGTTGAAGGCCACCAGCCCGGCCGCGTACTCCGTGTCGCCCTTGGCCAGCTCGTTCCAGACGATGACCATGGCGATGCAGCGGGCCAGGCCGATCAGGATCAGGCCGAACATGTAGTGCGGGATAGCCGCGCAGGAAGATGACGGCCAGGGCGAACATCAGGATCGGGCCGATGACCCAGTTCTGGACCAGCGACAGGGCCAGCACCTTGCCGTTGCGGAAGACGTCGCCCAGCTCCTCGTATTTCACCTTGGCCAGGGGCGGGTACATCATCAGGATCAGGCCGATGGCGATGGGGATGTTGGTCGTGCCCGACTGGAACTTGTTGATGAACCCGACGACGGCCGGGACGAAATAGCCCAGCCCGACGCCGACGGCCATGGCCAGGAAGATCCACAGGGTCAGGTAGCGGTCCAGGAGCTTGAGTCGCGCGTTTCCGGGAGTCATGACGAGCCTCCTATGAAGTCTCCGGCACTGATGAGCGCTCATTTTCCGAACAGGAAGTACAGTCCGATGCCGATGATCAGGACGCCGGCGATCTTCTGAATGATGCCGTGGGCTTTCCGCAGCCCCTTGGATTCCAGGAGGGCCTTGGCCGCGCCGACGGACGTGCCCGCGACGAGGATCAGGGCGGAATGGCCCAGGGCATAGATGAAAAGCAGGAATCCCCCGTAGACCACACTCCCTTTCTCGGCCACGAAGGCCAGCAGCACGGCCAGGATGGGCACGGCGCAGGGGGTCGACACAACGCCGAACAGCAGGCCCAACAGGAAAGCGCCCAGGAAGCCGCGCTTGCGAACCCGGACTCCGGACGCAAAACCGAGCTTCCAGTTGAAGAGGCCCAGCAAGTGAAGCCCCATGACCAGGCAGACTCCGGCGACGATGTACTTCCAGAAGGCGCCGATGTCCCCGAACATGCGGCCGAGGAGAGCCGAGATGAGGCCCAGGGTGGTGAAGGTCACGGCCAAGCCCAGCACGAAGCAGAGGGAGAAGAGAAGCGAGCGCTTCACGGTCGTCGTTTCGCGGTTGCCCGCGACCACGCCCATCAGAAGCGGGATCATGGCCAGGACGCAGGGATTCAGCGCCGTGGTGACGCCGCCGACGAAAACGGCGACCACCGCCAGCCAGGGCTGGCTGCTGAATCAGCAGGGCGACGTCGCCGAAAAGAGATTCCATGGGCTCAACGCACGCCGTTCTTCTTCAGGAACTCGACCAGCTCCGGCTTGGGGAACAACCCGGTATGGCGGGAGATCTCCTTGCCCGTTCTTATCGATGAAGACCTGGGTCGGGATGAGCTGGATGCCGTATTTGCGGCCGGGCTCCGGATTCTTCCAGACGTCGTAGAAGATGACCTGGACCTGGCCTTTGTACTCCGCGGCGATCTCCTTCATGATCGGCTGCATCGCTTTGCAGGGGATGCACTTGTCCGCGCCCAGCTCGATGAAGGTGATCAGATGCTTGGAGAAATCGATATCCAGGTTGTCGGTGACCAGGACGGTCCCCTCGGCGACCGATTGGGCCTTGGCCGCGTCCGTGGAAGCGGGCGCGGAAACGGGGGTCACCGGAGCGGCGGGCTCACCGGAAGAGGCATTGGGTCCGCAGGCGGGGCCGGCCAGGAGGACGGCCAGGGTCGCGGCCGCGGCGAGAAGGGAGGTGAGGCGTCTTTTTGTTCATGAGCCTTTTTTCTCCTGAAGCCATGCTTTGATCTCTTCGACCGAGGGCAGGCGGCCGGCGGACTTGACGGCACCGTCGATGACCAGGCCCGGCGTGGCCATGACCTTGTAGGTCATGATCTTCTGGATGTCGTCGACCTTCTCGACCTCGGCGGCCACTCCGAGCTCGTCCAGGGCCTTGCGGACCCGTTTCTCGAGATCGTGGCAGCGGGCGCAGCCCATGCCCAAGACTTTGATGTCCATGTCATTCTCCTGTTCTCGATGGCGCTGCCGGCAGGCGCGGACTTACCGGTCCATTCGCCGGCGGTGCTCTTTTCTTGCGGAAGCCTTTTTCAGGCAAGCCTTCAGCTTCTTCCGATCCGCTGCGGCCTCGTCCGGTGTCCACGGTCGTCGTCCGCGGAAAGAGCGCCAGAAGCCGGGCGATCGATGGCCCGGATCCCGGGCGAGATCCGGTAGATGATCCATTGTCCGTCCCGCATGTCCTCGACCAGTCCGGCGTCCCGGAGGATCCGGAGCTGATGGGAGAGGCGCGACTGGGCCAAGCCCAGGACGAACATCATTTCGCAGACGCACAGCTCCTGCTCCATGAGGAGCCGGACGATCCGCAGCCGGGTCCGCTCGGAAAGGGCTTTGAAGACGCGCAGCATGTCGATCGTCATGTCTTGACCTCTGGCGAAGAAATTAGTATATGATAATATCTTCATATAATCAAGAAGCCGCCGTCATGCCGACAACATCTCCTCTCCGATTCGCTGTCTTGCCCTCCTTCTCGCCGGCGCCTGGGTCGCCCTCTACGCCAACCTGGGCCGCTTGGCCGACGCTTTGGCCTTTGGCCTGCTGGGCTTGCAGCCGGGCAGCCATCTGGGCGAGTCCGTGCGCTTCTTCTTCTTCGATGTCCCCAAGGTCATGATGCTTCTGGTCCTGATCGTCTTCGCCGTCGGGATCGTGCGGACGTTTTTCGCCCCCGAAAAGACCCGCCGCCTGCTGGAGGGCCGCCCGCTTCTCGTCGGCAACGTCATGGCCGCCGCCCTGGGCATCGTCACGCCTTTCTGTTCCTGCTCGGCCGTGCCGCTGTTTCTCGGCTTCGTCCAAGCCGGCATCCCGCTCGGGGTCACCTTCTCCTTCCTCATTGCCGCCCCGATGATCAACGAGGTCGCGGTGGTGCTGCTCTTCGGCCTGTTCGGCTGGAAGACGGCCCTGCTCTACATGGCCACCGGCCTGGCCATCGCCATCACGGCCGGCTGGATCATCGGGCGTCTCCGCCTCGAGAAATGGGTCGAGCCCTGGGTCTACGAGATGAAGGGCGGCCCGTCCTCATTGGAAGAGGGCCGGGTGCCTTTCGCCGCCCGGATCGAAGCCGGGCGGGTCGCGGTCAAGGAGATCGTCGGCAAGGTCTGGCCTTACGTGGTCGCCGGAATCGCCGTCGGCGCCTTCGTGCACGGGTATGTGCCGGAGAACTTCATGGCCTCGATCATGGGCAAGTCGGCCTGGTGGTCGGTGCCGCTTTCGGTCATGATCGGCGTGCCCCTCTATTCCAATGCCGCGGGCATCATCCCCATCGTCCAAGCGCTGCTCGAGAAGGGCGCCTCGCTCGGCACGGCCCTGGCCTTCATGATGTCGGTCATCGGGCTGTCCTTTCCCGAGGCCGTGATTCTCCGCAAGGTCCTTCGCCCGAAGCTTCTGGCCGTCTTCTTCGGCGTCGTGGCGATCGGCATCATGTTCGTGGGGTTCTTGTTCAACCTGGTTTTTTAGCCCGGGAATCGTCCCGGCTTATTTCAATGGTCCGCTCTGGGAGGTTCGAATGATGGTCTTGTGGCGATAACGCGATCCTTTGGGGATGTCTCGCATGACGCCGGCCGGGAGCGATTCCGAGCGTCGGCCACGTTGGGTCCTTTTCTGGTTGAACCTCCTGGCGGGAGTCGGGTTCCTTGCGCTTGCCGTCTGCCACCCGGCGCTGGGTTTGGACGGCCGTCCCCGTCGGCCAGCTGTTCGGCTTCTTTCTGGCCAAGGGCGATCTCTGCGGGGCCTCGGCCTTCAGCGAGGTCCTGCTCATGCGCGACGGCCGGAAAGCGTTCGGCATCTGGACGGCGATCGTCACGGCCATGGCTCCTTTTCGCCGCGATGCAGGCCGCCGGCCTGGTGACCCTGGCGCCCAAGCCCCTGCTCTGGGCGAACGCCATCCTGGGCGGCCTGATCTTTGGCGCCGGGACGGTGCTGGCCGGCGGGATGCATCAGCGGGTGCCTCTACAAGGCGGCCGGCGGCAACCTGAACTCGATCGTCGCGCTTCTGACCATCCCCGCGGGAATCGCCTTCGTCGAGCACGGCCCGCTTTCGAAGATCAACGGAAGCCTGAAATCGGTCAAATCGGCCTCCTCGGCCGGCGGGCCCGTGACCCTGCCGTCGCTGACCGGCATCCCTTTCTGGGCCTGGGCCGTGATCCTCTCTCTCGGGACCCTCCTGGCCGTCGGCGCTGTTGCGTCGTCGGGAATGCCTCCCGTCCGCCCCGCCGCTCCGAATCGGGGGCGGGACGCTCCTGGCTGACGCGGCCGTGGAAGCCCTGGCAGGCGGGCCTGGCCATCGGCGTCGTGGTGGCTGTTTCCCTGATCTCTTCGGCGGCTTCGGGCCGCAACTACCCGATCGGCGTCACCCACGGCGTCCTCAACATCCAGGAGCTCGTCACGGACAACCATCTCGTCCATGTTTTCGGACCGCCGCCGCCGGCCGCAACCAAGCCGGCCGCGACGGCTCCGGCGAAACCCGCGGCCGGCTCCAAGAAAATCACCTGGTGGCTCGTGCTCGTCACGGGCGGCCTCTTTTTCGGCGCCCTTGCCGCGGCCTCCTTGGCCGGCCGGATCCGACTGGCCCCCAAGCCTCCCGGCCAGGTCGTTACGGCCGCCGCGGGAGGCTTCCTGGTCGGCGTGGGAGCCGCTATGGCGGCCGGATGCGTCGTCGGCAACATCCTTTCGGGCTGGGCCCTGATGAGCGTCGGGATGTTCCTGTTCGGAATCGCCGTTATCCTGGCGAATTGGTTGGTGACGTATTTCTATCTCATGAACGGCACCCTGACGGACATGCCGGGGACATTCCGGTTGATCTTCAAGCGCCGTCCTTCGGGTGGACCGTCGTGACGAGACTCGCTTTGTATCGGAGGAATGATGAAACCGAAACCCGTCCCGCGCGAGAAAATTCCCTGGTTCCCCATCCTGAAGGCCGAGGCCTGTACCGGCTGCGGGATTTGCAGCGATTTTTGTCCTCACAGCGTGTTCGAGAAGACGGACGTCCCGCCCGCCGTCGTTGTTAAAGACCCCTATGCCTGCGTCGTCGGCTGCAACAACTGCGAGAGCCGCTGCCCCGAGGGGGCGATCACATTCCCCGATCTCGAAGCCATAATGGAAATCATCCACATGCTGCGTTCGGAGGGTTGAGGAGAATACGGCTCTGAAGTCGGGCCGCGCTACTTCCAGAGCACTTTCTGAAGGCCCTTCAGGTCGTGCTCTTTCTCGATGGCCTCGATGAGGGCCGGGTAGTCGGCCTCCCGCTTCTCGGCCACCGCGGCTTCCCAGGCTTCCAGCACCGGCGAGGCCTCGTAGACGAATTCCTTCTTGAGCAGGCGGCGGATGCCGCGCAGCGAGTTCCAATGGGTCAGGATCAGCAGGGCCAGGGCGTAAAAGGCCACGTTGGGCCCGGGCAGCAGGGCGACCAGGCCGGAGGGGAGCACCAGGATGAACTCGCCGATGAGCATGGCCAGGCGACGCCCGCGCGCCGCGTTGAGGAAAAGCCGGAACTTGAGGTTGAGGTGCTTGGCGTCGGCAGCGCCGTGGAAAATGCGTACCGTGGGCTCTTCCATCCGCAGGGCGCGGCCGAAGGCCTGCTCCTGGCGCAGGGTGCGCTGGGGCAGGAGCATCAGCTTGCGCTTGGCCGTCTCCCAGACGGCTTTGGCCTTGGAGGGCTTGGCCGGAAGCGCGGGCGCGTCGCCGGAGAACAGCCGGTGTTCGTGGCCGGTGTCCCTGACGTAGAAGAGGCTGACGGTTGGGGCGCTCATAATGCCGTGCTCATCCCAGTGTACGGAAAACCCGGGCTCAGGGTTCAACGGGCGTCGGGGGACCGGAAGGCTTCGGGGTGGACAAGCCGTGCCAGGTCGGTCAGCGCGTCGTAGAGGCGCGGCCCGAAGCGGCTGGCCGAGTCCTGGTCGAGATGGAGAAAGCGGTTCTCCCGCACGGCCCGCAGACCCTTCAAGCCGCCCCGCTCGCCGAACCAGCGGACCGCGGCCCGGAACTCCGCATCCGTCCGGGCCAGGATGACGATGGCGTCCGGGTCGTCCCTTATCAGCGACTCGCGGCCGTACTCGAACCAGAGCTTGTTGATGCCGGCCGTGATGCTCTCGGCCTTGACCCGGCGCAGGAGGTCGGTGAAGTAGCTCGGGGAGCCGAATGTCCAGAGCCCCGAGCCGTGCAAGCGAAAGGAAGACCCGGGGGATCTTACGGATGGGCGCCAGAGCTTCGGCAACGGCCCGTTCTTTGGCCGCCATGGCCGCCCGGACCGCGTCGGCCGCGGCCGTGCTCCCGGTGACCGCCCCGATCTTGGCCACGAGCTCCGGCACGGCGTCGAGCCCGCCGGAGATGTCGAGGGTGAAGACGGGCAGGCCCAGCTCGCGCAGCCGGGCCAGGGCGGTCAGGGTGTTGCCGCGGAAGGCGACGATCAAATCCGGCGAGAGCGCCTTGATCCGCTCGATGTCGGGGTCGATCATGCCGCCGATCTTGGGTTTGGCCTCGGCTTCGGCGGGGTAGTTGCAGTAGCGGGTGACGGCGATGATCCGGTCGCCGAGCCCGAGGGCGTAGAGGATCTCGGTGATGTTGGGGGCCAGCGAGATGATGCGCTTCGGCGGCGCCGGGAAGCTGAACGTCTTTCCGACGTCGTCCGTGGCTTTTATTTGTTGTGCCCCGCCCGGCCTGGCCCCAAGCGCAAGCAGGCAGAATCCCAAGACGACGGCGATCGAATTGGAGCGAATCTTCAAATGCATTGTATCTGTTCTGCCCGGAATGAAGATCTATTATACCAAGGAACGAGCTTCCCCGATCACGGTGAAGACTTGGGGGAACTTAAAGTAGTCGGGGTTTAATCGGGCGGCGCGTGCTGGGGGAGGCAAGATCGTCTTGGTTTAGTTGGGGGCGAGGGCTATAGGGGGGCCGAAACCATCGGCGAGGGAGCAGTAATGTTTCCAGACTTTGCGATTTGCCCGGATAATTAGATGAAAGGCAAACGGCAAAGGCTTCCTTGGGGGGGTGGCAGAGACGCGTCGGCCGAAGGCCGGCGCGGAACGTTGGAGGGGGACCCGGCTAAAGGGTCTCCCTCCAAGGGAGTCCTACATTATGAGCAGCGTCTTGGGATCCAGCTTGAGCTTGAGCAGGCCGGGCGCGGGGTGGTCCTTATCTTTGACGACCCGCAGCTCGACGTGGTTGCCCACGGCGTGGAGCGTGATCAGGACGTCGATCGAGGCGGCCGCGTCCTTGAGCAGGTCGGGCATGCCCTCTTCGCCGTACATGGGGACGCCGTTTTCCTTGAGCGAGGCGCTGAACCAGACCTCGACACCCAGCTTCTGGGCGAAGGCCTTGAACCGGCTCAGGTCGTCGGGAGCGCCCAGCGCGAAGTCGTAGCCGTCGACGATGACGGCGTCGGCCTGGACCTTGCCGAAGGTGATCATGGCCTCCAGGCTGCGCAGGACCTGCTCGGTCTTGGTCCCTTCCTGCTTGAAGTTCATGATGACCCGGTTCTTGACCAGCTCGTCGTGGATGTCCACGGCCGACTCGAGCTTGCGCTTCTTGGCCAGCTCGCTATAGATGTCCTCGTACCAGTTGATGATGTAATCGACCCGGCTCGCGTACGAGACGTGGATCACGGGCCGGCCCTGCAGCAGCTTGTCCGTGGCGATGTGGACCAGGCAGGCCGTCTTGCCCACGCCCTTGGGCGAGGCCAGGACGCCGATGTTGCCTTTGCCCAGCCCGCCGTGGATGGCCTGTTCCAGCACCCGCAGCGGGCTTCGTTTGATCAGCTCGTCTTTGACCATGGGTCGTCTCCTTGCGCGCCGTTCAGGCGTTTTCCTGGCGCCGCTTTTCCTGGTAGGCGGCGATGAGCTCCTCGGACACGGCGACCGGCACCCGGCCGTACTTGAGGAACTCCATGGTGAACTCGGCCTTGCCCTGGGTCAGCGACCGCAATTGGGACGAATAGCCGAACATTTCGCTCAGCGGCACCTCGGCGTCGACCCGGGTGAAGGCGCCGTCCTCGACCGAGCTGACGATGATGCCCCGGCGCTGGTTGATGGTGGCGAAGACGTTGCCGGAGTACTCGACCGGGCCCTCGACCGAGACCTTCATGATCGGCTCCAGGATCTGGGGCCTGGCCTTGCGGTAGGCCTCGCGGAAGGCCCCGATGGCCGCCGCCTGGAAGGCGTTGTCCGAGGAGTCCACGTCGTGCGACTGGCCGTCCTCGAGGACGACCCGGACGCCGATGACGGGGAAGCCGATCAGCTCGCCCTTGCGCAGGCCCGCCCGGAAGCCCTTGTCGCAGGACAGGATGAACTCGCGCGGGATGCGGCCGCCCTTGACCTCGTTCTTGAACTCGTAGGGCGACTCGGTCTGGGGCTCGAGATGGCCGATGACCCGGCCGTACTGGCCGGCGCCGCCGGTCTGCTTTTTATGGGTGTAGTCGAACTCGACCTTCTGGGTGATCGATTCGCGGTAGGCGACCTGGGGCTTGCCCGTGGTCACCTCGGCGTTGTACTCGCGCTTCATCCGCTCGACGTAGACGTCCAGGTGCAGCTCGCCCATGCCCTGGATGATCGTCTCGTGCGACTCGGGATCGACGTGGGTCCGGAAGGTCGGGTCTTCCTTGGTGAAGCGATTGAGCGCCTTGCCCACCTTGTCCTGGGCCTTCTTATCGACCGGCCGGATGGCCAGCGAGATGACCGGCTCGGGGACGTAGATCGAGGTCATGGCGTAGTTGAGGCCGGGGGCGGCGAAGGTGTCGCCCGAGGCGCAGTCGATGCCGAAGAGGGCGGCGATGTCGCCGGCCTCGGCCTCGGTGATGTCGTCCATCTCATCGGCGTGCATGCGGACCAGGCGGCCGACCTTGACCTTCTGGCGCGAGCGGGTGTTGACGATCTCGCTGCCCTTTTCGATCCGGCCCTGGTAAACCCGGATGTAGGTCAGCTGGCCGTAGGGTCCGTCCTCGAGCTTGAAGGCCAGCATGACGACGGGCTTGGCGGGGTCGGTCTCGAGCTTGACCTGGGCGCCTTCGTTGTCCAGGTCGAGGGCGACGTTTTCGACCTCGGTCGGGTTGGGCAGATACCGGACGACCCCGTCGAGCAGGGTCTGGATGCCCTTGTTCTTGTAGGCCGAGCCGAGAAAGACCGGGGTCAGCTTGCGGGCGATGGTGCCTCGCCGGACGGCGGCGTGGAGGAGGTCCTCGGTGACGCGGTCTTCGAGGATGGCCTCGGTCAGCTCGTCGGAAAACATCGAGGCGGCGTCGAGCAGGGCCTCGTGCCGGGCCTTGGCTTCGGCCAGCAGATCGGCCGGGATCTCGTCGTATCGGATGTCGGCGCCTTCGGGGCCCTCGAAATAGACGGCCTTCATAGTCACCAGGTCGACGAGGCCCTTGAGCTTGTCCTCCAGGCCGATCGGAAGCTGCATCATCACGGCGTTGTGGCGGAGCTTCTCTTCGAGCTGGTCGCGGACCTTGAGCGGGTTGGCGCCGACGCGGTCGCACTTGTTGACGAAGGCCACCCGGGGCACGTCGTAGCGCTTCAGCTGCCGGTCGACGGTGATCGTCTGGGACTGCACCCCGCCGACCGAGCAGAGGACGAGGACCGCCCCGTCCAGCACCCGCAGCGAGCGCTCGACCTCGATGGTGAAGTCGACGTGGCCGGGGGTGTCGATGATGTTGATGGGGTGGCCGTCCCACTCGACGTTGGTGGCGGCGGAGGTGATGGTGATGCCGCGCTCGCGCTCGAGCTCCATGTGGTCCATGGTGGCGCCCACCCCGTCCTTGCCCTTGACCTCGTGGATCCGATGGATCTTCTTGCAATAGAACAAGATCCGCTCGGTCAGGGTCGTTTTGCCCGAGTCGATGTGGGCGCTGATGCCGATGTTGCGCATGCTTTCAATCGCGGTCGTCATGGCGGACAATTCCTTAAATCGTTCTATAGAAATGAGTTCGCTTGGGCTGTCGCGGTGTCTTGAGGGAGGGTTCGAGACGTGAGGCGATGAAGTCCCCGGGAACGAGGCGACATTATAGACGAAAACGGCCGCAAACTCAACCTTCCGGAGAATTAGTGCTTGCGAGGGAGCAGTTTCTCCCAATCCAGGCGGGGCCTTAAATCGTTCAAGAGGGTCTTGAGCGGGATTTTCCGATCGTGCTGGAGGTGCCCGACGACAATCCCCGGATGAATGCCGAATTGGGCGGCAAAGGACGATATGGCGTCCCTATCGAGCTTCTCCCGAGCTAGAAAACGCCCATAAGGGACGACGGGGATGAGCCGATCCGAAGCGAAACGGTCGGCTTCGAGCTCTTTATCGTCGGCTTCCCCGCTTTCTTCGTCGATGATGTCCTTGTTGCCGTGAAGAAGGATGTGCCCCAGCTCATGGAAAAGGCTGAACCAAAAGAGGTCGGCCCACTTGCCCCGGATGCTTAGGACGAGCACGGGATGCTTGGGATCGAGCCAAAGGACGGCTCCGTGCGCGTGGGTTTTGGCAAAATGAGGAAGGAGGATGAAGCTGATGCCCGATTCGAAGAGCGCAGCCTGAAGCCGCTCGATGGAATCTTCCAGCGGGATCAGCGTAAGGCGGCGGATTTCTTCCAAGCGGGCCTTCAACGCCGCTTTTCGGAAGAGCGGCGTTTTGTGCTTGGCGGCTTCCACTTCCGCGCAGCGGATCCAGGCGGCGAGGGCTAAGGAAGAGGCTTGACGGGCCTTTGCATGGCGGAACGCGGCTCCATAGGCGGCGACCCGATCGAGGTTTGCCAGGGAAGCGACGCCATAGAAGGCCTGGCTTTCCCGGACCTGATGTCGTCGATCAGGAGTTTTCTTGACATGGCCTCTTCCGGCCAGGTCGGAATAGGGGACATCCTTCAATAATGGAATCTCTTTCTCCAGGGCCGCGTTCTCGGCTTGGCGGGCTTTGATGATCCGGTAATCGTTCTCCAGGCTGGTCCAAAGATAAGCGGGGACGCCGAGCGTACGCTCCAACTGGAGGGCCGTCTCGGGCGTGATGGCCTTCTCGCCCTTGATGATTTCGCAAATCGCCTGGGCCGGTCGGCCCATCCGATCGGCCAGCTCTTTCTGGCTAAAGCCCTTCTCCTCCAGAACCTCGGCCAGGTATTCTCCGGGAGGAATAGGTAAGTCAGAATAGATTTTTTCAGTCGTCATAGTGGCGGCTCACTTCCAAGATATTGATGGATAGCTTTGGACGAATCCCGGAAGCACTTTTCGAGCTTCTTAGAACGAAATTCGACCTGCAATGCGAGATCCGTCGTCTTTCAATGGTTCACCCTATGGGTGAACAAACACAATATACATTTTCAATAGACGTCTGTCAATAAATATTCACCCTTGGGGTGAACATACATTCTGGTTCATCGACCCAAGCTCGGGCAAGTCGAGCTAGGCGGCTGACCCGCTCTCTCAGCGGCCCGCTCTCTCGATGTCCCTCTCGATCCGGTCCAGGAGCCCGGTGAGCTCCGTCAGGCGCTCGTAGGCGTCCCGGCCCGGCTTCTGGTCGGCCCGGTCGAGGATGCCGGCCAGGGTGCCGATCTGGTCCAGGAGCATGGGGCGCGGATAGGTCGCGGTTGCCGTGACCATCTCCATCCGCAGCGCCCGCAAGGCGGCCAGCCGCTTGCGGGCCGGGTCCCCGCCCCGGCCCTGCGTCTTGGCCCCTTCTTCGGCGGACTTGATCTCCTTATCCAGACGGGCGGATGTCTCCCTGGCCCTGGCCTGGAGGCGCAGGACGTCCCGGTGCAGGCTTTCCTGGGCCTTGAGATCCTCAACGCCAACGCCGGAGGCGGTCAGCCTCGGATCGATGGCCACGGCCAAGGATTCCGAGCCGCTCCAGCCTCCGACCGTAAGCTTCACCCGGTAGGTCCCCGGGGGGACCATGGGCCCCCGTCCGCCTCCCGGTCCCTCCCGGCGGAAGTCCCAGACGAAGCGGTTGAGGCCGGCCGAAGCCGTCGGCCGCGGCGCGCCCGCCGCGCTCGAGAACGTCCGCAGCACGGTTCCGGCGCCGTCCATAATCTCGATCTTGATCTCTCCCTCGGGCTTGGCCGCCAGGGAGTAGTCGATGACGGCACCCGGCGCGGGATACTGGGGATCGGAGGGTGCGGAGCCGCCGCCCCGGAAGCGCATGCGGATGCTCTCCGCCGGCGCGAACAGCCGCGGCGTGCCCGTATCGCCGCCGGACCGCCATTGCCGGAGCGGCGCCGGATTGTCCATGATCCAGAAGGACCGGCCCATGGTCGAGAGCACCAGGTCGCCGCGATGGACCTTGATGTCGGTGACGGGAGTGACGGGCAGGTTCTGCTGGAAGGGCCGCCAGGTCGCCCCGTCGTCGAACGAAAGATACATCCCGAACTCCGTGCCCGCATAGAGCAGGCCCTCGCGACCCGGGTCCTCGCGGACGACCCGCGTCGGCGAGTCGGCCGGTATGCCGTTCGTCCCGCTGGTCAGGCGCGTCCAGGTCAGGCCATAGTCGGCGGTTCTGTAGATGTAGGGCGCCTCGTCGCCGAGCAGGGTGCGATAGACGGCCAGGTAGGCCTTGCCGGCCCGGTGCGGCGAGGGCTCGACGGTCTGGACGCGGCCTCCCGGCGGAAGGTCGGATGGCGTTACCTTGGCCCAGGTCTTGCCCGCATCGCGCGTGACGTGGACCGGGCCGTCGTTGGCCCCGACCCAGATCAGGCCCTTCTGGAGCGGCGATTCGGCCACGGCGTAGATCGTGCTGTAATACTCCTCGCCCGTGATGTCCCGGGTGATGGGGGCGCCGGAATCGACCTGCTTGTCCGGCTCGTTGGCGGTCAGGTCGGGCGAGATCGTCTCCCAGGTGACGCCCTCGTCCAGCGTCCTGTGGAGGTATTGCGAGGCGTGATAGACGATGCCCGGGTCGTGCGGCGAGACGACGATGGGCGACACCCGCTGGAAGCGGAACCGGAGGTCCTTGGGGTTGTGGCCGTAGAGGTTGGAGGCGCCGACCGGGTAGGACTTCTCCTGTCCGGTTCGCTTGTCGTAGCGGCCGAAGATGCCCTTGCAGTTCGAGTAGACGATGTCGGGGTTTCCCGGCTTGGGCACCGCCGGCCCGGTCTCGCAGCCGCCGACTTCGCGCCAGAAGGCCTGCGGCCCGCCGGCCGCGGCGTAGGGCGGCAGGCTGGGCACGGCGATCGTGGAGTTGTCCTGCTGGCCGGCGTAGACCCAGTAGGGGAAGGCGTCGTCCACGGCCGCCTGGTAGAGCTCGGCCGTGGGCTGGTTGAGCTGGCTGGACCAGCTCCGCCCGCCGTCGAGTGTGACGTTGGCCCCGCCGTCGTTGGACTGGATGAAGATCCTGGGGTTGCCGGGGTTGATCCACATGTCGTGGTTGTCGCCGTGCGGCGTGGACATCCGCGTCCAATTCTTCCCCGCGTCGGCCGACTTGAAGAACTGGGTCGAATTGACGTAGAGGACGTCGGCGTTGGTCGGGTCGGCGTCGATGTTGCAGTAATAGAAAGGCCGGTCGAGGAGGGGGGCGTAGGTCGAGACGAGGGCGAAGCTTTGGCCCCGGTCGTCCGAGCGGTAGAGGCCGCCCTTTCCGGCGGGCGCCTCCAGGAGGACGTACAGGCGGTCGGGAGCGGCCGGCGAGACGGCCAGGTCGCTCTTGCCGAGCACCCCCGAGGGAAGGCCTTGGGTCAGCCGCGCCCAGGTCGTTCCGCCGTCCGTGGACCGGAAGACGCCGTCCTCGCCGCCGCCGCTCGTGATCGTCCAGGGCTTGCGCTCGCCCCGCCACATCGAGGCGTAGATCGTGTCCGGCCGGCCGGGCGCGATCTCCAGGTCGATGGCGCCGGTCCGGTCGGAGAGATGGAGCACCTTCTCCCAGGTCTCCCCGCCGTCGCGGGTCCGGAAGACGCCGCGCTCCGGGTTCGGCCGGAAGGCGTTGCCCAGGGCCGCCGCGAAGGCGATGTCGGGGTTGTCCGGGTGGATCTCGACGGCTCCGATCTGGCCCGTCTCGCGAAGGCCGAGGAAGGTCCAGGTCCGGCCCTGGTCGTTCGATCGGTAGACGCCGCGCCCGCTGATGACGTTGCTGCGGATGCCGTCCGAGCCCGTGCCGACGTAGACGATGTTGGGGGCCGAGGGGGCGACGCGGATGGATCCGATCGAGGGGGTGGCGAAGAAGCCGTCCGAGACGTTCGTCCAGGTCTGGCCGGCGTCCACGGTCTTCCAGACCCCGCCTCCCGTGGCCCCCATGAAGAAGGTGGTCGGTTCGGAAGGGATCCCGGCCACGGCCGTCACCCGGCCGCCGCGGGACGGTCCGATGCAGCGGTACTTCAGCCCGGCCCAGAAGGAAGGCTCGGGGCCGGCCGGCGGGGCGGGCGCTTGGCCTGGGTTGGAATAGCCGGCCGCGCCGAGGGCCAAGAGAGCCGGCAGGAGTAAAGCGAGGGCGGCGTTCTTGCGCATGATCGGGCCTCCATCGGGAACGTGGGGCCATTCTATTGGGATCAGGGGGCCGGATCAATCCCGCTGGCGGGACCGTCCGGGGCATTTGACTTCCCCGCCTGATCCCCCTACACTTGGCCTGATTTTTACCCCACCGGTCGACCCGTTTCCAGGCCGCAAATGGGACTAAGGATACCCGTGTCATGAGCGACAAGCCCACCGAACCGACCTACGAAGAATACGACGCCCAAGCCGTGGAAACCCGCTGGCAGAAGGCCTGGCTGGAAGCCGACGCCTTCGCCGTGCGCGAGGAGCCCGGCAAGCCCAAGTTCTACTGCCTGGAGATGTACCCCTACCCCTCCGGCCGCATCCACATGGGCCACGTCCGCAACTACAGCATCGGCGACGTCATCGCCCGCTTCAAGATGATGAAGGGCTTCAACGTCCTCCACCCCATCGGCTGGGACGCGCTGGGCATGCCGGCCGAGAACGCGGCCATCAAGTACAAGACCCATCCCCAGAAGTGGACCATGGAGAACGTGGCCCACATGACCGGCCAGCTCAAGCGGATGGGCTTCGCCTACGACTGGGCCCGCGAGGTCAACTCGTGCAAGCCCGAGAACTACGGCTGGAACCAATGGATGTTCCTGAAGATGTTCGAGCGCGGCCTGGCCTACCGGGCCGAGAGCTGGGTCAACTGGTGCCCCTCCTGCTCCACCGTCCTGGCCAACGAGCAGGCCGCGGGCGGCATCTGCTGGCGCTGCTCGAGCACGGTCGAGCAAAAGCGCATGACCCAGTGGGTGCTGCGCATCACCGCCTACGCCGAGGAGCTGCTGACCGGCCACGCCGAGCTCTCCAAGTGGCCCGAGCACGTCCTGCTGATGCAGAAGAACTGGATCGGCCGCTCCGAAGGGGCCTATGTCGAATTCCCTGTCCCGGCCCTGGACCGTTCCATTCGCGTCTTCACCACCCGCATCGACACCATCTTTGGAGCGACCTTCCTGGTCCTGTCGCCCGAGCATCCGCTGTCGGCGGACCTGGTCAAAGGCCCCAAGGAAGACGAGCTGCGGGCCTGGATCTCGCGCACCATCGCCGCCTCGCGCGCTGAAGCGGACCGTAGGCGAAGCGGATAAGGAGGGTGTCGCACACCGGCGCCTTCGCCGTCAACCCCTTCACCGGCGAGCGCATCCCGATCTTCCTGGCCAACTACGTCCTGATGGAATACGGCACGGGCGCCATCATGGCCGTCCCGGCCCACGACGCCCGCGACCACGAGTTTGCCGTGAAATACGGCCTGCCCATCCCCGAGGTCATCGTGCCCAAGGAAGGGGCCCCGGCCGGCAAGCCCGGCGAGCTGTTCGAGGACCTCGGCGTTCTCGTCAACTCCGGCCCCTTCACCGGCCTGACCTCCGAGGAGGCCACGGACAAGATGGCCGCCCTGGCCAAGGACAAAGGCTTCGGCAGAGAAGGCCGTCACCTACCGCCTGCGCGACTGGGGCATCTCGCGGCAGCGCTATTGGGGCACGCCCATCCCGATGATCCATTGCCCTAAGTGCGGCATCGTCCCGGTGCCCTACGCGGACCTGCCCGTCCGCATCCCCTACGAGGCCGAATTCACCGGCGAGGCCGGCTCGCCCCTCGAGAAGATACCGTCCTTCGTCAACGTCGACCTGCCCCAAGTGCGGCGGTCCCGCCCGGCGCGAGACGGACACCATGGACACCTTCGTCGACTCGTCCTGGTACTTCCTTCGCTACTGCTCGCCCCAGGAGACGGCGCTGCCCTTCCGACGCGACGCGGCCGAATACTGGATGCCCGTGGACCTCTACATCGGCGGCGTCGAGCACGCCATCCTGCACCTGATCTACGCCCGCTTCTTCACCAAGATGCTGCGCGACCTGGGCCTGCTCGGCATCAACGAGCCGTTCCCGCACTACCTGGCCCAGGGCATGGTCAACAAGGACGGCTCGGCCATGTCCAAGTCCAAGGGCAACGTCGTCGACCCCGACGCCATGATCCAGCGTTACGGCGCGGACGCCCTGCGCCTGTTCATCCTCTTCGCCGCCCCGCCCGAGAAGGAGTTCGAGTGGAAGGACGACGGCCTGGAGGGCTGCCACCGCTTCCTGGGCCGCGTCTGGGGCGTCCTGCAGGATGTCCTGGCGCTTCGGGCCGCCGTGGCCGACGGCGTGCCGGCCCGTGTCGATCAGCAGCCGCTGGCCCGGCTGCGCAAAAAGCTCCACCAGACCATCAAGAAGGTCGGCGAGGACGTCGAGAAGCGCTTCCGGCTGAACACCGCCGATCAGCGCCTTCCATGAGCTGGTCAACGCCATCAAGAAGGAAGGGGACGCGCTGCGCGGTTCGGCCGAGGGGCGGGCGCTTGCTGCGGCAGGCCGCTCGAGACGCTGGGCCTGCTCATGGCTCCCTTCACCCCGCACCTGAGCGAGGAGATGTGGCGCCGGCTGGGCGGCCAAGAGGCTCGTCCTGCGCGCGCCCTGGCCCGTGTACGACCCGGCCCTGGCCCAGGAAGAGAAGGCGACCATCGTGGTCGAGATCAACGGCAAGATCCGCGACAAGTACGAGACCGACCCGGATACGGGCGAGGAAGAGATGAAATCCCTGGCCCTGGCCCTGCCCCGCATCCAGGAGCTCCTGGCCGGCAAGACCGTCCGCAAGGTCGTCGTCATCAAGGGCAAGATCATCAATATCGTTGTATAATCCCCCACGGACGGCCGGCCCCGCGGGGAGCGGCCCTCCGGAGCCGAAATGAACGAACGCCTCAAACAACGCCGAGCCTGTCCGCGCCGCACCCACCGCCCGGCCGTCTGGGCCATTCCGGCAGCCTGCGCCCTCCTCGCTTGCGCCTGCGGCTATATGCCCGTCGGCACGGGCGCCTTGCCCCCCGGCATCAAGGTCATCCGCGTCCCGATGTTCGAAAATCGGACCACCCGCTTCGAGCTCGACCTCAAGCTGACCCAGGCGGTCATCAACGAGCTCGTCTCGCGCGGCAAGATCCAGGTCACGACCGACGCCGACAAGGCCGATGCCGTCCTGGAGGGCCGCATCCTGAACTTCATCGTCAACCCGATCGCCTTCTCCGACCAGCGCACGGCCGACCGCTACGAAATCCTGGTCGTGGCCGATGTGACCCTGAAGGAAGCCAAGGGCGGCCGCGTCATCTACGCCAACCCGGCCTACATCTTCAAGACCGACTACCAGGTCCCGCAGGGCCAGGACTTCGAGTCCTCCGAGACCGAGGCCCTCGACAATCTGGCCAAGCTCTTCGCCCGCGGCCTGATCGTGGCCATCCTGGAGGGGTTCTAGCTTGGCCGGGTGTCCGGGCCGGCTATCTCTTCCACGGTGAAGAGCTCTTCCCCGCCCGCCGTATCCTGGACGAGCTCAAGCGCGACCTGGCCACCGAGGACGGCGAGCCGGCCGTCGAGGAGCGGATCGACCCCGAAGCCTCCTCCTGGCGCGACACCCTGGACCGGGCCCGCAACGTCCCCTTCTTCTTTTCGCCATGGCGCCTGCTGGTCGTAGAGATGAGCAAGCCCGGCCAGGCCGACCTGGAAAAGGACGAAGAAGAAGTGCTGCGCGAGTTCTTCGCCGCTCCGACGCCCAAGACCACCCTGATCGTCCTGTTCCAGGGCAAGCTGGGCAAGACCAAGGCCCTGTACAAGCTCTTCGACTCGCTGCCGCGGACCGTGGTCCGGGTCGAGGAGATGAAGTCGTTCAAGGAGTATGAGCTGGGCGGCTGGATCGCCGAGGCGGCGGGCCGCCTGGGCAAGAAGGTCGCCCCGGACGCGGCGGCGCGCCTGATCGAGGTCGTGGGAAGCTGATCTACGGCTCCTCGACGCCGAGCTGGAGAAGCTGGCCACCTACGTCGGCGAGAAGAAGCTCATCGAACGGGCCGACGTCATGGCCGTCTCGGACTGGGTCAAGGAGTTCGACGAGTGGGAGATGACCAACGCCCTCGAGGCCGGGCAGACCGGGCGGGCCATCCTGATCCTGGGTAAGCTTATGGCCGAGGGTGTGGCGCCGCAGCTTATCATGGGCTACCTGGCGTCCTTCTTCCGCGACATCCTGCTCGGCCGCATCGGCCTGGCCGAGGGCCGCGACCGGCGGCAGATCTTCGCCGAGGTCCGGCCCCAAATCAAAGAGACGTGGCGCCAGCTCTACAACGAGAAGTTCGGGAATTTTTTCGGGGTCGTCGACCGGCTGTCCGAGGCAGAGCTCCTCCGGTTGCTGACGGCGCTGGAAGAGATCGACCTGCGGATCAAGACGACGGATTCGGAAGCCAAACCCCTGCTGGAGGCTTTTCTCTACGATTTCGGCCGGACGGTAAGCCGGCCTCCCGTCACTTCGCGGGGGCGGGCTTGACCGCCTCCACCTGACGCTGCAGACGGGACTTGTAGCGGGCGCCGGTGTTGGCGTGGATGGTGCCCTTCTTAACCGAGCGGTCGATCACGGAATAGGCCTTGGGCAGAGCCTTGCGGGCCGCCTCTTTATCCAGATCCTCGACGAGGGAGCGGACTTTCTTGACCTCGGTCCGGAAGGCGGACGTGTTCTTTTTGTTGACTTTGGTGCGGCGGACGCTGTGCCGCTGGGCGCGCACCGCGGAAGCATGCTTGGCCATGGGTATCTCCTTGAGAGCCGCAGTATGATAGAATAAGAAGGCCCCAAAGTCAACGCGCACCTTTGTTATCAATAAGATGAAAATCGTCCTGCAGAGAGTTTCCCGGGCCCACGTCGATGTCGACGGGGTCGAGGCCGGCCGCATCGGCCCCGGCCTGTGCCTGCTCGTCGGTGTGGAGAAGGGCGACACCGAGGCGGAGGCCGAACGGCTGGCCCGCAAATCGGCCGAGCTCCGGGTCTTTGCCGACGCAGCCGGCAAGATGAACCTGTCCGTGGCCGAGGCCGGGGGGAGTGTCCTGGCCGTGTCCCAGTTCACCCTGGCCGGCTCCACCGCCAAGGGCCGGCGGCCCGGGTTCGACAACGCCGAGGAGCCGGCCCGCGCGGCCGTCCTCTTCCGGCTCTTCATCGAGAGCCTGCGCGGCTGCGGCCTGACCGTGGCCACGGGCGTCTTCCAGGCCATGATGCAAGTCCACCTCGTCAACGACGGCCCGGTCACGTTCATCCTGGATTCCCGATGACCAAGGCCAAGGCGACGCGCTCGCCCAAATCCCCCTACGTCAAGACGGCCTCGCTCGCCGCCTGGACCGGACCGGCCGTCTCCACGGGCCGGCCCGCACGGCTGGACATCGAGCTTACCGAGCGCTGCAACTTCCGCTGCCTCCACTGCACCATCAACCGTCCGGAGGACGACGACGCGGCGATGGCCGCCGAGATGAGGACCGCCCAGGTCATAGAGGTCCTCCGCCAGGCGGCCGGCCTCGGCATCCTGTCGGTGCGCTTCACCGGCGGCGAGCCCATGCTCCGCGACGATTTCGAAGAGATCTACCGCACGGCCCGCGGCCTGGGGCTGCGCGTCTCGATCTTCACCAACGCCTCCCTGATCACCATCCGCAAGGCCGAGCTCCTCGGCAGCGTCCCCCCGCTCGAGCCGGTCGAGGTCTCGATCTACGGCATGAGCGATTCCTCGACCTCCCGGGTCACCGGTGTCGCGGGCGCCCGCCGGTCGGTCGCCCGCGGGCTGAAGCTGCTCGAAATGTTCGGCGTTCGCTTCGCCACCAAGTTCGTCGTCCTGCCGTCCAACGAGGACGAGGTCGAGGCCTATCGCCGCTGGATACGCGACCGTGCGCACGGGGCCGGGAAGCCCGCCTTCCTCCTCCCGACCGACCTGCGGGCTCGGCGCGAGAGCGTTGCCGCGTCGGCCGCCATCGCCGGGCTGCGACTTCCGCCGGACAAGGCTGCCGCCTTCCACGACGGGGACGGCGAGGATTACCGGCGCGAGATGATGGGCTTCTGCCGGGCCCAATGCCGGCCGCAGGGAGCGGGCCTGTTCAGCTGCGGCGCCGGCACCGAGACGGCCTGCATCGACGCCAACGGCCGGTTCCAGCTTTGCCTCCGCCTGCGCCACCCCGACACGACGACGGCCCTCGGGGCCGGCGGTCTGGCCGAGGCGCTCAAGACCTTCGCCCCCAAGGTCCGCCGCCAAAAAGCCCGCGACGCGCGGTACCTGGAGCGATGCGCCCTGTGCTTTCTCAAGGCCCTGTGCGAGCAATGCCCGGCCTCATCGTGGGTGGAGCACGGCGCTCTCGACACCCCGGTCGAATACCACTGCCGCATGACCCACGCCCAGGCCGTACGGCTCGGGATCTTGAAGAAGGGCGAGAAAGCCTGGACGGTCCAGGATTGGCGGCAGAGGCTCGACCGGCCCGCCGCGGGAGGTTCCGATGCCCGTCCAAGCCGATCTTGACGCCGTCTATGCCCCCTCGCCGGATGTCGTAGCCCGGACCATCGAGGGCGAGCTCATCATCGTCCCCATCTCTGCCGGCGTCGGCGACCTGGAAGGCGAGCTCTATACCCTGAACGAGACCGGCCACGCGATCTGGGACCGGCTGGACGGCCGCACGCTGCGGCAAATCGTCCTAGCCCTGGCCGAGGAGTTCGACGCCCCGGCCGAAGTCCTGGAGCGGGACGCCGTGGGGCTGGTCGGCGAGCTGCTGCGGAGGTCGATCGTTGTCCGGAAGGAAGCCTGATCCGGATTTCGCGGCGGCGTCGGACCCCGGCGTCCTGAGGCTCGGCTCGCCCGGCCTGGCCGGCCTTATCCGCGAGGTCCTGGCGCGCGGCAGCAGCGTCCGCTTGCGGGCCGGCGGCGCCAGCATGCAGCCTTGCCTTCGCGACGGGGACATCCTTCTTATCGGCGCGCCTGCCCGGCCGCTCAAGACCGGCGACGTGGCCGCCTTCACGGCGCCGCCCGACGGCGCGCTCCTCATCCATCGGCTGATCGGCGTCCGGGACGGCAGCCTGCGCTTCAAGGGCGACGGCGTCCGGTTCGTCGATCCGCCCGTACGCGGCGAGGACGTCCTCGGCATCGTCCTGTTCGTCGAAAGGTCCGGCCGCAAGGTCCGTTACGCGGGCTGGAAGGGCCGGAGGTTCGCGGCCTTCGCCAGCCGTCACGGGCTGATCACCGCCGCTTTAGCCGTGCGCTGGCGAATAAAGACATTTTTTGCTTCGGGGCGGACTGATGCCTGAGGTTCCCGTACGGACGCTGCCGCTCGACCGCCATCCGGCATGGGACAAGGTCCGCGACGCGGGCGGCGTCCACTCCTTCGAGCTCGAAGCGACGGCCCGCTGCAACAACGATTGCCGCCATTGCTACGTCAATCTCCCCGCGGTCGATGCCCGGGCCAAGGCTCGCGAGCTGTCCGTGGCCGCCGTCGACAGCATTGCCGGCCAGGCCGCCGAGCTGGGCGCCTTGTGGGTGCTCCTGACCGGCGGCGAGCCGCTGCTTCGCGACGACTTCGAAGCGCTCTACCTCGTCCTCAAGCGGCGGGGTTTTCTGGTCTCCGTCTTCACCAACGCTTGTCTGGTGGCGGACCGGCACATCGGCCTGTTCAAGGATCACCCGCCCCGCGACATCGAGGTCTCTGTCTACGGCGCGAGCGAGGAGGTCTACGAGAGGGTGACCCGGGTCAAGGGCTCGTACCGGGCCTTCCGGCGCGGCCTGGACCGGCTCGTCGAGGCCGGACTCAAGGTCCGGTTGAAGGCCATGGCCCTGCGTTCGAACCTCGACGGGCTGGACGACATCGTCCGCTTCGGCCGCGAGCGGTCGGGGGCCGACTTCCGCTTCGATCCCTTTCTGCATCTGCGCACGGACCGCGACCCGAAGCGCGATGCGGAGATAAGGGCCGAGCGGCTGACGCCGGAGGAAGTCGCGGTGCTGGAGCGGGCCGACCGGGCCCGGTTCGAAGCGCTGGACGAGTTCTGCCGCCGCTACGGCGTGGGGACGGCCCCTCAGGTCGAGCCGCGGCTCTTCCGCTGCGGCGCCGCGGCGACCCACTTCGCCGTCGGATACGACGGGACGCTGCGGGCGTGCGATTCGCTGCGCCGGCCGGAATTCGAGGCGGACTTGTTAGAGGAACCGTTGGCCGGGGCTTTGGCCCGGATCCGGGAGCGCATCCGGACGGCTGTTTCCAACCGGCCCGAGTTTCTCTCCGGCTGCGCCGTCTGCCCGGTGCTGGCGCTGTGCTACTGGTGCCCTGCCCGCGGCGACCTCGAGCTCGGTGCGATGGATCAGCCTGTTCCGTTCTTTTGCTCCCTCGCCTACTCAAGGGCATCGCTCATATAGTCCGGTTCCGTTTCTTCTTCTGCCCTTCGCCCACACAAGGGCATCGCTTAAATAGTCCGGTTCCGTTTCGTGGGGGATGGTGAAGCGGCGCGGAGATCCGGCGCCAGGGAAATCGCGAGGGTCCCGTCTTTTTCCACCTCTCTCTGAGGGCAGCCAACGGCCGCCGAGGACTGTTTGAGCCAGGAAAAATCAATCGAGGAAGAGACAGAGTGGGGAGTCGTGCCGATCAGGGCGGACTAGCGTGCGAGTTCCGAGGCGCCGAAGAGATCGGTGGAAAAAGGCGTTAAGGACCCGAAGCCCCTGGGCCGGACTCCGCGTCGCAGGCCCCACGAAACGGCGCTGGGCTATTTAGATGAACTTGAACTCACACACTTTATCGAGCCCGGCCGCGGCCGCCGAGCGGACGTAGGGGCTTTTGTCTTTGATCAGCTGGACGAGCAGGGCCCGGGCCTCGGCGCCGCCGATCTCGCCCAGGGCCAGGGCGGCCGTGCGGCGGACGTCGGCATTGGGGTCCTCGATGACGGCCCGGACGGCCTTGGCCGTGGTCCGGCTCCGCTTGGCGGCCAGGACGCGCAGGGCCGCGCTCTTGGAGAACCAGGGCGGCCGCGTCAGCCGGTCGCAGAGATCGTCCAGGGGGCAGTCCTCGCGGGCGATGAGCTCGCGGACGGCGATGTCGCGGACTTCCTCGGTCGGATCGCCGAGCAGCTCCACCAGCAGCGGGGTTGACCACTCGGCCTCAGATTCGGCCGCCGCTTGCAGAAGCCGGATCTTCTTCGGCCGGCTCTGGATGATATCCAGCTTGCGGGCGATGTCGTGGGCCAGCTGGCGGGGATCGGCGTCGGGGTCGAGCTGGCGCGGGAAGGCGAGCTCGACCAGCAGCGGATCGGGCGCGTCCCCTTCGTCGCCCGGTGTGCGCCGCAGGAATTTGACCACGGCCTAGACCATCTCCAGTATGTGGCCCATCTTATCCTTCTTGGTCTTGAGGTACCGGCAGTTGGAGGCGTTGGGCGCGATCTCGAGCGGCACCCGGTCGATGATCTCCAGTCCGTAGCCGGTCAGGCCGACGAACTTGCGCGGGTTGTTGGTGATGAGCCGGATCTTGCGCACGCCCAGGGCGACCAGGACTTGGGCTCCGATGCCGTAGTCCCGCTGGTCGGGCTTGAACCCCAGCCGGGTGTTGGCCTCGACGGTGTCGGCGCCCTGGTCCTGCATGGCGTAGGCCCGGATCTTGTTGGTCAGCCCGATGCCGCGGCCCTCGTGGTTGAGGATGTAGAGGACGACCCCGCGGCCTTCCTTCTCGATCATCTCCATGGCCTGGTGGAGCTGGTCGCCGCAGTCGCAGCGGCTGGAGCCGAAGGTGTCGCCGGTCAGGCACTGCGAGTGGGCCCGGACAAGCAGCGGCGTCTCGGCGTCGATGGCCCCCTTGATCAGGGCCACGTGGTGCTCGCCCCGGATCTGGTCCTCGAAGACGGCGATCCGGAAGTCGCCGTGGGCGGTGGGCAGGTCGGCTTCGTCGATCTTGCGGACCAGGCACTCGTGGCGCATGCGGTACTTGATCAGGTCGGCGATGGTCAGGATGGGCAGGCCGTGCTCGGCACTCAGGCGCTCGAGCTCGGGCATGCGGGCCATGCTGCCGTCCTCGTTCATGATCTCGCAGATCACCCCGGCCGGCCGCAGCCCGGCCATGCGGGCCACGTCCACCGAGGCTTCGGTCTGGCCGGCCCGGGCCAGCACGCCGCCGTCGTTGGCCTGCAGCGGGAAGATGTGGCCGGGGCGGGCCAGGTCCTCCGGCCGGGCCGTGGGATCGATGGCCGCCTGGATGGTGCGGGCCCGGTCCGCCGCCGAGATGCCGGTGCTGACGCCGGCCTTGGCGTCGATCGAGACCGTGAAGGCGGTCTGGAAGCGGGCCGTATTGTCCTGGACCATGAGCGGGAGATGCAGCTCTTCCAGGCGCTGGCGGGTCAAGGGCAGGCAGATCAGGCCGCGTCCGTGGCGGGCCATGAAGTTGACGGCTTCCGGTGTGGCTTTGTCGGCCGCCACCATCAGGTCGCCCTCGTTCTCGCGGTCCTCGTCGTCGACGATGATGATCATGCGGCCGTCGCGGACGGCGGCGACGGCCTCCTCGACCGGGGCGGTGCGGGGTTTATCGGGCATCGTTAATGATCTCCCTGGCCGTGTCAGTCCGACCCGCGACTCGCGGATCGCCCCGAGACGAAATTATATACATACTTTCCGATCATGTCACACTCGACGTTGACCGGATCGCCGGCCCGCAGAACGGATAGGTTCGACTTGTCCAGCGTGGCCGGGATGAGCTCAACCTCGAAGGTCGAAGCACCCAGCGCGGCCACAGTCAGGCTCACGCCGTTGACTCCGACCGATCCCTTGGCTACGAAAAACTTGCGGAAGGCGGCGGGCAGGGTGAAGCTCAGGCGCCGCCCGGGCCGCTTCGGCGTGACGCGGACGGTCTTGGCGGTAAAGTCGACGTGGCCCGACATCAGGTGTCCCCCCAGCGGGTCGGCCAGCGTCAGCGGCAGCTCGAGGTTCAGCCGCGCGTTGCGCCGCAATCCGCCCAAGGTCGTCCGGGCCAGCGTCTCCTGGGCCAGGTTGAAGACGAGAAGCTCCGCCTCGCGCTTGACCAGAGTCAGGCAGACCCCGTCCACGGCCACGCTGCCGCCGAGCGCCACCTTGTCGGCCGGGATCTTGGCGGCCACGGCTATCTCGGTCCGGCCTTCGCGCAAGCCCGCGAAACGGCCTTCGTACTGAATGATGCCGGTAAACATCAGAACACCCCCTCCACGGCCAGGTCTTCGCCCAGCCGGAACGAGCGGACGTGGTGCAGGCGGAGTGCATCGGCCAGCCGGGCCGGGCCGCGCCCGCCGTAGACAGAGACGGCATTGCGGCCGCCGATGAGCTTCGGGGCGAGGATAAAGACGCCGCGATCGGCCAGGCGGCGCTTCGAGGAAAGCCGTGGCCAGGCGCCCGCCTCCCTCGACCAGGACGGAGCACGCGCCCTGTTTGGCCAATAATTGGAGAACGGCCGGAAGGCTCAGCCCGCCGCGGCCGGATTTTACAGCCTCGGTCTCCGCGCCGGCCTTTTCCAGGGCCGCGCGCCGCCGCCCGCCGCGGCCGGTCAGGCCGATGACCAGTACCGGCCCGCCCGCACGATCGGGCCAGCATGCGGGCCGTCGCGGGAAGCCGGAAATCCGGATCCAGCACGACGCGAAGCAGCGGCTTGGGAGCGCGCCCGGGCAGGCGGACATCGAGCCGCGGGTCGTCCGCTTTAGCCGTACCGGCCCCGACGATGATCGCGTCGCTCTCCGCCCGCAGCAGGTGGGCGTAGGCGCGCGCCTCGGGGCCCGTGATCCAGCGCGCTTCGCCCGTGCGCGTGGCCATCCGTCCGTCCAAGCTCAGGCCGGCCTTGAGGGTCACGAGCGGCCGCCCCGTCGTGATGCGCTTGATGAAGCCGGCGTTGAGAGCCCTGTTCCGGTCCGCCATCAGGCCGACCGATGTCTCTATCCCCGCCCGCCTCAGCCTGGCGACACCGCGGCCGGCGACGAGGGGATTGGGGTCGCGGTCGGAGACGACCGCCCGGGCAACGTTGGCGGCCAGGACGGCGTCGATGCAGGGCGGGGTGCGGCCCCAATGGACGCAGGGCTCCAGGGTGACATAGAGTGTGGCGCCCGCGGCGGCGGCTCCCGCCCGGGCCAGCGCGATGGGCTCGGCGTGGGGCTTTCCGGCCGCTTCGTGAAAGCCGTGGCCGACGATCCGGCCGTCCTTCACCAGCACCGCTCCGACGCAGGGGTTGGGGCTGGTACGCCCGGCGGCCTTGGCCGCCAGGCCGTAGGCGAGAGCCATGTATTCCCGATCGCGCCAGGCGTTCATTCGAACAGGGCGTCGACGAACGCGGCGGGGGAGAAGTCGATCAGGTCGTCCTCCCCTTCGCCCGTTCCGACGTACTTGATGGGCAGCGCCAGCTCGTCGGCGATGGCCACGACGATGCCTCCCTTGGCCGTGCCGTCGAGCTTGGTCAGGACGAGGCCCGTGATCCCCGAGACCTTGAGGAACTCGCGGGCCTGGACCAGGGCGTTCTGGCCGATGGCGGCGTCCAGGACGAGCAGGATCTGGTGCGGCGCCCCCGGGATCTCGCGCCCCAGAATGCGCTTGATCTTCTCCAGCTCCTGCATCAGGTTGGCGTTGGTGTGGACGCGCCCGGCCGTGTCGACCAGGAGGAGGTCCAGGTTCTTGCTCTTGGCGTGGTGGGCGGCATCGAAGGCCACCGAGGCGGGATCGCCGCCGTAGCGGCCCTTGATGACGTCCAGGCCGAGCCGCGCTCCCCAGACCGAAAGCTGCTCTTGGGCGGCGGCCCGGAAGGTGTCGGCTGCGGCCAGGGCCACGGTGCGGCCTTCGTCCCGGAAGCGGCGGGCCAGCTTGGCGATGGTCGTCGTCTTGCCGCCTCCGTTGACCCCGACGATAAGCCAGACCGCGGGCTTGGGGGCGCCGGGGGATGGGAAGGCTGAGGCATCCGGTGCGCCGGAGCCGCCGCGCGCCAGGCGCTCCACCAGGTCGGCTTTAAGGGCTTCCTGGATCTCGGGGAAGCCGTCCGTTTTGCGCGTCCGGTCCCGCACGGAGTCGATGATCTTCTCCGCGGCCGTCACCCCGACGTCGGCCAGAATGAGGGCCTCCGCCAGGTCGTCCAGGATCTCTTCGCGGGGCTTTCCGCTCTTGACCAGGTCGTCGAGGCGCGCCTTCAACGCCGTGCGGGTCTTAAACAGCTTCTCCCGCAGCTTGTTCAGCATCGTAATCGGATTATAGGGGGACGCTAACAGCCTGTCAAACTCTCCCCTCCGAGTCAGCCTTCGTCGTTTGCCTCTCAGTCTATCGGCAAGAAAAATAATGAATTGCGATTAGCCCCGCACTATACGGTCTATTGACTATTGATCTAACCAGGCCTATATTAGATACGCAATTGGCGTGTATTTGCTCCCCGCCCGATCAACCGAAAGGTCTCGGGCGGGGTTATTGTTTATGGGGGAGAATTGCCTCTAGAGCCAGCGATCAAGAGGGTGTTCGCCTTTTTTGATGGGCAGAATCTTTTCCATTCGGCGAAAGAATCCTTTGGGTATACGTATCCCAACTACGACCCCGCATTGCTCGCGAACAGAGTATGCCTGGATCGCGGCTGGAAATTAGAAAAAATCTTCTTTTATACTGGCGTTCCGGCGAAACGCGACAATGTGTTTTGGGCGGATTTTTGGACAAAAAAGCTGGCGATAATGGGAACGCGAGGCATATGCGTTTTTTCCCGGGAGTTGAGATATCAGAACAGAATCGTCAAGCTTAGGGACGGTACCCAACAGTCGATTCTTATGGGGCAGGAAAAGGGAATTGACGTTCGAATCGCCCTTGATGTTATCAGGTGTGCTCAAGACGGGCTTTTTGATGTAGCCGTCGTCTTTTCTCAAGATCAAGATTTATCGGAGGTGGCGGATGAAATACGGAGGATTTCAATAAATCATGACAGGTGGCTAAAGATGGCTTCGGCGATTCCACTCAGTCCTACAAGCATAAACAAAAGAGGCATTAATAAAACCGACTGGATATATATTGACAAAAATACTTACGACGCCTGTCTTGATTTGAACAAGTATATCGCTTAGCTGGTTATCCTCGGCTTTGAAACTGACCCATTATCCGCCCGAGAGGCGCCATTGAGAGGGTATGGATAGTGTGTTACATTGAAAATCCATGGAAGAGGTGCGCTGGGTCATTCCCGAGATCGGCGAGGCGGCCAAGGCCGTCGCGGCCGAGCTGCGGATTCCCCTGCCCCTGGCCCAGGTGCTGGTCAACCGCAAGCTCACCGACCCGGGCGCGGCGCACCGCTTCCTGTACGGCACCACGGCCGACCTCTTCGACCCCTACCTTTTCGTCGGCATGGCCCCCGCCGTGGCCCGCATCGAGAAGGCGATCGCCGGGAAAGAGAAGATCCTCATCTTCGGCGACTACGACGTGGATGGCGTGCTGTCGACAGTCATGCTCCACAAGGCCCTGGCCGCCCTGGGCGCCGAAGTGGATTACTTCATCCCCGAGCGGCTGAAGGACGGCTACGGCATCAAGCCCGAGCACCTGGAAGTCGCCTTGGCTCGCGGCGCCAAGCTCGTGGTCAGCGTCGACTGCGGCATCCGGGCCGAGGCGTTCGCGGAGCGGGCGGCCGGAGCCGGGGTGGATCTCATCATTACCGACCACCACCTGGCCGGTGATGTGATCCCGCGGGCGGTCGCCGTCATGGACCCGGTCGTGGAGGGATCGGGCTACCCCGAGCGCGGCCTGGCCGGCGTCGGGGTCGTCTACAAGCTCATCCAGGCCCTGTTCGAGAAGGCGGGCAAGGCCAAGCTTCTCCGCCACTACCTCAAGCTGGTGGCCATCGGCACGATCAGCGACATCGCGCCCCTGCAGGGCGAGAACCGGATCCTGGTCAAGCAGGGGTTGAAGGAGCTGGAGGGGGCCTCCCACGTGGGCCTGACCAGCCTGCTCGACGCCTGCGGCTTGGCCGGGCGCAAGGTCGGCGAGGGCGATGTCGGGTTCCGGATCGGGCCCCGCATCAACGCCGCCGGCCGCATGGGCCAGACCGAGCTGGCGGTGCGCCTCTTCTTCTCCGACTCCGCCGAAGAGACGCGCGAGATCGCCCGCAAGCTGAACGAGCTCAACTCCGAGCGCCAGAAGACCGAGGAGACGATCTTTCTCCAGGCCGAAGAGAAGGTCCGGTCCCGCGGCCTGGACAGACGCTACCGCATCCTCATCCTTGGCAGCGAACACTGGCACCGCGGGGTGGTCGGCATCGTCGCCTCGCGCCTTAAAGACGCCTTCAACCGCCCGGTCATTCTGTTCTCCTATGAAGACGGCAAGGCCTTCGGCTCGGGCCGTTCGATTTCCGATTACTCGCTCATCCAATGCCTGGAATCATGCCGCGACCACGTCCAGGCCTTCGGCGGCCACACCTACGCGGTCGGTTGCACCCTCAACCAGGCCGACCTGCCCGCGTTCAAGGCGGCGGCCAACGCCGACGCCGGGGCCAGGATCACGGACGAGCTACTAACGCGACGCCTGCGGGTGGACGCCGAGGTGTCTTTCCGCGATATCGACGGCCCGTTCCTGTCCGTGCACGGCCTGCTCTCGCCGTTTGGGGTCGGGAATCCCCGTCCCGTTTTCGCGGCCAAGGGCGTGGAAGTCGCCGCAGGCCCGCAGGTTCTCAAGGGCAAACACCTGAAGATGTGGCTCCGGCAGGATGAGCGGACCTTCGAGGCTTTGGCCTGGGACCGGGCCGATTGGGCGGACCGCCTGACCAAGGGGAGCCGCATCGACGCGGCCTTTACCTTTCTCTTCTCGACTTACAACGGCGAAAACCGGTTCCAGCTCTCGCTCGAAGGGATCAAGCCTTGAGCGCGGGCCGGAGCGGCGGCTGGCGGTTCATCCTCGTCCTGCGATCCGCGTTCCTCGTCCTGCTGGCGGCGTCCGTCCTGGTCATCGTCGTCCATTTCGCGACCCACCTGCGCCGGCCTTCCGGGACCGAGGCCCTCGGGACCGACCTGCCGCCCCAGAAGGTCGAGTCGCAGGAGGCGCCCCAGTACCGGGAGCTCATCCGGGAGCGGGCGGGGAGGGAGGTTTCGGCGGCCCACAACACTCTGGGTCCCGACGGCCTCTACCATCTCCGAGGCGAGCCCGGCAAGCCGGTCGTCATCATCGACCGCGGAGCCAAGGGCGGCCGCGACCTGCGCTTCGAAGCCGAGCGGGTCGACTATGCGAAGGACTGGGAGACGGCCGTCTTCTCCGGCCGCGTCTCGATGGAGTCGCGCGGCATCGTCCTCCGCGCCGACGCCTTCGCCTATGATAAGAGCACGGAGATAGTCCGAAGCACATCCGCGGTGACCATCCGGGCCGACCGCTTCCGCGGCCAGGCCTGGTCCTTCGCCTACTCCGTGCGCGACGACACCATGTTCCTCAGCGGCGAGGCCCAGCTCACCTTGACCTCGCTCGGCGACGACAAAACCCCCTTCATCCTCTTCGGCGACCGCATCGCCTTCAACTATGCCCAGCGCCGGGCCCGGGTTGAGGGCGGCGTCCGGATGAGCCACGGCCGGAGCCGCGGCCGGGCCGAGGTCGTCGAGATCCAGCTCTTTGCCGAGCGCGACGACCTGCACATCCTCTGGCTGATGGGGAGTGTGACGGCCAGTCTGCGGGAGGAACGCCCATCCCCCAAGCCGAAAGCCGCGCCGGCCCGGCCCGCGGCCACCCCGGCCGCCCCCGAATTCCGGCCGGTTTTCTCCCTTCAGAGCAAGACCCAGGACATTACCGCCGACCAGCTCATGCTGACCGCCTATCCCGACGTCCCGGTCATCTATAACGTCCGGGCCCGCGGCCGGGCCTCGTTCCTCATGACCGACGCCGACGGCGGGCAGACCCGCATCGCCGGAGACGCCGTCCACTTCGTCTTCGACCGGACGGGCCGGCTGGACGGAATGTTCGTCCGGGGCCGCGGCGAGATGACGGCCCGCGACCCGGGCGCCTCCGGGCAGCGACGCCTGTCCGGGTCGCCCATCCTCTACGAAGGCGCCACCCGCGTCCTCAAGGCTTTCGCCGACGGCGCCGCGCGGGCCGTCTCCGCCGAACCCGGCCGGGAGGTCACCGCCGACTGGGTCCTGATCTTCGTGCAGAACAACAACGTCAACGCCTCGGGCAACCTGACCATCGTGGTCGACCGGGTGCCCGATCCGGCCAAAGCCGAGGGCTTCTTCAAGGCCGGCCGGCCGGCCTTCATCCGGGCCGGTTTCCTGTCCTACGTCGACAAGGACCGCAGCCTGAGTGTCCGGACGGCGGTCCGGATGTGGCAGGACGACCAGGTCCTGGAGGCGCCCGAAGCCGCGATCTCCCTGGAGACCGAGGCCCTGAACGCGGCCGGCGGAGTCCGCTTCCTGTTCGTCCAGCCGGCCGCCGAGGGCCGGCCGGCCGCCCAAGTCCAGGTCGGGGGCGACCGCATGACCTTCGATCCGGCGGGCCGGACGATCGAGTTCGCGGGTCAGGGTCGGCTGCTGACCCGGGACGTCGACCTCAAGGCCGCTTCGCTGACCGTGACCCCGGACAAGGAGCCCGGCCGGGCCCGCTCCATCAAGGCCCGGGGGGGGGTCGCCATCAAGAAGGGCGGCCGCGAAGCCTTCGGCGAGCTCGCCGACTATGACGTCGAAAAGGACATCATCGTCCTCACCGGCCGCCCGTATCTTGTCGATCAAGAGCGAGGTACGGTCCGGGGCGATAAATTGACATTCCGATTATCGGATGGTACGATCGAAGTCGAGAATAAGGGGAACGAACGGTCGGAGATCGTCATCAAGTCGTGATCGATGAAATCGCAGCTGCAAGCCGTAGGTCTTCGCAAAAGCTACCACGGCAAGACGGTCGTCGACGACGTTTCCCTCGAGATCCAGGGGGGCGAGATCGTGGGTCTGCTGGGGCCCAACGGGGCCGGCAAGACGACCACCTTCTCCATGATTCTGGGCCTTGTGCCCCAGGATGCCGGCCGCGTCGTCCTCGACGGCGAGGACATCACCGGCCTGCCGATGTACCTGCGGGCCCGCAAGGGCATCTGTCTTCTGCCCCAGGATCCCAGCTCCTTCCGCAAGCTGACCGTGGAGGATAATTTGCTCTCGATCCTGGAGACCCTGCCCGGAAGCGACGCCCGCCCGGCGGCCGCGTCCGCCCTCCTGGCCGAGCTGGGCCTCTCCGGCCTGGCCCGGGCCCGGGCCTACACCCTGTCCGGCGGCGAACGCCGGCGCCTGGAGATCGCCCGGGCCCTGGCCACCGGGCCGTCCTTCCTGCTGCTCGACGAGCCGTTTACGGGCATCGACCCGATCGCCATCCAGGACCTGCAGGGCATCATCCGCTCGCTCAAGGCCCAGGGTCTGGGCATCCTGATCACCGACCACGCCGTCCGCGAGACGCTCCGCATCTGCGACCGCGCCGCCATCATCGACAAGGGTACTGTCTTCAAGGCCGGCACGCCGGCCGAGATCGTGGCCTCCGAGAGCGTGCGGCAAAGCTATCTGGGGGACGAGTTCCGCCTCTGAGGCGGACCGGCACCGTCCATGATGAAACAAAGGCTCGACCAGCGGCAGGTGCAGAAGCTGATCCTGGCGCCCGCCCTGCAGCAGGCCATCAAGCTGCTGCCGATGACCAACCTGGAGCTGATCGAGGTCATCGACGAGGAGCTGTCCGAGAACCCCCTGCTCGAGCTGGAAGGCGAGTCGATCGACCGCCGGACCGAGGCCGGCGAGGAGGCCGCGACGGCCGAAAACGGAGCCACCTCCGACCCGGGCAAGGAGGAGCCGCGCGAAGGCGCCTCCGAGGAGCCCGCCGGGAGCGAAGAGGACGCCGCCTTCGAGTCGTACTTCCAGGAGTACTTCGACGACGGCTTCCGCCAGCCGTCCCTGGAGAAGCGCGAGATCCCGGCCCTGGAAAACACCCTGGCCGGGGCGACCTCTCTCTGGGATCACCTTGACTGGCAGGCCAACCTGACCTTTCACGACCCGGTCGACCGGGACATCGCCGAGCGGATCATCGGCAACGTCAACGACGACGGATACCTGATCGTCCCGCCGCCCGAGCTGGCCGAGGCCGTCGGCGTTCCCCTCGAGCGGGTCGAGGCCGTGCGGGCCAAGATCATGGCCTTCGACCCGGTCGGCGTCGGGGCGCTCGACCTCAAGGAGTGCCTGCTGGCCCAGATGGACTATCTCCAGATCAAGGACGAGACGGCCCGGGCCATCGTCGCCTCGTACCTGCCCCTTCTGGAAAAATCCGACTACGTCCAGCTGGCCCGCGTGCTGGGCCGGCCGCCCTCGGCCGTCAAGTACCACGTCGAGGTCATCAAGCGCCTCGACCCGGCCCCGGGCCGCAAGTACAGCGGCGAGCGATCCTCCTACGTCGTGCCCGACATCGTGGTCAGCAAGGAGGGCGACGAGCTCAAGATCACCCTCAACGACGAGGGCCTGCCGCGGCTGCGGATCAACGGCTATTACCGCCAGCTCCTGGCCAAGGCCTTCAAGGACAACCCCGACGCCTACCACTTCCTCAAGGACAAGATGAAGAAGGCCCTCTGGTTCCTGCGCAGCCTCGACCAGCGCGACCAGACCATCTCCAAGGTGGCCCGCTCCATCGTCGACAAGCAGAAGGACTTCATCGAAAAGGGCATGGATTTCATAAGGCCCCTGACCCTGATGGAGATCGCCCAGGAGATCGGAGTCCACGAGTCGACCGTCGGCCGGGTGGTGGCCAACAAGTTCATCCTGACCCCGCAGGGCGTCTTCTCGCTGAAGTACTTCTTCCACAAGGCCCTGGCCGGGGACGCCGGCGAGGACGTCTCGTCGCTGCGGGTCAAGGACCGCATCCGCAAGATGGTCGAGTCCGAGGACCGCGCTACCCCGCTCTCCGACATGGAGATCGAGGCCGTCCTGGCCCGCGAAAATTTCCACATCGCCCGGCGGACGGTGGCCAAGTACCGCAAGCAACTGAAGATCCTGCCCTCGCATATCCGCAAGCGGAAATACACCATGGAGGGTACGCCATGAACCTGCACATCACCTCCCGTCAGGCCTCCCTCGAGCCCGGGCTGAGGGCCTTTTGCGAAGCCCGCCTCAAGGGCATGGCCAAGCTGCTGATCTTCGCCACCGACGTGGACGTCATCGCGGCCAAGCAGCGCGACCGCTACAAGATCGAGATCCATGTCCAGGGCAAGGGCGGCGGCCTCGTGGTGGTCGAGGAGAGCCGCGACCTGGAGGCTTCCCTGCGGCGGGCCTTCGAGGACCTGGAGAGAAAGCTGAAGAAAGAGCGCGAGAAGCTGCGCGAGAAGCGCCGCCGCGGCGGCCGCGAGCGGAAGATCCTGGCTGCGCCGGTCGAGGCCGTCTCTCCGGCCGAGGCCGAGCGCAGGGTCATCCGGGCCGACCTGTTCACGGTCAAGCCGATGTCGGTCGAAGAGGCGGTCATGGCCTTCGAGGCCAAGAAGCGCGAGGTCCTGATGTTCCGGCCCGAGGAAGGCGGCTGGGCCGTCCTCTATCGCCGCAAGGACGGCCACATCGGGCTGGTCGAGCCCGAATGACGCGGGCCCGGACCTCTCCGCGCGCCGCCGCCCCGGGGCCCGTCATCATCCCGGGCGGGCTGCTGCGGATGTTCGGCCTGGGCGTCCTGATCGTCGGCGACAGCGGGGTGGGCAAGAGCGAGAGCGCCCTGGAGCTCGTCTGCCGCGGCCACCGCTTCGTCACCGACGACGTGGTCCAGGTCGTGCGGGTCGTCCGCGGCCGGATCATCGGCCGCGCCCCCGCGGTCAGCCGGTTCTTCATGGAGATCCGCGGCCTGGGCATCATCAACATCCGCGAGATCTTCGGACCGAAGTCGATCGCCCTGGAGTCGCCCATCGACCTGGTCGTCCGGCTCAAGAAGTGGCAGCCGCGCAAGGAGTTCGACCGGCTCGGCCTGCGCTTTCCGGAAGACACCCTGGTCCGGGGGCTGCGGGTGCCCCAGATGAACATCCCGGTCGCGCCGGGCCGCAACATCGCCACCCTGATCGAGGTCGCCTGCAAGGTCGCCATCCTGCGGCGGCGCGGCTACACGGCCTCGCTCGACCTGTGCGACAAGCTCGACCGGGCCCTGGCCGGCGGGAGGCGGGCGTGAAGGACGGGCGCTTCCTGATCATCACCGGCCTCTCGGGCTCGGGCAAGACCGTGGTCAGCCGCTTTCTGGAGGACCTGGGCTACTACTGCATCGACAACCTGCCGGTCAAGCTCATCCCCATGCTGGTCCAGCTGTGGCGCCGCCGCGAGCTGGCCATCGACCGGGTGGCCCTGGTCGTGGATATCCGCGAGCGCGGCTTCCTGACCGCCTTCCCCAAGGTCTGGGCGGAGATCCGCCGCACGCGAGTCGGCCCGGCTGATCTTCCTGGACGCCTCCGACGACACCCTGGTCAAGCGCTTCAGCGAGAGCCGGCGGCCCCACCCCCTGGCCGGCCGCCGCTCGGTCCTGGCCGGCGTCCGGCTGGAGCGCCGCCGCCTGGCCGGCATCAAGGCCCTGGCCGACGAGGTCATCGACACCTCGCGGACTTCGATCCCCCAGCTCAAAGAGGCCCTGGCCCGCCGCTTCCTGCGCCGCCGGCGGCCGCCGCTGCAACGTCCTGATCGTCAGCTTCGGCTACAAGCACGGCCTGCCCCTGGACGCCGACCTGGTCCTGGACGCCCGCTTCCTGCCCAATCCCTTCTACGTCGAGGATCTGCGGGACGAAGAACGGCAACAGCCGCCGGGTGCGCGACTTCGTCCTGCGGCCCGGCCGAGACCAAGGCCTTCCTGAAGGAGACGGGGCGGCTTCCTGAGCTTCCTCCTGCCCCGCTTCGCGGCCGAGGGCAAGAGCCGCCTGGTCGTGGCGGTCGGCTGCACCGGCGGCCGGCATCGCTCCGTGGCCGTGGCCGAGGCCCTCAAGGTTACCCTTCCGGCCCGGAAGTATGATATAAAGATCGAGCATCGGGACATCGACAAATGATCGGCGGCATCATCGTTTCCCACGGCAAGCTGGGCGAGGAGTTCCTCAACGCCCTGACCATCATCCTGGGCGAAGCGCCCAACATCGAGGCCGTCTCCATCGGCTGGTACGACGACGTCGAGGACTCCAAGAAGCGCATCGACGCCAGCCTGAAGAAGGTCGATCAGAAGAGCGGTGTGGTCATCTTCACCGACATGTTCGGCGGCACCCCCTCCAACCTGAGCTTCACCTTCCAGAAGGAAGGCCAGGTCGAGATCATCACCGGGGTCAACCTGCCGATGCTGATCAAGTTCTGCTCGCTGCAGAGGTCGGCCGGGCTCAAGGACACCGCCCGCAAGGTCGTCGAACAGGCCCGCAAGAACATCCACCTGGCCAGCGCCCTCTTGGCCTCCCGGCCGGGATGAGGCTCACCATGATCGAACGCAACGTCCAGATCAAGCAACCGGCTCGGCCTGCACGCCCGGGCCGCGGTCAAGTTCGTCAACACCGCCAACCGCTTCACCGCCGACGTCCGGATCATCAAGGACGGCTCCGAGATCGACGGCAAGAGCATCCTGGGCATCCTGACCCTGGCCGCCACCCAGGGCTCCTCGATCCGGCTGCGCCTGAAGGGCGACGACGAGAAAGACGGCCCTGCAGGCCCTGGTCGAGCTCATCGACGGACGCTTCGGCGAGAAAGAGTAGGGGATGGAAATCCTGCGCCTGCGGGGTGTCGGCGTCTCGCCGGGCATCGCCATGGCCGAGGCCGTACTGACCGAGCGGGTCGTCTTCACCAGCCGCCCGGACGCCGATCCCCGCCTCCCGCACGGCGAGCCGAGGTCCAGCGCTACCGCGAGGCCGTCCGAGCGGACCCGGGCCGAGCTGACTCGTCGTCCGCGACACCATCCGGGCCAAGGTCGGCGAGGAGCATGCCTTCATCTTCGACGCCCACCTGCTGATCCTGGACGACCCGGCCTTGACCTCAGGGACGTCGAGCGCCGGATCGCGAGGGCCGGGTCACGGCCGAGAGCGCCCTGACCGAGGTCCACGACCACTATGCCGCGCATCTTCGACGCCCTGCCCGACGAAACCATGCGCCAGCGCAAGGCCGACGTGACCGACGTCATGACCAAGCTCTACCGCAATCTGGCCCCGGGCGAGGCCAGGGGATGGGGCCGAGACCGGCGCCGAGACGGGCCGACCATCCTGGTCGCCCACGACCTGCTGCCCTCCGAGGCGGCCATGCGCTTCAGCCAGGGCAACGTCCTGGCCGTGGCCATGGACATGGGCGGCCCGACCTCGCACGCCGCCATCCTGGCCCGCTCCATGAGCATCCCGACCGTGGTCGGGCTGCACGACATCACCCAGCGCGTCCGCACCGGCGACGTCCTGATCGTCGACGGCACCGACGGCGAAGTCATCGTCAACCCGCCGCCCGCGGTGCGCAAGGAGTTCCTGGGCAAGAAGGAGAGGTACGAGGCCTACCGCGGCGAGATGCACCAGGTGGCCGGGTGGAAGTCGGCCACCCGCGACGACGTCCGCTTCTACCCCATGGCCAACATCGAGCTGCCGGAGGAGATTCCGCACGCCCTGTCCTACGGGGCCGAGGGCGTGGGGCTGTTCCGCTCGGAGTTCATCTACCTCCGCCGCTCGACCCTGCCGACGCGAGGAGGAGCACTTCGACGTCTACTCCCGCCTGGCCAGGGAAGTGGCTCCCGCATCCCGGTCTACATCCGGACGATCGACATCGGCGGCGACAAGAGCCTGCCGCTTCCTGCAGATCCAGAAAGAGCCCAACCCGGCTCTGGGGCTGCGGGCCATCCGCTTCTCGCTCAAGTACCGGGAGCTGTTCCGGATCCAGGTGCGGGCCATCCTGCGGGCCAGCGCCTAGGGCAATGTCCGGGTGACCATCCCGATGATCACCGAGATCGAGGAGATCGGCGAGATCAAGCTCCTCTTCGCCGAGGTCAAGGACGAGCTGGCCGCGCCGAAGGCGCGCCCTTCGATCCGGCACCTCCCCCTGGGCATCATGATCGAGGTCCCGGCGGCGGCCGCCCTGACCGACCTGCTGGTCCGGGAGGTCGACTACCTGAGCATCGGGACCAACGACCTCATCCAGTACTACCTGGCCGTGGACCGCTCCAACGAGGACGTGGCCTACCTCTACAAGCCGCTCCACCCCTCGGTCCTGCGGCTGCTGCGGTTCGTCATCGAGACGGCCGACCGGGCCGGCAAGGAGGTGTCCATCTGCGGCGAGATGGCCGCCGATCCGCTCTCGGCCATGGTCCTGCTCGGGCTGGGGCTGCGCCGGTTCAGCATGAACCCGATCTTCATCCCGCGGATCAAGAAAGCCCTGCGGGCGGTCGAGGCCAAGGCCGTCCGCCGGGTGGTCCACCAGGCCATGACTCCTCAAGTCGGCCCAGGAGGTCGAGGAGTACCTGATCGAGAAGCTCCTCGTCCGCCATCCCGAGGCCTTCCTGCAGCTCGGCCTGTCGTCCTGACGTCACTCCGCGCCGGGCGCCGGCGCTCAGGTTCGGGACTATCGAACTCCGCGAAGGAGACTGAAGGCATGGAAGGACAAACGTTCACGATCAGCAACGTCGTCATGGGCATCGCCGCCATTCTCTGGTCGGCCGTCGTCGGCATGGCCATCATCGCCTTCGGTCAGCTCCTGCTGGCCATCCGGGAGATGGCCCACAACACCCGCAAGGAAGGCGTGCACGGCCCCCACTACAACATCCTGCTGCTGATGGCCAAGGTCAACAACCTGCTGGGCTGGCTGATGCTCGCGGCTGGGCCTGGCCTTCGGGATCTATATGATCGTGGCCGGACACCCGATCGTGCTGCAGGCGCCGATCGATGGAGACGGGAACGACGATCTGAGCGCCGGAGCAGGGCTAGGGCTTGCTGCTCCGGCCGTAGGCGTCGTCCAGCCGGACGATGTCGGACTCGTCGGAGTCGCCCAGCCAGATCTCCATGATCCGGGCGGGCGAGTCGCCGGCCGAGCGGAGGCGGTGCGCCGTGCCGCGGGGGATGTAGATCTCCTCGCCGGGGGCCGGCCTGCCAGGTCCGCTCGCCGACGGTGATCTCCAGGCCCGTCATCCAGGGCGACCCAGAACTCCGACCGGCGGGCGTGCGACTGCAGGGACAGGATGCCGCCCGGGCTCGACGGTGATGATCTTGATGGCCCCGGCCGTCCCGGTGCGGATAGGAGCGGAAGCGCCCCCAGGGGCGCTCGTCCTGGACGATGGCGGCCCGGAAGATCCGCTCCTCGTCAGAAGGGGACTTCATCGTCGCCCCCGGCGTCCCCCGGGGCGTCGTCGTCGGCCGGGAAGTCGGAGACGGCCGGGTCCTGGTAGACCGGCCCGCTCGGCGCGGACGGCCGCCGCGGCTCGTAGTGCTCGCCGCCCTCGGGCCCGCCTTCGCGCCGGCCGAGCAGGACGATGCTGTAGGCTTCGATCTCGGTCGTGGTGCGCTTGTTGCCGTCCCGGTCCTGCCAGCTGCGGGTCCGCAGCTTGCCTTCGATCAGGACCTGCTTGCCCTGGTCCAGGTACTTCTCGCAGAACTCGGCCAGCTTGCCCCAGACCACGATCCGGTGCCACTCGGTCTTCATCGGCGGACTCGCTGGTCGTGGGGTTGTAGGATTTCTCGTTGGTGGCCAGGCTGAAGCGGGCGAAGGACCGGTCGCCCTGGGGCAGAACCCGCAGTTCGGGCTTCTGGCCGAGCCGGCCGACCAGGATGACCTTGTTCAGGCTGTTGACGTCTCTCATTGATCGCTCCTGCAGCTCCTTCAGCTTTTCCTGGGCTTGGCGGGCTTCTTCGGCGACGGGGTACCTGCTGAAATCAGGTACCGGAGCACGCCGATGGCCTCGTCGGTCTTCTTCAGCTCGGCCAGGGCGTACCCCTTCTTGAGGTAGGCCGCCTCGATCTTGTCGCTCAGCGGGTAAGGTCATGATCAGGTCGTCGAGGGCGTCGATGGCCTTCTGGAACTTCTTCTGGCTGTAGTAGGATTCGCCGATCATGTACAGGGCGTTGTCGGCCTGCGGGCTGGCCGGGAAGGACTCGCGGTACATGGCGAAGCCGTCGATGGCCAGGTCGTAGTTGCCCTTGGCTGTAGTCGGCCTGGGCGGTGTTGTAGACGTCGGCCGGCGAGAGGTTCGTGGCCGGCGGCTTGGCCGGGTTGTCCGCGGGCTTGCTTGCGGCATCCGGCTTGTCCTTGGCCGAGCTTCCTTGTCGCGCGGCTTCTTGCCCGGGGCTGGATCGTCCGTGCGGCTTGGCCTCGGGATCGACGGCCGCGGCGCGGAGCTGGGCCTTGAGGGCGGACATCTCCTCGGTCATCCGGACGAGCAGGTTCTCGATCTGGCCCAGCTTGTCGGTCAGGGCCTGGACCTGGGCCGGGACGGAGCGCACGCCGTCCGCGGTCTTGGCCTGTTCGGTCTGCAGGCCGTGAACGACCGATCCGCAGCTCGCCGAGCCAGGTCCTTCAACAGGCGAATCTCCTCGGCGGCGGCGTCGAGCTTCTTGTCCAGGCGCTGGACCTGCTGCTTCAGCAGCTGGACGTCCTCGTAAAGCAGCTCGTAGGTCTTCTTCTCCCGGTCCTGGCCGGCCGCCGAGGACGGCCAGGCTGAGAACGAGCGCCGCCCCGAGGGCTTTTTTCATGGCCGTGGCGGCTTATTTCTCGATGATCAGGAACTGGTCGCGCCGGTTGTTGGCCGTAGGCGGACTCGTCCTTGCCCATGTCGAGGGGCTGGCTCTTGCCGTAGGAGATGATCTTCATCCGCTCGGCCGGGATGCCCAGGCCGATCAGGTAGTCGTAGGCGGCCTTGGCCCGCTTCTCGCCCAGGGCCAGGTTGTAGTCTTCGGTGCCGCGCTCGTCGCAATGGCCTTCGACCAGAATCTTGACCGAACGCCACTTCTTCATCCAGGCGGCGTTGGACTCCAGGACGGCCTTGGCGTCTTCGCGGATGTCGAACTTGTCGTAGTCGAAGTTGATCAGCGCCAGCGGCTTTTCCTGGTTGATCTGCTCAAGCGACTTGGACATGAAGATCTCTTCCTCGCTGAGCGCGGGCTTGGTAACCGGGGCCTGCGGGCGCGACCGGCTCGACCTTGGGCTGTTCCTTGGCCTGCGGGGGCGGGGGGGTGGGCTGGACCTTGGGCTTGCAGGACGTGGTGACGACCACGGCCAGGAGACAAACGAGAGTCAGTACGAGTGCGCGTTTCATGGATCCTCCTCTAATCGAACATGCGGCGATCGCCGAATAAGAACTTATCGGGAGCCCTTCATATCACGATATTCCGGCGGTCTGTCAACGAAAGAGGGCTTAATGGGGCTTAATTTCCCCAATCGGCCAGCTTATTCTGGTTCTTGGCGGTCAGAGGCTTCAGGTTGGCTCCGTCCACGTCGATGGTCCAAATCTGGGTGCCGCCGCGCATGTTCGAGGTGAAGACGATGTGGCGGCCGTCCGGCGACCAGGACGGCGACTCGTTGCGGGCGTTGCTTTCGGTCAGCTTCTGGATGGCCTGGGTTCGGATGCTGTAGACGTACAGGTCGAAGACGTTGTCGACCCGGGCCACATAGACGATCCGGTCCCCGGCCGGGGACCAGCAGGGCGAGTCGTGGTAGTTGGCCCCGAAGGAGATCCGCCGGATGTTGCCGCCCTCGGCGTCCATGACGTAGATCTGGGGCGTGCCGCCGCGGTCCGAGGTGAAGGCGATCTCGCGGCCGTTGGGCGACCAGGTCGGGGCGGTGTCCACGCCGTTGTTGAAGGTCAGCCGCTTGATCCTGCCGATTCGGGTCGGGCCGGACTCGACCTCGGCCGCGTAGATCTCCATGTTGCCGTCCATGGTCGAGGCGAAGGTCAGCTTCTTGCCGTCGGGCGACCAGCTCGGAGATGAAGTTCCCGCCCCGGGTCGAGACGGTCGTCCGCTTGCCCTCGTAGACGTCCAGGATGTAGAGGCCGGCGACATTCTGCTGGTAGGAGGTGTAGGCCAGGCGGGAGGCGTCGGGGGACCAGGCGGGGGAGTAGTCCATGACCTTGTTGAAGGTCAGCCGGGTCTGGTTGGCCCCGTCGTAGTCCATCATGTAGATCTCGTCGTTGCCGTCCCGGTCGCTGACGAAGGCGACCTTGGAGGTGAAGATGGGCTTCTCGCCGTAGGCCTTCATGATCTCGTCGGCCAGGCGGTGGGCCAGGAAGCGCAGGTCGGCCGGTCTTGGCCTGGTAGCGCTTGCCCGGCAGGATCTGCTTCTTGGACTTGACGTCGTAGAAGTTGCGCTCCAGGACCAGGTCGCCGTTGCCGGCCAGGGTGACCTCGCCGGTGAAGAGGACGGCGGCGTTGATCGACTGCCAGTCCTCGAAGCGGATGGTCCGCAGGTTCTGGGTCTGGATATAGGCGTAGTAGCTCTTGGGCAGGAGGGCGAAAATCCGGGTGTACTTGAGGTCGGCCTCCAGGACGGCGTGGATCTCCGTGGCCGCGGCCTTGGCCCGGTCGGTCGCCATGAAAGCCGGCAGGGCGATGGAGATGGCGGGCTGGCCGTCGCGGATGGTCAGCACGACGTCCTGCTGGCCTGAGGCCGGGCCGGACGCGGCCAGCACGAAGAGCAGGATTCCGAGGCAAGAGAAGATGTTTTTTTTCATTTAACGTGCTCGAAGTTGAGGATGATGCCCAGGTACTCCTCGTCGTAGTCGTCGGGGAGGGGCGGGAACGGCGAGGCGTCGGTGATGGCTCGCTGGGCCGAGAGGTCGAGGGCCCGCAGGCCGCTCGATTGCTTGACCTCGACCCGGGAGATGTTGCCGTTGCGGAAGATGCGGAAGTAGACCGTGACCTGGAATACGCCCGTCGCTCCGGGGTCCACCAACGATTGGAACCAGCGGGCGGAAATGCGATCCTGGATGTTCTGAAGGTAGTATTGATAGGGGAAGTCGCCCATGCCGATCTGATCGCCGTAGCCGCCCATTCCCGAGCCTTCTCCGAAGCCGGGCGATCCGCCCCCGATGGTCAGACCGCCGCCGCTTCCCCCCGTCCGGCTGCCTGCCGTCCCCGAGGCCTTGTCGGCCGGCGTCTTGGACGTCTTGGCGTTGGGGTTGGGCCGGGTGACCTCTTTGGTCTTGGCGGGGGCGGGCTTCTTGCGGGGAGGCTTCTTGGCTGCCGGATAGCGCAGCTCGGCCCCGGCGTCCGCCTCGGCCTTCTGGGCCGTGGTCAGGTCGCGAAGCTGCGGCTTGGGAAGCGGCGTCTCGGCCACGGACTCGGAACCGCCGCCGGCCGGGCCGCGCATGCCGCTACCGCCTGTCCCGCCGCCTCCCCCGCCGCCCAGGCCGAGGTTGATATAGCGGATCTCGCCTTTGGGGCCGGACTTGGGCAGGCTGGGGTTGACGATGAACAGCAGCAGCAGCGCTGCGTGGGCCCCCGCCGACCAGTAGAGGGCCCTCTGCAAGGCCCGGTTTGTCATTCCTTGCCCTTGACCTCTTTGGGCTCGGTCATCAGGCCGACGATCTCGACCCCGGCCTTCTTGACCAGGTCCATGATCTCCATGATGTAGCCGTAGGAGAGGTCTTTGTCGGCCTGGATGAAGACGACCTTCTTGGTCTTGCCGGCGAAGTAGTTGCGGATCTTGCTCTCGAGCAGGTTGACGTTGACGATCTGCTCGGGCTGTCCCATGCGGATGTACTGGTCGGGGGTGATGGTCAGCCGCAGGCCCTCTTCGGCCGGGGCGTTGTCGGTCTCGGCCGTGGGCAGGTTGACGCCGATGCCGGACTGCATCATCGGGGTGGTGACCATGAAGATGACCAGCAGGACGAGCATGACGTCGATGAAGGGGGTGACGTTGATCTCCGAGAGCGAGGTGCCGACCTCGCGCTTGGAGCGGAGCGAGCCGAGCTTAGGGAGTACCATAGAGGCGCTCCGCGATGCTCAGGAGCTCGAGCGAGAAGTCCTCCATGTCCGTGATCTGGTCCTTGATCCGGTGCAGGAAGGCGTTGTAGGCGATGACGGCCGGGATGGCGGCGAAGAGGCCCACGGCGGTGGCGATGAGGGCCTCGGCGATACCCGGGGCGACCGTGATCAGGCTGGTCGAGCGGGTCTTGCCGATGGTCAGGAAGGTGTTCATGATCCCCCAGACCGTGCCGAACAGGCCGACGAAGGGCGTGACGCTGCCCGTCGTGGCCAGGAAGCCCATCATCTTCTCCATCTTGGCCACTTCGCCGTTGCTGGCCTTGGTCAGGGCCCGGCCCAGGTTCTCCAGGCGGGTGCCGCCGTTGCCGTTGGCCGTCGCGCCGGCGGCCTGCTGCTGCTTGGCCAGGTAGGCGATTTCCTTATATCCGGCCAGGAAGATCGCGGCCTGGGGGCTGGCCGGGAAGCCCTTGGCGGCCTCCTGGACCTCGTTCAGATTGCGGCTCTTCTTGAAGACCTCGAGGAACTTGCGGGACTGGACGACGGCGGCCCGCAGGGCCCGCCGCTTGTAGATGATGATGGTCCAGGAAAAGACCGAGAAGAACAGCAGGATCAGGAGGACGACCTTGACCACCAGGGTGGCTTTGGAGAGGAGCTCGATTATGTTCATGTGCGTCGCTTCAATTGTAGCATAGCGGGGACGCGAATGAAAAACGACCGAGGCGGAGTGTGTGTCAGGGCCGGCGGATCTCGCTGGCGGTCTCGACGGTGAAGAACTTATAGTCGATATATTTGGCCGTGATGATCGAACGGGTGTAGATCGACTGACCGCCGCTTGTGTAGGCCTCCTCGGTCAGGTCCAGGCTGGGGAAGCGGATGCCGTTGCGCTCCACCCCGAACTCGGTCTCGGACTTGATCTTGGGCTTCATCTTGAACTTGTCGGCCACGGCGATGACCTCGAAGAAGCCGCCGAAGGTGGTCGGGTCCCACTCGATCTTGAGCACGGCGCCGTCCGTGATCCGAACCCAAGCCTTGCCGCCGTAGCCGCCGCGGCCCCCATGGCCCGCGAGGCGCAGTCGATCACGGCCGCCTTCTCGCCCTTGACCTTCTCCGTCTTCAGCAGCCGGTAGACGTGGCCTTCGGCCGCGTCCTGGCCGAGGAGGAGCGAGGGGCCGAAAAGCACCTCGGCGAACTTGAAGTGGAGAGTTTCTATGCGGGTGTCGGCTTTGACGATGTCCTCGCCGTCCTTCGTGACCAGATCCCGGCGTTCCCGGACGTCGGAGGCTTTGCGGACATACTGGTAGTCGTAAAGATAGGTCGTCGTCGAGAAAGACTCGGGGGGCGGAGGCTGGACCCTGACGGACCCGGCGTTGAGGCGATTGTTCGTGGACTGCACGATCATCGTTATGGTCGGCGGCCGCGACATGGCGTTGGTCTTCTCCTTGATTTCCTCCCGGCAGACGAAGTCGAGGGCGGCCCGGTCCAGGCGGCGGCAGTAAGCCCGGGCCTTGAGCATCATGGCCTCCAGCGAGGCGTCCTCGGCTGCGACTTTCTGGAGTCCCGGCGCAGCCTCGGCCAGAATGCCCGCCAGAACGAAGAACATCGCGATGGTCATTGCCAGGCTTGTTTTTCTCACGGTTACCCCCGCTTCGATATTATGCTCAATGCCGGTTCGGATTGTCCAGGGCCGTCGTTACGGCCTTCGGACGGTATCCTCCCCCGGCTATGAACATGCGAAATCGGTGCCAAACGGCTCTGCCTGGTGGAGGCGTTGGCTTCGCAATGAGACCGTCCTCGTTGGGGTACACTTGGCATAAAAGCCAGCCTCTTCCATTCTGTGTGGGATGGTAAAACGGAGCGGTATCCGGCCAACGGCGAAATTGCGAGGTTTTAGCCTTTTTTTGCCGCTCTTCGAGGGGACCCAACGGGCGCCGAGGGATGTTTGAGCACGAGAAGTTCAATCGGTAGCGAGACGGAGTGGGCGATCATGCAGTACCCTTCGATCGAACATGCGGAGTTCCGCAGGCGCCGAGAAGAGAAGCGAAAAAAGGCGTGAAAAAACCGAAGCCGCCGGGCCGGATACCGCTCCGTAGGCCACACAGAATGGAAGAGATTCCGCTATGACGAACTCTCAGCCCAGCATCCGGTTGAGGATGTCCAGGGCGACTTCCTTGGCCTGCTCCCCGCTCTCCTTGACCGGCCCGACGCAGGACGGGCAGCCCTCGGTGCAGGGGCAGGCCTGGATCGTCCGGCGGCAGTGCTCGAGCAGGGTCGTCTCCAGGTCGTAGAGCGAGGGGCTCAGGCCGATGCCGCCCGGGGTAGTTGTCGTAGATGAAGATGTTGGGCTCGAAGTCCAGGTCGGCGATAGACCGGCCCCTGCGCGGCCCGAACCTTGGCCGGCAGGTCGCGCGGCGGGATCGACTCGCCGGTCGAGTTGTCGCCCAGCGAGACGCCGATGTCGTGGATGTCGCACATCAGGAACAGCGGCGCCACGTGGTGCAGGATGTAGGCCAGGCCGTAGAGGCCGTTGATCTTTTCCTCCGAGGCGTACTCCAGCGACTGGACCAGGTCGGCCGGCACCGTCACCCAGTAGGCCGTGGTGTGCATCTCGTTCTGGGGCAGGCTCAGGTCGCCGGCCCCGACGTTCTCCATGGTGTGGAACTTGATCTTCTTGAAGCCGACGACCTGGGTGGCCACGTGGACCTCGCCGTGGCGGACGTCGAAGCGGTCGAGAGTCCGCTTGTCGAACTGGTCCAGGATCTTGATCTTGGTGTAGTCGATGGCGTCGGTGTAGTAGTCGATGTCGGTCTTCTTGACGTAGGCCTTGCGCTGCTCGTAGTCCAGCTTCTCGACGAAGTACTGCTCGCCCTCGCAGATGTAGATGGCCTTCTCGTGCAGGGTGGTCAGGGCGGCGGTGAAGTCGACCTCGGCGATGACCTTGGCCGGCCCGGTCGTGTCCACGACCACGAAATTGTCCGAGGTGATCGACCGCAGGCTGACCCCGTCGGCCGGGTAGGCGTCCGAGGTCCAGTACCAGGTGTCCTTGGAGTGGTGGACGAGCTTCTCCTCCTCCAGGAACTTGAGGATCTCGCCGATCTCGGCCCGGCCGAAGGTCTCGCCGTCCTTGAACGGCAGCTCGAAGGAGGCGCACTCGAGGTGGCTGATGAGGATGGTCAGGTTGTCGGGATTGATGAGGGCCTTCTCCGGGATGCCGCCGAAGAAGTAGTCGGGGTTGTTGACGATGAACTGGTCCAGCGGCGCGCGAGCTGGCCACGAGCACGGCGGCCGAGGCGCCGGTCTTGCGGCCGGCCCGGCCGGCCCGCTGCCAGGTCGAGGCGATGGTGCCCGGGTAGCCGGCCAGGACGGCCACGTCCAGGGTGCCGATGTCGATGCCCAGCTCCAGGGCGTTGGTGGAGACGACGCCCAGGATCTTCCCCTCGCGCAGGCCTTTCTCGATCTCGCGGCGCTTGATCGGCAGGTAGCCGCCGCGGTAGCCCCGGATCAGGCCCTCGTCCTTGATCGTCTTCTCGATGTCCTCCTTCAGGTAGGTCAGCAGGACTTCGGTCGATCAGGCGGCTCTGGGCGAAGACGATGGTCTGCAGGTCGTTGCGCAGGAAGATCGAGGCGATGCGCCGGGTCTCGTTGACGTAGGAGCGGCGGATGCCGAGGGCCGCGTTGACCACCGGCGGGTTGTAGAAGAGGAAGTACTTCTCGCCCCGCGGGGCGCCGTTGTCGTCGACCAGGGCGGCCGGCGCCTCGATCATCCTCTCGGCCATCTCCACCGGGTTGGCGATGGTGGCCGTGCAGAGGATGAACTGCGGGTTGGCCCCGTAGAAGGCGGCGATCCGCTTCAGCCGGCGCAGGACGTTGGCCAGGTGGCGAGCCGAAGACGCCCCGGTAGTAGTGCAGCTCGTCGATGACGATGTAGCGCAGGTTCTCGAAGAGCTTGATCCACTTGGTGTGGTGCGGCAGGATGCCGGCTGTGGAGCATGTCCGGGTTGGTCAGGACGATGTGGCCGCGGGCCCGGATGGCCTTGCGGGCGTCCTGGGGCGTGTCGCCGTCGTAGGTGAAGACGCGGATCTCGCCGGGCAGGCGGCTTGAGCGTCTCGTCCAGCTCGGCCCGCTGGTCGTTGGCCAGGGCCTTGGTCGGGAAGAGGTAGAGGGCCCGGGCCGAGGGGTCCTTGAGCATGGCGTCCAGGACGGGCAGGTTGTAGCAGAGCGTCTTGCCCGAGGCCGTGGGCGTGACGACGACCGCGTTGCTTGCCCTCCTTGACCGCCTTCCAGCAGGAGTGCTGGTGGGTGTAGAGCCGCTCGAAGCCCTTGCCCTTGAGGATCTTGACCAGGTCGGGGTGGGCCTCGGCCGGGTAGTCCTCGAACTGGCCCTCCTGGGCCGGCAGGTGCTTGACGGCCTTGAGGGAGTCGGTCTTGAGGGCCAGGTCGCCGATCGTCTCCAGGGACTTGAGCAGGCTGTCGGTGCGGGACATGGGGCGGTTCGCTTTCGCCCCCTATGCTAAGGGATCGGCGCGGGCCGGGTCAAACGTCGACCGCTCGGGCCGCGGCCCGAAGGGCCGGTTCAATCCCCCAGGACCGCATCGACGGCCTGCAGAAGAGCCTCGGCCTCGATCGGTTTGTCCAGGCAGGTGACCGGGCCGAGCGGGCGGACGCGCTTCAGGAAGGCCTCGTCGCGCGGGTATCCGGACATGATGATGATCGGCACGCCGCTGTGGGCGCGGATGGCCAGGGCCGCGTCCAAGCCCTCCATGGCCCCGGCCAGGTGGTTGTCCATGACGATCAGGTCGAAGGCCTCCTCGCGGGCCAGGACCATGGACCGCTCGCCCGTGGCCGCGATCCGGCAGCGGGCGGCCCCCGCCTGCATAAGCTGGGCTTGGATGTCCATGGCGATGAGGGCTTCGTCCTCCACCACCAGGACGGAGCAGCCCTGTTTCATGCCGGCGTTTCCGTTCCCGCGGCTTGGCGGCGAAACGGATCCGGCAGGTCAGGCCGGCGCTTCGCTTCGAAGGCGCCGATCCACGTCCGGAGCTCTCCCCCTCCCTTAGAACGCCGCCCGGATCTTGCCTTCGACGTACTGGTGGAGAAGGGGAGCCGATCAGGGTCTGGTAGGGAATGCCCAGGTCGGCGGCCTTCGTCTTGAGGGCCTCGACGTCGGCTGTCGCCAGCCGGATGCTGATGTGCCGGTCCTTGGCCAGCGTCAAGCGGGCGGCGTCGCGGAGCGCCTTCCGCCAGCCCTCCTGGTCGGGCAGGAGATTGAACGCGCCATTGTCGTCGGCCTCTTGAAGATCCCGCTCCTGATCGTCTAAGGGCTCGAAGAACGCGTCAGGAAGCTTCCGTTTGCCCGCTTCTGCGCGGCCTTTCCGCCATTCGCGAGCCGCTTTGCGACTTGGGCAGCGCAAGCAGTCCCCTCGCGAGTGTCCCTTGGACGACTCGCCGGGTTAGATCGTTTTGAGCTCGATGGTCTCATCTTGAACCTCGCATGGAACGATGTACACATAGCTTTTCAAGGCGACAGCGAGGACTTTCTGGTTCGGGTAGCGATCCGGAGCTGGGTGATCGATGACCCATAGCAAGCTGACCTCCGGCAGGCATCGATGACATCCCGGAAGCCGATGCCTCGAGCTTGCATGAGCCAAGCATCCTTGATTCGTTCCATTGATCGTTTTCCCTAGCAGTTTATCCAATGTATATACAATGTCAATTATCCTCGCCTTCGACTCGAGGCCTCTATAAGGAAAGACGACCATTTCCTCGGCCTTTCTCATCCCGTCTCAGGCCGCTGTCCTTTTTCCATCAAATCGGCTAAAATCAGGGGTTATGTTGACCGAAATTGTCGTTAAGAAGGCGTCCCAGCACAATCTTGAAGCGGATCGACGTCCGCCTGCCGCGCCATAAGCTCATCGTCGTCACCGGGCCCAGCGGCTCGGGCAAGTCCTCGCTGGCTTTCGACACCCTGTTCGCCGAGGGCCAGCGCCGCTATATCGAGTGCATGTCGGCCTACGCCCGGCAGTACATGGAGATGATGGAGAAGCCCGAGGTGGAGTCCATCGAAGGCATCTCGCCCGCCATCTCCATCGACCAGAAGACGATCTCGGCCAACCCCCGCTCGACCGTGGGCACGGTGACCGAGACCTACGACCTGCTGCGCCTGCTCTTCGCCCGGGTCGGGACGCCACACTGCCCTTCCTGCGGGCGCGAAGTCCGCCAGCAGACGCCCGAGCAGATCATAGCCCGCATTGGCGAGACCGCGGCCGGGCAGAAGGTCCGCCTCCTGGCCCCGGTCATCCGCGGCCGCAAGGGCGAGTACCACAAGCTCTTCGACCGCCTGCTCAAGAAGGGCTTCATCCAGGTTCGGGTGGACGGCCGCTTCCGCGACCTGGACGGCCCGATCGTCCTGGAGCGGACCAAGGCCCACACGGCCGAAGTCCTGGTGGACGAGCTGCGGATCGCCCCCCACACCGAGACCCGCCTGCGCGAAGCGGTCCAGACCGCCCTGGACGTCTCGGACGGCGAGGTTCTCCTGGTCCGGCCCGACGGCAGCGAGTCCTACTTCTCCCTGCGCCTGATCTGCCCGGCCTGCGACATCAGCCTGCCCGAGCTCGAGCCCCGCAATTTCTCCTTCAACAGCCCGTACGGCGCCTGCCCGGACTGCCACGGCCTCGGCTACCGGACCGAGGTCGACGAGTGGGGCGAAACGGCCCTGACCGAGGATGTCTGCCCGGCCTGCCGCGGCCGCCGTCTCAAGCCCGAGAGCCTGGCCGTGCGGGTCGGCGGGCGGGGCATCCACGAGTGGAGCCTGCTGCCCATCCAGAAGCTCATCGTCGAGCTGGCCGAGGTCCGCTATCCCGCCGCCGAGGAGGCCGTCGCCTCCAAGATCCTGAAAGAGATCCTGGGCCGGCTCTCGGTCTGCTCCGAGCTCGGCCTCGTCCTACCTGCACCTGGACCGGACCACGGCCACCCTGTCGGGCGGCGAGGCGCAGCGGGTCCGGCTGGCGGCCCAGGTCGGGGCCCGCCTGCGCGGCATCCTCTACGTCCTCGACGAGCCGACCATCGGCCTGCACCAGCGGGACAACGGCCGGCTCATCGAGCTGCTGCGCCGCATCCGCGACGACGGCAACACCGTCCTGGTCGTGGAGCACGACGAGCAGACCATCCGGGCCGCCGATCACATCCTCGACCTCGGCCCCGGCGCGGGCGAGCAGGGCGGGCGGATCGTGGCCGAGGGCACGATCGAGGACATCCTGGCCTCCCCGGACTCCCTGACCGCGCGCTACCTGCGGGGCGAGATGGACGTCCAGAACGGGAACGGGCGGCGCCCCCCGACGTCCTGGCTGACCGTGGTCAAGGCGACCGAGCACAATTTGAAGGGCATCGACGTCCGCATCCCGCTCGGCTGCATGACCGCCGTCACCGGCGTTTCGGGCTCGGGCAAGAGCACCCTCGTCTACGACATCCTCCACCGCAGCCTGCAGAACCGGCTGGCCCGGGCCGAGCTGCGGGTCGGGGCTCATGGGGCCATCCACGGCGCGGACAAGCTGGACAAGGTCGTCTCCGTCGACCAGAAGCCGATCGGCCGCACGCCCCGCTCCAACCCGGCCACCTACACCGGCCTCTTCGCCGACCTGCGGGCCCTGCTGGCCCGGACCCAGGAGGCCCAGGCCCGCGGCTACGGGGCCGGGCCGCTTCAGCTTCAACGTCGCGGGCGGCCGCTGCGAAGAGTGCCAGGGCGCCGGGCGTCAAGCGGGTCGAGATGCACTTCCTGCCCGACGTCTTCGTCACCTGCGACCGCTGCGGCGGGCTGCGCTACAACAAGGAGACGCTGGCCGTCCGGTACAAGGGCAAGACCATCGCCGACTTCCTGGCCATGACCGTGGACGAGGCCTTCGAGCACCTCAAGGCCCATCCCCAGCTCAAGCGCAAGCTGGCCACCCTCAAGCGGGTCGGGCTGGGCTATATCGGGCTGGGCCAGCCGGCGCCGCACCTCTCGGGCGGCGAGGCCCAGCGGATCAAGCTGACCAAGGAGCTGGGCCGGCGGGCCACCGGCCGGACGCTCTACCTCCTGGACGAGCCGACCACGGGCCTGCACTTCGACGACGTGCGCAAGCTCCTGGAGCTGCTGTCCGAGCTCGTCCGGCGGGGCAACACCGTCGTGGTCATCGAGCACAACCTTGAAGTCATCCGGGCCTGCGACTATATTATCGACCTGGGTCCCGAAGGGGGCGAGGAGGGCGGCCGGGTCGTGGCCGCCGGCACGCCCGAGGAGGTCGCCGAAGCCCCCGGCTCGTACACCGGGGCCTACCTGCGGCGGGCCCTGCGGGGAGAAAGGACCGGAGCTTAGACGCCATGCCCTTCCACGATATCGCCGGCAACAGCCGGGTCAAGAGCATCCTCCAGCTGGCCCTGGGCCGGGGCCGCGTGCCCCACGCCCTGATCTTCTGCGGCCCGCGCGGCGTGGGCAAGCGGGCCACGGCCCGGGTCCTGGCCCAGGCCCTCAACTGCGTCAACAAGTCGGACGACGCCTGCGGCGTCTGCGAGTCGTGCCTGGCGGTGGTCAACGTCTATGAAGACAAGGCGACCAAGACCAGCAAGATCGGGACACATCCCGACGTCATCGAGTACGAGATCGATGCGAGAAGAGACAAGACCGTCCGATCTCCATCGAACAGATCCGCGAGCTGAAGTCCATGGCCTATCTCAAGCCCATGATCGGCCGCAAGCGAGTTTTCATTGTCGACGATGTCGATACCATGGTCCGAGCGACGCCGCCAACTCCTGCTCAAGGTCCTGGAAGAGCCGCCGCTCTTCACCCACATCATCCTCATCAGCGACAACCCGGACCTGCTGTCTGCCGACCATCAAGTCGCGCTGTCAGATCCTGACTTTCCTGCCCGTCTCGGACGAGGATGTGGAGAAGGCGCTGGTCGACCGCGGCGTCCCGCCCGAGAAGGCCCGCATCATGGCCCTGGTCGTGCGCGGCAACCTGGAGCGGGCCCTGGCCCTCGACTGGGACGAGGTGGAGGCCGAGCGCCGTGAGGCCTGGGGCGCCTTCAAGGCCCTGACCACGGGCCAAGATGCGGCAGTACTCATCCGCCGCTTCTCCCGCGGCCGGCGCAAAGACGTCAAGGCCGAGATGGAGCGGACGATCGAGCTTCTGGCCGCCTTCGGCCGCGACGTGGCCCTGCTGGCCGAGGGCGGCGAGGGCAAGCTCCTGCTCAACCCCGACTACGAGGACGAGCTGCGGGCTCTGGCCGGCACGGTTGCGCCCGCGACCATCCTGCGGATCGTCGGCTTCCTGCACGGCGCCGAAGCCGCCGTCGACCGCAACGTTCACCTGGGCCTGCTGGCCGCCGTCCTGACCGCCCGCTGGCGGCAGGCGGCCGATTCGATGTAGGATACACCCGATGCCCGAACTGGTATGCCTGATATCCGAGCGGACGGGACGGATGCTCCGGGCCCGCCGCAACGGCCTGGAGGTCGACAAGGGGGATCTCTGCCTGGTCGCCACCGAGTTCGGGGGCGAGCTGGCCGTGATCGCCGACACCGACTCCGTCCTTTGCTGCCACGCCCGGCGGATCGATCTTGCGCCGCCCCTGATGCGCAAGGCGACCGAGGACGACGTGCGCAAGATGCAGTGGCTGGAGGAGCGCGAGAAGAGGGCCTTCGAGATCTGCCTGCAGCGCATCCGCAGCCGGGCCCTGCCGATGAAGCTGACCTCGGTCCGCTACTACTTCAACGAAAAGAAGGGCGTCTTCTTCTATACGGCCGACGGCCGGGTGGACTTCCGCCAGCTGGTCAAGGACCTGGCCAAGGAGCTGCGGATGCGCATCGAGATGCGCCAGGTCGGGGTCCGCGACGAAGCCAAGATCCTGGGCGGGCTCGGGGTCTGCGGCCGGGCCCTTTGCTGCGCCAGCTTCATGCGGGCCTTCGAGCCGGTGACCATCCAGAAGGCCCGCAAGCAGCACATCGCCATCAACCCGACCAAGATCTCCGGCCTGTGCGGGCGCCTGATGTGCTGCCTGGCCTTCGAGGACGAAAGCCGGGGGCGGATGTACTACGAGGAAGAAACGACGACTGAAGACTGATGTCTACTTCGCGAGGCGGAAGACGGCATATTCCGAGGCGCCCAGGAAGCCGCCCTGCGGAGCGAAAGCCCGCACTTTCCAGCGGTATTCCTCGCCCGGGACGAGCAAGGCCCTGATGGCATCCGGAAGCTCGATCCGGCCGGCGATTGTGCGATCCGACCAGGCCAGCCCGCGCCCGGTCAAGGTTACTTCGTAGCTCGTTCCCGGGCCGGCCGGCTTCCACTCCAGGACGGCCGGGGCCCGGCTCTGGACGCCCAGGGGGGCGATCGGGATCACGGCCGCTCCCCGCACCGCGTCGCTGACGGGGGCGGTCATGGGCATGAGGTCCGGCATTTGGGGCCGCGGCCGCAGGCCGATCCAGACGGCAAGAAGAACGGCTGCCCCGGCCAAGGCATACGGCCAGTGACGGAGCCGGCCGGAGCGGGGAAGACGCCGATTCGGGACTTCGGCGAAGATCCTCCGGCCGTGGGCGCGAACGGCGGCGAGCAGGGCCTGACCGTCGCGGACGCTTCCAAAACACGCGTCGCAATTGAAGAAATGTTCTTCGAACGCGTCCAGGTCCGGACCGCTCAGGCGACCCATCAGATAATCGTCGATCTGCCGCCCGTACTGACAATGGTTCATTCTGCTTCCGCTGAGTTCCGATTGAAAGGACATCATTTTAGTCGTTCAGCGGGGTTAAAAATGGAAAAATCGTTGCCCAGCATCCGGCGCAGCAGCTTCTGGGCGTAGTGGGTCCTCTCGCTGACCTTGGCCGGAGTGATCCCCAGCCGGCCGGCAGTCTCCTCCCGGCTCAGCTCGCGGAAGTAGTAAAGCTCCAGGACGGACTTGTATTTTGCCGGGAGGGAGGCCACGGCGTCCGCCAAACGGGCCAGCTGCTGCTGGTACTCGGTCTCGACGGCGGGGTCGGCCGGAGCTCCCGGCTCGGGGATGTGGCGCAGGACCCGTGTCTTTTGGCGGATATAATCGGCGATGCGGCGGACGGTGATGGTGTAGATGAACGTGCCGACGGCCGAGTCGCCGCGGAACTCGCCCGAGCGGATCTTATCCACGGCTTGGGCCAGGATCTCGTTGACCAGGTCCTCCCAGTCGGAATTGTTCATGCCGAGCGAGCGGCGGACCTTGAATCCGACCTTGGGCCGGAACTCCTCGGCCATTTGGTCGAGGTCGATATCGGCGCGGTTTTGGGGCATGGCGAGGCGTTGGGGGCCATTATAGGGCCGCGGGGGAGAACCCGCAAGCCGCGGCCGCCTAGAATTCGTCTTCGGCTGCGACCTTGGCCTTGCGCCGGTCGGACAGGAACTGCTTGGGATCGACCAGGATTTCGCGCGGCTTGCTGCCGTCGGCCGGCCCCAGGATGCCCTCGTGCTCCATCTGGTCGATGATCCGAGAAGCCCGGGCGTAGCCCAGCTTGAGCCGGCGCTGCAGGTAGGAGGCCGAGGCCTGGCCCGTGCTCAGGACGAGCTTGAGGGCCTCCTCGTAGCGCGAGTCCTTCTCCCCGTCCGCGTCCCATTCGGGCTCGGGGTCGGCTTCCAGGATCTCGGCGATCCGCTCGTCGTACTCGGGCTCGCCCTGCTCGCGGACGAACTTGACCAGGCGTCGGACCTCGGCGTTCGAGACGAAGGCGCCGTGCAGCCGGATCTTCTGCGGGTTGGAGGGCGGGATGAAGAGCAGGTCGCCGTTGCCCAGCAGCTTCTCCGCCCCTGTCGCGTCCAGGATGATCCGGGAGTCGATCGAGGAGGAGACCCGGAAGGCGATGCGGGTCGGGAAATTGGCCTTGATGGTGCCGGTGATGACGTCGGTCGAGGGCCGCTGGGTGGCCAGGATCAGGTGGATGCCCACGGCCCGGGCCAGCTGGGCCAGCCGGCTGATGGCGTAGTCGACGTCCTGGCCGCTGACCATCATCAGCTCGGCCAGCTCGTCGATGATGATGACGATGTAGGGCATGGGCTTGAGCTTGGCCTTCTCCTCGTCGGTCAGCGTCCCCTTCTTCTCCTGCAGCAGCTGGGCGATGAGCTGGTTGTACTGCTGGATGTTGCGGACCTTGTGCTGGCCCATCAGGTAGAGCCGCTCCTCCATCCGCTTGACCGCGTCCATCAGGACGAACCCGGCCTTCTTGGCGTCGTTGATGACCGGGCTCAACAGGTGGGGGATGCCCTCGAAGAGCGCGAACTCCAGCCGCTTGGGATCGATCAGGACGAGCTTGACCTCGGCCGGTGTGGCCTTGTACAGGATGCTGGCGATCAGGGCGTTGAGGCAGACGCTCTTGCCGGTGCCGGTGGCCCCGGCGATCAGCAGGTGCGGCATCTGGGTCAGGTCGGTGACGTAGACCTCGTCGTGGACGGTCTTGCCCAGGGCGAAGGCCAGCTTGGAGGTGGAGCTCTGGAAGTCCTCCGAGGCCAGGATGTCGCGCAGCCGGATGATCTCGCGCTTGTTGTTGGGGATCTCGACCCCGATCGAGGCCTTGCCCGGCAGTCGCTGGACGCGGACGGACTCGGCCCGCAGGGCCAGCGACAGGTCGTCGGCCAGGTTCATGACCTGGCTGATCTTGATGCCCGGGCTGGGGGTGAACTCGTAGGTCGTGATGACCGGGCCGGGGTGGTATTCGCGGACCTCGCCCTCGATCCGGAACTCCTTGAGCTTGTCCTCGATCAGCCGCTTCTTCTCCATCAGCTCGTTCTTGTCGATCTTCTCCGGGGCTGTCCCGGCGTCGAGGAGCGTCAGCAGGGGGAAGTTGTAGTCCGCGGCCAGCTCGGGGAAGAGGGCCGGCTCGGGCTTGTTGCGGCTCGAACTTGATCGGCTTGTACCGTGCCCCGCTTGACCTCGCGGACCGGGGCGGGTCGTGGCGGCGCGGTCTCGGCCTCGCCCGGGGGCAGCGCCGCTTTCGAGGCTTTCCGGCCTTGGCCCTTCTTTTCGTGCTCGTCGGCCTCTCCCAGCAGCTCGGTTTTTCCGACCGCGGCCCGCGCGGGCTTGTCCGGCTCGGTGATCTTGATCGTCACCTCGCGGGTGGCCGAGGCGAACAAGCGCCCGATGGCGCGGAAGACGGTCTTCAGCGAGACTCCCGTGGCGAAGACGGCGAAGAGCACGGCTGCCGCCAGCAGCAGGATGAGGGCTCCGGTCGGATTGAGCAGGCCGGTCAGGCCCTCGTCGATCAGGCTGCCGAAGAAGCCGCCCGGCTCGACCTCCGTGCCCCGCCAGGTCAGGGCCTGGAATAGCAGGTTGAGCAGGGGGCAGAGGATGGCCAGTCCCAGCCCGAACTTGGCCGCCTTGCGGACGAGATGCCGCTTGCCGCCGACGAGGACGGCCTGGATGCCGATGAAGGCCATGACGAAGGGGAAGAGGAAAGCGGTCAGGCCGAAGCCCTGCAGAGCCGTCTCGGCCACCCAGGCGCCCACCCGGCCTCCGATATTACGGACCTTGTAGCCGGACTCGACGGCCCGGGCCCAGGACGGGTCGTGGGCGTCGTAGCCGATCAGGCTGAGCAGGAGGAAGAGGGAGGCAAAGAGGAGAACGACCCCGGCGATCTCGGCCGCGAGCGGCCTTTTCCTGGCCGGGGCGGACTTGCCGTTGCCGCCGCGGGCGGACGCCCGGCCGGGCTTTTTCTTCTTGGATGGGCTCATGAGGCTGCGGAAATTATATCACACCCCAGCGGGGCGGGCGCTAGCGCGAAGGCGCCGGCGCGGCGCTCCGGTCGTAGCGAAAGGAGGCCGTGATCCGGGCTTCCGGCCCGGCCGTCCCGGCGACCTTTTCCGGCAAGGCCGTCTCCTTGCCGAACGGCTGCTCGGGCGGAACCCGCAGCGGATTGGGCGCCAGGTCGTAGAGATAGCCCAGGCAAATCGCAGCGCCCTCGGGCGGGGCGGGAATCGGGCGGGAGGCTTCGGCCGTGAAATCGCCGTCGGGCACCGGACCGGTGTGCAGGACCAGCCGGGCCAGCTCGCGGCCGTCCGTTCCGCGCAACAGGACGTAGGGCTCCGCAACCCGCTCACCGACGTAGGCGCCCAGCCGGGCCCGCATCGAGGCCCGCAGCGTCCACTCGCCCGCGGCCGACTTCTCCACCGCCACGTCGGCGGCGAAGCGCTCGAAGTGGCCGGGGAACCGGAAGTCGGGGGCTTGCGACAGGCGATAGACCTTGATGGTCGGGTTGTGCAGGTCGAGCAGGTCCTCGTCGAAGGAAGGGGCGAAGGACCTGAGCAGGGTCGCCTCCCCGGCCAAGTCGTTGTAGAAGGCGGCGCGGCCGGGGAAATCCTCGGGGAAGCGGGTGAAGCGGGCGTAATTGACGTCGCTGATCACGGCGTAGCGCACGCCCACGGCCGCCAGCTCGCCGAGGTCGAATTCGCTCAGGGAGTGCCGGTAGACGGTATCGTAGCGCTGGCGCGAGATCGGCGGGTCGTACATCTCGATGGCCACTTTGGCGCCGGCCGGGATATTCCAGTGGATCCAGTCCTTGGCCTCCGAGCGGGTGTCGGGCCGGGCGATCGAGGCATCGTAGCGGACAACCCGTATGGCGGACGGCGCGGCGGCGGTGAGCGTCAAGACGACGGTCAGGACGGCGACGAGCCGGGGGGCGAACCTGGGGCGGCCGAGCCGAGCCCGGAGGTGCGGCACCAGCCAGGCCGCGGCCGCCGCGGCGACGGGGGCCGCGATAAGGATGAAGAACGGGGCCACGGGCAGGAAATAGCGCGTGGCCCGGGCTTTCCATGATCCCAGCATGGCGAGCTGGACTAGGGGGTACGACAGCAGGATCCACTCCCGGCTCTTGCGGCGGGCCAGGGCCAGGGCGATGCCGGCATAAGCCAGGTATTGAACCCAGCGGCCGAGGTTGTCGCGGAAGCCGTATTGCAGGTAAAACAGCCAGGCCGGCTGCTGCATGGAGGAGCCGAAATGGCCCTCGGTCATCAGATGGCCGGACTGCCACTTGAAGTCGAGCAGGAAGCGCTTGGAGTCGAGAATGGCGTAGGGGACGCCGGCGAAAAAAGTCAGCAGGAAGACGATTCCGAACAGGTAGAGCGGCGGGTGGAGCAGGATCTTCTTCTTGGGCAGGCCCTGCTCCAGGACGCGGGCGACGTGGGCGACGAAAAGCGGGATGGCCATCATCATCCCGGCGTACTTCATGGCCATGGCGATCCCGGCCGCCAGGCCGGCCAGGACGTAGTCGCGGGCCCGGCCCTGCTCGTAGACCCGCCAGATCAGCCAGAAGGCGAGGAGCATGAAGAACAGGGTCGGGACGTCCGGCAGCATGGCATGCGAGATCTTGACGTGCTCCGGCGAAAGGGCCAGGAACAGCCCGGCCGCGGCCCCCGGCCACAGCCCGAACATGCGCAGGCCGATGAGGAAAACGAGTCCGACGCAGCCGACGCCGAGGACGGCCGACAGCGCCCGGCCGATCATGTAGAAGGCGGTGGGGTTGTCGATGTAGGTCTGGACGAATTGCGGCGTCGAAGTGAACGTCCCGCTCAGACTCCCGAGATAGTAATAAGCCTTCCACATCCCGGCCAGCATGTACATGTGCAGGGTGCCGACGTGGAAGAAGTGCGGGTTGAGGTCGCCTTCGATGAAGCGGATGGCTTTGCCGGCGAACCAGTTCTCGTCCACGTGGTAGGTGTTGGGCAGTCCCCAGCCCAACCCCCAGAAGCGGACGGCCGCGGCCAGGACGAGAAGAAGGACCAGGACGATCCAGCGGGTTCGCCGGGAATCCATGCTCATTTCCTGAGCAGGGCCAGGGCGTTGGAGACCAGGGAGGCGGCGTCGCGCGGCGAGCGGACCCCGAAAAGCTTGCCCAGGATATAGCCGGGCCGGAGGAAGAAGGAGCGGACGGCCTTGCGGCGCAGGTCCCAGATCTCCTCCTTCGACAGGCTGCCCGTCTCCAGGATGGGATACGCGGTGCTGTCCCAGGCCGAGAGTCCGGCCGGGATCCAGCCCTTGGCCACGGCCTCTTCGCGCAGCCGCGTGCCCAGGTCGGGTGTGGCGATGGCGAAGGAGGCGATGTCGAGCTTCAGGCTCCGAGCCAGGGCGATGGTCCGTTCGGCCGACTCGCGGGTCTCGCCCGGCAGGCCGAGGATGAAGTACCCCAGGACCTTGATCTTGTGGTCGTTCAGCCGGGCCACCTTGGCCCGGACCTCCTCGACCGTGATCATCTTGCTGTACTTCTCGAGCATGGCCTCGTCGCCGCTCTCGATGCCCACCGAGACGGTATGGCAGCCGGCCTTCTTCATCCAGGCCATCTTGTCCTCGTCCAGGGCATGCAGGTCCGCGTTGCAGCTCCAGGTCAGGTCGAGCCCGGCCTCGATCATGCCCCGGCAGATGGCCACCACCCGCTTGGTGGCGATGGTGAAGGTCGGGTCCTGGAACAGGATTTCCCTGACCCCCAGCCTGGCCAGGGCTTTCAGCTCCTCCAGGACGTTGTCCACGTCGCGGACCTTGTAGCCGTAGGCGCCGGCGGTGCAGAAGCCGCAGTGGTAGGGGCAGCCGAGCGAGGTGACGACCACGGTGAAGGGGAAGCGGCGGGCGATGGGCAGCCGGTACTTGCGGAAGTCGAAGAGCTCGTGGCGCGGAACGGGGTAAGAGAACGTGCGGGCCGCGGACGGCGGGGCGTCGAGGATGCCTTCCGGGGCGTGGACGAGGAGGCTTGTGTAGGGCGCTTGCCCGGTTCCGGTCAGGTAGGGTACGAGCCCGCTGTCGCTGAAGTCGAGCAGCACGGCGTCGAGAACGGGGTTCCTCTCCAGCAGCTCGCGGCCGATGAACTTCATGATCCCGGCGCTGGCCACGATCTTGATCCCGGGCTGAACGGCCCGGATCCGATCCATCAGCTCCAAGTCGCCCTTCAGGGTGGCCGTGCCGGTGGTGAAGACGACGGCTACGGGGTCCAGAGAGATGATCGCGGACAACACGTCCTCGGGCGTCCCCTTGGGGATGATGGCGTCCAGGACGCGGACGTCGAAGTCCCGGCTCAGGATGCCGCTCAGCGCCAGCAGGTCCTGGGGCGGCCAGTAGTAGCTGGCTTTGGACGAGAAGCTGCAGTAGTAGTCCCGGATATAGAGCTTGTCGCCGGGCGGGTTGAGGAGCAGAACTCTGGGCTTGGTCATCGGTCGTCGTTCGCGCGTCCGGCGGCGGTCGCGCCGGTCAAGTATAGGCTCTTCAGGCCTCACCTGACAAGGACGACTTCCTTGGTCAGGACGTATTCGGGTACGGAGAGCTCGGCGTAGTAGAGTCCGGGCTTGAGGGCTCGGCCGCGGTCGTTCCTGCCGTCCCAGGATGTCTCGTAGAACCCGGGCAGGCGGGGCTCGCCGACCAGATTGCGGACGGTGCGGCCCTGGGCGTCGAAGACCTTCAGGCTGAGAGTGGCGATCCAGGGCGTGAAAAACCGGAATGAAACCCCTCCGGCGGACGCCGGATCGGCCTCCAGAGCCAAGTTGTCCTGATTCACCCGCATCGGGATGCGTCCGCCCGGCGGCTTGGGCGCGGTCACGTCGCGCCGCGGCATGAAGGCTAGGCCGATCTGCGACTTGAGAGTGTAATCCCGTCCGGTGAACCACATCCGGTCCACGGCCGCGGTCGGTCTGTCCTCGCCGCCCGTGGCCCAGAAGACGCGGCCCCGATAGATCTGGAAGGAGTCCCAGGAGCCGGGGATGTTGCCGGTGACGAAGACGGGGTTCTCCGGCGCGCGCGTCCAGGCGATGCCGTCCTCGGACGTAGCCACCCCGATGTAGGAAATGCCGCTCTTCTTCCGCCAGCCGCGGTAGTACATGGTGTAGATGCGGCCGTCATAGAGGACGTCGGGCGTATCGACGCTGTAGCCGTCCCATTCGAGCGGCGTGCCGCCCGAGGGGGTGATGAGCGGGTTGGCGGCGTGCTTGTTCCAATGGATGCCGTCCGTGGAGGTGGCGTAGCCGATGCTGGAAATGTCGCTGCCGAGAGCGATGGCTCCGTACCACATTTTGTAGACGCCGTTCATCTTGAGCAGGGTCTGCCCTTCCAGGACGGTGCCCAGCTCCCACGGCTGGGTCGGGACCATGACCGGGTTGCCGGCGTACTTGGTCCAGCGGGCTCCGTCGGGAGACGTGGCGTAGCCGAACCCGAACTTTCCCGACTCGCTGCCGCCGACATACCACATCTTGAAGATCCCCTCCTCCTTGTCGAAGAGGACGTGCTGGCAGATGAGGATGCCGTCATCCCAGGCGCCGGCTTCGCCGATCTTCAGGACGGGATTGTCCGGGTGCTTGGTCCAATGGATGCCGTCCGGCGAGGTGGCCAGGCCCATCTGGCAATCCAGGTTGCGGGGCGTCCCGACGTACCAGAGCCAGTACTGGTTCTGAAAGTAGCCGACGGTGTGGCAATCGGCGCTGATTTCCTCCCAGGACCCCGGAGGGCCAGGCTGGAAGATGGGGTTGTCGTAATAGCGGATCCAGCGGTCGAGCTGGGGGAAGGAAAAGTCGAGGAGCGACAATTTGTTCTTGGCCAGCTCGGCCTGGACCCGGGCGAACTCCAGACGGGCTTGGGCCTTGGGCAAGAACCGATACGCCAGGACGCCGTGGCAGGAATAGGCGTCCGGCAGGATGAGGAAGGCGGCAGTGGCCGCGATCCCCAGGAACGTCAGATATCGTAAGAACTTATTCATATTCTTTTCCTCAGGGCCTGGCCGGGTCGGCCGGCTTTCGGAACTCGACCCACAGGCCGCACAGGCAGCCTTCGTCGGGGGCGATCTTGAAGACCGGGATGCCCGCCTCACGCAGGATGCGACTCATCTCCTCGGCGCCGACCTCGAGCTCCACGGGTGGGCCGATCTTCTCGTCATCCATGATGGTCCGGATACGCTCCCTCTCCTCGACCGGCAGGAGGCTGCCCAGGCCGCCGCCGATGAAGGCCACGCCGCCGGGCTTGAGGATGCGCTTGATCTCGCGGAAGGCCTGCACCTTGTCCTTCCAGAAGGGGTAGGAGCCGCGGCTGACGACCAGGTCGGCGTATCCGTCCGGGAAGGGCATCTTCTGGACGTCCCCCTCCACGGCTTCGACCCGCCCTTCGAGTCCCGCGGCCGCGATATTGCGGCGGACGATAACCAGGGCGTCAGGGTCGAGGTCCACGGCCGTGACCTGGAGGTCCGTCTCCTGGGCCAGGGCCAAGGCCCAGTAGCCGGGGCCGCAGCCCGCGTCCACGGCCCGGCCCGAGGTGATGCCGAAGTCCCGCTTCACCTGGCGGGCCAGATAAGGGTAGATCGGGGCGAAAACGCGCCGGGCGATCTCGTCGAACTCGGCGGCGGTGTAGCTGGTGTTGGTCAGTCCCGCCTTCGCGGCCGGTCGGGCCGCTTCAGCTTCCTGATCGGGGGTTCGGCCGCAGGCGGAGGCCAGAAGGGCCAGGGCGGCGGCCAGGGCCAGCGTCCGGCCGGCGCGGCGGGAATATCGGTTCGTGTGGGTCATGGGTCCATCCTCGGGGCGGCGATTTCTGAAGCAACACTCCATCATAAGCCCGAACCGGCCTGAAATCAATCCAATATTTAGCGAACCTATCGGAATAGCCGCAGCCCGCTCCGGGCGGGGGGTCAGAAGATGAAGGCCAGCGAAGCGCCCATCTCCAGCCCGCCCAGGTCGATGGTCACCCCGGCGTGTTCGGCCTTGACCATGGCGTAGCGCAGCCGGCCGCTCAGGGCGACCGGGGCGTTCCGGCCGGGCCTCAGGCTGACGCCGGCCAGAATGTGGCTGCCCTTGGCGTAGTCCAGGGCCGTGCCGATGTCGTTCTTCTCGTAGTAGACGTCGTAGTCGAGGCCGGCCCCGACGAACGGCTCGACAAGGCCGAGCGGAGCCCGCCAGCGGAAGCCGACCGAAAAGGGCAGCAGGACGAAGGTAGTCGGGTCCTGGGTGAAGGTCAGCCGGCCTTTCTTGGTGAAGGCCTTGGCCTCGAGGTAGAAGTCGATGTTCAGGAAGAGGGCGGCCGTGAGGGCCAGCCCCTGGATGCCGCCGCCTTCGACGTAGACCTCTTTGAACAACGGGTCATTGATGTCGAAGCGGCCGACAACGACCTCGAAGCTGCCTTGCCGCTTTGAGGCGGATTGGGCCGCGAGGGGCGCCGGGGCCGGCAGCCAGAGCAACCCCCACAGGACCAGGATCGCCGTGGCCGCCGTTGCGCGCTTGATCATGCGCCTCAGAAGTCGTATTTCAGCGACAGAGTGGGCTGCAGGTGCATCAGGTTGAAGCCCTCGACAAACTTGAGGGACGCCGGGCTGAGCAGCAGGAATTTCGTGTCCAGCGACAGGGACAGCTTTTCGGTGATCCGGTATTCCAACCCCAGGGCGGCGCCGAAATGGATCCGGCTGAAGGACTCCTCGAAGTATGTCTTATCGGCGACGATGACGTCCACGGCTCCGTAGGGGGCTTTTTCCTCGAGGGAATAATCCTCGAGCGTGACGATTTTGCCCGTGGTGATGCCGGCCACGGGGCCCAACCAGACCGCGAACTTGTCCGTCTCCAGGAAGGAGAACTGGGCGAAGGCGGAGAACCTCACGAACATCTGGGCCAGGCTCTCGACTTCCTTGAACTCGACGCTGCGGTTGGCGCCGGTCAGGTAGGGGTGGGGCAGGGACATGGTCATCAGGGCGGTGGGTTTGAAGCCCCAGAAGCTGACCTCCAACCCGGCCTGCGTCGGCAGGCTGCCCAGACGGAAGTGCATGCCCAGGCCCACCTCCGCCGTGACCCCGGAGTTCCAGGTGTAGGCTTCGCTCAGGGAAGCCGTCTCGCCGTAGAGCGCGAACTCGGTGCTCGAGAGAAAGTCGGGCTTCAGGAAGAAGGCCTTTCCGGCTCCGGCCCTGAGGAAGAATCCGCGCCGGCCCTCAGGGGTCGGGGCCGAGGCTCGCTCGGTCGCCTGCCGCTCGGTCTCCCGGGCGGGCTGACGCACAGGCGGGACGTCCTGTACGTCGGCCGCTTCCAGCCAGAAGACGAGCTTGAGGCCCTCCGGGGCCACGGCGATGGAGTAGGCGGGTGTCGTCGAACCGAGGTCGAAGACGACTCTGGCCGTCTCGGGCTTGAACTGCCCGGTCCGGATGTCCAGGACGCCGGCCTCGCCGACCTGGGTGTAGGGGGCGGCGGCGATGGTCGAGACGGCGTTGAGGTCGATAACCAGCCGTTTGGGCGAGGTCAGGAAGGACGTCTCGCGGGTGAAGGCCCCCTCGACGGCGATCATGACGACAAGCTGGGCGCCGTCCTTCTGGGCGGTGATGCCCTTCAAAGTGCCTTGGGCCTGCAGGGCCGGGGCGAACGCGGTCAACGCGGCCAGCAACAGAGCGGCCGTGATCAGCGACGACTTCTTCATACAGTCCTCCATTGGATCCGTCGGTCTATACCTGCTCTCCGGGCTAGCGCTCCAGAGTGGCTATGGCGGAACAAGGGCCTTCTACCCCGTCGGTCCGGACGGCGGCCACGGCGTATTCGTAGACCGTGCCGGTCGCGGCCGAGACGTCGAAGTAGGACTCTCCGAGCTCGACCAGGGTCAACAGGCGGAAAGCTGCGACACCCTCACCCTTGACCCGCCGGTAGATGCGGTGGCTGTAGACAGCCCCGGCGGCCTCGGTTTTGGCGTTGGGCCGCCACGTTACCATATTTCCGGGCTTGCGGTAAAATAGAATTTTATCCGAATCCGCTTTGGCCCGGATCTGCTCGGGGGGGAAGGGGATGCCCTTGATGGCGGCCAGCCAGGCCTCGGCCATGACTTGGTAGCCTTTCTCGCTGGGGTGCTTGAGGTCGGGGGAGAGGAGGGCCTCGGGTCCCCCCGGCATGTAGGCGTTGAAGACCTGGTCCATATCGGCCAGGGGGACTTTCAGCTCCTTCGCCAGGAGACGGATGGCCGCGTTGAGCTCGATGTGGATCTCCCGGTGCGATGGGATGTACCACTTGTCGTCCCGGCGCGGGACAATGGTGGCTAAGACAGGGAGCATCCCGTAGGCCAGGCACTTATTGACCATGGAGCGCAGGTTGGCGGTGATGGTGGAAACCGGCCGCAGAAAGGTGACGTCGTTGGTCCCTTCCATAATCAAGATATGTCGGGCTTGGCGGATGGCGATCGTCCCACCGATCCGGATCAGGCCCTGACTGGTCTCCTCCCCGCCGACACCTTCGTTGATGACGGTCGAAGGGGCGAGGGTGGCATCAAGGAGCGTATCAAGCTTCGGAACGTAGCCCAGGTCCGGGGCGTAATCATGATTGATGGTCCCGAATGTAATACTGTCCCCGAATCCGATATATCCGTCTTCAATGAGCGTGGGGTTATAAATGGGTCCTTGAATGGCGAATTTCCCATGCCCGACAAGCCCGGGAACCAAGAACTGGGGAGTGGAATCTCCCCCAAGAGTCGCCGCGAGGCTCAGAACGGCCAGGGCGAGCATCCGCAATAACGAATTAGTCCCTTCTTTTCTGCAATTCATTTATGCATTATTCTCTATCTCGGGAATTATTATCGTTCCGTCCGGCTCGAACATGATAACCGGAAACCCTTATTATTTCAATAGATTGCAGCCTCCCGGCGGCTTCAAAGCCCCATATGGCCGTTTTATGTTGACAAGGGCCGTTTTATTAGGGCATCATGTCCCGGAATCATTTAAGGAGTGATCAATGAAGAGATGCGTCGCCCTTACCGCCGCCATGCTTATCCTGGCGGGTTTACCCTTCGCTCAGGGCATGAGCAACAACAAAAAGGTCGCCACGGTGACCGGCGGCGTGCGCTGGTCCCAGTGCGCTTTCGGGCCTGATGCGGTCCTCCACCTTTGTTTTGAAGAGGATACCGACCGGGGCCACCCGATCTGGTACGTCAGCTACGACGGCACCACGGCCAGCACGCCGTTCAACGTGACCGGTAACCTCGACCAGCGGGGCGAGCGCCCCGGCATCGCCGTCGGCACCCGCGGCGACGTTGCCGTCGCCTGGGGCGTCGACATCGGTGATTACGTCTATATCCGTCTCTATGATCACCGGAACAAGGCTTGGGGTCCCGTAGAGACCGTGGCCGCCGGCTACGGTTGGGACGAGCCCCAGCCCGCGGTCGAGGCGGACGGCACCGTCCATTGCTTCTTCTCCAACGAGTCGCAGGGACGGGCCTATGTGGCCACCCGCGTCAACGGCGTCTGGGGCAGCCCGGTCCGCCTGAGCGCCGGCTACGGCAAACAGGGCGGCGTCGCGGTCGGCCCCAACAACACGGCTTGGGCCGTCTGGCGCGAAAAGCAAGGCAACGGCGACTACAAGAGCTACTATTCCTCCCGTCCGCACGGCGGGACTTGGGACAACGCCGAGCTGGCGACATCCTCCGGCAACAGCTCCTCCCACCCTTCGCTCACCGTCGGCCCGGACAACGTCGCCGTCGCCGTCTGGGGCAACATCGACGAGCTGGAGAACGGCGCCGATATCCGCTTGGTCCGTTTGGGGACGGAAGATCCGCGCGAAGTCCCCATCGTCAAGTACATGCAGCACTATCCCCGGGTTGCCGTCGATACCAACCTGAAGACCCATGTCGCCACCCAGATCGGCGGCGGCGACTTCGGGAGCGGCGGCTTCTACGTCAACAATGTCTCCGGGACATGGTCGGAGCCCCAGACGCTGGCCACCTCCATGGACAAGGTCGTCGGCCTGGCCGCCGATCCTTACGGCAACGTCGCGTATTGTGCCTCGGACATGCTCTCCGATGGTCGAGGCTCCGACATCTACATCTGGTCGCTGCAGCCGATCTCGCCCCGGTATATCTATGCCCCGGTGAACCTGGCTTCGACGATCAGCCTCAAGAAGGTCCGCACCACACCCGGTATCACCTACAACCTGACCTGGAGCACCAATTCGGCCAACAACGAAGCCTGGGTCGCCGGCTACAACATCTACGTCAAGGAAGGGA
>CAWDOL010000007.1:0-16476 GCA_963803915.1 Candidatus Aminicenantota bacterium | reverse complement strand
TGTTTCTTTTGTTTTCATTAAGATACAAAAATATGAGTTTTTACCCTTCGGGCGAGCCGATAGGACCGCATCTGCTTCGTTGCGAAGGGTTCGCAGTGCGACTAGCACGGGCTTTGCAGTCCTCATTCTCGTTGAAAACGAGGTGAGGGCGGCTTCACCCTCCGCGCCTCGCATCTACGGCCCTCTCGACTCGTGAATAATGCAGGCTAGACCCCGATTTGAAAATCGGGGTTTTACGCCGCTAATGCATGAACTGCCGGGAATTGCATATATAGGCGGAATTCCCTACTTCAGGGGCGGCTTGAGCGTCGCATAGTCGAGCTCCGACCCCAGCACGCTGTGCGGGATGAGGAAGGCAACCAGGAAGATGAGCGACGCCGCCAGCACCCAGCCCCTCGCCTCTTTGCCCTTGCGGCCGGCCCGCAGGGCGACGATCCAGCCGATCATGGCCACCAGGGCCTTGTTGTCGGTCATGTCGTGGCCGAAGGGGAACCCGGTCCAGAGGGGGCCGAAGGCGAAAGCCTGCATCATCGGCCCCAGGATGAAACCGCTGATGAAGAGAAAGATGGCGGCCCACTTGGCGTAGGCGATGGGCTTGCTCTTCCTGTCGAGCGCGGCCAGGCCGGCGCGGGCCGCGAGGAGCATGGCCAGGAACATGGTCAGGATGTGGGGGATGAGCACCCAGACGGGCACGGCGCCGCGGAAGCGGATGATCACGGGCTCTTCCCCGGTCAAAGGGATTTCCGTTTCGCCCTGGACCAGGACGACTTTGTAGAGGAGCTTGCCGGCCCGCGGCTGCTTGGGCAGGAAGCCGACCAGCTTGTCGTCCCTGCGGACCATGGGGAACTTGGACCAGGGGTCCTCGGTCTTGAAGCGCTTGAATTCGATGTATCCGTCGATATCCGTCCCCGGGACGGCCACGGCGATCTCGCAGTCCTTGAGGTTTTCCGAGCTGCGGGGCAGGCGGAACTTGACCTCGTTGCCCTGCACGACCACAGTTCCGCGCTTGGGATAGGTCGGGCCGGTCATCCGCTGGTAGACCATGGTGCCGGCGGCGATAAGGAAAGCCAGGAACCAGAGCAGGAATTTCTTCATCGGGAGGTTCCGGCCTCAGCTCTTGATCTCGACGCCGCCCATGATGGCCGTCGCCTTGACGTAGAGGGTGGATTTGGCCTCGGCGTCGGCCACATTGCGCCGCTCGTCGGAGACGCTGCCCAGGATGGGGGTGCCGTCCAGGACGACCTTCCAATCGCGCGGCACCGTAAGCTCGACCGCGCCCATGATGGCGGTCAGCTCGACCGTGGCCTTGCCGCCGTCGAGGGTCGCCCCGGTCAAGTCGATCTCCGCCCCGCCCATGACCGCGGTGGCCCGTCCGCCTTTAAAGGCGGACGAGGTGACGCGCCGCTCCTGGCCGGACATGATGGCCGTGACGTCCATGTCCGCTCCGGCATGGGCCGGGAAGCCGGCCGGGCGACGGTGAAGGATGCCGCCGAATAAAATCCATACTCCGACCAGGATGATCAAGGCCGGCCAGGCATAGTGCCAGATGTCTTCACGCAGGTAACCGAGCTCGCGCAGCAGGAAGAAGCTGCCCAGCAGGACCAGGAACAGGCCGCCTCCGATCTTCTTGAATCCGCTGCCGATCATGGTCGACAGGCCGACCAGGATGATGATGACGGGCCAGTAGGTGGACATGACGTCCCCGAAGTCGAGCCGGTCCATCTGGTCCAGCAGGAAGAGGCCTCCGATCAGGATCAAGATGAGGCCCCAGAATATGCGTCCACCGTCGGTGCGTCGTGCGGGCATGTCGATCTCCTTTCCGCGGATGTTCCCTCTTATATACCATGCCGGGCGGCGTTGCGCCAGCCTGGCTGGGGCGGCCTTAGACAGATACGGAATCGGGAGTTATCCGTTTTGAAAATCCCCGGACATAAACCCGAGTACTGTTACGAGTGTCTGAAAATTAACCCATAAATACCGAATGGGTTTAGTGCCTCGGCGCTCAGAGCCGACGGATGTCCATCCCGCCGCTGATCTCCACGATCGTCCCGGTCGAGTAGCCGAAGGCGCCCGAGGCCAGGGCCGCGACCGTGCGGCCGACGTCCTCGGGCTCGCCCCAACGGCCTTGCGGTACCAGGCCTTCTTCGATCAGCCGGTCGTATTTTTCACGCACCGGAGCCGTCATGTCCGTACGGATGATGCCGGGCCGGACTTCAAAGACGCCGACGCCGCCGCGGGCCAGCCGGTCGGCGAACAAGCGGGCGGCCATGCTCAGCCCGGCCTTGGAGAGGCAATAGCCGGAACGGGCGGTCGAGGAGACTTCGGCCGAGATCGAGGTGATGAAGACAAGGCACGGCTTCGCCCCGGCCGGCCTATCGGCCGCGGCCAGGAGGTGGGGGGCGGCTTTCTGGGTCAGGAAGAACGGGCCGCGCAGGTTGACGGCCAGGAGGCGGTCGTAGGAAGCCGGCGTCTCCTCGAGAATGTCGGCCCGTTGCGCGGGCGCGATGCCGGCGTTGTTGACCAGGCAGTCGAGCCGGCCGAACCGGTCCAGCACCGCCCGCAGGAGCGCTTCGTGTCCGGACAGGTCGGCGATGTCACAAGGGATGGGCAGGAAGGAGCCCCCGAGCGTTTCTACCGACCGCTTGACCTCGAACAGGCCGGCGGCGTCGTTTTCGGGCTCGTAGAGGATGTCGCAGCCGGCGACGTCAAAGCCCTCCCGGGCCAGGGCCAGGGCAATACCCCGGCCGATGCCCCGGCCGGCACCGGTGATCAAGGCCGTACGGCGGTCAGTCATGGGAGCTCTCCTCAGTGATGATGCGGTCTTCACGGAAGTCCGCCCAGACGTTTTCGAACCAGGGATCGGCTTCGGGAACGGGATGGGGCCGGGTCCAGCGCTTCCGGAGCGATCCGTCCGTGGCCAGTCCGATCTCGAGGATGTCGTCCGCGGGCGCCGTTTCTGCGGCCGCGAAGCGCCATTCGTCTCCCAGCGTCGGCGCGGGCTTTTCCCCGCCCGGGTCGAGCACGAGGTAGGACCCGCGGCTCCGTCCGCCGCGGCGCAGATACTCGAGGCTGGCTTCCAGGTAGATCCAATGCGTCAGGCAGAGGTCGAGCGTGCGAAAGGCCCCGGGCAGACCGGCGGGGCGCGTCGCACCCGCGGTGCGGCGAAGCCTGATCCACTGGCGCCGGGCGGCATCCGCCTCACGCTCGACGGCCCGGGGATCGCGAATGTGGGCGCCGACGGCGGACATGCGCCGGCCGAGCTGCAGGCGGGCCGCGCGCTCAGCCCGGGCGCCCTTCTCCCCGGCGGCCAAGAGAGCCGTGATCTCCTCGATCTTGGATTTGATAGCCTGGCCCGCCACGGCCAGCAGGGATGAGGCATCGAGAGACGGGCCCGCGCGGCGCGCGGCGATGAACTGGGCCGCCCGGAAGCCGCCGACCTGGCCGGCGTTGAGGGCCGCACCGCCGGGCCGATACACGCCGTGCGAGCCGTTGACCTCGCCGACGGGGAAGAGGCCTCGGACGTTGGATTGCCACCAGGCATCGCCCTTCAGGCCGCCGTTGTTGTGCTGGGCGCAGACGGCGATTTCGAGCCGCTCGCGCTCCAGGTCGATGCCGTGCTCGCGGTAGAGCGCGACGGCGGGGGGGTTCATGTGGCGGAGCCGCTCGAAGGGCGTGGCCTGCACCGCTCCCGATTTCTCCAGGTAGCCGCGGGCTTCGGGGCTCAGCAAGTCCAGGCGGAACGGTTGAAGCTTTCCTCCGCCTGAGGCGTTCCGGGTGAAGTCCAAAAAAACCCGGCGGCCGAGAGCATGGATCTCGCGGTGGACGAGGAGGTCGATGAGCGAGGACCCGAAGTCGGGGACTTTACGCGGGTCGAACGGCCATTGGTAGCCCTTGAGGAAGACGGCCGTGGCCAGCCGGCCCATATCGGGGAAGTGGTCGGCCAGGAGCTCCCGCTCATCGCGGCCGCGGCGGTCTGTAGAGATGTAGCGCGGGACGACCTGTTGGTAAGTCCCCGAGAGGTTCCAGCGGTACTTCACGGAAGCCAGGCCGTATTGCCACTCGGTCAGGTTATGACCGACGGCGCCGGCCAGGAAGGCCAGGCCGTGCGAGCCGGTCTGGCTTTCGGGGTATACGGAATCCCGGTAGATTCCCGCCGGGCCGCCCGTCGCCAGGACGATGTTCCTGGCGGCGAAGGCGACCAGGCCGGGAATCGAGCCGCGCTTCAGACGCTCCTCGTCCAGAGCCAGGGCGCCGACGATCTCGGGTCCTCTGGGCTCCGCCCCGTCGGCCGGATCGGAAGTCAGGAGCGCGATCACGGGATGCCGGTCGAAGACGCGGATCCGCCGACGTCGAAGCTCCCGGGCCAGGGCTTCGGCCATGTAGCGGGAGGTCAGCGGTCCGGCCGAGGTAGCACGCCGGCGGGGGTCATGGTCGGTCTTGTAGCCCACGAACGCGCCGCTGCGGTCGTGGGGGAAGGGCACGCCGAGCCGGACCAGGGCGAAGAAGGCCCGGACCGAGCCGGCGGCCTCGGCCAGGGCGATGTCGCCGTGCATGGCGCCTCCGGCGTGGAGGTCGTGGGCCATGTCGGGGACGGAGTCGGGGGCGGGGCCGGCCAGGGACAGCTTGTAATAAGTCTGTTTGTCCGAACCGGTGTTGAAGGAGGTGCCGAGGCCGAGCCCCTCGGTAGCCAGGGCGATGTCCTTCTGGCCGAGCTCGTGCAGGCTGACCGCGGCGTTGAGGGCGGCCGCCCCGCTGCCGACGACAAGGGTATTGAGGGCGAGCAGGGGAATGTGCCGGCCGCCGACGACGATGGCATCCCTGCGCATGAGGACTCTCCCTTCGGGAGCATTCTACGGCGGATGGACGCCGGCGGCATCCCGCACTCCGCCAAGGCGCGGTTGGCGGGACCGCGTTACACTGGTCCCGCACCGGGCCTAGTCGTTGGAGACGATGAAGAAGGGCTTCTTCAGGAAGCTCTCGTAGATGGGCCGCAGCCGCTCCCGGTCGTAATACTTGTCGATGTCGACCAGCTTCTTCTGGGAGGTCACGATCTCGACCGGGACGTGGTCGTACTCGCCGTTGCGCAGGCAGACCATGCGGCCCGACTTGTTCTCCAGAAGCAGGTCCAGGGCGATGTTGCCGAAAGCCATCGGCACCAGCGAGTCGACGGCGTCGGGGTCGCCGCAGCGGACCAGGTAGCTCAAGCGCTGGGCGATGACGTTGATCCTCCGGCCGGCGTTGAACCGGGGCGACATCTCGCGCAGGCCGTTGGCCACCAGGTCGCCGATGCCGCCCAGCTTCTTATGCCCGAACATGTCCTTCTCGTCGCTGGAGAAGACCATATCGCCGCCCCGCCAGCGGGCGCCCTCGGAGACCAGGACGACCGCGTAGAGGCTGGGGTTGGTCTTGCGGTCGGCGGTCATCAGCTCGCAGAGGCGCTCGAGGTCGAAGACGTGTTCGGGAATGACGCAGCGGTTGGCCGCCCCGGCCATGGTCGGCAGCAGGGCGGTGAACCCGGCGTAGCGGCCGAAGACCTCGATGACCAGGAACCGCTCGTGCGAGCCGGCCGAGGTCCGCAGGGCGTGGGTCAGGGCGATGGTCCGGGACAGGCAGGTGCTGAAGCCGATGCAGTAGTCCGTGCCCGGGACGTCGTTGTCCATGGTCTTGGGGATGGCGATGACCTTGACGCCCTTGTTGTGCAGGTGCAGGCCGTAGCTCAGGGTGTCGTCGCCGCCGATCGGGATCAGGGTGTGGATGCCCAGGCTGTCCAGGTTCTTGAGGACCTCCTCGGTCAGGTCGTTGGTCGAGCCGTCGTAGCGGTCCCGCAGGTGCTCGGGGACGTTGACGTCGGGGACGTGGCTGGGGCGGGTGCGCGAAGTGTGGAGGAACGTCCCGCCGGTGCGGCCGATGCGGTTGACCATCTCCTCGGTCAGGATCTGGACATGCTCCGAGTCCTCACAGCCCTTGTCCCGGTTCATGTCGACAAGGCCGGCCCAGCCGCGGCGGATGCCGATCACTTCGTAGCCCTCGTGGATGGCCCGCAGAGTGACGGCCCGGATGGCCGGGTTGAGGCCTGGGACATCGCCGCCGCCGGTCAGAATGCCGATGCGGCCGCGCTTGGAACTGCCTTTGGTCATGATCCGCTCCTCGATCTCCGGCGGACGCGCCCGTTCGCTTCGGTTCGGTTTGAAGCGGCCGGATTTCACGGCCGGAAATGCATGCAAGTTCGGGGCCGCAGCCCCGGCGCGCAGATAGGTCGCCGGGGCGGAAGCCGAGCCCGCGCCATTATAGGGCCAACCCGACCGGATGTAAATCCTCGGCGGCCCGTCAGCCCAGGCGGTAGATCGAGGCGTCGCGGACGACACAACCGGTCGCCCGCCCCGACCGCAGGAGCGTCGAGCAGCCCGAGCAGGCCGTGCAGAGCCGCCGGCGTTCGAGCGGACCCCCGGCCAGGAGATCGGCGGGAGCATCGGGATAAGCGAAGGCCAGACGCCCCAGCCCGACGAGCGCCGCGGCTCCCTCCGCCACCGCACCCGCCGCGACGTTGGGGAAAAAGCCCCGCAGCCAGGAAAAGCCCGTCCCGACCACGGCCGGGCCGGGCGCGTTCGCGGCCATGGTCGAGGCCAGGCCGATCAGCCGGGCGATCCCCTCCAGGGGATGCTCGTCGGATGAGGCGGCTCCTTCGGCCGGCCGGTCGAACGGCCGTCCGAAGTGCGCCCGCCAGGCCGGGATGCCGGCCGTGACGTTGAGCAGGCTCAGGCCGGCCTCCCCGAGCCTGCGCGCGAGCTCGATCGGCTCGGCGGGATCGAAGCGGCCCGGATCGTCCGCGGCGACGCCGAAGCCGCCGGCCACGGCGTCGAAGACGCCGAGCCGCACGGCCAGGAGCAGCCGGGGATGGCGGGAACGCACGGCCTGCAACGATTCCAGGAGGAAGCGGGCGCGGTTTTCCAAAGAACCGCCGTAGCGGCTGTCCGCGCGCGTGCGAGCCGCCAGCAGCTCGCCGAGGAGATAGCCGTGGCAGGCCTTGATGTCGACACCGTCGAACCCGGCCGCCGCGGCGAGCGAGGCGGCGGCGACGAAGGCATCCTGCAGGCGGTCAAGGGCGGCGTCGGCGATGACGGGGAAGTCCGCCGGAAGGCCCCGCAGGGCGTCGAGTCCGGGGTCGTGGCGGGCGATGACCGGTGCGGGCCTGCCCTCCGGCCTCGCAAAGCGTCCGGAGTGGGTGAGCTGAAGGATCAGCACGGGGTTCGGCCGGCCGGCGCGGGCGGCGGCCCGGTGCGTCGCCTCGGTCAGCCGTTGGAAAGTGTGGAGGCCGGCCGGCGCCAGGGCGAGCTGGGATGGGCTCGATCGCCCCTCGGGGACGACGGCGGCCGCCTCGAACCAGATCAGGCCGAAGCCGCCGGCGGCAATCCGTTCGTAGCGTCGGAAGGTGAGCGGACCGGGCTGACCGTCAGGGCCGGCATCGGCGCCTTCCATGGGATGGGAGACGAGGCGATGGGGGAGCCTGCGGCCGCCGACGTCGAGCGGCCGGAGGAGCGGTTCGATGGACTCGGACCAAGGCAGGGCGAGCCCGAGCCCGGCCGCTTTGCGCCGCAGCGAATCCGCGTCCCGGAAGCCGAAGCGCTCGTGCCGCGAGACGGGGGCTTGGCTCAAGCGCTCTCCGCCAGGCGCCGGACGGCGGCGATGTCCCGAACCAGCCGGGCTTCGCAGACGTTCGGCCATTCGGACCGGTCGAGGACGGCCAACCCGTCGGACTCCATGTGCTCGCGGGTTCGCCGGGCCAAGCGACGCAGCGAAGCCTCCTCCTCGGGCGTCAGATCCGGGAGCTTGGCCCGGAAAGAGGGATCGGCCGCCGGGATCAGGAAGTCCCCGCCGTGATCCTCCACGGACAGGGGCAGGGGCCTGGGGAGGCCGGCCAGGTCTTCGAAAAGGGCCGCGAAGTCGACGATCCCTCGGCCGGCTTCGGCGGTGAAGGTCCGGTAACCCTCGGGTATGGCCAGGATGCCGCCGTCCTTGATGTGGGTCATCGCGATCCAGGGCAGGACGCGGCGCGTGGCCGCAACGGGATCCTCGAGCAGGGTCAGGAGGTTCATGGTGTCGAGGCAGATGCCCAGAGGGCCCCCGGGCTCGGCGCCGCACATCTCGAACAGCCTGAGAAGCTCGAAGGTCGTGAACTCAAAATGGGTTTCCAGGGCCAGCGTGACGCCCAAGCCGGCCAGCATCGGCATCTGGTCCTGCAGGCCGGCGGCCATGGCCCGCAGATAGTCCCGCACCGGAGGGTCGTCCGGACGCCAACGCATCATCCCGCCGGAGCAGGATCGGATGGCCCCCAAACCAAGCCCGGCCGCCTGTTCGGCGGCTTTCCGATTGGCCGCGGCGATATCGATCGGCCGGCCGGTCGCGGTATCGAAGGGGATGTGCTGTCCGCCGCCCCACTCGAGATAGAGGCCGTTCTCGGCGGCGAATTGCCCGATCGCCCGGAGGTACCCGGGATCCGCCGCGTCGGGCGCCCCTTCCGAGAATTGGACGCCCTCGGCCCCATGGCGGCGGGCCCAGTCGAGCGATTGCAGGGGGTCAAGGCCGAGGGGCTTGATGCCGTAGGCGTCGATCCCGACCCGGAAGGCCTTCACGGATGATCCGCCTGATCCTTCTCTCAGAGCGAAAGCCCGCCTTTTTCCTCGGGGTCTTTATAGACTTTGCCGCAGGCCTCGCAGACGACGGCGTCTTCCTGGTTGAGGAAGCTGCAGGACGGGCAGCTCCATTTCCGGCCGGCCTTAACCCGGCTCCGGCCGAGCAGGAAGCGGGCGGCCAGCCAAGTCGCGGCCAGCCAGGCCACCGCGAGCATGTGCTGGAAGATGGCGCCGTTCTCGTCGTCGATCGACCCGGCGAAGAGCCCGGCCTTGACGGCCGCGATTTTTACGGCCAGATAGCCGATGAACGCCGCCGCGCCCCAGAGCGGCGCCCGGCCCCCCCGGCGGCGGGCGATCGTCATGATCGATCCCGCGACCATGACCAGCAAAACGATCTCGAAGACGCGGAACCAGACGCCGAAAAGAAGAATCCCCTTGAAGCTGAAAGAAAACATGATTCCTCCTCGTACGGGTCGCCCCGTTCTCTTCTTTTTTCTTATATCGTCGTTTCCGGGGCAAGTCAATCGGGCGGCCCCCCGCATCCCTTATTGCGCCCGTCCATCCAGTTGACTTCCGCTTCTTTCCCTTGATATAGTCGCGGCATTCATGAACGCGTGCCCGTCCTCATTCTCGCCGGCGCGATTCCACGCATCCTTGATGGAGGTTCCCGCATGAAACGCACGTCCCGACGTTGGGCCCTGATCGCGGTTCTTCTGCTGGCCTTCGCCGCCCTGGCCGCCGGCCCCGCCGCCGCGGAAAAGAAGCCGCTGACCTACGAGGCCTACAATGCCTGGCGGTCGATCCAATCCAACCAGATCGCCCGCGACGGCGCCTGGCTCGTCTACGCGCTCGTGCCGCAGGACGGGGACGGCGAGCTCGTCGTCCGCAACCTGAAGACGGACAAGGAATTCCGGTCTCCGCGCGGCCAAGCCCCGGTCCTGACCGCGGACGGGAAGTTCGTCGTCTTCACCATCATGGCCCCCAAGGCCGAGGTGGAGAAGGCCAAAAAGGACAAAAAGAAGCCCGAAGAACAGCCCAAGAACGGCCTGGGCATCATGAGCCTGGCCACGGGCGAGGTGACGGCCGTGGAGCGGGTCAAGGGCTTCAAGGTGGCCGAGGATTCCGGCGCCTTCGTGGCCTATCTGGCTCGAGCCGCCGCTGAAGAAGGACGACAAGCCGGCCGCCGACGCGGCCAAGAAGGAAGAGGCCAAGGCTCCGGAAGCCAAGACCCCTGAAGCGAAGCCTGCCGAGGGCAAGCCGGCCGCCGAGGCCAAGAAGCCCAAGGAGAAGAAGAAGGACCCCGGCAACGACCTGGTCATCCGGGAGCTTGCGACGGGCAAGGCCGTAACCGTGCCCGAGGTCGTGGAATATGTCTGGAACAAGCCGGGCACCTGGCTGGCGTATGCCGTCTCGTCCAAGAAGCCCGAGGACGACGGGGCTTTCGCCTGGAAAGCGGCCGACGGCTCGACCGTGCCGCTGCTGAAGGGCCTGGCCCACTACAAGACCCTGACCTTTGACGACAAGGGCGGCCAGCTGGCCTTGCTGAGCGACCGCGACGAGTACAAGAAGGAAGCCTCGGCCTACAAGCTTTACTTTTGGGCCGAGGGCTCGGCCGCGGCCGTCGAGGTCGTCCCCGCCGCCAAGGGTCTGCCCCAGGGCCGGGCGGTGAGCGAGAACGGACGGCTGCAGTTCTCCAAAGACGGTGCGCGGCTCTTCTTCGGCTACGCCGATGCGCCCAAGCCGGAGCCCGAGGACGCCCCCGAGCCGGTTAAGATCGACATCTGGAGCTGGCAGGACCCGGAGCTGCAGCCGATGCAGAAGCTCAACGCCGACGCGGAAAAGAAGCGCTCCTTCGCGGCCGTCCTCCACCTCAAAGAGAAGAAGCTCGTCGTCCTGGGCGATCCCGACCTGCCGAACGTCGTCGTCTCGGACGACGCCAAGTTCGCGGTCGGAACGAGCGGGCTGGCTTACCGGCAGCTCACCTCGTGGGACCAGGGCTATGCCGACGTCTACCTGGTCAACCTGGCCGACGGGACCCGCAAGAAGGTCCTCGAGAAGTTCCCCGGGAACGCCTCGCTGTCGCCCGGCGGTCAGTATCTTTCCTATTACGACCAAGCCACGCGGGCCTGGTTCTCCTACCGGGTGGCCGACGGCAAGACGATCGATCTGACCTCCAAGCTTCCGGTCAAGTTCCACCGCGAGGACTGGGACTCGCCCAGCGAGCCGGGCGCCCATGGCTCGGCCGGCTGGACCGACGGCGATAAGGCGCTTCTTCTTTACGACGAATACGACATCTGGGAGGTCAAGCCCGACGGCAGCGGGGCCCGCAACGTCACCCAGGGCCTGGGCCGCCGCGAGGCGCTTGATCTTCCGCTACCTGCGGCTCGACCGTGATGAGCGGACCATCCCGGCCAAATCGCCGATCCTCCTGCAGACGGTGAACAACAAGACCAAGGCCACGGGCTATTACCGCGTCAACCTGGCCGCGCCGGCGGCCCCGGCCCAAGTGGTCATGGTGGACAAGCTCATGGGCGGCTTGATCAAGGCCAAGAACGCCGAGGTCTACACCTTCACCGTGCAGACGTTCTCGGAGTTCCCCAACCTCTGGACGAGCGGCCCCGAGTTTACCGACCGCCGCCAGGTCAGCGACGCCAACCCGCAACAGGCCGGTTACAGCTGGGGGACCTCCGAGCTCATCCGTTACCGCAATGCGGATGGAGTGGAGCTGGACGCCATCCTGACCAAGCCGGAAGGATTCGACCCTGCCAAAAAATACCCCCTGATGGTCTACATCTACGAGAAGCTGGCCGGCGGGCTGCACCGCTACCAGGCGCCCGGCCCCGGCACGAGCATCAACTTCAGCCGCTACGTCAGCAACGGCTACGTCATTCTGCAGCCGGACATCATCTACGAGATCGGCTACCCCGGATCGAGCGCCCTGAAGTGCGTCCTGCCGGCCGTCCAGAAGGTCGTGGATCAGGGCTGGATCGATCCGGCCCGGATCGGCATCCAGGGCCACAGCTGGGGCGGCTACCAGATCACCTACCTGATCACCCAGACCGACATCTTCGCCGCCGTCCAGGCCGGCGCCTCGGTCTCCAACATGACCAGCGCCTACGGCGGCATCCGCTGGGGCTCGGGCATGGTCCGCGAGTTCCAGTACGAGAAGACCCAGAGCCGCATCGGCGCGCCGCTCTTCAGCCGGGTGCTCCAGTACCTGGAGAACTCGCCCGTCTTCTGGGCCGAGCGGGTCAGGACGCCGTACCTATCGATCCACAACGACGAGGACGACGCGGTCCCCTGGTACCAGGGCATCGAGTTCTTCACCGCCCTGCGCCGGCTGGGCAAGGAAGCCTACATGTTCAACTTCAATACCGAGAAGCACGGTCTTCGTGAGCGGGAGAATCAGAAGTACTGGACCGTTCACCAGGACGAGTTCTTCGACCACTTCCTGCTGGGCAAGCCCCGGCCGGCTTGGATGGAGACCCCGGTGCCTTATCTGGAGCGGGGCAAGCGGGACATCAACGCCCTTTATAAGGGGGCGGACAAGAAGTAAGCGCCCGCGGACCGCCGGCGGCCTTCCCGCCGCCGGCGGTCTGTGGTATATAAGACGGCGATACCGATCGGCAAGGAGCGCAGCTATGCTGGACAAGATTCAAGACGCCTTGATGGCCGGCCGCAAGGCCGAAGTCGAAGCCCTGGTGGACCAGGCCGTGGCGGCCGGGCTGACCGCCCGCCAAATCCTGAACGAGGGCCTGATCGTGGGCATGGAGAAGCTGGGCGTCCTGTTCAAGGCCAACGAAGTCTTCATCCCCGAGGTCCTGGTGGCCGCCCGGGCCATGAACGCGGGGCTGACCAAGCTGGAGCCCCTGCTGATCAAGGAAAAGGTCGAGCCGAAGGGGCTGGTCGTCATCGGCACCGTCAAGGGCGATTTGCACGACATCGGCAAAAACCTGGTGGCCATGATGCTCAAAGGCGCCGGCTACAAGATCGTCGATCTGGGCGCGGACGTGTCCGCGGAGAAGTTCGTGGCCGCCGCCCGGGACCATCAGGCCCACGTCGTGGCTCTGTCGGCCCTCCTGACCACGACCATGGTCCAGATGAAGGGCGTCATCGAGGCGCTCAAGGTTGCCGGCTTGGGCATGCCCGTCGTGGTCGGCGGCGCGCCCTTGACCCAGGATTACGCCGAACAGATCGGCGCCCGCGGCTACGCGGCCGACGCGGCCAGCGCCGTGGATGTCGTTTCGCGGCTCCTGGCTTGAGGCGGCCCGCCGGTTGGGCCCGTTGACCTCTTCCCTCGTTACCGTACAATCCTGCCATAGTCGTCCAGGAGGTTTGGATCATGCGGAAATCCCTGATGTGCCTTCTGTTTGCGGCCGCGACCCTTATCCTTCCCGCCGCCGGCCAGGACGGCGTCCTCCTCAGCCAGTGGACCCCGGCGCCCATCCAGGTTGACGGTCAAGCCGGGGACTGGCCGCCCGACCTTCTGGCCTCGAACGCCGCCTTCGGCGTCCAGTACGCCCTGCGCAACGACGCGAATTTCCTCTACTGCCTCTTTGTCTTCAACGATATCAAGTTCCTCAGCTCCGTCGAGCAGTCCGGTCTGTCCTTCTGAATCAATCCCGAGGGCAAGAAGAACTAGAAGCGGACCGAGACCAAGAGAGCCCCCAGAAAGGCCAGGACGACCGCGACCACTTTGCGCGGCGTGGCCTTTTCCTTGAGGAACAACGCCGCCAGCACGAAGATGAAGATCGTGCTCAGCTGGTTGAGCGCCGCGGCGACCGAGGCCTTGATCAAGCGCATCCCGGCCAGCCAGAAGGCGTTCGACAAGTAGGTGGCCATGATCGACCCGGGGACAAGCAGCCAGCATCGTCTTGGCCGACCGCAGCGGGCGCAGGTATGCGCGCCGGCGGGGATGGAAGGCCAGGACCACCGCGACCGCCACGCCGCCCCCGGCCAGACGGATCATGGTGGCCGGCAGGATCGGCGTCCGCAGAAGAAGCGGCTTGACCATGACGATGCCGGCGGCCATCAGGAAGACGCTGGCGACACCCAGCAGGATGCCCACGACGAGGTCGCGGCGCGGGATCGTCGCGTCCGTCTTGCGCCCGCTGACCAGAAGAACCGCCAGGACGATCAGGGCAACCCCGGCCAATTGCAGGGCGTCCATCCGCTCGTTCAGGAACAGGAACGACAAGCCGATGACGAAGGGACTGTAGGCGCAGTCGACGATGGCCAGCAGCTCCGCGCCGAGCCTGTTCAGGGAGGCCAGGATGAGGGTGTCGGCAACCGCAATGCCGATGACGCCGCTGGCCAGGAGGATCGCATAGTCGCCAAGGGGTAAGTCGGGTAGGACGGGGCGGCCGAGGATGGCCAGGGTGGCGGCGATCAGGGCTACCCCGACGACATCCTTGAACAGGTTGAGGGGTAGAGGGTGAACATCACGCCCGACGACCCGGAAGATGACCAGGGCGGCGGCCCAGAAGAAGGCGGCGCCCACGGACAGGACGGCGCCCGCCGCCGGAAGCGCGTTCAACGACTCGACCAGGCTGTTCATGCTTGAGCGATTCTAACATAGTTTTTGACAGCGGAGGGCGCGATTGTGTCTAATGCTCCCATGACCATCATCGGCCTGCACTGGCTCGACTTCTCGATCATCCTGATCTACCTCTTGGTCATGCTGGCCATGGGCCGGTGGGCCCAGAAGCGCAACAAGACGCGCAGCGACTTCTACCTGGCCGGCCGCAGGCTGGGCAAGTTCACCCAGTTCTTCCTCAACTTCGGCTCCTCGACCAACGCCGACCAGGCCGTGGCCCTGACCCGCGAGATCTACCGCCAGGGCATCGGCGGCATGTGGATCCAGTACCTGGTTCTTTTCCTGACCCCGTTCTATTGGTTCACGACCGCCTTCATGCGCCGGTCGCGCCTGACCACCCTGGGCGATTTGTTCACCGAGCGGTTCAAGAGCAAGTTTCTGGGGGCGGCCTTCGCCGTCTTCACCCTGGTCATGGCCTTCATCGGCGGCGGCGTCAGCTACATGGTCGCGGGCAAGACGACCCAGGCCTTGACGCCCAAGCCCGAGGCCCAATACACGGCGGCCGAAAAGGCCAGCGTGGCCCAGTTCGCGGAGTTCCAGGACCTCCGCCGACAGGTCAACCAGGGCCTGACCGGGGAGCAGCGGATCCGCTACCAGGAGCTCAACGACCGCAACAAGAAGGGCGAGCTCAAGAGCTTCATCTCCTACACCGACCCCCTGCTCATCTACATCATCTTCGCCTTCGTCGTCAGCGCCTACACCGTGATGGGCGGGTTCATCGCCGCGGCGATGACCGACATCGTCCAGGGCTTTCTGATCGTCATCTTCTCGCTCATGCTCATCCCGATCGGCCTGGTCCGGGTGGGCGGCTTCGCCGGCCTCCATGCCAAGGTCCCCGACTTCATGTTCAACCTGTTCGGCTCGGTGACCACGTCGGAGTACGCCTGGTACACCATTTTGGCCATGATCCTGGCCAACCTGGTCTCGATCATCGCCTCGGCCCCGATGATGCAGACGGCCGGCTCGGCCAAGACCGAGAACTCGGCCCGCTTCGGCATGATCATGGGCATGTTCTTCAAGCGCTTCCTGATGATCTTCTGGGCCCTGGCCGGGCTGTTGGCCGTGGCGCTGTTCGGCGGCCGGCTGCACGACCCCGACCTGATCTGGGGACTGATGACGCGGGAGCTGCTGTTCCCGAGCGCCATCGGGCTGATGATGGTCGGCATTCTGGCCGCCAACATGTCGACCCTGAGCGCCAACGCCGTCTCCTACTCGGCCCTCTTCCTGCACAACATCTACCAGCCCCTCGCGCCGCGCAGAACCGAACGCCACTACATGACCGTCGGCAAGATCGTCCTGGCCCTGACCCTGGTGGGCGGCGTCGGCACGGCCCTGTTCATCGACAACATCCTCTACCTGTTCCAGTACTTCATCTCCATGCCGGCCATCTTCGGCGCCCCCATCTGGCTGGGCTTCATCTGGCGCCGGCTGACGCGGACGGCCGTCATCATCCAAGTCTTTCTCTGCTTCGCGATCTATGCCCTGATCCCCAACGTCTTCCAGTCCTTGAATTGGGCCAAGACCAACCCCGCCTTCCTGGCCGAGACCAGGCCCCAGACGGTGACCATCAGCACGGGGGCCTTGGCCGAAGACGTGGCCGCGGGCCGGGCCGAGCGGGTCGGCCAGGTCATCCGCAGGCCGCACGTCATCGAGCCCACCGCCGTCTTTTTCGAGAAGGTCGCTCGCCGCGATCCGGCCGATCCAGCCTCGCCGAAAGTCGGCCTCGGCCGCTTCAACGCCGAGATCTGGGTGCTGAGCTGGATCGGGATCGACTTTACCGGCTGGACCAAGGCCCAGCTTTCCGCGGCCCGGTTCGGGTTCGACGCCCTGTTCCCGTTCCTCCTGCTCATCCTGATCAGCCTGGTCACAAAGCCCGTCCCGAAGCGCGACCTGGACCGCTTCTACGGCAAGATCCACACCCCCGTCCAGGCGACGCCGGAAGCGGACGCGCTGGCCGTAGAGGCGGCGGCCAACGAGCCCGAGCGGATCGCCCGGCTCAAGATCCGGCCGAAGTCCAAGTGGGAAATCCTCAAGCCCACCCGGATGGACGTCATCGGGTTCGGAGGCAGCTGGCTCCTGGTCGGCGTCATCATTCTGCTGCTCTGGCTGATGACCAGCATCCGGTGAGGCCATGGCCGACATCCGCGACCTGACGCTCGAGGAGCTGAGGGAGGTGAGATGCGGAGCCTGGGCCAGCCGGCCTTCCGGGCCGGCCAGGCCTTCGCCTGGATCTACCGCAAAGGCGCCACC
>CAWDOL010000006.1:0-265709 GCA_963803915.1 Candidatus Aminicenantota bacterium | reverse complement strand
CGAGCTTCCTACGGGAAAAAGCCATGTCTTTATTGCGCTCGGCGATCTTCAGCTCGGCTTGCGCACGGCGGCAGATCGCCCGCTGTTGACCAACTTCCCTGGTAATCGCCAGCTCGAGAATCCCAACCTCGAGATCGGCAGAAGCCCCGTATAGCCGTGCCTGCTCGAGAGCTGCGCGCTCGGCTTTAAGATTGAGGCTCATATCAAGAGCCAAGCCCGCCGACCATCGATTAAGCGGCTTTGATGCTGTGACTACCGAAGCACCTGTTGCCCAATTCTTGCCAACGACGATGCTAAGATCAGGCCAGAGATTGCGATTCGCGATCCGGACACCCCGCCCCGCATCTTCTTTATCTTGAAGGCGTTGCGCATAGTCGAGCCGATTGTCCATGGCCACCCGCACCGCATCCTCGAGGGGAGGAATATCCAGTTCAAGCTGAACCGTCGGCTTTAGCACATATTTCGTGTTTGGATTGGCTCCGAGAAGCTCAGCAAAAGCCGATTGTTCGAATAGTAGGCTCTCTCGGATGGATTCCAATCGGTACAGAGCTTGACCGCGGAGAAGCTCCGTTCGAAGCGTTTCGACGCGCGTTGTTCTCCCCAGAAGCTCCTTGGCCCGGGCGAGCCGGACAAGCTTGTCCATCCGATCGGACGATGCCGTTCGGCCAGACTTGGCGCTCGAGCTGTAGGATGTCTCGATAAGAGGCGACAACACTAATGATAAGCGCGTTCTTCTGCATTTCCAACGATCTTTGAGAGGATAAGTAGTCATGGCGAGCCTGGACTACGGCCTCCCGTTGTACCAACGAACCGAAACTGCGGGAAGCGGCTGAGCGATCTCTACTCGCAGAATCTTCTGGCTCACCGCGTTCCCATCGCCGGATGCGTTGACGGCGATTCCCTCGACGCTCGCGCGCGTTCCCGAAGCCCATTTTTTTGATGCCAGAAGGCCGGTACCGATAATTGTTCGTTCCCCGGCATAGTCCAGATAGAGATCGGGACGAACATCGATCTGAAAGGCACTCTCGGCTTTAGCGATATTGAGGGCGTTGCTGGCGGTGCCCAGCGCAGACAGAGCTAAAGCCCTGTTTTGAGCGATAGCCATCTGTATTGCGCGGGTTAGATCGATCGATTCAGGGGATGCAACCTGTGAATATCCAATATTCGCAAGATGGATCATGATGAACACGTAAATATTCCCCTAATTTGTATCCGCTTGCTCCGTTCAATAGTCATCTGGCGCGGGACTGCTAATCTTGAGAAACGATGATATGTAGATTACCGAGCCCATAATTCTTTAACCGTTGAATAATTCTACCTAATTGCCCAGAGTACTCACCGTAAACTATGGGCTTTTCAGGAACCCATCGCGCCAACAAGAATTCGAATTGGTCGTCCCAGGATTCCTCGACTAAAAGAAGGGCTCCAGGCAGATGGGATTTACCAGACTCGGCCGCGGATCGGGCATCAATCCATATCGCGTCAGCCCAAGCCGAAACCTTTTTTTTCCTGGATTAGCATCTTGTGATGGCATTATCCGCAGAAAGACGGGAATACGAGCGACTCTACCGTCTCCAACGGCGGCAAGAACAAAAAATCGGCCGGACATCGGCTTGGCCCCGGAGCGCGGAACTAAATCCACAAAATATATTTGATTTTGCTTATCGAGAACCGATCGAGCCGAAAAAACACCAGGTACGGATTCGATTCCGACGATGTCCATCTCCACCCCGGGGGGGAATTTCAAAAGAAACCGTCTTCGTCACCGTTGCATCCCCGCTCCCCCATATGACGAGAGGCGGCGTGATCTTAACTGGTTCGGAGATAGTCACTCTCAATTGGAGCGAGATCGAAGGCTTGGCCAATTCGTCGGTCGTGATATAAACTTTTTCTTCTCTGACTCCGGTGAGGTTGCTTCTGGAAAATATGGCTCGTATGATGCCGCGTTCGCCCGGTTGATACTCGAGTTTTCTCCGGCTTCACCGTCGTGCACCCGCATGAAGTCGTAATGGTGAGCAAGCGGATGGGTTGCGAGCCCTCATTGCGGAAGCTGAATTCCGCTGTAATAACCTCATCAGCCGGACCGAGCGTCAACTCGAGATGGGGCGAGTCCCAATGTAGTTTTGTTCGGGAATACTCCTCGGCCGCGATGGCTCTCTGGATTTCCGCCTGAAGGGTCGGACCGATATCCGCCTGATAGGCAGGAAGCTTTTCGATCAGCGACTTGCCTTCAGATCGGTTTTGGAATTCGGCCAAATCGCGAATCTCCAAGGTCGTGAAGTGCTTGGCCAAGGCATCAAGTATCATCTTCTCCAGCTCGGGCCAACGAATCTCGCGACTAATGAAGTCACGAAAAGCTTCTTTATCGATTCCAGGCTTTGCTTCCGATCTTCCCTCAGTCAGGCCATCCACAAGAGACCGCAAATCCATCGTCTTTAATAGCTTCTTCGCTTCCTCGATTCGGCCGGCTTCCGTGTCGTCGGCCGGCGCCCGACGACAAGCTAAGACAAAGGTAAAAGAGACAAGAACACATCCTACGAAAAGAACGTGATATGGATGAAGCCGAAGAGCCGACGTTCAATCAAGCTGCGGCCTGGAAAAACATAATTAAGTATCACTACTGTCCGGTTAAAAATTGGCCAATCTGCGTTTGAGGCCCATATTATAAGCCTGAAAGTGCTGTCATGAGTTTTGTCGATTTCAACGCCATTCCGCCTTTGTGTGATACTTTTCCCGGATTTTCTCCGGAGGAACGCGATCATGCACGAAGGCCGGATCATCTTTGCCCAAGTGATGGACTGGTTGCCGAGATACGAATTCGACAAGTGCGTGAGGCGGTACCAGGGCAACCGTTACGCCAAATCGTTGACCTGTTACGAGCAGTTCCTGATCATGGCGTTTGCTCAACTGACCTATCGGGAAAGCCTGCGCGACATCGAGACCTGTCTGCGGGCCGTGGATCCAAGCTCTATCATGCGGGGATGCGCAGCTTGGGAGCCCGAAGCACCTTGGCCGATGCCAACGAAAGACGGGATTGGCGCATCTTCGCCGACTTCGCTCATGTCCTGATCGAGCAAGCCTCCGTCCTGTACGCCGACGAGGATTTCGGCGTCGAATTGAAGCAGGCCGCCTATGCCTTGGACTCCACCACCATCGATCTCTGTCTGTCCTTGTTCCCGTGGGCCAAGTTCCGAAAGCACAAAGCCGCCGTCAAACTGCATACGCTGCTGACCCTGCAGGGAAGCTTTCCGACCCTTGTCATTATTACCTCCGGCAAGGTTCACGACGTCAACATCCTCGACGAGTTGCCCTTCGAAGCCGGCGCCTTCTACATCATGGACCGGGGCTATCTGGATTTCGCCCGACTTCATCGCATTCATGGCCATGGTGCGTTCTTCGTCACCCGAGCCAAAACCAATTTCCAGTTCCGACGCCGCTATTCCCGTCCGGTCAAGAAGCGCCTGGGCTCCGTTTCGATCAGACGATTACTCTGCAAGGCTTCTACTCTCGTCGCGGCTATCCCGATGCCTTGCGGCGCATCGGGTATACCGATCCAACGACGGGCAAGAAGCTCGTGTTCCTGACCAACAACTTCAGCGTACCCGCTCTGACCATCGCCCTGCTCTACAAGTCCCGATGGCAGATCGAACTGTTCTTCAAATGGATCAAGCAACATCTCCGAATCAAAGCCTTCTATGGCACCTCCGAGAACGCGGTCAAAACGCAAATCTGGATCGCCATCTCCGTTTACGTGCTGGTGGCCATCATCCGCAAGCAGCTTCGCCTGCACGCAAGCCTCTACACAATTCTACAGATTCTGAGCATCACGCTTTTCGAGAAAATGCCCATTTTACAGGCCTTTTCGCTCAACATCAACAGCACATCGAAGACCAACCATCGCGAAAACAGCTGTGTTTAAAAGGATTTTTAACCGGACAGTAGTGATTCAGTAGAGAAAAGAGAATGATTACGACTTTTCATCAACCCAACCTTCATTTAAGACTCTCTTACTGGAGAAACAGATCAATCTGGGTGGAGCAAACTCGATGCTTGCTTAGAGAGATGGCGTCTCCTCGACTCATCAGCATTTACACCTACACCATTTATAGTTTTTTCCGTTATAAGAGTAATCATAAGTTGAGGAACTATATGGAGTCGTATTTGAAGGGCATTTGCAATTCTCGGCACCGAAACCATGTCGATTTGAGCGCCACCGCTTATCTCACAGCAAGTCGATTTTGGAGTGCAATCATCGCCTCCACCAAAAATATTTGGGAGTACACCCGCTTTCCATAGCGCATAATAGCCGGCGACGGAGCCAAGAAGGATCAAAGGGGAGAGTCGTCGAGACGTTTTTGGGCTGTTTCACAACATCCCGTGGCTTTGTATCAGATAAATCAACGGTATCGGAGCCCGGCAAAGGAGAGCCCTTTTTCAAGGCTTGATAATTCCACTGTCGTATTCTATTTATGCCTTGGTCGAGCTCCGCTATCGTGGCGTTGGCAACATCCTCGGTGAACTTCAGGATCTGATACTGCTTTCCCATATTGAAAGGGAGCGCCTCAAGGAAGGCGTCTTTGGCATGATCAACAGCTAAATCCAATAAAGCCTTCGGCACGCCCAATGTTTGCCCTGTTTGCCAGGCATCGATAAGCTTCATCCAATCTCCGAGAAGCTCATCGGCCGCGGCTCTGCCTAAGACTTTTTCCGTAGCCGCGTATTCATGCTCGATGAGGTCGAGAAGCTTTTGTTCAATCCCCGCTAAACTCGGGTTGGTAGACCCTTCCGCGGCCGACATACTTGCCATGTGGAGAAGGTTGAAGAGGGTTGAAGCTTGCGCGCACCATGCGGGCAATCTGCCTTGGGGAGAAGAGCTCACCTCTCTGGGCGCAAAACCAAGGTAATCCCCGATATCCGGCACTGGAAGAAGCTGTTTCCCTTCAGAATCAGACGAATACTGGATCTGTTCGATCCGGAACCGGTCTCGTTCTCGGCCGTCCTCCATGCTCGGAGGGTAGAGAGTGAGAGCGGCCGCCGATTCAAGGAATGTATCCTGGTCTGGCGAATAGACAAGTACGCCTCGGTACCGACCTTGAATGTTAATGCGCATATTTTTCTGATCATAGGCAAAGAAAGAGAACAAACCGCTGTCTACAGTAATAAGTATCCAGCGGTCTTCCGGTTTGGGTAGGGGGGCGGGCCCAAAATTGGGCACGAATCTCTTTAGGAAACTCCGCTTCCTGAGGGAAAAGGATGGACTCCTCCCAACTCCCCGATCGCAGGTGTTTGCCTTTATTAACAAGACGGTTCATCGTCATGTTTATAACCGAAAGCCACGCATTCAATCCCGGACCATCACTCGAGAGCGTATCGCCGGGCAGATTCCGTTTTACGACGATCGGAGGCGCTTGATAGAAAGCGGGCTTGCCTTTCAGTCCAATCCGCATTCCTCCTTGCCCGGAAAGAGTATAGGTAACACTGTCGTCCGTTTTTTGACGATCGATTTTCGCCAGGGATGTTTTTTTGGCTTGGAATTCCGATTTGTTGCCCTGAAAATCGAGTGTTGCAACCGACATCACATAGGAAACGTCACCTTCGGGCGCCAATCTGGGCGTTGGAAAGTCGCGTGTAGAAAGAGGTAAGTTCCAATCGAAGCCCATCGCCACAAAAGCCAGCAACAATACTGCTATGACGCGTTTCATTTCCCCTCTCCTTCGCCGCATTGAGATGTCGCACCTAAGGAACTATAGCGCGGTTACAAGAGTGCGTTTCTCGCAATGAAGAAAGATAGAAAGTTTTGCGATGATTCGCCTCTTTCGCATAGGAATCATTATCGATTTCGTAATCAAAGTCAATTGCGCAAAGTATGGGGGAGATCTTAGCCCCTCTATTGAGAGGAATACTCGACAACGCGCGGGGAAAGGAACGGAGAGGGCGGGATTCGAACCCGCGGTACACCTTGCGGCGCACACGCGCTTTCCAAGCGCGCTCCTTAAACCACTCGGACACCTCTCCGCGTAAAAAAGGCGGGTGGAAGGCCGCCATAAAGTACCAGAAACGGCCCGGTCCGGTCAACGATAGATGTTGATGATATCCTTGAGCATAGCGGCCGCCGTCCCCCGCGGATCGGACTTGCCGCCGGTCAGGACGACCGTGCCCATGGAGTCGGTCAGGAAGGCGATGCCCTTGGCCGTGCCCGTGATGCCGTGCAGCGGGTGGGAGGGCTCGACCGCGATCGGCCGCACCTCGGCCGTCGGCCTGCCGTCCTTGATCGTCAGCCTTCCGAGAAGCTTGATGGCCTTCCCTTCCGATCGGGCTATCGCGGAGCATCTCGGCCGAAACGCTCCGAATCCCTTCCACCTTCATGTCGGCCAGGGTCAGGGTTGTTCCGGCGGCGGCGTTGGCGATGAGCAAGCAGCTTGCAAGCCGTGTCCCAGCCGTCGATGTCCATGGACGGGTCGGGCTCGGCAATGCCCTTGGCCTGGGCCTCGGCCAGCGCCTCGGCGAAGGACTCCCCCGCCTCGAGCCGGCTCAGGATGTAGTTGGTGGTGCCCGTCAGGATGCCGTCGATCCGCTCGATGGCGGCGCCGGCCAGGGCCACCGTGGCGACATCGAGCGTCGGCAGGGCGGCCGCGGTGGCGCCGCTATACTTGAGGGCCAGGCCGCGCGAGCGGGCCTTCTCGGTCAGGGCGGCGAAGTCGACGACCAGGGCCCCCTTGCTCGCCGCGGCGATATTCCAGCCGGCATCCAAGGCCTTGTGCAGGAAAACGAGCTGCGGCTCGCCCGTCCGCCAGTTCGAAGGCGTGGATTCGGCCAGTACGCCGGCGGGCAGCCGGTCGAGCGCGGCTTCGAAGGTCAGCCCCGGCACCCAGCCCGGATGGGACTCGATGGGCACGGCCGGGTCGGCTATAAGCGCCTCCGCATCGTCGCAGCCTTCCGCGATCCAGCCGCCCGCACGGCGGAAGACGGCCTTGAGGTCGAGGTCGAGGCCGTAGCGGCTTGCGCACTCCAGCCTTTTGTCGGCCAGGAGCCGGACGAAAGCCTTGCCGACGTTGCCGTATCCGGTCAGGACGATGGGGACGTTTTTCATGGGGTTGGCTCCGTCTCAGCGGATAGCCGGCGCAGCGGCCGGCTTGCGTACGAAGATGATGTCTTTGACGCTCGGCTCGAACGGGACCGAGAGCGAGACGATGTCGCCCTTAAGCCCGATATCGAACTCGACCTTGTACTCGGCGCCCATCCAATCGTTGCGCATCCGGAAGACATCGTAATGATAGTGATCCAATAAAAACATCCGTTGGTGGTATTCGGCTTTGAGCACGTCGCCGTCCAGGCCGACTGTGATCGTTCCATAAGCGGGGTGTTCATAGATCCCGGCGTAGTCGGCCAGGGCGTGAGAAGGCGTGGTCCCCGTTTTGCGGTCCTTGTCGCGATCGGGCTTGGCTTTTTCAGCCGCGGCAACCGCGCGGGCCGCGTCGTCACGGACCCGCTGCATCCAATCCACGGGCTCCAGGCCCAGCAGCCGATCCAGAACGTTATAGGCCAAAGGACCGTTGAGGGATGTGTCCTCGAGGTTGTTGAGCAGCACGACTCCGATGCCGTCCTTGGGCAGCAGGGAAACCTGGGCCGAGAAGCCCATGATCGCGCCGCCATGACTGACCAGAGGGTGGCCGCGATACGACGTGACCCGCCAGCCCATGCCGTAGGAGGCGTAGAAGAGCTCGGAGTAGCGCGGGATGTCCGGAACGACGGTCTGGGGCGCTTGAATCTGGGCCAGCTGCCGCTCGGAGATCAGGGTCTTGTCCAAGGCCTCGCCGTACTTGCCCTTGTTCAAATTGAGGAGCATCCAGCGGGCCATATCCAGAACGGTCGAGTTGACCGACCCGGCGGGGCCGAGGGCGTCGGCGCTGTAGAAGGGGAACTCGTCGACGACGTCCTTGACCAGTGTGTAGGACTTGGAGAAGTCGGCCTTCTTTTGCGAATCGCTCGTCGAGAAGTCGGTCTCGGTCATGCCCAGAGGATCGAGGATGCGGGCTTTGGCGAAATCCTCCCACGAAGAGCCGGCCACGGCGCCCACGAGGTACCCCGCCGTCATGACCATGAGGTTGTTGTACTGGTAGACCTGACGGATGTCGCGGCTGAAGTCCAGAAAGCGCAGCCGCTCGTACATGCTCGCGGCGGGAGAAGGGCGTCCGGATCCAGACCATGTCGTGGCGGGGAAGGCCGGTGCGGTGCGAGATCAGGTCCCGCGGCGTGAGGCGCTCGGAGGCGACGGGATCGGAAAGCACGAAATCGGGGAGGTAGGCGCGGACGGGCTTGTCCCAGTCCAGCTTGCCCTCGTCGACAAGGATGCCCATGGTCGTCGCGGTGAAGGCCTTGGAGCAGGAGCCGATGCCGAACGACCGTGTGCGGTGTGACGGGGAGCTTTCTCTCGAGGTCGCGGAAGCCGAAGCCCTGCGCGTAGATCAGGCGTGCCGTCCTTGACCACGGCCACGGCCAGGCCGGGGACTTTGAGCTCGGCCATGGCGGCGGCGGCGAAGCGATCGAAGCCCTTGAGGGCTTGGGGGATGGGAGGGGAATTTTGCGCGAAAGGCGGGCGGCACAACCAAGGCCATGCCGAAGGCAAGGAGAACAGCGAGACGGCGAGATAGAATCTGCCGTGGCGAGCGTTCGACAGCCATCATGGGCGGTGCTCCCGAGAGGCGCTAGGTTGGTCGACGCCTCTTGAATCTGGCGATTTCCGCCCTCAGTTTATCCGGAATCGGACGGCAGGTGCAATTGGCGGCGTGATCGATGTGCCAGACGATTCGCTGCTCGAGGGTTGGCCGAGTCGGCATGCGGTGGCTGAGATGCCATTCTTTGTTGATGGTGGACATATCTTACTCGGCTTGCCCGCGCGTTTCCCGCCAAAGAATCTTGGAATCTACCCCCCTGCCCCCGACCCTCACACCGATGAGTGCGCTGACCGGTGCAGGGCGTGCCCAAAACGCTCCCGATTCTTTCAAACTCTTACCCACCCTACCCTGTGTGGGAGGGAATCGACTCGGCTTGCCCCGCGCGTTTCCAGCCAAAGAATCTTGGCATCTACCCCCCTGCCCCCCTACAGAGAGGGGGGGAGTCGATAACGCGCGGGAAAGGAACGGAGAGGGCGGGATTCGAACCCGCGGTACCCGTAAGGGCACACCGCTTTTCGAGAGCGGCACCTTCAACCACTCGGTCACCTCTCCGCGCGAAAACTCCGGCGAAGCGCGCCCTATTATACAGAAAACAGGCCGAAAGGGAAGGCCTGGACGCGCCTCCGGCGCCCTGTCCGGAGCGGAAACGGCCGCCCATCACGTCGCCTCGACGGCAGGCGTTGCTCTTCAGCGGATATGCAGCTCGTAGATCTCCTTGGCGTCGTTGTAGGCGAACCAGACGATCTTGTCGCCCTCGATGTCGTACTTCAAGCCGTTCAGAAATGCCGCTTCGTGGTTCGGAGTCAAGGGGAAACGAAACGCCCGGGCGAGGATCCTCCCCTCGAGATCCATGACGACGACCTCGTACAAGCCATCCTTCTGGGCCGCATGTGACAGCATAAATCCGGCCTCCGTCAACCTTGAAGCTGCACGAAGGCCGGGAAATACTCCGGCACGACGGGATTCTTGTGAGCGTAGATCGTCTCCCAATACTTGGAGGCCTTCCATTCCTTGACGATCCCTTCGATGAAGCTCGGCGGCACCTTGACTCTCTCGAACGGGTGTTTGATCTCGCGAAGGAGAGCCCCGTTCTCGTCGAAGACCGAGATGGCGAAGCCTTTGCGCGAGTCGGCAACATAGATCTTGTTATCATCGACGCTGATTTCTCCGTAGTCCCGGATCAGGAGCGCATCGCTCTTGGCCGTCGGCATCGAGCTTCCGGGAGGCGGAGGCGGCGGCGGACCCGCGGGTAGATCGCCGTAGAACGCCCTCAACGGCTTGAGATCGGGACCGTAGATGCGTCCTGCCGGCACGGACAGAGAACCGTCGTCCTTGGATTCCATCGGAAAGCCGACGAAGTTGACGCCGACGGGCAGGAACGGATACGGAGAGAGCAATCTCGGCTGGTCAACCTGGCCTTGATAAAGCCCTTCGAAGGAGAAGAATTGGAGCTTCGGGTAATCTGCGACGACCAGCCGTTCGGGGTAAACGGCCATCCGACCGGGCATAAACCTGAACTCCCCCGGCCCCTGGCCGATCTTGCCGATCCGCGTCACCAAAGCGCCTGTCGCGAGATCGTATACGACGATGTCTCTTTTATCGGAAATGTAAGCCTTCCCTTTATCGACGACGACCTGACGGGGCGCTTCAAGCTCGGGCAGGGCAAAGACGCGTTCCTTCTGGCCGGCGGAGATGGGAAGGGCATTAGATCCCACCGGGACAAAGCTTAATATCCCAAACAGAAAAACAGCAACCAAAACCAAACGACGGCGTTTTTTCATCCCATCCTCCCTACGAAACCTTCACTATTTTGAACGATCGAGGGGGGATGAACAATACAAGCAGTGTCCCGTCTCATAAATTCCAATTCCATAATCTCCCTGGAGACGGGACACTTCCAGGGGGGAGACAAGCTCCCCCCTCGGCGCTCCGCTGACCCCCTGAGGGGGGCCTCGCCGCCCCCCTCATGCTCCCCGGCGGTTGTGCGTCTGGCATGCTTGAGACTTTATCAATGAATTACCGAGACGCACAACCAGCCCGCAACAATACAATTTCTTGAAAGCGCGGAATGGCCGGGCAGACTACCGCCGGGCACGTCGCGCCCGGAAGAACGAGCGCAGGAGGGCGGCCGCATCGTCGGCCAGGACGCCCGACGACTATTTCCAGGCGATGATTGGTCCTTTCGATGGGAAAGCGGACGATGGATCGAACCGCTCCGGCCTTGGGGTCGTCGGCGCCGTAAATCAAGCGCCGGATACGGGCATTCAGGATCGCACCCAGGCACATGGCACAGGGCTCGACCGTGACATAGAGGTCGCAGCCGGTCAGGCGGTAGTTGCCGAGTTTTTTAGCCGCGAGCCGAATCGCCACGATCTCGGCATGGGCCGTGGGATCGTGCCGGGTGATTGGCCGGTTGTATCCGCGGGCGATGACCTTGCCGTCTTGGACGATGACCGCCCCAATAGGCACTTCTCCCCTGACTGCCGCCCTTCGGGCCTGGGCCAGCGCAAGGCGCATGAAGCGGGCGTCGAGATCGGCGGTTGAAGTCACAACCGGCCCCGACGCGGGGAGTTTCGAAGAGCTCATGGCAAGCGTTATTCTATGTCATCAGAACGAGAAGAGGGAATCCCGCGACAACGAAAGGTAGACGAAAATAATTCGGGAATTACGTATGGTGTCCCCCATCTCTGTCTGCATCCATTACTGATGTGATCGACTGACATACGTTAGATGTGGACTCTCGAATGCCTGGCCTGCGGTAAGGCCTATCCGCTCGACATCCACTATCCCTTCTGCCCCGTTCACGGCTGGCCTCTTCTCGTGCGCGCCAAGCAGGTCAGGCGCATCCTTGCTTCCGCTTCGTCGATCTATGAGCGCTACGCTGATTTTCTCCCATTGGCCGAGTTCGACCCGGATCTCTCGCTCGGCGAAGGCCGGACTCCCCTGCTCCCTCTCCAGCGTCTGGCCGCCGAGCTCGGCCTCCCCCGGCTTCTGGCCAAGAACGAGATGGCCAACCCGACCGGAAGCTTCAAGGACCGCGGCACCGTCATCGCCGTTCAGAAGGCGGTCGAGCTCGGCATAAAGAGGATGGGGACGATCTCCACCGGCAACATGGCCGGCTCCACCGCCGCCTACGCCGCCAAAGCCGGGCTGAAGGGCCTCATCTTCGTCAAGGACGGCACGTCGCGCGAGAAGATCATCGCCGCCGCCGTGCACGGCGCTTCCGTAATCAAGGTTCGCGGCGACTATCCCGCCCTCTTCAAGAAGAGCTTCGCGATCGGCCGCAAGCGCGGCATCTATTTCATGAACTCGGTCGACCCTTTTCGGATCGAGGGGTACAAGGTCACGGGGTATGAAATCTTCGAGAGCCTCGGCGCCGCCGCCTTCGACGGCCGCCGGCCGGTGAGGATCATCGTCCCGGTCAGCGCGGGCGGCCACCTGATCGGACTGATGCGGGCCTTTCGCGACTTGCAGGATGCTGGTGCCGTCAAGCGTCTGCCCAATTTCGTCGGCGCCCAGGCATCGGGATGCGCTCCCATAGCCCGGGCCTTCGCCCGCGGCGCGTCCGTCGTCCGCCGCTTCCCTCGCCCCCGAACGATCGCCCATGCCATTTCCAATCCCTTCCCTCCGGGCGGCGACCTGACGCTCAGTCTGCTTCGCGCCTGCGGCGGTACCATGGCCGCGGTGAACGAGCCCGAAATCCTGCGGGCCCAATCGCTCCTGGCCGCGCGCGAGGGGCTGTTCTGCGATCCCGCTTCCGCCGTCGCCCTGGCCGCGGCGCGCAAGCTTGGTCCGGGCCGGGGGCCGGACATCCTCGTCCTGACCGGCTCCGGTCTCAAGACCGTCGAGGACATCGACGTCTCGCGTTTGGACGTGAGCGAAAGGGATCTGGACGACCTATAAGCAGCCGGACTCCCGGCCGCTCCTCAGCCGATTCAACTTTTCCTGGCTTTTCCCGTATAATACAGATGATACATCGGAGCTCCCCGCGAATCGACGGCAACGCGGGAATTCGCGAGTGATATCAAAGGAGGAGGAATGCCCACCAATATCCCGACGTATGAGATCCGCATGCCCAAGATTCCCAAGAACTTGATCCGGATCGTGGCCATCGTCGCCGTGGCCGTGATCGTGCTTTCCGGCGCCTTTTATCAGGTCGCCCCGGACGAGATGGGCGTCATCCTCCGGTTCGGCAAGTTCACCCGGACGAGCGAGCCCGGCCTGCACTTCAAGATACCGCTGGGGATCGAAACCCTGACCAAGGTGCCGGTCCAGCGCCAGCTCAAGCAGGAGTTCGGCTTCCGGACGACCCAGGCCGGCATCAAGTCCGAGTTCGACGTCCCTGAGTCCGCAGCCAGGGAAGCGCTCATGCTGACCGGCGACCTGAACGTCGTCATCGTCGAGTGGATCGTCCAGTACAAGATCAAGGATCCCTACAAGTTCCTGTTCAAGATGCGGGACACGGAGACGACCTTCCGCGACATCAATGAGGCCGTCGTCCGCCGGGTCATCGGCGACAACGCCGTGGACGAGATCATCACCATCGGTCGGGCCCGTATCGCGACCGAGGCCGAGGAGGAGCTGCAGAGGCTCTGCGACCTGTACGAAATCGGCATCGACGTCAACCAGGTCATTCTGCAGGACGTCAACCCGCCCGACTCGGTCAAGCCCTCCTTCAACGACGTCAACGAGGCCCTGCAGGAGAAGGAGCGCAAGATCAACGACGCCTGGGCCGAGTACAACCAGGAGATCCCCAAGGCCCAGGGCGAGGCCGAGCAGGCCATCCGGGCGGCCGAAGGCTACGCCATGGAACGGGTCAACAACGCCCAGGGCGACGCCAGCCGCTTCACCCAGGTCTACCGCGAGTACGTCAAGGCGCCCTCCGTCACCCGCAAGCGGCTCTACCTGGAGACGATCAACGAGGTCATGAGCAAGATCGAGAAGAAGTTCATTATGGACGACAAGTCGCGAGGGCTGCTGCCCCTGCTCAACCTCAACCCGGAGGTGAAGAAGTGAAGGCTAAGGTGCGGAACTACCTGTTGCTGGGGCTGGCGGGCATCGCCGTCATCCTCCTGCTGGGCTCGGTCTACGTCGTTACCGAAACCACCCAGGTCGTCATCACCCAGTTCGGCGAGCCGATCGGCGGCGCCGTGACCACCCCGGGCGTCCACTTCAAGATGCCCTTCGTCCAGAAAGCCAACTACTTCGAGAAGCGCTGGCTGTCCTGGGACGGAGACCCCAACCAGATTCCGACCAAGGACAAGAAGTATATCTGGGTCGACACCTACTGCCGCTGGCGGATCAGCGATCCGCTGGTCTTCTTCCAGCGCGTCAACGACGAGCGAGGCGCCCACTCGCGGCTGGACGACATCGTCGACGGCGAGACCCGCAACACTATCGCCAAATTCGACCTGATCGAGGTCGTGCGCTCCTCCAACCGGGCCTTCGAGATCTCCGAGGACTCGGCCCTGCTCGACTTCTCCGAAGTCACCTCCAAGATCGAGACCGGCCGCGAGAAGCTGTCCAACATCATCCTGGAGAACGCGGCCAAGATCACCCCCCAGTTCGGGGTCGAGCTCAAGGACGTCCGGATCAAGCGGGTCAACTACGTCGAGGAGGTCCAGCGCAAGGTCTTCGACCGCATGATCGCCGAGCGCAAGCGGATCGCCTCCAAGTACCGCTCCGAGGGCGACGGCAAGAGCGCCGAGATCCGGGGCCAGAAGGAGCGCGAGCTCAAGCGCATCCAGTCCGAGGCCTACCGCACGGCCCAGGAAAAGAAGGGCAAGGCCGACGCCGAGGCGACCCGGATCTATGCCGCGGCCTACAACCTGGACCCCGAGTTCTACGCTTTCATGAAGTCGCTCGACACCTACCGGACCAGCCTGACCAAGGAGACTTGGATGGTGCTGGGGACGGACAGCGAGTTCCTCAAGTACCTGAACAACAGCAATATCCGGTAAAACCGGGAGCGAACGGATTTCCTCAAGGGTGCGGCACCCGCCGCGCCCTTTTTTATGGGGAGAGAAAAGCCCGGTTGGGGAAGAGCGCCGGCGTACCGCCGGTGTGGAAGAAGACGACCTTCTCTCCCCTCTTGAAATAGCCCCGAGAGATGAGGTCGATCAGCCCGATGAAGGCCTTGGAGGTATAGACGGGGTCGAGCACGATGCCCTCGGCCCGGAAGACGCGGCGGATGACCTCGGCCACTTCTTCATTGACGATGCCGTAGCCGTCGCGGATAAACTCGTCGAAGACGATGACGTCCTCGGGAGAGGCCGGCTGTCCGATCCCCAGCTCTCGTTCGGTCGCCGAGACGACGTCCCGGACGATGGCCGAGAACGAATCGGCCGGGTCCGAGACGCTGATGCCGACGACGCGCGTCGCCGGGGCCAGCGCCTTGGCGCCCAGAATGAGCCCGGCCTGGGTTGAACCGGAGCCCGTGGAATGGACGACCGCGTCAGGGACGAATCCGGCCGCCCGCGTCTGGGCCAGCATTTCGGCAAAAGCATCGACATAGGCTACCGCTCCGAGCGGGCGGTCCATGTCCGCAGCAGGGACCGATCCGCCGACGGGAATCACATAGACGCGCTTGCCCGCCGCCCGGAACTCGGCCGCCGCCTCCTCGGCCGCGGCCAGGGCGCTGGGTTGAGTCACCAGCTTGCCTTTACCCGCTTCCTTGAAGCGAATCTCCGCTCCCAACAGGCGGTCGAGCAGGATGTTGCCGTCCGGCTCGGGCGGCAAGTCATAGGTCTTGAAGAGGACCAGGACGGGATGGACGCCGTAGCGAACGCAGGCGGCCGCCGTCAGCATGGCCCAGTTCGACTGCAGGCTGGCCCAGGTGACCAGGACCTCGGCCTTCTTGGCCAGGACGTCGGGCATGATGAATTCGAGCTTGCGCGTCTTGTTGCCGCCAAAGGCCATCCCGGTCAGGTCGTCGCGCTTGATCCAGATCTCCGGCCCGCCCAGCTCGGCCGTCAGGCGGTCCAGACGGCGCATCGGCGTCGGACGGTGGATGAGGTCCACCCGCGGATAGCCGGCGATACGATCATAGATCGGATGAGATATCGTATGTTCCATACGATCATCTATACGATGATCAATTGCCGTAGGTCAAGACATCGTTGATTTCCCGCTTCGCAGGCCGGCGGCCAGGCGGGCGGCCCAGCCGCGCAGCTTTTCGCCGTGAACGTAATAAACGGGCACGATCAGCAAGATGGCCAGGGACGACGTGACCAGCCCCCCCACCGTGCAGAGAGCCAGCGAGGTCCAGATCTGGCGCTTGGTCGTATCGGCCACGATGAGCAGCATCGGCAGCATGCCCAGGACGGTCGTGCCCATGGTCATCAGGATCGGGCGCGCCCTATCCATCGTCGCATGCACGGCCGCGTCGACGATTCCTTCGCCCCGCTTCCGCTTCAAATTGATCTGGTCGACGAGCAGAATGGCGTTGTTGACCACGATGCCGTTGAGCAGGATAACGCCGATGTAGGCCGAGACATCGAACGACCAACCGGCTACGACGAAGGCCACCCAAACGCCGACGAGCGACAGCGGCACCGCCAGCAGGATGAAGAAAGGCTGGACGAACGACTCGTAGAGCGCGGCCAGAATCATGAAGATGATGATCAGCGAGACGCCCAAGGCGATGAAGATCTGCTGCTTCTCCTGCGAGGTCATCCGGAAGCCCTCGTCCATCTCGGCCTTGAACCCGGGCGGCAGGCTCAGAGAGGCGAAAACGCCTTTGCGGTAGCGCTCTTCAGCCTTGGCCGGACCGCGAAACTCCCACATCAGAATCATCTGGAACTGCTGGTTTTCGCGATCGATGGAGCCGGCGATGGGAATCTCCTGGTGGGTTACGATCTCGCCCAGCCGGAGGTACTCCCCGCCCCTCGTCTTGATCATGGTCTCCCAAAGCCCGCGCAGGTCCAGCGTCTCGGCCTCGGGCGACTTGACGTCGACGGCGATCTCTTTTCCGCCCGATATGATCCGAGCCGGGCGTCCAAACTTGCCCTGGATGACCGTCTGCAGGGTGTAATAAAGATAGAGCGGATCGATGTCATACTTGCGCAGCGCGGCTTTGTCGAGCTTGAGGATGTTTTCGAAGGAGTCTCCCCGGTACCATCCCCAGCGGCTGGAGGTGGTCTGGGCCTCCTTGACCCTGGGATTACGCTTGATCGTCTTGATCAGGTCGGCCGTGATCTCCTTGAGCTTCTTCAGGTTGTAGCCCGTGAACTTGATCCGCGAGCCGTACATAGTGCCCGTGCCCATGCTCGAGGCATAGGAGTTCTGGTCGAAACCACTGACGTAGAGGTTCATCCCGGCGAACTGGGTGGCCAGCTGGATGAGCTCCTCTTTGAGTATGTAGGGATAAGCGGAACGTTCGATGTCCGGCGGGAACTCGATCCGCAGATAGGCCGTCTCCATCATGACCCGGGTGTTCATGTCGGTGGCGTAGGGCTGCTCCAGGACTTTGGCCTCGAAGGCCCGGATAGCCTCGTCGGTGCGGGCGATCTCGGTCCCGGCCGGCATGCCGATCTGGATGACCAGGTACTCGCGCGAGGTCCAGCGGAACCATTCGCCGATCGAAACCTCGGACCGGAACCACTTGTACGTTCCGCCCAGGATGAAGACGACGATGAGCAGGACTTCGAGCGGCCGCCGGATGAGAAACCGAAGCCAACGGCCGTCGCCCTTGTCCGGTCGCGGCGGCTTGGGCTTCCTGCCTTTATCGTCCAGGAAACGCGGCGCCAAGGCCGGGATCAGGGTGTAGGAGACGAGCAGCGACGCCAGCAAGGCCGAAGTGATGACGATGGCCAGCGGCAGGTAGTAGATCTTGAGCTTGCCCTGGAAGAACGGGAAGCTGCAGAAGACGGCCACCGTGGTCAGGGTGGAGGCCAGCACGGCGACGAAGACCTCTTTGGGCCCCTGGGCCGCCGCCTCCTTGGCCGGCATCCCCCGCTCTTTCAGACGAAGGATGCTGTCGAAGACGACGATGGAGTTGTCCACGAACATCCCAAAGCCCAAGGCCAGCGCGCCCAGGGTCAGCATGTTCAGCGAGACCTTGAACAAGTAGATCAGGTTGAAGGTGATGACGACGGAAAAGGCGATCGAGGACAGGATGAGAAGCGAGGGCTTGAGCCGCCGCAACACGGCGAAGATCATGATGAAGATGATCAGGGTGATCAACCCGGCCAACCGGTAGAGGTCGGCCAGGTTCTTGCGGATCTCCTCGCTCTCGTCGTCCTCGGTCTTGAAGACGAGGTTGGACGGGAGCTCCTGCTTGATCCTCTCCAGCGCGTCCTTGACCTGGGCCGCGACACGCAGGGTGTTGGCCCCCTTCTCCTTCATCAGGGTCAGGCTGACGGTCGGCTGGCCGTTGATGCGGTGGATGCTGTAGACCTCGCTGTAGGAAATGCCGACTTCGGCCACATCACTGATCTTGATGACGTGGCCGCCCGTGTTCGCCACGATGGTGTCCCGGATCTCCTGCAGGCTGTCCACGGCATCGGCGAACTTGAAGAGGTACTCCTGCTCGCCCTTGTTCACCCGCCCCGTGGGATAGGTCCGCAGACGACTGGACAGGGCCGAGTTGACTTGGAAAGGCTGGAGGTTGTAGGCCTTCAGCGATTTCTTATCCAGTACGATCTTGACCTCGGCCTCCGAGCCGCCCAGGATCTCGACTTTGGAGACGCCCTTGACCGCCCCCAGCCCGAACTCGAGCTTGTCGTTGACCATCTCCCGCAGGCGCTGCAGCGAGTAGGGCCCCGAAATGGTCATGCTCAAGAAAGGGCTGGTTCGAAAGTCGTCGGGAACATAGGGCTGCACGCTCGGCCGGATGCCGGCCGGCAGGAGGCGGCGGGCCTTGGCCAGCTCCTCGCGCAGGGCCAGCAGGGCGAAGTCCATGTCGGTCTTGGGGTCGAACTCCAGGGTGATGCGGCTCGACCCGATCTGGGAGATCGAGCCGATCTTGGTCACCCCCTTGACCGCGGCGCAGGCCTCTTCCAACGGCGCCGTGACCTGGGTCTGGATGATCTCGGGGGGCACGCCCTGCCACGAGGTGAACACGTCGAGCTGGGGAAACTCCTCCTTGGGCGCCAGCTCGAGCGGGGTGTTGAGGAAGGAGTAGACGCCCAGCACCAGCAGGGCGACGAAGAGCATCGCCGTGGCGATGGGGCGGTCGATCAGGGCCTTCATGGCCGCTTCCGCTTCTCCACGGCCTCGTACATGACCGGGATCAGGATGAGGGTCAGCAGTGTCGAGAAGGTCATGCCGCTCAGGACGACGATTCCCAGGGGCCGCATCAGCTCGCCGCCGGTCTCCAAGCCCAAGGCCATCGGCAGAAGGCCGAAGATGGTCGAGAAGGAGGCGATCAGTATGGGCCGGAGCCGGGTCATACAGGCCTCGTGCACGGCCGGGCGCAAGGCCTTGCCTTGTCGTCGCAAGAGATTGGCGTAGTCGACCTCGACGACGGCGTCATCGACGACCAGCCCGACCAGCACGACCAGGCCGATGATGGAGATGACGTTGATCGTCTGCCCGGTGATGAGCAGGGCCACGATGGTGCCCGCGACACCCATCGGGATGGTGAACATGACCAGGAAGGGATGCATCAGCGACTCGAACTGGGCGGCCATGATCATATAGGTCAGCAGGGCGGCCAGGAGAAGGGCGAGCATCAGGCTCTTGAACGACTTGCGCATCTCCTCGCGCTCGCCGCCGAAGACGATGCGGTAATCCGAGGGCAGCTCGATCGAGGCGATGGCCTTGGCCACGGCCGGGGCCGCCTCGCTGATCTTGGTCCCGCGCAGGCCGGCCGTGACCAGGACCTCGCGCCCCTGGTTCTCGCGCCGGATCTCCTTGGGCCCCCGCACCACCTCGGCCGTCACCAGTTCGCGCAACGGGATCAGCTTGCCCTGCAGGGGGTAAGGCTCGTCGAGCAGCTCGTCGATGGCCCGCCGCTCCGCCCCCTCGGTCCGGACCAGGATGTCGTACTTCTTCTCCATCTCGTTGAACTGCGTGGCGACGCGCCCCCGCACCGCCCCGACGATGAAGTCGCCCAGCGCGGCCGGAGTCAGGCCGGCGTACTTCTCCAGAGCGTCGCGGCGCACCGAGACCTTGAACTCGGGCTTGCCCTCGCCCCAGTTGCTGGCCACATCGACAATACCCGGGATGGCCCGGAGCTTGCCCATCAGAGTCTCGGAGATCTCGCGCAGCCGCTCCAGGTCATCGCCCTTGATCCGCAGACCGATCTCGGCCGCGCTGAAGGCGATGAACTGCGATAAGGTCGTTTGTTCCTTGGTCACGGTGTACGTGACGTCGGGAAAAGAGGCCAGACGGCGGCGAAGGATTTCCAGCGCGCCGTCGAGCTGATCGGGCCGGCCGACCTCGACGAATAGGCGGGCCGAGTTGAGCGAGACGTCGGGGTCCGCGCTCTCCAAGCCCGAAACCAGACCCACCTGGGACATCACCGTCTTGACCTCGGGCCTGGCGCGTACCTCGCTCTCCAGGAGAGAGGCGATCTCGGAGGTCTGCTCGAGCGAATAATCCACCGGGGCCTTGAGAGCCAGCTCGAAGCTGGTCGTCTTGAGCTTGGGCATCAGCTCGCTCTTGAGGAAGAAGCCCAGGCTAAAGGTCACGCCGAAGAAGAGGAGCGACCAACCCAATACGGCCTTCTTGTGGTCGAGGCACCAGGTCAGGGTCCGATCGTACCAGGCGGTAAAACGAGTATATACCGCATTGAAGCCGCGGAAGATGAGATTGAGGATGGGCTTGATTGGCAGAAAGACTAGCTTGGCCAGCAGGATCACAGCCTGAGCCAGCCAGGAGAAGACGAAGTCGAGGACCAGCCCGATTCCGCGGACCACCATATAGAAAAGCCAACGCAGGCCGAAGAAGGGGGCAAGCAACCAGCCGAAAGCCGACTTCGGCTTGGCCCAACGGGGCCGGATGCCACCCTTGCCGCGGAGCGACGCATCCATCCCCTGCACCCGGAAAGTGCGGGATTGCAGCGTCGGCAGCAGCGTCAGCGAGACGATCAGCGAGACGAGCAGCGAGATGGTCACCGTCAGGGCGGTGTCCTTGAAGAGCTGGCCGGCGACGCCGCGCACATAGATGACAGGCAGGAAGACGACGATCGTGGTCAGGGCGGTCGAGATGACCGCTCCGGCGACTTCCTTGGCCCCGTCATAGGCTGCCTGGGCATGGCTCTTGCCCAGGCTGCGGTGGCGATAGATGTTCTCCGAGACGACCACGGCGCAGTCGTCGAGCATGCCCACCCCCAAGGCCAGGCCGCCCAACGACATGATGTTGATCGAGATCTTGCTGAAGAAGAGCAGTGCGAACGTCCCGATGACCGAGATCGGGATGACCGTGTCGATGATCAGCGGCGTCTTCCACTCCTGCAGGAAGATGAGCAGGATGAGAAAGGCCAGGATGGCGCCCTGGACAAGCTCGTTCCGCACGGCACCGATGGCCTCGCGGATGCTGCGGGCCTGTTCGTTGACCAGGCGGATGTCGATGCCTTCGGTCTCGCGCCGGACTTGGTCCAGGACTTCCTGGGCCAGCTTGGTCACCTTGACGGTGTTGGCCCCGGACTCCTTGCGAACAAGCAGCCCGATGCTCTCCTTGCCGTCGATGCGGGTGATGCCCTGGCGCTCCTTGATGCCGTCCTCCACCCGGGCGATGTCGCGCAGGCGCACGACCCCGCGCTCGGCCGTGGTCTTGATGGCGATCTCGCCGATTTCATCCAGCGACTCGAACTCGCCGATGACCCGGAGGGCGTATTTGAACGTCCCCTTGCGGATGGTTCCGCCCTGCAGGTTGCGATTGAAGGAGTCGATGCGCGAGGCTACCTCGGAAATGGTCAGCCCGTACAGGCTCAGCCTGGACGGATCGACCTCGACGTGGATCTCGCGCTCGACACCGCCGGTAATCTCGGCCGCGCCGATGCCCTCCACCTGCTCCAGCCGCGGCTTGACCAGCTCTTCGGCGAACTCCTTGAGCTCGAGCAGGCTGCGGCCCCCGGTCAGGGCCAGGGTCATAATGGGCTTACTCTGCGGGTCGAGGGCGATGATGGTCGGGTTCTCGGCGTCCTCGGGCAGGACGTCGCGGGCGTTGTCCAGCTGCTCGCGGGCATGGAGCATGGTGAAGTCCATGTTCGTGCCCCAGTCGAACTCCAGGGTCATATAGGAGACGCCTTCCTTGGAGATCGTCTCGACGCGGCGCAGGCCGGGGATGCGGCTGACCGCGGACTCGAGCGGCCGGGTGACCAGCGTCTCGATCTCCTCCGGGGCGACCCCGGCGAAGCGGGTGACGACGGAAAGGCGCGGGTAGCTGATGTCGGGCAGGAGGTCCACACTCAGCTCGCGCAGGGAGACCAGCCCCAGCAAGACCACGGCCAGAAAGAACATGTAGACGGTAACGGGCCGGTCGACGGCGGCGCGGATGATTTTCATGAGAACAACCTCGGGATGCTCACGGAGTGCGAGTTAAAGCTCATAGTCCCGAAACCGCAGCCCCTTGGACTCGATGGTCGTGCCCAGGACCTGCTCCAGCCGGGCCAGGGCGATGCGGTAGTCGACGACGGCCCGGATCTCGTCGGCCTTGGCCTGGTCCAGGCTCCGCTGGTAGCTGAACAGCCACTCGCTGCCGACCAGCCCCATCTGGTATTTCTGGCTCTCGGCCTCGACCCGCTTCTCCATCAGCTCGCGGTATCTTCCCGAGGCCTCGATCTTCATCCAAGCCACATCCACGTCCTTGACCGCGTTCAGGACTTCGGCATCCAGGTTTTTTCGCGCCTTCTCGAGCTCGATGCGGGCTTTGTCCTCGGCCAAGTGGGCCCTGGCCAGCGGCGCTCGCGACAAAAGGCTTCCCAGCGGCACGGTCAGGGTCAGGTCGAAGGAGACATTCTTGTAGTTCTGCTTGATCAGGTCGCGGAACGAGTCCCAGCGTCCGCCCACGACCTTGTCCAAGATGATCCCGCTCAGGGGGTTGTTGTCCTGGAAGATGTACTTGATCCCCGACTGGCCGGGGTCCCAGATCGAGAACCTCATCTGCAGATCGGGCAGGAGCTGATTGCGGTTGTAGCGGACATCGAGCGAGGCGTCCCCGACCCGGCTCTCCGCCTGGGCGATCTCGGGCCTCTGGGCACGGGCCGTCCGCAGGGCGTCTTCCAGCGCGATCGTCCGCCGCTCGGCCGTCGGCTTCTCCACGGGCAGGAGCGGGGCGGAAGGCTCCTCCCCTCCGTCCGTCCCGACCGGCATGTTCAACAGGACCTTGAGCCGATTCTCCATTTTCTCGACGCCGGCCCGGGCGGAGAGGAGCGAGGTCTCGCGCGAGGCCACCTCGGTCTCGGCGCTTAAGACGTCCACGGCGGATTTGGAGCCGATGCGGGCCGCCTCGCGGTTGCGGGCCAGGGTGTCGCGACTCTGGGCCAGCGAGGCTTCGAGGACGCGCAGGCTTTCGCGGGCATAGACCAGGTTCCAGTAGGCCTCCTCCACACTGTAGACCGTGGTCAGGACGGCCGACTTGAGCGTCCCGAGGGACTGATCGATCTGGCGCTCCGCCTTGGTCGTCTCGTAGCGGTTGACGGTCGGCCCGAAGCCCTTGAGCAGCTTCTGCGAGAGGCTGAAGCGCAGCTCGCTGTAGTAGGACGGGTTGACCGTGGTGTAGGCGCGGGTCGTATCGGTCATCTGAGAATAGGCGCTTACAGTCAGGTCCGTTCCGGTGACAAGGTGCTGGCTCAAGTTGAGATTCAAATAGTCCCTCTTGGTCAGAACCGTGGGTCCTTCCACACCCCAGGTGGAGGGGATCTTCTGATTCCCGTACTGGGTGGAGGCCTGGAATTGCGGCAGGAACTGCTCCCGAGTGATCCGCCTAGCCTCCTCGGCCATGGCCGGATTGATCGCCTCGATCGACAGGTCGAGATTGGATTTCAGTGCCCTTTCGATGCACTCGGCCAGGGTCAGGGACACGGGTGTTCCGCTCCCCGCCTGACCGGCCGGCGGGCTCTGCGCCCCGGCCGCCGCCGCGCCGATAAGGAGGATCGCCGATAAACGCCGTCAGCGCTCGTTCTCGCCGTCATGGTCACCTCGAGCCTCAGTTCTTGACCACGACTTTGGCGTCGTGGGCCAGGGTGAAATGGCCCTCGATGATGACCTGCTCGCCCGGCTGGATGCCCCAGCCCGGCTCGGTGCTGGGCAGGATCTCGGCCACCTTCTCGTTCTCCAGCCCGATCTCGACGTAGCGCCACTTGGCCAGCGGCCCCTCGACCACGAAGACAAGCTTGCGCCCGCCGCGCACGAGAACCGCGTTCTGGGGCACGACCAGCCGGTCCTTGTAGATGTCGGCCGCGATCTCCACCTCGGCGTGCATGCCGGGCTTCAGCTCGCCGGTTGCGTTGGCCACGGCGACGTGGACGGAGCAAGTCCGGTCCTCGGCATTGACGATCGGGCTGATGGCCTCGACGACGCCTTTAAAGGTCCGGCCCGGGTAGGCGGCGAACTGCAGATCCACTTCGCGGCCGGCCTGCATCTTGCCGATCTCGCTCTCCAGGACCTTGGCCTTGACCTTGATGCGCGAGATGTCGACCAGGGTGAAGAGCTCGCGGCCGGCGTCGATCCGCTCCTGCGGCGAGACCTTGAGGTCGGTGATGACGCCGGCGAAGGGAGCCCGGATGCGGGTCTTTTCCAGGTCCAGCCGGGCCAGCTTGACGTCGATCTCGGCCTGGGTCAGGTTCTTGGTCGAGGCCATGATCTCGTCCTTCTTGCGCCCGGCTTCGATCAGGGCCAGCTCGAAGTCCTTCTGGGCCCGGTCGAGCTCGGCCTGCGCCACCAGCCCTTTGACGTAGGCGGCCGAGACCTTCTCGTACTCCGCCTGGGCCTTGGCCAGCTTGTCCAGCACGGCCGGAGCGATTTCTTTGTCGGCGCCCGCGAACTGCTTCTCCAGGAAGAGATCCGAGAGGTACTTCAGCCGCATCGCCTCCAGCCGCTCCAGCTGGAGCTGGTACTCGCGGTCATCGATCTCGACCAGGACGTCCCCCGCGTTGACGCGGCGGCCTTCGGCCACGGCCAGCTTCTGGATGACGCCCGAGGCCTCGGCTTTGACGGCGATCTTCTTCTCGGTGTAAGCCTCGCCCGGAGACTTCAAGGTCATGACCAGGTCGCCCTTGGTCGCCGTGATGGCCTTGACCTGGATGGGGGCGGGCTCTGTCTTCTGTTCGGGCTGGCCGGGCGCTCCGGCCACGGTGCCCGAAGCCGCTTCTGCGGACCCGGGCGCGCCGGTTGCGTCGGCCTTCGCCGGCCCCTTCTTGATGATGAAGAAATATCCCGCCGCCGCGACGGCGAGGACGAGCAGAGAGATGCCTACGGCTTTCCTGGGAATGACCATCGTCCACCTCGATTGATTGTGAAAATGGGATTATTCAGGCCACAGCACGATTGGCGGGGCGGATCGAGCCGATGAAGGCGACGAAGACACAGCCGGGGCGAAACGCGAACGCGTTTCTCCCATCCCAACCGTCCGGCTGTCGCCCATCGCCTCCCTGTCGCTATCTAAATACCAGCATTCGAGCCGCGAAGTCAAAGCTAAATCAACGCGGCCGCCGAGCTCGGCGCCGAAGGCCCTCATCTCTATAGACGCGCCTCGGCCTCGAATCCTATCACTCGGGCCCAACAAGCCCGTCGCTTAGAACCGATAACACTTCAACACCCGAAAGCCTTCCTCCGTTTCAGTCACGGCGATCATTTTTCCATTTCGGACCTGGTAAATCCGGCAGGGCAGGACGTACTGCTTCAGATAGACGCCCTGGGGCGAGAAGACGTCGTAGCGGTAGGGCTCGCTCTTGTCGTCGTTGCGGAACAGCCGCAGCCAGGCGTTCCCGGCCTCGTCGAAGAAGACATCCGGGGCATAGGCGGGAAAAAACTCGGTATCGGACGGTGTTTTGCGGTTCTCGGGAGCGATCGACTCGTTGACTTTGCTCTTGACGGGCTTGTATTCGCGCCCGAAGCGGAACAAGGGCTTGCCGTCGGGATCGAAGACGCCCATCTCGTAGGTTTCGTTGTGGCCGAGCCAGAGGCGGCCGTCGGGGCCGAGGCCCCAGCCCGTTTGGGGCGCGGACGGGCGACGAGCCCGACAGTTCCCTCCACCGACACGGCCTTCATCAGCATCTTTTCCGACCGGAACGGCCCGTCCCGGGGGGATTGCGGCCGTCGGCGTCGTAGCGGACGATGGTCAGCATTCTCTGGACGATCCTGAACTCCGAGGTCAGCTCCGGCTCCCCGGTCGAGTTCTCCCCGCAAAAGACGCGGCCGCGGGCGTCGACCCGGATTCCGGCTGGCGATCTTCTCCAGCCGGAAGCTGGACTTCGTACTTGCCGGCCGGATCGAACCGGGTCACCCGCAGGCTGCGCATATCGACGACATGGATGCGGCCCTGCGCCGTCCACGTCGAAGTAGAAGGGCGTGTCGAACTCGCCCGGACCCTGGCCTTTGCGCCCGACCTGGCGGAGTAATTTGCCGTTGGCGTCGAAAACCCGGATGCAGACATCGCCCCAGTCCAGGACGTAGACGGTGCCGTCGGCGGCGAGCCTGATCTCGAAGGGCCTATTGATGAGGTCGCCCTGGGCATCGTCCTCGCCTCCCACCGACCACAGCTCGGTCAGCTTGGGGGTGACGATGCCATCGCGGGGTTGGATCGGGTTGGAGACCATGGGGACGGCGGGGACGGGCTTGGCCTGACGGGCTGAGACGTCGAATGTGGGTTTTCCGGCAACAGCGCCGTCGGCGACGGCAACGCCAACTGTAGAAAACGGCCAGAAGCCCGAAAAGCCCTCGATTTACGGTTTTTTGAATCGGGGAGCAGGACATGATGCGTCGGCCCCTCCTTGTCGATCGCTTTCTACACGTAATACGACTCTCGGTCATGGGATGTTTAACTCCTTGGAAATAAACCCGATTGCTACTCAGCCCGGGGTAGTCATCGGGTTAATACTGAGCGGCGCCATTACTCCGATTTTGAAATCGGGGTTTTGCGCCGCGAATGTATAAAGGCGGTCAGGTTTCATAGCCCGGACAGCTTGAACTTCATGAGCCGCAGCGGCATGCCCTTGGCCGCCTTCTCCTCGGCCAGGGTGATAAGAAATTCGCCGTCGAAGATCGGGCCGGCTTCGCCCGGGCTGAATGTGATCCGGTAGTCGCCGGTCTCGATCTTGGCCTCGTGGAGCAGCTCACCGGCCGGCGAGTAAACGAAGACGAGCGGATCGCTTCCCTCTTCCGGTAAGGAGAAGACGAGAAGGCGATTTTGGTTATCGACGACGAAGTTGAAGAAATAGACTCCGGGATCGTCTGGTGTGACGCCGAAGTCCGAGCGATTATAGGGATTGTCCTTGGCCCAATTAGGATCTTTCTCTCTAGCCGCCTTAGGATCGTAGGCCAACGTACGAATGTTGTATGTCCTGGGCGGCACGTTCTTGAGACGGAAGGAGCGAACAAGCTTCCCCGAAGCATCGAACACCTCGACCTCCGGCCAGTTGGAAAATCCCGCCGCAAATTCGTTCGGACCAAGGGCGCGGACAAAGGCACGGATCTGTGCATAGGGAGCCTGGGCCCGGAAGTACTTGCCATCCTTCGTCCGGACGGGCTTGAGATCCGCGTCGACCATGTCCCTCAGCACCGTTTCCTTCCCGGTCTCGAGGTCGACCAGAGCGATGACATACCGACGCGGCAGGCTGGTCCCTAAAATCCAGCCCGCAACGGCCACGGTCGTTTCGTTCAAAGGAGCCAGGCAATCGACCGAGTGATCGATTACGGAGTCGCGGATGGGCCGCCCCTCGGAATCGAAGACGCGAACACGGCCCAGCTCGGAGACGAAGAGGCGGTCACCGCCCAGGAGCGAGAGCCATCCCGGCCGGTTGTAGATGGACAGTGAGGCGGCCTTGCGCCGGCCCTTCGGCCAAAGCGTCCTCAGGAAATGCCCTTGGCCATCGAAGACGAGAATGTTGTAGGTCCGCACATCGGTCACCAGGAGCCGGCCGTCCGGAAGCTGGACCAGATTTCTGTATGAGCCCCTGCTCTCGTAGTTCTTGAAGAGCGTTCCCCAATTCGTGCCTTGGCCGAACTCGGATACCCGCTCAAGCTTGATGACCGGCATGGGCTGAGCTAGGGCGGGAGTTTGGCCGTCGGCCGCAGCCGTTTGACCGGCCGCGACGACTGGGAGCAGAAGCGATAGAATCAGCAGGCACGCTTTCATGGATTTGCCCCCTTTTCGGCAACCCGGCGGACGGAACCGTCTCGGGTTTTCAGGTAGGTCTCCGTAGTGCCGCGGGCCGTGTCTTCGACCGTGATGATCACGCGCCCCTCGGCCCAATCCCGGAGAGGATCGGGAAAATCATCGAGGACGACCATTTCGGCCGACGTCGGCTCGATCAACCGGGGCGAAGGGAGCGAACGATAGATGAGCACCGCGGCCAGTATGGCGGCCGCTCCGGCGGGGACGAGCCATCGAATCGCTCGACCGCCGCGAAACCGGGAACCGGTAGAGACAAGAGCGTTCCCGGCTTTTTCCGCTCCGGTTTGACTCAAGGCCGAGCCGAACGCTTCTCCTATGCGACCACCCAGAAGCTCTCTCTCTCGTAGAATGCCCGACAGTCCTTGCAGCGGGAAAGATGGGCCCGGACGTTTTCCGAGCGGGTGGACGAAAGGCTCCCGTCGCGCCACTCGAAGACGAGCTTTCGACAGGAATTACAGTTCATGAGCCTTCTCCCGGGCCGGTGCGAGCGCGGGCTCAGTACTCCGGCCGACGGCGGATTGAACACGGCGCAGGGCGTGATGGAGCCGGGATTTCACAGTGCCTTCCGAGGTCGCGACGAGATGGGCGATTTCGGCGATCTTTCGCCCTTCGACATAGCGCAGGTGTAGGACTTCGCGGTGCTTGGGGGACAGGCCCCTCAGCGCGGCCGCGATCTCGTTCAAGCGGGGATCGCGGGCGGCTTCCGTGGGCCGATCATCGGCCTCCGGCAGCTCTCTCTCGCCCGCGCTAGACGCGAACCGCCCGGCCGATGCGGCCCAGCGGAAAAAACGCCGCCGCCGGCGGCATTGCAGCAGGAAGCGGCGACGCAGGATGCCATAGAGCCAGGTATAGGGGGCGGATCGCCCCTCGAAACGGGGCAGCGCGGCGGCCGCCTCCGAAAACGTCTCCTGCAAAAGATCTTCCGCCTCGATCCGGTCGCCGCAGAGAGCGCCGGCGGCCGCCAGAAGGCGTTCGCGGTAGGTCGCAGCCCATTCCGCTAAAACGCCCGAGCCCGCCGCGACGGGCCCGGTCTCGGGGACGGAAGAGGACGGCGCCGGGATCTTCATCGTCTCTATGTAACCGATCCGAGGAAAAGGTTCAAATCCCCTTCCATCCAGGGCTATTCCCCGGTCCGATTGACAAGCCTCTCGGGGGACCGCTATAGTCCCATTCTGGAGGACCGACATGACGCTGGTGCTCGAAGACCGCCTGTCGCTCGAGGATTTCGTCGCCGTCGTTCGAGAAGGACGAAGGGTCGAGATCGGGCCGGCCGCCAGGGAGCGCATCCGCCGCGCCAGGGACCGGGTCGAGGCGATCCTGGCCGTCGGCATCCCGGTCTACGGCGTCAACACCGGATTCGGCAAGTTCCAGAACACCCGGATCGAGGCGGACAAGCTCAAGGACCTGCAGCGCAATCTCATCCTCTCGCACGCCATCGGCGTCGGCGACCCCTTCCCGGCCGAGGTCGTGCGCGGCATGCTCCTTCTGCGGGCCCAGAGCCTGTCGCTCGGCCACAGCGGCGTCCGGGAGATGCGTCGTCGAGGCGCTGCTGGCCTTCCTCAACCAAGGCATCCATCCCGTCGTCCCGTCGCAGGGCTCGGTCGGGTCGAGCGGCGACCTGGCCCCGCTGGCCCACATGGCCCTGGCCCTCATCGGCGAGGGCGAGGTCGAATACCGAGGGCGCGATCCGGCCGACGGCGGAAGTCCTGGCCGAGACGGGGCTCTCCCCTCTCGTCCTCGAAGCCAAGGAAGGGCTGGCCCTCATCAACGGCACCCAGGCCATGACTTCGCTGCTGGCGCTGTTCACGGCCGATGTCCGGACGCTGCTGACGACGGCCGACATCGCCGCGGCCATGAGCGTCGAGGCCCTCAAGGGAAGCCACGCCCCGTTCGAGGAGGCGCGTCGTCCGCCTGCGGCCGCATCCGGGAGCGGTCGAGACGGCGGCCAACCTGCGCGCCCTGCTGCGGGACTCCGAGATCAAGATGTCCCACGAGCACTGCGCCAAGGTCCAGGACGCCTACTCGCTGCGGGCGGTGCCCCAGGTCCACGGCGCCAGCCGGGACGCCGTGCGGCATGTCGGGGAGGTTCTGCGGATCGAGATGGGCTCGGTCACGGACAATCCGCTCGTCTTCCCGGAGGAGGGGCGGGTGATCTCGGGCGGCAACTTCCACGGCCAGCCGCTGGCGCTGGCCGCCGATTACGCCGGCATCGCCGCGGCCGAGCTGGCCGACATCAGCGAGCGGCGGATCGAGCAGATGCTCAACCCGGCCCTGAGCGGCCTGCCGGCCTTCCTGGCCGAGCAGGGCGGACTGCACAGCGGGCTGATGATCTCGCAGTACACCGCCGCGAGCCTGGTTTCGGAGAACAAGGTCCTGGCCCACCCGGCCAGCGTCGACAGCATCCCGACGAGCGCCAACCAGGAAGACCACGTCTCGATGGGCACGATCGCCTGCCGCAAGGCGCGGCAGATCTACGAGAACGTGCTCTGGGTTCTGGCCATCGAAGTCGTCTCCGCGGCCCAGGCCCTGGACTTCCACAAGCCGCTGCACCCGGGGAAGGGCGTCGAGGCCGTCTATGAGGCGGTGCGGGAGGCCGTCCCGCATCTGTCGACGCGACCGGTACCTGAAGCCCGAGGTGTCCAAGGTGCGCGAGATGATCCGCAACGGCGAGCTCGTCCGCGCCGCCGAATCGGCCTCCGGCCCCCTCCTCTAGGGGTCAGGTCTCAACATCGGCTTCCGCACCGGAGCGCCATGGGAGCCACGGTGTCGACATTTCGGCTGTCCAGATCAAAAAGAATCGTGTAAAACGTTTGTTTTCAATCAAAAAGTAGATTATTCCCGAGAAATGTCAAATGTTGAGACCTGACCCCTAGGTATCCAGCCGCGGCGGCCGAGAGAGTCTTCGGCCCAAAACCAGCCGGATTCTTCTTCGATGAGGACCAGTCTCTCTCCCGCCGCGACGGTCAGCTCGGTCGAGTCGTAGTCCCGCCGCATGCGGCCCCGGCCAAGCTCATCCGCGGCTGCTTCGGAAGCAGACTCCCCCATCGGTTCGATGAAAGCCTCGGGTATCCAGGCCTCTTTTCCATCGCTCGCCCGACACCATACCCAGCCGGGGAATTCGGAGTCGGACTTGAGAATGGCGACAGGCTCACCCGAAGAAAGCCTCACGGCATAGGGATACGAGGCCACCCATGCCTTGCCGGCAATCACGGTCGGGCCGGGTCGGCTCATGCCTCTCTATATCTTCGGACCGCCGCCGAAGTAGATCAGCGAGAAGGCCACGATGGCCACGACGATGAGCGAAAGGACGACTTCCTTCCAGCCCCAGGTGGCTCGCGAAGCCGCCTTGTCCGCCGCCACGGTCGTGGCATAGGTCAGGCCGTTGAGCTTGGCGTAGTCCGGCTTCTTGGTCAGCAGACTGATGACGATCATGCCCACGATGCATAAGACGAACAGGCTGATGCTGAAGTAGAGGAAGTTGATCGAGGCGAAGGCTTTCAACACTCCCGTGAGCTTGGCCTTGTTGAGCTCCAGGACGATGCGCAGCATGCCGAGGCCGAAGCCGCCGATGAGCGAGGTCAGCGCGGCCGGTCCGTTGATCCGCTTCCAGAAGATGCCCAGCAGGAAGACTGCCGCGATCGGCGGCGCCAGGTAGGACTGGACGCTCTGCAGGTAGTGGTAGAGCTGGCTGGAGATGAGCTTCATCAGCGGGATCCAGGCCAGACCGGATATGCAAAGGACGATGGTCGCGATGCGGCCAACGCTGACCAGCTTCTTTTCACTGGCTTCCGGATGCCGCTTCTTATAGATGTCCATCGTAAAGAGCGTCGAGCTGGAGTTGAAGGTCGAGGCCAGCGAGCTCATCAAGGCCGCCAGCAGGCCGCCCGCGACCAGCCCTCGCAGGCCGATCGGGATGAGTGCGGCGACCATGGTCGGGAAGGCCTGGTCGGCCGAGGCCAGCTGGATCTGGCCGGTCTTGGCCAGGACGTAGGCCATGACGCCGGGCAGGATGAAGATATAGAACGGCAGGAGCTTGAGGAAGGAGGCGAAAATGGTCCCGCGCCGGGCCTGCTGTTCGTTGCGCGCCGACAGGGCCCGCTGGACGATGTATTGGTCCGTGCACCAGTACCACAGGCCGACGATGGGCGGGCCGAAGACCATGCCCGGCCAGGGGAAGTCGGGGTGATTGGCCGGCAGGAACAGGGTCAGATGGTCTAAGCCGGCGGCCTGGACGAAGTTGGTCCAGCCGCCGATCTTGATCAGTCCCGCGATGGCCACGGTCAGCGAGCCCAGGACGAGAACGATCGTCTGCAACGCCTCGGTGTAGACAACGGCCCGCATCCCGCCCAAGACCGTATAGATGCCGGTCAAAACGAGGATGATGATGGCGCCCGTCCAGAAGTCGATGCCCATCAGGGCCTGGAAGACGACCGCGCCGGCGTAGACGTTGACGCAGATCTTGGTGAAGACGTAGGCGATCAGAGTGATGATCGACAGCACCCAACGGGCCTTGGGCGAGTAGCGGAGCTCCAGGAACTCCGGCATGGTGAAGACCTTGCTGCGCATGTAGAACGGGATGAAGAACCAGCCCAGGGCCAGGACCAGCCAGGCATGGAGCTCGTAGTGGCCCATGACCACGCCGCTCTCGGCCGCGGTACCGGCCAGCCCGACGATATGCTCGGCCCCGATGTTGGAGGCGAAAATCGAAGCGCCGACGACGAACCAGCCGACGTGACGGCTGGCCAGGAAGTAGTCTTCGGTGTTTTTCTGCTTCTGCTTGAAGCTCCAGAAGGATATGCCCAGCACAACTGCGAAATAGGCGGCGACAACAACCCAATCGATAGGCTGGAAGTTGATCATGACGGCCTCCCGACCCGGGGGATTCAATTATCGGGGGATGTATATCATGAAAGGGGTCAGGTCTCAACATTCGACATTTCCATATCTCGTGATATCGCAATCGACCCCGCTCCGCGAGAATTTGGAAGGGCCTCAGACTTGGTTACAACGACAAATGTCGAATGTTGAGACCTGACCCCTAGAGGGAGATCATGACCGGTTCGGGCTCCTCCTCATAGACGATGGACAGCTTCGGGTAGATGAACCGACGCTGCGCGATCTCGAGCCCCGCCACGATCAGAGCCATAATTGCGAGGAAGACGACAAATCCTCCCTTGGTTTTAAAGAGGGCCGCCTCGAAGGAGGTCAACAGCCCGAAGGCCAGGACAAAGGCAAGGATATAGGGAAGCCATCGCGCATGAAGCTTGGCTTTGCCGGGCACGACATTGCAGACGAATGGTATGCGGGCGTACTTCCAGAACAGGAGCTCGGCCGACAGGGCCGTCCAGGCCAGGATGTAGAGGCCGTGTAGAAGCGCGGGCCACAACCCCCAGATCCTGGCATGGACGATAAAAACGACGACACCCAGCGGCAAGAGAAGGAACAGGGCCACTATCTTCTTGACGGCGGCGAAATAAGGCCGATGATCCGGCCGTTCCGTAGTCCGGAAAACCCAGTTGGCCTCGGCCGAGAACGGGCACATTGAAGACGGAGCGGAGACCGAGCAGGAGGAAGAAGCCCAGAGCCAGCGGGGCTCCCAACACGTTCACTCCCGCGGTGCGCGGGCTCGTCCAATTCGTTCGGGGCAGGCCGATGATGAGGAACAGGGAAGCCAGGGAAAAGGCCAGCGATCCGGCCAGGCGGACCTTGTGCAGGGGGCTGCGGCGCAGGGTCGCCAGGACGAAGTGGAAGACGCCCTTCTCCGCCTGGTTCCGGAAGAGCAGGCGGTCGACAGCTCCAGCCACCGCTGCGCCGCGCATCCGGCCAGAGCTCGTTTCCGGCTCCGAACCTCTCCCGCTTTCCTGGCTTGTCTACGGTACCCGGCCTCGAGGGCGATCCGGCAAGCGACGGCCAGGAAAAGAATGGCGGCCAGACCGATATTCGCTCCGGCGCGATAGAGAGGCTCGGACCGGCCGATGATGATCTCGTACATCGAGACGAACCAGACCGGGGGCCACAACAGAAGCGAGGCAGGCCGCGCCTCCCGCGTCCGCTCCGCCAAATCGATGAAGCTCTGCACGGCGTCGACGTCGGTCAGGGCGAGAACAAGCGCCACGACCACGGCCAGGGCCAGAACGAATCGGAGCGCGAGAGAAACCGCCCGCAGGAGACGCGGCCCGAGCAGCACGGCCAGAACCGCCTCGAGAAAGAGGAAGAAGAGGAAGACGAACGTGTAAGCCGCCGCCCCCGACGCAACGTGCGCGACGATATAGGCGCCCATGCTCCCCAACGAGTCCCCGGTCCAGCGGGGCAGGAAGACCGAGATCGCAAACATCGACAGCGACGAGACGGCGGCCGTGTACGCGGCCACGAACAGAATGAAGGAGGCGAACTTGGCCGTGATGATCGTCCCGGGCTTGACCGGCAGGGGCGTCAGGTTCAGATGATCGCGCCGGTCGGGGTAAGAGCACATCCCATTCCAGCGACAACCGCCAAAGCCATGAAGAGCATGAAGAAGGACAGGAAGGCCAGCTTCTCGCGCCAAGACTGGCCCAGGTCTTCGACGAACATATATTGGCTGAAGAGGACGGTGGTGAAGAACCAGCCCACGGTCGCCAACATAGCCAGCAGGACGTAGACCTTCTCCTTCATCTGTTCCTCGAACGGGAAGACATCGTTCTGGAACAACCGGTTGAAAAAGTGCCGGGTCAAGACCAGGGTTTGCCGGGGCCGCCCCCTCAGGCGGCCCACCAGGAGATCGAATCCGGGCAGGAGGGCCATCGGCTCACCCCTTCATGACATCGACGATGCCGCGGGCCATGGCGTCGGTGTCGGCCTGGGCCGTCAGCTGGCTGAAGATCTCGACCAGAGACGGCAGGTGCATCAGCGTCCGCAAGCTGGCCACGGAATCGTCGGCCACCACCTTGCCCTTGTAGAGGATGATGACCTTGCTGCACAGCTTCTCGGTCACCTCAAGAACATGCGATGAATAGATGACCATCTTGCCCTCGGCCGCCAGTCGCAGGACGAGGTCGCGGATGATCAGCCCCGTCGTCACATCCAGGCCGGAGAGCGGTTCATCGAGCAGGAGGACGTCGGGGTCGTGAAGGAGGGCCGCGGCGATGAGGATCTTCTGTCGCATGCCTTTGGAGTAGGAGCCGACGGCGTTATCACGGTCGGTGTCCAGGTCGAAGACACGCAGGAAGGCCCGGGCCTTCTCCCATAAGGTTCGCTCCGGAATCTCCCGCAGTCGCCCGACGAGAAGCAGATAGTCCAGGCCGCTCAGGTGCGGGTAGATCTCGGCCTGCTCGGGGATGTAGCCGAGCCGCTTTCGAAAGCCGTAGAGATCCTTGCGGATCTCACGGCCGTTGTAGAGGATCTCGCCCTCGGAAGGTTCGAGCAGCCCGGCCAGCATCTTGATGGTGGTCGACTTGCCGGCCCCGTTGGGGCCAAGATAGCCCAAAACCTCTCCCGGCCGGACCGTAAAGCTGACCTTATCGACCGCCGGAAAGACATTGTACCGCTTGGTCACGCCGCGCAGCTCGAGCATTCCCCTTGCCTCCTTTCCCCTCGACGGAGACGCTACGCGCCCCTATCCAGCAAGCATCGTGCCATGACAATTATGCTGATTTATGGGGAAAGCGCGCCGATGCCAGGCCCCGAATCGTAAAGCCTGTTTACACTGGGGGTCAGGTCTTAAAATCGGCTTCCGCACCGGAGCGCATTGTCGCCAAGGTGTTGAAAATTCAAGTTTTAAGACTTGACCCCTACTACAATATGTAGACTGATCGGAGAGAAATGTCGAATGTTGAGACCTGACCCCTAGTAAAAAGAGGGACGGCCCGAAGGGGCCGTCCCTCGAAGAATCCTCGCCGGGCGACCGGGACCTCGCGGCCCCGCCGCTCGTCCTACTTGTTCCCGGTCGGGTCGGGCAGGATGACCGCCGTCGTCGTCAGCTTCTGGCCGTCGACGAAGAGGGCCACGGTGTACTCGCCGTTCGGCGCCTGGGCTCCGGCCCCCATCCCGCCGAAACGGGCTCTCGGGGCGGCCGCGGCGCCCTGCTTCTCGACATCGCTCAGGGCCCGGCTCATGTTCCAGAGCACGGAGTTGATCCCGACGTCGGCCGTGCCCTTGATCTCGGCGTAAACCGCCGTGCCCTTCAGGACCTGAACCTTGACCTCGCCCTTGGGCTTGGCCTTGAGGTAATAGTTGATCGCCATCCCGGCCGGCTCGCTGACGCCGCCCAGGTTGGTCCCGGCCGCTTCGCGCCGCAGCTCGCGGTTCCAGCGGATCCGGGGCTCGACGGCGCAGAGGTGGGCCGCCTTGGCCATGACCTCCGGGGTCATCTCTTCCAGGGCCGAGATGTCCGCGATCCAGGCCGAGCGGCCGTGGGTGGCCGACGATCAGGTCGCTCTCGCGCGGATGGATCTTGAGGTCGTAGATCGCCACCGTCGGCATGTTGGCCTTCATCTTCAGCCAGGTCTTGCCGCCGTCCAGGCTCGTCCAGACCGCGAAGTCGGTCCCGACGAAGAGCAGCTGTCGGTTCTTGGGGTCCTCGCGAACGACGTTGATCGGCTCGTTGGGCAGATTGCCGGCGATCGAAGTCCAGGTCTGGCCGTAGTCCGTGGTCTTGTAGAGGAAGGGCCGGAAGTCGTCGTTGCGCAGCCCGGTATAGGCAACGTAGGCCGTTCCCGGGTCGCTCGATGAGGCTTCGACCCGGCTGACCCAGTAGCCCGGGTTGCCGGCGATCTTGTCGCTGACCTTGGTCCAGTTCTTTCCGTCGTCGCTGGTCACCCAGACCAGCCCGTCGTCGGTGCCGACCCAGAGCAGGCCGGGCTGGAGGGTCGACTCGGCGAAGGTGGTGATGGTGCAGTACTGGATGTTGCCGTCGCCGCCCGTGCCGTTGGGCATCTTGGCCTTGTCGTTGGTCGTCAGGTCGGGGCTGATCTCGGTCCAGCTCTCGCCCCGGTTGGCCGACCTGACCACGATGTTGCCGCAGTGGTAGACGACGTTGGGGTCGAAGTGGGAGACGTGGATCGGGGCGTTCCAGTTGAACCGCTTCTGGTTGCCGCCGCGGTAAGCGATGCCCTTGCTCTCGCCCGTCAGCAGGTCGAGCCGGGAGAGCGGGCCGAACTGGCTCTCGTTGTAGAGGTAGCGATTGGTCTTCTTGTCGAAGACGTTGTACATGCCGTCGCCGCCGCCGATCGTGTACCAGTCCTCGTAGTCGATGGCCGCGCCGTTCTTGTTCGAGCTGGGGCCGAGCAGCGAGCCGTTGTCCTGCAGGCCGCCCGCGACCCGGTACGGGAAGGACATGTCGTAGTCGATGGCGTAGAACTGGGCCACCGGCAGGTGGTCGGGCCGGTGCCAGGCCTTGCCGCCGTCGAAGGTGACGCCCAGGCCGTGGTCGTAGCCCAGGATCATATGCTTGGAGTCGGCCGGGTCGATCCACAGGGCGTGGTTGTCGCCGCCGAAGCGGAAGGGCGAGCCCCAGGTCTTGCCGCCGTCCTTGGACTCCTGGACGCCGACGGACAGGGCGTAGACGTGCTTGTCGTCGTTGGGATCGATGATGATGTCGGCGTAGTAATAGCCGGGTCCGGAGCCGATGCTCTGCTTCTCCGGGCTGACCTTGCGCCACGTAGCGCCCGCATCCTCGGTCCGGTAGACCTCGCCGTCGATCATCCCGGCGCTGGACTTGCCCTCCAGGATCTCCTGCCAGCGGGCTTCGGGAGTCATCCCGGGCTTGTTGACGTTCTCGATCACGGCGTAGAGGATCGAGGGGTTCTTGGGATAGACGGTCAGCCCGATGCGGCCGAGCATGCCGGCCGGCAGCCCGCCGGCCAGCTTGGTCCAGGTCTTGCCGCCGTCGGTCGACTTGTGGATGCCGGAGCCCGGGCCGCCGATCTGGTAGGTCCAGGGCAGCCGCAGCTTGTCGTACATCGCGGCGTAGATCGTATCGGAGCTCTTGGGGTCCATGACGATGTCGGCGGCGCCGGTCCGGTTGTCGACGAAGAGGACCTTGGCCCAGGTCTTGCCCGCCGTCGGCCGTCTTGAAGACGCCGCGTTCGGCGTTCTCGGAGTAGAGATGGCCCAGGGCCGCCACGTAGACGGTGTCGGGATCGGTGGGGTGCACGATCATGCGGGCGATGTGGTGCGACTCGGGCAGGCCGACGTTCTTCCAAGTCTTGCCGGCGTCGACGGACTTGTAGACGCCGTCGCCCCAGTAGGTCGAGCGCGAGCTGTTGGCCTCGCCCGTCCCCAGGTAGAGGATGTTGGGGTCGGATGGAGCCACGGCCACCGCGCCGATGGAGTAGACCTTTTCAAAGTCGAAGATCGGCTCGAAGGTCTGGCCGTGGTTGACGGTCTTCCACAGGCCGCCCGAGCCGGCCGCCGCGTAGAACGTCCCGGGCTGCTGCAGCGGGACGGCGAAGGCGACGAACCGTCCGCCCTGGGCGGAGGGGCCGATTTGCCGGTAGGTGATCGTCTTGAACAGATCGGGGGCGGCCCCGGTCTGACCGACGAGCCGGCCCGGCACCGACCAGCAGGACGACGAGGGCCAGGAGCGCCGCGAGGCGCAGGTTGAGCTTCCAGGAACGCATGCATCCTCCTTTGGAGTTTGGCGAAAAAGGATTAAGGACGGAACGGGACAGACTCGCCTGACGGGGTCCCGCTCCGTCGTTCGAGAGCGTTTTCAAGGTAAAACATTAAGTATCACAAGCCGGAAAGCCCGGTCAATCGCCGTCTGGCCGTCCGACCGGAACTTGATCCCCGGCATCCCTCCCCGCTAAAATCAAGCCGGCTCGAAGAGGACTCCATGATCACGACCGACTACGGCATGACCCAGGCCATCCGCGTCCTCAAAGACGCGGCTGTTCCCTTCGTCATCCACGCCTACAAATACGAGGATCACGGCGGCACCACGGTCGCCGCCCGGGAGCTCGGTGTCGACGAGCACACGGTCGTCAAGACGCTCGTCTTCGAGACGGACGCCCGCGAACCCCTGCTCGTCCTGATGCACGGCGACCGCGAGGTCTCGACCAAAAGCCTGGCCCGCCTCCTGGGCGTCAAATCCGTCCACCCCTGCTCGCCGGAGACGGCCCAAAAACACACCGGCTACATGGTCGGGGGGACCTCGCCTTTCGGTACGCGCAAACGGCTCAAGGCCTGCCTGGAGCGGACGATCGCCGACCTGCCGAAAATCTACATCAACGCCGGCAAGCGCGGGCTCCTGGCCGAGATCGCACCCGCCGATGCCGTCCGGATTTTGGCACCTCTTCTCGTCGAGGCCTCGGCCTGACGGCCTCAGGCGCCGGAATCATTCGGAATCGCCGTCTTTTCTGTTATGATGCAGGACATCGAGGAGGCCCGGCCATGTCCGTGTTCGAGCTCCACATCTCCCGCAGCGCCCGCGCCGCCTACGGCCTCGAGGACGCCCTCTTCGCCTTCGACGGTAGGGCCGTCCTGGCCGATTTTTCGGCCGTCCGCGCCCTGGCCCGGACGATCAATGCCGGCCGTCCCGCCTCCCGTGCCGTCAAGGCCGGCCAGATCAACGCCCTGGGCCTGATCCACGAGCTCCAGCACGCGGTCCTGGCCGCTTATCGCAAAGAAAAGGGAGAGCAAGGCCTGGGGCGAAGCGCTCGCCGGCCTCGATCGGGCCCTTGGAGCCTCGGAGGTCGCAAGCGCCCTCGGCGAATTCCTCAACGAGTTCCCCCCCTCCCCGGTGTTCAAGGGCGAGACGGACTCCGCCTCGTTCCTGGACGGAGTCGCGGACGGGATACCCAACCGCGAAGCCGCCCTGCAGGAGGCGATCCTGCTGCGCCTGGACAACCTCAATCCCGCGGCGCTGCCGCTGAGCGAGCTCTTCGACGATTCCCGACTCGAGGAGATTGCGGCCTACCCGGAGCTGCTGGATGAGGCGCGCGAGCCTCTTCGACACCCAGCCGCGCATCGGCCCCGACGCGGAAAACCTGATCGATTTTCTGCAAGCCCCGGCCCTGGCCGCGCCCGACTCCCTGGCCTCCCAGCTCGACTTCATCCGGGAGCGGTGGGCTCCGTATATCGGCGGCCTGCTGATCCGGATCCTCAACGCCCAAGACCTGCATCGCGAGGAGGATAAGCCTTTCTTTCCCGGTCCCGGACCGAGCCAAAGTCCCGGCATCGGCCGGGACTCCGTGACGGGATCCCTGGGCTTGTTCGGCAGGCCAAGCTCCAAGAGCGAAGCATCCGAACCCGAGGCCGAGCGGTTCAGCGCCGATCGGGACTGGATGCCGAACCTCGTCCTGTTGGCCAAGAACGCCTACGTCTGGCTCGACCAGCTCTCCCGCAGGCACGGCCGCACGATCGACCGCCTCGACCAGATCCCGGACGAGGAGCTCGAGGCGCTGCGCCGGGCCGGCGTCACCGGCCTCTGGCTCATCGGCCTCTGGGAGAGAAGCCCCGCTTCCCGCCGCATCAAGCAGCTGATGGGCAACCCCGAGGCGGTCGCCTCGGCCTACTCGCTTCGCGACTATGCCATCGCCCAGGACTTGGGCGGCGAGGCGGCCCTGCAGGACCTCCGGGCCAGGGCTTTCCAGCGGGGCATCCGGCTGGCCTCGGACATGGTCCCCAACCACATGGGCATCGACTCGCGCTGGGTCGTCGAGCACCCCGACCGGTTCATCGGCCTGCCCCAGCCGCCCTTCCCGGCCTATGCCTTCAACGGGCCCGATCTTTCGCCCGACGACCGCGTCGGCATCCAGATCGAGGACCATTACTTCGACCGGACGGACGCCGCCGTCGTCTTCAAGCGCTGGGACAAGCGGACGGGCGAGACCCGCTATATCTACCACGGCAACGACGGCACGAGCTTCCCCTGGAACGACACCGCCCAGCTCGATTACCTCAAGCCCGAGGTCCGGGAGGCGGTCATCCGGACCATCCTCGACGTCGCCCGCCGCTTCCCGATCATCCGCTTCGACGCGGCCATGACCCTGGCCAAGCGGCACCTGCAGCGGCTCTGGTACCCGGAGCCGGGCGCGGGCGGGGCCATCCCCTCGCGGTCCGAGCACGGGCTGAGCCGGGAGGCCTTCGAAGCGGCCGTGCCCGAAGAGTTCTGGCGCGACGTGGTCGACCGGGTCGCGGCCGAGGCGCCCGACACGCTCCTCCTGGCCGAGGCCTTCTGGCTGATGGAGGGCTACTTCGTCCGGACCCTGGGCATGCACCGGGTCTACAACAGCGCCTTCATGCACATGCTGCGCGACGAGGACAACGCCAAGTACCGCCGGGTCATCAAGAACACCCTGGAGTTCGACCCCGAGGTCCTCAAGCGCTACGTCAACTTCATGAACAACCCGGACGAGCGCACGGCCATCGAGCAGTTCGGCGACGGGGACAAGTACTTCGGCGTCTGCACCCTGCTGGCCACGCTGCCCGGGCTGCCCATGATCGGCCACGGCCAGATCGAAGGCTTCAGCGAGAAATACGGCATGGAGTACCGCCGCGCCTACATGGACGAGTCGCCCAAGCCGTGGCTTCTGGAGGGCCACGCCCGCCGCATCTTCCCCCTCTTCCACAAGCGCTACCTGTTCGCGGAGGCGGCCTCGTTCCTGCTCTACGACGTCTACAGGCCCGAAGGCGGTGTGGACGAGAACGTCATAGCCTATTCCAACCGGGCCGGCGGGGAGAAGGCCCTGGTCGTCTACCACAACAAGTACGCCGAGACCTGCGGCTGGATCCGGGCGGCCGCCGCCTACGCGGCCAAGGTGGGCGACGGCGACAGCAAGGTCCTGCTCCATAAGACGCTTCGCGACGGGCTGGAGCTCGACCGACGACCCCGCGGCCTGGATCGTCTTCCGGGATCACGTCTCGGGACTCGAGCTCATCCGCAACGCCCGCGAGCTCGGCGAGAAAGGCCTCTTCCTGGAGCTTCACGCCTATGAATGCCGGGTCTTCCTCGACTTCCGCGAAATCCGGGACGACGGGCGGGGCCTGCTCGCCCGCCTGGCCGAGGAGCTGCGGGGCGGGGGTGTGGTCAGCATCAAGGACGCTCTTCGCGAGCTGCGCGCCCGGCCAGTCCACACCGCTTTTCGCGACCTCCTGAACCCGGGCTTCCTGGAGTGGATCGCGTCGTCGGACGATCCGGCTCGGCCGGCTTCTCTCTCGGAGGAAGCCGGCCGCCAAGTCGAGGACAAGTCCCGCGCCCTAGCCAAGGCCTTGAACGACGAGACCAGCCCCGATATCCTCAGCGAGACCGCCGCCGCGGTAACGATACGACGGCTGTTCGAGGCGATCCTTCGCCTGCCGGCCCCGAGCGAGCCCGAAGCCGGCCTCGAAGCCGTGCCGCTCACGGCGCGCCTGGCCCGGCCCGCCCTCTTCGGCTGGGCGGTTTTGCGGACCCTCGGCCCGGCCCGGATCAAGGGTTGGAGCCTGGAAGGGATTCTCGCCGACAACCTGCGCGATGCGGCCGGGGATGATTTCACGGCCCGGCAGACCGCCCTGGCGCTTCGCGCCTTGGCCGAGCGGACGGACTGGTTCCGCCCGGGTCGCCCCGCCGACGAGAACGCCCGCCGTCTGACCGCGCTCGTGACGACCGATCCCGCCTTCCGCGGAGCGCTCCTGGTCAACGAGCACCAGGGCGTCGAGTACTACCACAAGGAGTCTTTCGAACGGCTCCTGTGGTGGGCGGAGGCGGCTGCCGCCGCCGAGCGGCCGGCATCGGAGGCCGCCGAGGCCGGACGGGCGATCGAGCTCCTGCGAGACGCCGGCCATCGGTCGGGCTTCAAGCTGTCGCGTCTGATCGCCGCGCTGGCCTAAAGACGCGGCGGATTCGATCCGCCGGGGGACTACTTCAGCTCGACGGGCGGCAGGCCTTCGGCCTTGAGACGGGCGTTCAAGGCCGGCAGATCAGTGGCCAAGAACGCTTCCCAGCGGACCTTTAAGGCGCTCAAAGCCGACAGCCGGGCCTCGACGGCGGCCGCCAGAGCGTCCGGCGGCGCCGCGTCGGCCGCCTGCAGAGCCGTCATCAGCGGCGTCAGCGACCCGGCCATCCCCGACAGAGTGTCTTGATTGCCCGCCGCGGCGGCGCTCTGCGGCATGCCGCCGCCGCGCTGGCCGGGGGCGGCGCTCCCTCCCCCTCCCTCCAAGGTCGAGGCCTTCTTGTCGAAGGCCTCAATCGCTTGGGCCGCCGGAGTCCTCCCCACCTTCTCCAGGACGGGCTTGACCGCGTTGCGCAGGGCCCTCAGCCTAAGGAACTCCGCCTGCGTCCAAAGCACGCCGTCATAGAGAGCCAGGGACATGCGCGAGACGCGGGCGATCTCAACCGACGGAGTCTTGACCCGCGGATCAAGCCGCAGGGTCAGCGGCTGAGTGACGGCCTTACCGTCCACCATCAGGCGGACCGTATATGTTCCCGGCGGCGCCCAGATCGAGGACGGCGTCGGGACGGTGTTGTAAGGCGTGGCAGCGATGGGCAGGCCGCCGCCTCTCCCGCCGGCTCCGGCCAGCGGCTGATAGCGCATGTCCCAAAGGAACCGGTGCAGGCCCGCCGTCCCGGACAGGATCTGAGGCGGACGGTACCAATAGATCGGCACGGGAACGGTCGCCGGATCGAGCTTTACGATCGTGTCGGACCCGGAGTAGCGGCGCACGACCCGACCCGCGGCGTCCAGGATCTCCAGCGTCAGGGGTCCGGCAGCGTTCGATTTGAGGGCGTAATGAAGGACGGCCCCATCGGGCGGGTTTTCGCCCGCAGGCTCGTCGGGCGGAAGCGGCGTGTCGGTCCCCATGTTCCAGCGGACGCGCGTGGCCGTCTGGGGCTTGAACAGAAACGCTTCCGCCTCCGCAGCTTCGCGGCTCAGCTGGCGGAGAGGCGTGACGTCGTCCAGAATCCAGAATCCCCGGCCGTGCGTCGCCACGGCCAGGTCGTCGCCCTTGACGATCAGGTCGCGCACCGAGGTCGCCGGCATGTTCAGACGCAGGGACTGCCAATGGCCGCCGTCGTCGAAGGAGACATGGACCTCATGCTCGGTGGCCGCGTACAGCAGGCCCTTTCGCCCGGGGTCCTCCCGCACCGCGTTGACCGGCGCGCCGTCGGGCAGCCCTGCGGTGATGCGAGCCCAGGTCCGACCACCGTCGTGCGTCCGGAAAATCGCCGGCCGCAAGTCGTCGAGCCGCAGGGTGTTGACGGCGGCGTACGCCGTGTCGACATCGAACCTGCCGGCGTCGAGAATCGAGATCTTGGCCCAGGGGCCGATCTCGGGCGGGGTGACGTCGGTCCAAGTCCGGCCGCCGTCCTTGGTCAGATGGATCAGGCCGTCGTCGGTGCCGATCCAGATGCGGTCTCCGTCGAGGGCCGAAGGAGCGATGGTGTAGATGACCCCGCGCTGGCCGGGCTGGGCCGACGCCTCGCCTTTATACTTGCCGATGCTTCCCGGAACCTCCCAGGTCTTGCGGGTCAGGTCGGGGCTGATCTGATTCCAGGACTTGCCGCCGTTTGCGGTTCTGCCAAAGGGTGTTCGAGGCGTAATAGAGGACCTGCGGATCGGCCGGGGAGAAGACGACCGGCTGGGTGCGAACCGTCCGGACGCCGGGCAGGCGGACGATGTTGGGACCGACCGTCTGGACCTGGCCCGTGCGCCGGTCGAAGCGGGTGACGCTGCGTCCGCCGTAGATGAGATCGGGGTCGAGCGGATCGGGGGCCGCGTAGCCGTATTCATCCACGCCCACGGTCTGCCACTCGCGGAAGGTGATGCGGCCGTCGTTGCCCCGGCTGGCCACGCCGGCCGAGCCGCTCTCCTGCTGGCCGCTGTAGAGGCGGTAAGGGAAGGCGTTGTCGGCCGCGACGTGGTAGAGCTGAGCCGTCGGCTGGTTGTACCACGAGCTCCAGGTCCGGCCGCCGTTGACGGTGACGACCGCGCCCTGGTCGCTGGCAAAGAGCATGACTTCGGGATTGAGCGGGTTGATCCAGATGTTCTGGTAGTCGTCGCCGCCGGGAGCGCCCTTGAAGGCGGCGAAGGTCTTGCCGCCGTCCACGGACTTCCAGGCCACCGTGCTGGCCACGAAGACGATGTCGGGATTTCCAGGGTGGACGGCGGGCCGGGGCAGGTCGCCGCCGCCGATGCGGGCCGCGGGGCGGGCGTCGGACAGCCGCTTCCAGGTCTCCCCCGCGTCATCCGACCGGTAGAGGCCCGTGCCCCCGGCCAGGGCCGCGGCGGCGTAGATGCGGCGGCCGTCCGAAGGCGCGATCCCGAGATTGATCTGGACGATCTCCTCGGCCCCGGCCGGGGCGAGCTTTTTCCAGGTCGTGCCGCCGTCGATGGACTTGTAGAGGCCTCCCCCGGTCCCGCTCCAGGCCGCGTTCTCCCAAGGTCCCTGACGCGACTCCCACAGCCCCGCGTAGACGATCCGGGGATCGGCGGGATCGAAGGCCACCTCGGACCCGCCGGTGTTCTCGTCCTTGTAGAGGACCTTCTCGAAGGTCTTCCCGCCGTCGGTGGAGCGGAAGATGCCCCGTTCCGGGTTGGGGCCGTAGGGATGCCCGAGGACGGCGACGAAGATCCGGTCACGGTTCCCGGGATCGACGATGATCTGCGGGATCTGCTGGCCGTCGCCGAGGCCGAGATGGGTCCAGGTTTTACCGGCATCCGTGGAGCGGTAGACGCCGTCGCCGACCGATAGGTCGGGCCGCTGCAGCCCTTCGCCGCAAGCGACATAGACCGTGTCGGGATCGGAGGGGGCCACGGCCACCGACCCGATCGACCCGGTCGGCTGGCTGTCGAAAATCGGGTCCCAGCGCCGGCCGTAGTCGATCGACTTCCAGACGCCGCCGTTGCAGACGCCGATGTAGAAAACGTTCGGCTGAGAGGCCGCGCCGGCCACGGCCCGGGTCCGGCCGCCGCGGTAGGGTCCGATGGACCGCCAGCGCAGTCCGTTTATGTGCTTTGCGTCGAAAGGCTGGGCCGAGAGGACGCCGGCCGCCAGGAGCCAAAGGGTGAAGACAGACAGCAGAGGATGTCGCCGCATGGGAGGTCTCCTTCCGTCTGATGCGGACTCTATCCCAGGCGGAAAGGCGATGTCAAACCGGCGGCCATGAGGCAGGGTCCGGTTCGCGACGAGCGCGGGCCACCGGCCGGCCCGAAGCATCAGGAAATGGTCAATCGCTCCGCTTGACGCCGAACTCCAGGGACCGGCAGCCCCGGCAAGCCTTGACGCAGGCGTTGCAGGCAAAGCAGTCGGGACGCAGGTTGGCGATTCCTTCAGGATCTCGGGAATGGCGGCGCAGGGCGTCTTGGCCGAGCACACGCCGCAGTCGGTGCAGGTCGACCTCTTGAGCGTCACCCGGAACAGCCCGACCTGCTCCAGCCAATGGGTCAACAGGCCGATCGGGCAGACCAAATGGCAGAAGGGGCGGTAGACCTTGAAGGCCAGGACGATGGTCAGGAGAAGCGGCAGGTAATGGAGCAAGCCGGCCCAGAACGAGGGCTGGGCGCCGAATTCGAAGCCGTGGAAGGCGTTGATCGGGTCGTAAAGCGAAAGGGACGTCTTCTTCCCGTTGACGACGGCGTGATAGATCCCGGTTCCGCTCAGGAAGATGAAGAGGAGGAAGATGCCGTAGCGCACCGCCTGGGAGAAGGTGAAATTCCACTTGATCCGCTTGATCTTCAGCTTGTCGGCCAGCATGGCGATGAGCTCCTGGACCGCGCCCACCGGGCAGACCCAGCCGCAGAAGAGCTTGGGACCGATGAGCGTCAGGAACAGGATCACGGCCAGGAGTCACGATCATGCGGCATGCGGAAGCCGTAGAGCATCGACTTGGTCGCCGCGCAGATCGGCGAGGGATGCATGGAGAAGGACTTGAAGGCGGCCACCGGCAGGTTGGCGGCAATCCCAAAGAGAAAGGTCGAGACGAGGAGCAGGGGGATCTTGATCGCGTCGCGCATCGCCTTGGTCAGCAGCAGGACGAGGGCCAGCAGGCCCAGGACGAGCATGACGATGAACTTGGGCCGGGCCAAGAAAGCGAAGAAGTCGGCGCCGCGGGCGCCGGCGCCCTGTCCGGCTCCCGTCCCCTCCCCGGGCTTGGTTTGGACTTCCGCACCAGCGCCGGATTCGGCTCCCCTTCGCAGGCCCATGCCCCGCCCGCGACCCTCGCCTTGGCCCTCGCCTTGGCCCTGTCCTTGGCCCTGCACGAGAGCATGATCGCCGACATCACCGCCGGCCTGCGGGACGGCCGAGAGAGCCAGAGGGAGGAGGAACAGGAACAGCATCGCGATGATCAAGCCGCGTCGGGTCATGGGAAACTCTCCTTCAAGTTCGAGTGGGCGGATTCTAGTCGTTCGGCGGATCCCGGTCAAGACAAACGGCCAGCCGGGACGGAGCGGGATCAGACGGCAAAAAGCCCCGCGTAGGCGGATTCCCAATGCTCGGGCACGACTCCGGGCGATTGAATGGACAGCCTGCGGTAGGCCTCCTCCACCGCGCCGCGCACCTCTTGCCCCGACCGCTTCGGCCCGATCAAGAAGGCCTCCAGCTCGGCGAGGGCCTCCTTCGGCAGGAGGGTGAAATCCCCGGAGACGGACAGGTCGACGACCTCGCTCCGATGGAGAGTCGCCGTCAGGCGGATCAGGCCCCCGGGCGCCTTGAAGACGGACTCCACGACCTGGACGTCCTCGTGGATCTTGACTCCCGGCCGACGGGGAGTCCGCCGGGGCTCCAGCCACTCCGCCGTGAGAAACACCTTGTCGAGAAGCACGGGCCCGCCGCTCCTCCTCCTCCGTCCAGCTGCCGGGGACGATCTCCCTCCCCAGGGCGCGGGCGCAGGACCGCAGATAGGCCTCCACCATGGTCCCGCGATCCGGACGGGCGCCCATCTGTTCGCTGAGGGTGGTCATGTATTGCTCGAGGCTCTCGAAGATCTTGTCGCGCATTTTCTCGGAGGGCACTTTCAGGACCCGGGCCATGGCGGCCTTGTCGAATTCGAGCATCAAGCTTCCGACGACCACTTCGGCCCGTCCTATGGCCGCCGCGCCCGTCCCGCCGATCTTCCGGCCCGCGACATGGATGTCGTTGACCGGCCGGAATTCGGCCGCAACTCCGAGGCCGCGGTAGGCTTCCACGATCGGGTCGATGAACAAGCGGAACCGGCTCTCGACGGCCGACGGCAGGGATGCAGGGCGAAAGACCCACTGGATGAAGACCTGCCCGGCGTCCAGATAAACCGCCCCCCCGCCGACCTCGCGCCGCAGGACCGGCCAACCCCGGCTCCGGCAATACTCCCGGTCCACTTCCCGGTCCGCATCCTGATGGAAGCCGACGCAGACGTAGGGGGACGCCGGGCTGACCAGGATGATCGTATCGGGTCCGCCCTCGGCCATGACTTCGGCGGCCGCGTGATAGCAGGTCTGCGAGCGGACGGCGGGTACCGTCCCCAGGTCGAGAAGCCGAACGCCGGTTGTCATGTTTCGGTCCGCCTTTCCTCACCTGCAATACTCATGAATTCCATAAAAATGGCTTTTATCCGGCCCACTTAAATCCCCAGCCGGCCAGAACAGCGGCCGCCCGATCGACGAGAGCCGGCAGCGCCGCCGCGACGGCCGGGCTCAGCTCGATTCCGATGGACAGATCCGCCGGCTGAATCCCGACCAGGCGCAGCCGCTCGGGCAGCCGGCTTCGCATGGCCGCCAGCTCCAGCACCTCCTGAAACGTCACCTGGTGCCAGGACAGCTTGGCCCGGCCATAGAGGGGGATTTCGAGCCCGGCCAGCTCGATCAGGGTTCCAGGCGGCTTGCGGGCGTCGACGGCATCCAGGAGGAGAAGCGTGCTGGCGCTCTCGACCAGCGGCAGCAGGTCCAAGCCCAGGACTCCGCCGTCAAGGATCTCGAGCCCGGCCACGGAGCCGAGCCGACGGCGCAGGGGATCGAGGCACTGAACGCCCAGGCCTTCGTCCCGGTTGAGAAGGTTGCCCAGACCGAGGACGATCGAGCGTTCGGACCCGCTCATGCGCTGGACCTTCCCTCCCGGCCGGTCATCTCGAACGCTTCAATCCGGGCAGACGACGTTGAAGCCCGTTCCCACTTCGCCGATCGGCCGGCCCTCGGCGTCGATCATATGGATGGCGCAGGCCATGCAGGGGTCGAAGGAGTGGATCGTCCGCAGAATCTCCAGCGGCTGGTCCGGAACGGCCAGCCGCGTGCCGACCAGCGAGGCTTCGTAGGCGCCGGGCTGGTTCTTGTGATCGCGCGGGGAGGCGTTCCACGTCGTCGGGACGACCATCTGGTAGTTCTTGATTTTGCCGCCTTCAATCACGACCCAATGCCCCAGGGCGCCCCGCGGCGCCTCCATGAAGCCGAAGCCCCGGGCCCGGCGCGGCCAGGTCGAGGGGTCCCATTTTTCGCCGTTAAACGTCTCCGTGCGGCCGGCCTTGATCTCCTCCATCAGCTCGTCGAAGAGGCTGTTCAGGAGGTCCGAGAAGACCTTGGTCTCGATGCCCCGCGCCGCCGTCCGGCCCAGGGTCGAGAACAAGGCCGAGACCGGAGCCTTCAGCTTGTCCAGGACCGCCTCGACCAGTCCGACTGTCGGCTTGTGGCCGGCGGCGAACATGGCCAGGACGCGGGCCAGGGGGCCGACCTCAACGGGCGTCTCGTTCCAGCGGGGCGCCTTGAGCCAGGAATATTTCCCCTTGACGTCGAGCTGCTCGAACGGCGGCTTCGGCCCCGTGAAGTTGAAGACGGTCTCGCCGTCCCAGGGCGCCAGCCCGGCCTGATCGCCTTTCTGGTAGGTGTACCAGGAATGAGTGATGAACTCCTTCATCCTCTCGAAGTCCCTCGGGTCGGGCGTCACGACGTTCTTCAAGTCCCGGTTCAGAATCAGCGACCGGGGCACCACGTATTTCGACAGGTCGGCGATGTCTTCCCCGGGAAATTCGCCCCAGGTCAGGAAATTGCCCAAGCCCTCGCCCACCGCGGCGTAATCCAGATAGAAGGGCGCGATGGCCAGCAGGTCGGGGATGTAGACCTGGTCGACGAAAGCGTTGAGCCGGCCGATGGAATCGGCGATGACGGACAGCTTCTCGGCGTTCAGGGACTGGTCGCCGTCCATGTCGATCGGCAAGGGCACGCCGCCGACGACGAAGTTGGGGTGAGGATTCTTGCCGCCGAAGATGGTGTGGATCTTGGTGACGTGCGACTGCCAGTCCAGCGCCTCCAGATAGTGGGCCACGGCCAGGAGATTCACTTCGGGCGGCAGCTTGTAGGCGGGATGCCCCCAATAGGCGTTGCTGAAGAGCGACAGCTGCCCGCTGTCGACGATGGCCTGCACTTTTTTGCGGACGTCCGCAAAGTAGGCGGCCGAGGACATCGGCCAAGGGGACAGGCTCTGCTGGAGGTCGGACGTCTTCTTCGGGTCGGCCGCCAGGGCGGAGACGACGTCCACGAAGTCCAGGGCATGCAGGTGGTAGAAGTGCATGACGTGGTCGTGGACGTATTGCTGGGCGATGATCATGTTGCGGATGATGTTGGCCGCCTTGGGAATGCGGATCCCCAGGGCGTCCTCGACCGAGCGGATCGAGGCGATGGCGTGGACCGTGGTGCAGACGCCGCAGGCCCGCTGGGCGAAGGCCCAGGCCTCGCGCGGATCGCGCCCCTGCAGGATCACTTCGATGCCCCGGACCATGGTCCCGGAGGAATAGGCCTGGCGGATCGTCCGCGACTCGTCCAGCTCGACTTCGAGGCGCAGGTGGCCCTCGATACGGGTGATGGGATCGATGACGATGCGTTGGGTCATGACGGCTCTCCTATTGGTTCCGCAGCCAGGCCAGGGCCTCGTCCTCGGAGGCGAAGGCGCGAACCTCGTTGGCGTAGTAGCTTAAATCGATGTCCAGAACGGACGGGTCGAGGGCGGCGCCGAAGATCGCCGCGACGGGCATCAACGGCCGGAACTGGTGGATGTGGCGGGAACACTCCTGGGCGTCGGCTCCCCGCAGGTCGATCAGCAGCTTGCCGTGATACTCGCGCAGAAAGAGCGCCAGGGACTGGATGTCCTCCGGCCGGAACGCCCCGGTGTGCGAACAGCGAAGAATCCCTTTTTCGACGGGGGTCAGGGTGAAGGATGCCATGATCGTTTCTCCTCGTTGCTTCCCGCTTCTGCGGTCAAACCAGGGCCTTGGCCACCATCTCGGTTAAACCCCGGACCTTGACCTCGGACCCGTAATGGACGACGCCTTCGGTGAACTGGAGCCGGCAATTGCTGCAGACCATGCAGACGGACTGGGCTCCATTGGCCTTCATCTGGTCGATCTTCATCCCGAAGACCGCGAAGCGAAGCGGATCGGCCTCCTGGATGGAAATGACCCCGCCGCCGCCCCCGCAGCACAGGGACTGCTCGCGGCAGGGATCCATCTCCCGGAAGGAATCTCCGGCCAGGACTTTCAAAATCTCGCGCGGCTCTTTGATATGGCCGCCTCGTCGTTGAATCTTGCAGGAATCATGGAAGGTGATCGGGGCCTCGGCATAGGCGCCCTCCTTCAGCTTGATCCGGCCCGCCTTCCACAAGTCGTACATCACCCGGACGATATGGGTGACCGTAAGCCCCGGCGGAACCGGCATGATGTTGGGGGCCGTCCAGCGGAAGGCCTCGTAGGCGTGTCCGCACTCGGTGACCATGACCCGCTTGACCCCGAGCGCCTTGGCCGCGTCGAATACCCGGCCCAGGAACAGCTTGGTCCGTCTGGCATTGGATTCGAAATAGCCGAAGTTGACCACTTCCCGGCCTTGGCTGGAAACCGTCCAGCTTTCCCCGGCCTTGTTCAGGATGGTCGCGACCGCGGCCAGGTTTTCGGGGAACTTCATCAGCTCGATCGAGGTGAACACGGCCAGGGTTTCAGTACCCGGCTTGTCGACGGGGATCTCGACCTCCCACTCCTCGGCGATCCAGTCCAGACGCTCGCGCCAGGCCGCTTCGGTTACGCCGAGCGGGCTGCCGACCTCCTCCTGCTTGCGCGCGGCCGCCAGCAGGTCGGCCGGCACAACGCCCGCCGCGGACATGGCCGTGCGCACCTCATGGATCAGGGGACCGATCTGGATGCCCATCGGGCAGACCATGGCGCACTTGTTGCAGACCGTGCAGGCCTCGTAGACGAGCAGGCTCCAGTGGGCGAGATCCTCATCACTGATGGGCTTCTCCAGATGCAGGGCCCGCTTCAACCGGCCGGCCGGCGTGAAGCGCTGCTCATAAGCTTTCCGCAAGGGCTCCAGCTTCCAGACCGGAGCATACTCGGGATTGCCGAGGGCCTGGTAGAAGTGGCAAGCTTCCGCGCACAGCCCGCAGCGGGTGCAGGCTTCCAGCTGGCTGGCCACCCAACCGCCCGTCTCCTTGACGAAAGCGGCCATGGCCGCCGTCGTCTTCGTCGTCGTTGCCGCGCTCATGGCGTCACCCCCCTCTTCCCGGCCTGGGCGCCGTGGATGGTTTTAGAGAAGAAGTAGAACAGAAAATGGGATATCCGGCTGAAGGGGATCCAGATCAACAGGATATCGACGGCGATCATGTGCAGGCTGTACATCACCTCGTAGGGGAGAAAGAGGTGATGCGCCATCATGTAGCCCGTGACCATAGGCAGGAAGACGAACGTCCAGTTCAGCCAGGTCGGCAGACCGCTGATCAGCTTGAGTACGGGGTGGACGAGGCGGTTGACGAGCAGCAGAATCATGGCCAGGATCCCGGCCGCGGCCAACCAGTCGACGACCGGGTTGGGCAGGGTCGGCCAGCCGATCCCGGTCAGGCTCTTCCAGACGAGCATGTGCGGCGCGGACAGGAAGATGACCGCGAACAGCGCCAGGTGAAAGACGCCTCCGGCCAGATAGGTCAAAGCGTTTTTAGGGAAGGTCCGCTTGACCCAGGGGATGAACGGCAGGATGAGCAGCGATTTGAGGAAGGCTTTCAGGATGCCTCCCGCCTTGCTGCCCGCGCTCTGGACGCGGTCCCGGGGCCAGCCCAGGAGAAGGATCCGAACAAGCCGGTAGATCATCCCGCCGACGAAGACGAGCAGGGCGGCATGGAAGAACGGCCCCCGGAAAAATCTGAGGATCTCTGACCATTCCATGGCTGACTCCTACTTCTCTTCCGACGGTTCGGCCGCCGGCTTCGCAGCCCCGCGCTTCCCGGCCCGGTTGGCGCCGGCCAGAACCGCCCCCAGCACCGCGCCGGCCCCGACCGCCAGCCCCGCGGCGGCCAAGCCCGGCTGCCCCAGGGGAGCCGACTGCCCTTGGTAGAACCCGCCGCCGTCCCAGAAATGCGGCTCCGAGCAGCCCAGGCATGGGTGGCCGGACTGGACGGGGAACGACAACCCCCTCTCCCATTTGAGCGAGGCGCAGGCGTTGTAGGTCGTCGGGCCTTTGCAGCCGAGCTTATAGAGGCACCAGCCTTCGCGGGCGCCGCGGCCGCCGAAATCCTCCGCATACTTGCCGGCTTCGTAGAAAGGACGCCGCAGGCAATGGTCGTGGATGGTATGGCCGTAGAAGGCCAGCGGCCGCTTCAGGGAGTCTGTCTTGGGCAAGGCGCCCATGACCAGAAAGTGGGCGATGACCCCGGTCGTCACATCGGGGATGGCCGGACAGCCGGGGATGTTGACGATCGGCTTGTCGGTGATGACGTCCATCACCCCGCGGGCCTCGGTCGGGTTGGGATGGGCCCGGGGCAAGCCTCCGAAAGCGGCGCAGTTGCCGGTGGCGATGATCGCCGCCGCGCCGTCGGCCGCCTCCCGCAGGATGTCCAAGTTGCTCCGGCCGCCGATCGTGCAGTAGGCTCCGTCCAATCCGAGGCAGGGGCTGCCTTCGACGACCAGGACGTAGCGGCCCCGGTACTTTTCCATCGCCTGCCGCTTGGCCTCCTCGGCTTGCGCCCCGGCCGCAGCCATCAGCGTCTCCTGGTAATCGACCGAAATACGGTTCAAGACAAGATGGGACAAGCTCGGGGAGAGAGACCGGGACAGGGCTTCCGTACAGCCGGCGCAGTCTTGAAGCTCCAGCCAGATGATCGGCAGACGGGGCTTGGACTTGAGCGCCTCGGCAACGACTCCGGCCCGATCCCGGCCGACCGCCGCCCCCAGGGCTTTTCCGGCCGCGGTGAGCTCGAACCCGATCAGGCCGGACAGGAGACCGCAGAATTTCACGAAATCCCGGCGGGACAGCCCGTCTTCTCGAAGCTGTTGATAGATCGTTTTATCCGCCATATCCCCTCCTTTGCCGTTCCGAGCGCCTCAACCGCAGGAGATGTTGTCGGCTTCCAGCTTGGCCAGGTAGGCGGCCAAGCCCGCCTCCCCCGTCAGCAGGCCGGCCTTTTCGGCCTCCCACTGACTGGCTTGGATCTCGACGATCCAGCCTTCGCCGTAGGGATCACGGATGGCCAAGTTCGGGTCGGCCGCAAGCTGGGTATTGGCCCGCAGCAGGATTCCGGACACCGGAGCCGGGACGGGGCCGACGTATTTGGAGCTCTCGACCGTGGCCACGCTCTTGCCCTTGGCGATTTCGCCGCCGATGGCCTTGGACTTGACCGTGACCGCATTAAGCTTGCCGCCGGAGAGCTTGCCGGCCACGGCGTTCATGCCGATGCGCACGACGCCGCCGTCCATCGGCTTGGCCCAGACGTGCTTCTCGACGTAGTAATAAAGGTCTTCGGGCAGGTTGCATCCGCGCAAGTTGGCCATTTCATCCCTCCTTGTCAGAACGAGAGAACCGTCTTGCAGTCTTCGGACATCTGCCAGAGGGAGGCGCCCCCCAGCATTTGGACGCCGTCGATCAGGTCCCCGGCAGTCAGGTCGTGCAGCTCCGTCGAGGCCGAGCAGGCGGTCATCTTGACGCCGGCCTCCAGGGCTTCCTTGAGGAACTCGCCAACCGACTTGCCCCCCGCCTTGGGAAAGATGGTCTCGGCCAAGCCCTTCTTCAGAAGCAGGGTGCCGTCGATGGTGAAGAACATGGTGACGTCATACTCCATGGCCGCCGCCAGGGTGGCCATAAAGAAAGGCGTGGCGCAGCGCCGGGGCGTATCCGGACCGCTGGACATGACGATCAAGACTCGGTCGTCGCTCATCGGATCCTCCTTTTTCGACGAGGGCGGCGGCCGGACCGGCCGCCGTCCGGACAGGCTCAGAAGGTCAGGGTGATGGCGTTGTGGCTGGCGAACTCCAGGAAGGTCGCCGCCCCGCCGTACTCCAGTCCGTCGATGAGATCTTCCTTCTTGATGCCCATGACGTCCATCGTCATCTGGCAGGCGATCATGCGGACGTTCATCTCCCGGGCCGCGGCCAGGAGCTCGCTGAGCTTGGCGACATGGGCTTTCTTCATCCACTTGTTCATCATCATCGTGGCCATCGCGGTCATCCCCGGCAGCATGCCGATGATGTTGGGCACGGGCATCGGCATGGCCGGGTTGGCGATGGGCGCCACCTTGAGCTTGTCGATCTTGCCCTTCTTCAGGATGTCGAGCCCATAGAAGGTGAAGAAGATGGCCACCTCCATATCCAGGGCCGCGGCCGCCGTGGCCAGGATGAAGGGCGGATACGCGAGATCCATCGTCCCGTGCAGGGCGATGATGGCCAGTCGTCGGCTTGTTTCTTCAGGCATATCGGCGTCTCCTTTAGGCTGGGAAACCTATTTTACTTTCCGGATGAAAAAAACGAATTTTCCGCCGGCTTCCTCGTGGCCGACGAGCTCCTGGCCGGTCTTGCTGACCCAGGCTTGGATGTCGCTGACGGAACCGGGATCGGTCGAGATCATCTTCAAGACTTCTCCGACGGCCATGCCGTCGACGGCCTTCTTGGTCTTGATGATGGGCATCGGACAGGCCAAGCCGCTAAAGTCAGCCGTTTGATGGACGACAACATCGATCATGGTTGATCCTCCGGATGGATTATTTCGGCGCGCGACGAATGCCGCGCAGGGCGATGGCGGAAGGGGGCGGGGGGAAGGAGGCGCGGGGGTGTGGACAGGTCGCGCGATCCACATTTCTTCAATCCGGTCTCGGCTTTCCGGCCAAGGGCCGCCTGAATTAATCCCCAGCGCACTTATATATCATATCGAATTCCTTGGTCAAGACCCTCCCCCAGGCTTAGTCCAGGAGCGCGACGGAGATGGCCATTCCCGCGACCATCATGATGTTCTTGAAGAGAGGCTCGTAGGTACCCATGGCCGATTGGGTTTCCGCCTTCTTCTCGGCGTCTGTCCAGCCGATCAAGGCATCCGAAGGGAAGCAGGGGCCGATCTCGTTGCCGGTCTTCCAGCGCTGGATGTTGTTGTACTCGAGCAGGCAGGCCATGCTCAGGCAGTAGTTGTCCGCGGGTGTGTTGGCGGTGCCGGGCTCCGGCACCCCGAACGCCCCATAGTCGATGATATAGTCCGCCGGAAGGACGCTTGCGGGATCGTTCCCGACGGCCAGGGTACGAATCTCTCCCATCCGAGCCGCGAAAGCAGCCGGGTCGTTGGCGTCGAGAGCGGCGATGGCCCGATCCAGCCGATTCTTGATCTCGTCCAGGATCCAGACCGCTTCCAGGAGGCAGTTGCTGCAACCGGCCAGGCGGCCCAGGTACTGGAGCCCTCCGGCTGCGGCGGCCGCGGAAGCCTGCACCGATCCGAGCTGCTCGGCCCACTCGCGGGCCTTGATCATGGATTCGAACAGGCCGATCGTCTGGCTGAGGATGCTGCTGGCCAGAGTCAGGCCCATGACCTTGAGGGCCCCATTCAGGCCCTTGGAAACGTACAGGCCGACCCGCTCTTCGATCGTCCCCTTGAGCTTGTCGTCGCCGGGCCCGCCGAAGATGCCGAGGGCCGAGGCCGCGTAGCCCATGACGATGTTCAGGGCGGCCTTGAGGCTGTTCTCGAAGGTGTAGACGCTGCCCATGAAGCGGCGGACCTCGTCGCCGTAATGAAGAACGAGGTCGAGCCCTTGAGCGGGTAGACCAGAGCCGCCCGCCGGGCTTCGTTCGGCGAGCCCGCCCAATTCGAGGGGAAAACCCAGACGATGGCCTCCTCGGTCGAGGCATCGGGACGGGTGATCCTGACCGTAGAATTGGGTCGGGCGGGTGATCTGGGAGGCCTGGTATTCGGCCCCGAACTCGGGCCGGGAGATATAAGGGGCGGTGACGAGCCCCGAGCCGCGGGCGTATTGGCGGCCGACGATTACGCCGTCGCGGTACACTTCGATCTGGTCTGGCCCGGTCGAGGGACGTGAAATAGAACTTGTCGGCCCCGGCCTTGAGGACAAAGACGTTGTCGCTGGCTTCGATCATGTCCCAGGAGCGCTGGGCGCCGCCGAAGAGAATGCCCCGGGGATAGTCGCCGGGCGCGGGAGTGAACTTGCCCATGACCGACTTGAGCGTCCCCTTGCTCCAGTCCAGCCAGTCGTTCGGCTCGAAGTACCACTCCATCTTGTTGCTTTGATTTCGGATCTTGACGCTCTTGACGTACCAATCCGGCCGATTGCCGCTGTCGTCGTGGCGGATGGTGATGAACTCGATCTTGTCCAGGCTGGAGGAGTCTGGGATGCCGGCCGCCCGGCCTTGATGGGATTTGAAGACGTCGGTATGCCCGTTCTCGAAGGGATTCGCGTTCGCCTCGGAGATGGCGTCGTAAAGGGAGAATTCCGTCGTCCCGGTCCGCTCCCCGTCGGCATTGAGCGGTCCATAGAGAGACACGTAGACCCAGGCGTCGGTCCCCGCTCCGTCCGGAGTCCCGGTCGCGATTTCGATGTCGTAACCGGCCTGCTTGGCCAGGCCCACCGACACCGGACCGCTGCGCTTCTTCCCTCCATAATCGATGGTTTTGGGGACGTTCACGATCCGAGTGACGCTTCCGGTCGCTCCCTTGTCGTCGGTGACCGTCAGCATCGCCTCGTGCGCGCCGCCGCCCTCAAACTCGTGGCTGAAAGATCGGCCCGGCCGCCGGGTAGTCCTTCAGGATGCGATTGAATCTCCAGGAATACGAGACGATGCGGCCGTCGGAGTCGCTGGAGGCCGAAGCGTCCAGGACAACGGGGACGTCCCACAGGGCGCTCTCGGCCCGGGGCGGGACCTTGAACCTGGCCACCGGGGGCTGATTGACGGGCCGGGCCAGGAGCGGGACCTCGAACATCTGGGAGAAGCCGCCCAAGCGACACGGTCGCCCAGGTCGTGTCCGGATGCGACGGTGAGCGCCATTTCAAACCGTCCAGGCGGCCGGTGCTGATCGAGACGGTCGCGCCGGCCGGGGTATAGGAGATCGTCGCATCGGAGTCCGTATAGACCGGGCTGGGAGAGATGCTGAAGGTCGCGTTCAGCCAGCCTCGGATCGAGCGGGGCAGGGGCAGGATCAGGGATTCGTTGCGGGCTCGGTCCGCGCTCCGAAACGGGAGGAAGAGATGATTCTCGTTGAAGATGTGCCGAATCCTGTCCCGCGCAAAGCTCATCAGGTCCCAGGTCGAGTCGTCCAGCGGATAATAGGACGTCACGGCGCCGGATGGCCGCATCCACGGCCGCCACGAGCGGGCGCCGGGTCTTGGTCCGGGGAGGGATCTTGGCTCCCGGAGGGAAGAGGGACTCCTGGTCCCAGAAGTAGAGCTCGCCGTCGATCAGTCCGGGCGGCGAGTTGAATTGGGCCTTGAAGGCGCTCTCCCGCTCCGTTCTGGCCAGCGAAGGCAGGGCGAAAGAGACAATGAAATCCTGGGTCGGACGGCCAGGTGCCGGTTGACGAAGGCCAGAAGCCGCCCGGACGGATCGAGGCCAGTCCAGGCCAGTTGATCGGTCTTCGGATCGACCACCGCCTGGGCCAGCTTGGCCCCGGCCGCATCGAAGACGGCCATGATGATCTTCTCCCCATCGATCTTCCCGATGTGCCGGGTGTTGATGCCCGCGACGAGCCGGGGACCGTTGGGAGAATTCCAAATGTGGGAGAAATCGACCGTGGCAAAAGGCTTCGGCTCAGCTCAGGCCGAAGGATGCCCGGTATAGGATATCCGCCGGCCGTCCGACTTGAGGAGCATAAGCTTGAAGGCCGGCCCGAACCGGCTCTGGACGTTCTCGGCCAGAAGGACGGGAAAGCCCACATAGCGCGTCCGTAGGTGGCCCGGCTGATCTCGCTTGTCCAGGAATTCCACCATCTCGGCGAGCAACGATTCGGCCGGCCCAGAGATCGGCCTTGGCGACCGGATCGTAGAGGACGGGGCGGACGGTCGTTCCAATCGGCGAGCATGACTCACCATGAGCAAGAGCTTGTCCCCGATCGAGGCCAGAAAGCGGACGTGACGGGAAGAGTAGACATGGCCGAAGACGATCGATCCGTCCGCCATGTCCACGATATGATCGCCCGAGATGGCCAGGAAACGCCCGGTGCGCCCCAGGATGCCCGCCCGGTGGTAGGCAATCCTGTTTCCGGTCCGGGCCGCGAAGATATGAAGCCCGATGGACTTGGAGGTCGGCGTCGGTTTCGGCGGCCGAAACGGCCACCCGGTCCCCCTCCAGGACGATCTTGCCGTCCACGGAGACGAAGGTCTTCCGCCAGCCGAGCGTCAACTGCCCTTCGACCCAGCACTCGATGATCTCCTCGTCCTTCCGGACGACGCGGTGGACGATGAGGTAGTCGCGCGAGGCCACCATCCGCTGGATGCGGCCGGGCACAACGAGACCGCCGAATTGGGTGAACGGATCGGAGACGGACTGGTCGAAGGCCGAAACGGCCAGCAGTGCGCCGGCGCCGATCAGCCAAGCCACTCTTCGGAGCATGCTCCTCCTCCCTGATGATCCCAAATTACCGCCCTCCCGGACGCATGTCAAACGCTTCCGACGGATCAGGAGGGACCCGGCTCGGGCCTCCGCCCCGGTTCTTGCCTCCGGCGGGGAGTCGCCGCGTCGCCGGTCGAGAACGGACGGGGTCACGTGTATCCGAACGCCGCGTCGGAGGGCCGGGAAACGGCAGCCGGGATATCAACTGGGTTGATGCCTGGATTCTCGATGCGCTGAAGCCGGCCCGTCGGCGGCGGCCCTAGTCTCCGCGCCCCGCTTCAAGGGGTGCTGGAAATGAAGAATCTCCCTGAAACGGATCTCCGCCCAAAATCGTATTCCTCATAGAAGGCATTTTTCGAACCGAACAGAAAGAGCCAACATGTCCAGCCTCCGCATTCGACCAACGGTCGTTCTCGCCGTCTCCATTCTGTTGTTTTATATCGTCTCAGGAGCCCTCAGGTCCATGACCGTCCCGCAATCCCGGAAGATCGCGGTCGAAGCCTGGGAAAAGACGATCAACGAACGCCAGCCCATTGACCACGTGCTGAAGACCATGGGCATCCGGCCCGGGTTATCCATCGGGGAAGTCGGCGCCGGCACGGGGCGGGTCACCGTCTGGATGGCGGATGCGGTCGGACCGCAGGGCCTGATCTATGCCAACGACATCGATGCCCCATCCCTGAAGAGCCTGGAGGCGCGCTGCCGGAAAGAAGGGCTGGCCAACGTCCGGACGATCCTGGGCGCGGTCGATGATCCCAAATTTCCTCCCCGCTCCCTGGACATCGCCTTCATGACCAACACCTACCACCATCTGGACAAGCCGATCGAGCTTATCCGCGCCATCCTGCCCGCCCTCAAGGAAGGCGGCCGTCTGGTCATCGTGGAGCGGGACAAGGACCGCTGCCCGGCGGACCAGAAGGACGAGGCGACAAGCCCGGCCGACTTCGCCAAGCAGATGGAGCGGGCCGGGTTCGAAGTCGTCTCCACCGACACTTCGATGAGGGTGGACAACATCTATATCGCCAAGATCAGGCGTTGATCGGAACGAGAAGCCGGCCGGTCCGGCGGTTCAGCGCTTCCTGAGAACGACCCCGGTCCCGGCCGGTGCGACCCCCGGAATCGTCACGGTCAGCTTGCCGGCCACGTCGATTTCGCCGAACACCGCCTTAGCCGCGGCCGCCTGCATCTGGGGCTGGTTTCGGTAGAGGCAAAGATAAGCGTCCACACCGGGGAAGTCGCGCAGGAAGTAGGGGCTGCCGAAGGACAGCACGATCACGGGCTTGTCCCCTTCGGCCAGCTTGCGAATCAGCTCGACGTGGCGCGGGTCCAAGCCGACACTCCCCTTCCAGGCGCTCAGGCTGGAGAAGAGGGCCACGAGATAGACCTCGGCCTCGGACGATTTGGCCATCGTTTCGTCGAGCGCCTCCTGGCCGGTGTCGCCGTCGGCGTAGAATATCTGCGTCTCGGGGCTGCGGGCCTTGACGGCGTTGGCAAACGTCCGCCCGGCATAGTACTCGCCCCGATCGCTGCTCATGGAGATGACCGCAAGCTTGCGGCCCGTCGCCGGCAAAGGCAGGACATCGCCGTCGTTCTTGACCAACGTCACGGCCGCTTCGAACGTCTTGGCCGCCTGCTCCGTGTAAGCCTTGATTCCGAGCCGGCCGGGCAGCGAAGCTACGTCCACGAAACGGTCGCGATGCAAGCCCAGGCGCGCCTTGGCCTCCAGGATGCGGCGGACCGACGCGTCCACGCGCTCGCGCGTCAGGAGGCCCTTGCGCACGGCCTCCTTGAGCGACTCGACCACCGTCTCGGGCTCGAGCGGGAGCAGGACGATGTCCACACCCGCCTGGATGGCCATGAGCGCCGCCTCCGCCGGGGCGTAGGCATTGGTCACGCCGCCCATCTCCATGGCGTCGGTCACGATCAGGCCGCGGTAGCCCATGTCGTTGCGCAGCAGCCCCGTCAGGATGGCGGGCGAAAGTGTGGCCGGCAAGTTCGGCGTCGGATCGAGCGCGGGGACCATGAGATGCGAGACCATGATGGCGCCTACGCCGGCCTCGATCAGCTTGCGATAGGGAGCGAGCTCGATCCTGTCCAGTCGCTCCCGGTCGCCCTTGATGACGGGCAGCAGAATGTGCGAGTCCTGGTCCGTGTCGCCGTGGCCGGGAAAGTGCTTGGCCGTGGCGATCATGCCGCCTTCCTGACAGCCGCGGGCAAATGCGGCGGCGATGCGGCCGACCAAGGCGGGGTCCTCCCCCACGGCCCGGGTGTTGATGATCGGGTTGTCCGGATTGACGTTGACGTCGACGACGGGGGCGTAGGTCATATGCAGGCCGACGGCCCGGCCTTCGAGAGCCGTCGTCCGGCCCATGGCATGGGCCAGCTCCTCCGAGCCGGACGCGCCCAGGCCCATGATCGTCGGGAAGAGAGTCGCTCCGGTGATCTGGTTGCCCGTGCCCCGCTCCAGGTCCGAGCCCATGAGCAGAGGCACATCGGCCGCGGCCTGTAAGGCGTTGTTGAGGACGGCGGTCTCGTAAGCCTCGCCCAGGAAGATGGCCAGGCTTCCGATTTTGTGCTTGGCGACAAGCCGCTTGAGGAAAGCCAGCTGGTCCGAGTCGGCGGGCAGGAAGTCGCCCGAGTACCGGCAGCCGATCATCTGGGCCACCTTGTCCTCGAGGGGCATCGTGCGCATCATCTTCTCGACCCAGCGGGCTCCGTCCGAGGCAAAGTTTAGCCCGACTTGCGGCGGCGCGGGGGGAGCGCAGGCGGCGGCCAGTCCCGCGGCAAGGGCGAGGGCAAGTGCGGAACATCGAAGTCGCGGCTTGGTCATAGGTCTCTCCTCAAGGCTCGAACGTTACAATCGGCAAGCCGCCGCAGGACGGACTCATTCCCGTTCCGCCGGGGATATTAATAGAAGTAGCGCAGGATGAACAGCACCGAGAAAACATAGACCAGAGCATGGACCTTTCGGCCCTGGCCCGAGGCCAGCTTGAGCAGCGAGTAGGCGATGAACCCGAAGGCGATGCCTTCGGCGATGCTCTGGGTCAACGGCGTCAGGACGATGGCCAGGAAGGCCGGCACGGCTTCGGTGACGTCGTCCCAGTCGATAAAGCGGACCGAGCGCATCATCAGGTAGCCGACCAGGATGAGGGCCGGAGCGATGGCCGGCCGCAGGACCGCGCCGCCGAGCCTGACCTCGCCGGCGATCATTTCGGCCAGCGGGCTGAAGAAGAGGGCCGCCAGGAAGAGACCAGCTGTGACCACGTTGGCCAGCCCCGTCCTCGCGCCTGCCGCAATACCGGTGGTGCTCTCGATGTAGCTCGAGACTGTGGACGTGCCGAGGAGGGTGCCCTCGACGGTGCCGATCGCATCCGCCAAGATGGCCTTGGAGGCGCGAGGCAGCTTGCCGGATTTCATGAAGCCGGCCGGCTGACTGACGCCGATCAGGGTGCCCACGCAGTCGAACATATCGAGGAAGAAGAAAACAAAGAGAACCGAGAAGACACCCATGTGGAGCGCGCCGGGAATGTCGAGCTTGAGGAAGGTCGGGGCCAAGCTTGGCGGCGCGGCGATAAGGCCTTGATACTTGGTCACGCCGAGCAATACGCCCGCTCCCGCCGTCGCGAGGATGCCCAGCAGGACGGCTCCTTTCACCCGGCGGGCCATGAGCACGGCGCTGAGAGCCGTCCCGGCCAGGGCCAGAAGGACGGGCTTGGCGGTCAGGTCGCCCAAGCCGATGTACGTGCCCGGGCTGGCGACGACGACCCCGGCATATTCGAGGCCGATCAGGGCGATGAGCAGGCCGATGCCGACGGCGATGGCATGCTTGAGGCCGTCGGGTACGGCCGCCACCAGCTTCTCGTAAAAGCCTGCCAGCGAAAGGACGATCTGCAGAACACCGACCAGGAAGATGGCGCCCAGGGCGGCCTGCCAGGAATAGCCCATGACGCCGCAGACAACCACGGCGAAGAAGACGTTGTGGCCCATGGCCGGGGCCTGGGCGATGGGGTAGTTGGCCAGCAGGCCCGTGAGCAGTGTGGCCAGGGCCGAGGCCAGGCAGGTCGCCGTCAGCACGGCGCCCCGGTCCATGCCGGTCATCGACAGGATGGCCGGCTGGACGAAGATGATGTAGGACATGGTCATGAACGTCGTGGCCCCGCCCAGGACTTCGGTGCGGACGTTCGTGCCGAGCTCGGTCAGCTTGAAGAACCGGTCCAACCGCGAGGCCATTGGAGTGTGCCGCGCCGCCGCTACTTCTTGTACTTGATCAGACTGAAGACGGCCACGTCGGGGTGGTCCTTGCGGATGGCCTTGAGCCCGTTCAGAAAGGTCAGCTCGACGGCCGCCCCGAACCCGACCGGCACCCCCTTGAGAATTTTGACCAGGTTGATGGCCGCGATGGAGGAGGAGCCGGTGGCGATCAGGTCGTCGATGATCAGGACCCGTTGGCCGCGTTGGATGGCGTCCTCGTGCATTTCGAAGTATTCGACGGCATACTCGTTGGGAGCCTGGACGCAGACGGTCTTGCGGGGCAGCTTGCCCTTCTTGCGGATGACGGCCAGACCGCGGTTGAGGGCCCGGGCTACGGGCGCGGCAAAGAGATACCCCCGCGACTCGATGCCGACGATGAGGTCGGGCTTCTTGAAGCGGGCCCAAGCCGTGAGGGCGTCGACAACCTCCTTATAGGCCTTGGCGTCGGCCACCAGCGGGGTGATGTCCTTGAACCCGATGCCGGGCTTGGGATAGTCCTTGACCTCGTAGATCTTCTTCTTGAGCGGGGTGGTGTTCATAGGCTCTCTCCTTTCGAAGCGGGCCTAATTTAGCGCAAATCGCCGGGAGCGTCCAGGCTTTAGGAATTCACCTGAATGGTCCGAGTCTCGTCGGGCTCGACCGTGATCGTGACCCGGACGGCGGGCATGGGAAAGTCGATCTTTTCGGCCCACTCGACCAGGATGACGCCCTCGCCGACATAGTCCTCGAATCCCAGGTCGCGGATTTCGGGCGAGCTTCCGAGCCGGTAGAGATCGAGATGGTAGATGGGCACCCTGGCTCGGTAGACGTTCATCAGGGTGAAAGTCGGGCTGCAGACCTCGCCGATATCCTTCAGGCCCAGGCCGGCGGCGATTCCCTTGGAGAACACGGTCTTGCCGGCGCCCAGCTCCCCGACCAGAAAGACGACCTCGTCCCCCTTGAACGTCTTCGCCCACCGGGCGGCGAAATCGCGTGTTTGCTTTTCGCTCTTGGAAAGGAAGACCGTCGTTCGAGTAGGGATTATCCGGCCTCCCGTCTTCGGCTGAGCGGAGGCCGCCTTCCGAGCACCGCACCGGCCGTTTTTTCGTCGTCGTCATCGGGCCGCGTCTTCCAGGGATTTCACGGCCGCCGGGAGGAACTTGATGATGTCGCCCGCGATCAGGGACCGCTCGCCCAGCTTCGCCGCGGCCAGGTCGCCGCTCAAGCCGTGGGCATAGACGGCGGCGATCACGGCACCCAAGACGTCTTTCGATTGGACCATGAGCGAACCGATCATGCCGCTCAGGACATCTCCCGATCCGCCCGTGGCCATGCCCGGGTTTCCCGTCGGGTTGACGAAGACGCGCCCGTCGGGGGCCGCGACGAGGGTGCGATGGCCCTTGAGGACGAGGATGACATTGTGCTCGCGGGCGAAGGCGGGCGCGAGATCGAGGCGCTTGTCGAGCACGCCAACCACTGTCTCGCCCGTGAGGCGCGCGAACTCCCCGGGATGGGGCGTCAGCACGACCGGCTGGGTCATCTTCTTCAACACGGCCTTGTTTGCGGCCAGGATGTTCAGCCCGTCGGCATCGACGACCGCGGGGACTTTCAATCGCGGCAAAAGCGCGAGGACCATCTCGGCCGTTGACGGATCAGTCGAAAGACCCGGCCCGACGACGATGCCGTTCTTGCCCTTGAGGAGCCTTCTCAATGGCCGGGAGCGCCTCGATGGAAATCGCCCCGGACGCCGTCTCGGGCAAGGGCTCGGTCATCAGCTCCATCATCCCGCGGGCGACCGTGGCAACGGCGCGCTTCGCCGTGGCGATCGTGACCAGGCCCGCGCCCATGCGCAGAGCCGCTTTGCCCGCCAGAAGCGCGGCGCCCGTCTTGCCGACCGATCCGCCCAACACGATGAGATGGCCGTACGTCCCCTTGTGGCCGTCCCGGCTTCGCGGGGCGAATGCCGGCCGTACGTCGGCCGGGCTCGGTCAAACTCAGCTTTAAGTCGGACGAGGCGAAAAGATATTTCGGAATGCCGATGTCGACCACGACGATCTCTCCGGCCAAATCGGAAGCCGGCGGAAAGATGTGGCCGATCTTGGGCGCGGCCAGGGCGACGGTCAGATTGGCTTTAACAGCAGGCCCGATGAGCGCAAAGCCGTCGGACGATAAGCCCGAGGGGATGTCGACGGCGACCTTGAAGCCGCGGGCCTTGTTGATGTCCTCGATCGCCGCGGCAAAGCGGCCGCTGGCCGGCTTATCCAAGCCCGTTCCGAAGATGGCGTCCACAACCACGGAGGCGTGGATAAGCGTCATCCTCTGCTTCTTCCAGCACAGCTCGGTCGAGGCGTCCACCACCTCGACGCCCGACTTCTCCGCCGCCGCCAAATTGAGCGCGGCGTCGCCCTTGACCTCGTCCTTCGCGGCCAGCAGCAGGACGACCGGCTTGCCGCCGCGCTGGCGCAAATGCCTGGCCGCGACCAGGCCGTCGCCGCCGTTGTTGCCCTTGCCGGCCACAACGACAATCCGCTCCAGAGCCGGGATCGGGAAGCGCTTCAGGATCTCCTCGGCAATACGCAAACCGGCGTTCTCCATCAGAACCGGGCCGGGGATGCCGATCTCGTCGATCGTCGTCCGGTCCACGGCCCGCATCTGTTGTGAAGTCAGTATTTTCAGCATGGCGTCTGCGGGGATTTTACCACATTCATCCGAGGCCGGGTGAAAGCGGGACAGCCCCCCTATCATCCGATCGAGAATGACATCGTCTATAAAAGGAATCCGGTCCGGAGTCATGTAGAATAGATCCGCAAAGAGGACGATCGCGATTCGAAACACAGGCTGCCTTTATTCCGACCGTGTCTCCGTGGAGGACGAAGGCGCTTCCATCCTGGATTTCTATACTCGCCGCTACCCCCACTCGACCGAAGAGACTTGGAGCGAGCATATGAGGGCCGGGCGAATCTCACGCAACGGGAAGCTCTCGACTCCCGATGAAATCCTGATCCGCGGCGATCTTCTCGTCTACTCGCGCCCGGCTTGGGAGGAACCGACCGCTCCTCTGGATTTCGGGGTTCTCTATGAAGACGAAGACGTTCTGGTCCTGGACAAGCCGTCCGGCCTGCCGGTCCTGCCCGGTGGAGGATTTCTGGAAAACACGCTGCTTCACCTGGCGCGCAAACGTTTCGGACCGGCTTGTTCCCCTCTGCATCGCCTGGGACGCGGGACCTCCGGAGCGATTCTGTTCACCTTAAACGAAAGGGCGGCCCGATCTCTGACCAAAGCCATGGTCGAGCGACGGATTCTCAAGATCTATCTGGCCAAGGCCTCGGGCCTCGTCTCGCCCGACGCTTTCACCGTCGATACCCCGATCGGCCCCGTTCCCGACGGCAAAGGCGGAACGGTCAATGCCTACTCCCCCACCGGCCGCACGGCCATCAGCCATATTCACGTCATCCACCATCTTTCGGATGAGAAGGCGTCTATTCTCGAAGTGACCATCCCAACAGGCCGGCCCCACCAGATTCGCATCCACCTGGCCTATGCCGGCTTCCCCTTGGTCGGCGATCCGCTCTATGCCGCGGGCGGCCTGCCGCGCCCCATCCCGAGCGGCGAGAGAGTCGCCCGCCCCGGCGACTGCGGTTATCTGCTCCATTCCTGGAAAATTCGCTTCCCTCATCCCGACGGAAGCGGCGAGCGCGAAGTGATCGCCCCTCCCCCTGCTACGCTCGCTCCCTGACCACGAATCGGGCGGCAGCCGCTCTTTACGAACTCCGCTTTTCGTGGTATTTTAATTGGTACTTTTTCGGATTCCCCCCGGATATCCTTAGGAGGTTTCATATGTCCATCAAGATCGGCATCAACGGGTTCGGGCGCATCGGGCGCAACGTGCTGCGGGCCGCCGCCGGCGACCCGTCCCTGGAGTTCGTGGCCGTCAACGACATCACCGACGCCAAGACCCTGGCCCACCTGCTCAAATACGACTCCGTCCTCGGCCGCTACAAGGGCGAGGTCGGAGCCACCGACGACTCCATCATCGTCGACGGCCAGCCCGATCAAGGTCCTGGCCGTCAAGGACCCCGGCGAGCTGCCCTGGAAGGACCTCGGTGTCGACGTCGTCATCGAGTCGACCGGCAAGTTCACCAAGCGGCCCGACGTCATGAAGCACATCGAGAAAGGCGGCGCCCGCAAGGTCATCGTCTCGGCCCCGGCCACCGACCCCGACCTGACCATCGTCCTGGGTGTCAACGACAAGGCCTACGACCCGGCCAAGCACCACATCCTGTCGAACGCCTCCTGCACGACCAACTGCCTGGCCCCCGTGGCCAAGGTCCTGCACGAGACCTTCGGCATCGAGAAGGCCTTCATGACCACGATCCACTCCTACACCAACGACCAGAAGATCCTGGACGCCCCCCACAAGGACCTGCGCCGGGCCCGGGCCGCCTGCGTCTCGCAGATCCCGACCACGACCGGCGCCGCCAAGGCGGTGGGCCTCGTCCTGCCCGAGCTCAAGGGCAAGATCGACGGCATCGCCATCCGCGTGCCGACCCCCAACGTCTCGATCGTCGACCTCGTCGCCCTGCTCAAGAAGCCGGCCACGGACAAGGACGTCAACGCAGCCTTCAAAGCCGCCGCCGACGGCGCGCTCAAGGGCATCCTCGGCTACACCGACGAGCCGCTCGTCTCGGTCGACTTCATGTCCGACCCGCACTCCGGCATCGTCGACGGCCTGTCCACCAAGGTCCTCGGCGACAACTTCCTCAAGGTCATGGCCTGGTACGACAACGAATGGGGCTATTCCTGCCGGCTCGTCGACCTGGTCCGCCTGATCGGCAAGTAAGCGCCATGCGGTTCATCGAAGACCTGGACGTCAAGGGCAAGACCGTCTTCCTGAGGGTGGACTTCAACGTCCCCATCAACGACGACGGCACCATCCGGAACGACAAGCGCATCAAGGCCTCGCTGCCGTCCATCACCTACCTCCTGGGACGGGGGGCCAAGCTCGTCCTGGCTTCGCACCTGGGCCGCCCCAAGGGCAAGCCCGACCCGAAGATGAGCCTCAAGCCGGTGGCCGCCCGTCTGGCCGAGCTCATCGGCCGGGACGTCGCGTTCGCGCCCGACCTCGTCGGGCCCGAAGTGGAGGCGCTCAAGGCCGGCCTCAAGGAAGGCCAGGCGCTCCTCCTCGAAAACGTCCGCTTCCACCCCGGCGAGACCAAGAACGATCCGGCCCTGTCCAAGGCCCTGGCCCAGGGCATCGACATCTTCATCAACGACGCCTTCGGCTCCAGCCACCGGGCCCACGCCTCGGTCGTCGGCATCGTCGATTTCGTGCCCATCGCCGCCGCCGGCTACCTGATGAAGAAGGAAGTCGACAACCTGCGCAAGGCCATCGTCGACCCCGCCAAGCCCTATGTGGCCATCCTGGGCGGGGCCAAGACCGAGGACAAGATTCCGGTCATCGAGACCCTGCTGGCCAAGGCCGACACGATCCTCATCGGCGGGGCCATGGCCTATACCTTCTTTCTGGCCCAGGGCAACCAGGTCGGCGCTTCGCTCGTCGAGCCCGACAAGGTCGACATCGCCAAGGACATCCTGAAAAAGGCCGCGGCCAAGGGCATTCGCTTCCTCCTGCCCCTGGACAACCTGATGACCAAGTCCATCGCCTCCGGCGTCGTGGAGAAGATCCAAGAGGGCTTCCCCTTCCCGGCCGATCTCATGGGTGTGGACATCGGTCCCAAGACGATCGCTCTTTACACCGAGGTCATCGCCGAGGCCAAGACCATCTTCTGGAACGGTCCGCTCGGCGTCTTCGAGGTCCCGGCCTTCGCCCAAGGCACCATCAAAATCGCGGAGGCGGTGGCCGCTTCGGGTGCCGTGTCGATCATCGGCGGCGGCGATTCCATCGCGGCCGTGGACAAGGCCGGCGTCAGCGCCAGGATCACCCACATCTCCACGGGCGGCGGGGCCAGCCTCGAGTTCGTGGCCAACCAGACCCTGCCCGGCATCGAAGCCCTGGACAAGAAGGCCTGACGTGCGTCCCCGCCTCGCTCCGTTCGTGGCCGGCAACTGGAAGATGTACAAAACCCTTCCGGAAGCGGCCGCGCTGGCCGGTGCCATTCGCGACGCCGCGCCCGGCCTGACTCCGGCCGTGCTCGTCGTCCTTCCCCCGTTCACCGCACTGGCCGACGTCTCCCGGCTCCTGGCCGGATCGGACGTGGGCATGGGCGCCCAGAACCTCCACTGGGAGGACCAGGGCGCCTTCACCGGCGAGATTTCGGCGCCCCAGCTGGCCGACCTCGGCTGCCACTTCGTCGCCGTCGGCCATTCCGAACGGCGCCATGTCTTCGGCGAGAGCGACGCCGACGCGGGCCGCAAGGTCAGGGCCGCGCTCAAGGCGGGCATGCGCCCCATCCTCTGCGTCGGCGAGACGCTCGAAGAGCGGGAAGCCGGCCGGACGTTCGAGGTCGTCGACCGCCAGCTCGAAGCGGGCCTGGAGGGCGTCCCCCTCACGGATCTCGGCCGGATCATTCTGGCCTATGAGCCCGTCTGGGCCATCGGAACGGGGCGCACCGCATCACCAGAACAGGCCCAGGAAGTCCATGCTTTCATCAGGGGCCTTCTGGCAAAAAGGGCTGGAAAACCCGAGGCCTGTTGTGCTATTATCCTCTACGGCGGGTCGGTAAAGCCCGCCAATGCCTATTCCCTGTTCAAAGAACGGGACATCGACGGGTTCCTCGTCGGTGGGGCGTCCCTCGAGGCCGAGAGCTTTCTCGGCATCGCCCGGGAGGCCGTAAAGGCATACAAGGAAGTCCAGTGACCGCGTTATTGACCATTATCCACGTGCTGATTTGCATCACCCTCATCCTGGCCGTCCTGCTCCAGTCCGGAAAGGCGGCCGACCTCGCCGGAGCCTTCGGCGGCGGCGGCAGCGCCACGGCCTTCGGGCCCCGCGGACAGGCCTCGCTGATGTCCAAGGTGACGACGATTTCCGCCGTCCTGTTCATGGTCACCTCGCTCAGCTTGTGGTTCCTCTCGGACCGCGAGGCCAAGTCCGCCGTCAGCGGCGTCCAGGCCCCTCCGGTGAAGACCGAGGCGCCCCTCGTGCCCGGCGCCAAGCCTCCGGCCGGCAAGACCGACGCCAACGCCGCGGTCAAGACGCCCGCCGACAAGCCGGCCGAGAAGCCCGCGGACAAGACGACCGCCCCCGCAACGACGACCACGCCCTCGACGACGCAGCCGGCTCCCCCGCCGGCGGCCAAGAAATAGCCGTCCGACGGCCATTGCCGAAGTGGTGGAATTGGCAGACACGCCAGCTTGAGGGGCTGGTGGGCCTAACGGCTCATAGGGGTTCGAGTCCCCTCTTCGGCATTCCCACCTTTCCCGCGATTAACCCGTGTATCAAGTTCGTCGGCAAGATGGCAGCTCTATTTTCCTGGACAAAATAGCTCGATACGCATGTTTTTTCTATGGGTATCGAGCTTATTCGTCAATTTCCAAGTCTGATTCTTTGCGGACAGCGTCCCTTCATCGTCCCGGCGTGCGCGGGGCGGCCGGCTTGAGGGTGTACTCCTTGGGCGGTTCGGCGCCCAGCAGGTGCTTGACGAAATAGTCCCAGCGCCGCCGGATCATGTACGGCTCGCCGCCGAAGCCGTGGCTCCGGTTCGGGAAGAGGATCAGGTCGAAGTCCTTGTTGGCCTTGATCAGGGCGTCCACCACGAGAAGCGTCAGGTAAGGCGGCACGTTGCCGTCCATCGTGCCGTGGGCCAGCAGGAGCTTGCCCTTGAGCTTGGCGGCGTGGTTCTGGTTGGCCTGGTCGTCATAGCTCGTCGTCCCGTCGGCGTTCTTGGTCAGCAGGCCCTGCCACTTCTCGCCCCAGTCGTCCTCATAGCCGCGCTGGTCGTGATTGCCGGCCTGGGACACGCCGACCTTGAAGAAGTCGGGATAGCGGAATAGGGCATCGCAGGCCGCGTACCCGCCGCCCGAATGGCCATAGATGCCGACCCGGTCGATGTCGATCCAGGGATATTGCGCGGCCAGCTGCTTGACCGCCGCCACCTGGTCGGGCAGCGTGTTGTCGCCCATGTTGGCGTAGTAGGCGTCGTGGAAGGCCTTGGACCGGCCGGGCGTGCCCATGCCGTCGATCTGGACGACGATGAACCCGAGCTCGGCCAGGGACTGGGTGTCGCCCCGGACGGGCGAGAAGGAGCGGCCTCCGATCGAGCCGGACTGCGGGCCGGGGTAGATGCTGATGACGATGGGGTACTTCTTGTTCGGGTCGAAGTCCGTCGGCCGGAACATCAGCCCATAGATGTCGGTCATGACGTCGCGGGCCTTGACGGTGAACGGCAGGCAGGGCTTCCAGCCCGCGGCCAGCAAGGGCGAGATGTCCGCCTTCTCCAGCGTCAGGAGAAGCTTGCCGTCGCTCGTCCCGTAGGGTCGTGGTCGGGGGAACATCCGGGCGCGAAGCGGCGTCGACGACATACTTCCCGGACGGCGATAGAGTCGCTTCGTGGTCGGCATTGTCGGGAGTCAGGAGCGTCAGGCCCTTGCCGTCCAAGCCGACTCTGTAGAGGTGGCGGAAGTAGGGGTCGCGGCCCTTCTCGCGGCCCTGGGCCAGGAACCAGAGCCGGCGGGCCTTCTCGTCCAGGCGCACGATCTGGGTGACCAGGCCTTCGCCCGTCGTGACGGCGTTCTTGAGCCGGCCCGTCGCGCCGTCATAGAGGTAGAGCTGGCCCCAGCCGCTGCGCTCGGAGAACCAAAGAATCTCGTCCGAAGCGCCCAGGTAGCGCCAGTTGGACCCGCTGTGCGCCGACTCGAAGTATGTGGCCGCCGTCTCTTCGAAAATCTCCTTGACCTCGCCCGTCTCGGGATCGGCCGAACGGACCCAGGCCTTCTTGTGGTCGCGTGAGGAGGAGACGAAGACGAGCTTACGGCCGTCCGGGCTCCACTCCGCGTCGCCCAGGGCGCCGCCGCGGGCCTTGATGTCGTCGCTGAAGGTGGAGCGGTGCTGGTCGGGGCTCATCTTCAGCCGCACGACCTTGGGACCGTCGATGTGGATGACCACGCGCTGGATGGTCGTCACGACCGGGTCGCCGGGCAGGGGGTATTTCCAGGCCTGCAGGACGGGATGGCCGACCCTGGTCTCGACCAGGTACATCTCCCCCACTCCGCGCTGGTCCTGTTGGAAGGTGGCGATCTTCTTCGAATCGGGCGACCACAGCAGGACCGGGCGGTCGCTGCGGGTCCAGCCGGCGTTGTCGGTGGCGTAGCCGAAGTCCTTGACGCCGTCGGTCGTCAGGGCCTTCTCCGCGCCTGTCCCCGTCTCCTTCAGCCAGAGGTTGTCGTCCTTGATGAAGGCCGTCCACTTGCCGTCGGGCGAGATCGCGGCCGAGGCGCCGAAGCCGGCGCCCGGGCCCATCGCCGGTGCCGCGGCGGCGGCGGCCGTTTTATCCTCCCGGCAAACGCCGGTCTTCGCCTCGTAGGCCCAGCGCTTGCCGTCGACCGAGAAGAGGACCGTGCCGCCGTCGGCCGAGACGTTGATGGTCGAGAACGGAAGCGAGTCGGGCTTATAGGCCTTCCCGGCGGCTTTGGACAGCGCGGCCGCAAGCTTGACGGCATCGAAAGCGGACGCCTTGCGCTTCTTGGCCGGGTCGACGAGGACGAAGTCGGCCGAATTGGCGGCCGTCGAGACACGGTACCAGAAGCGCTCTCCCGCGAGCCAAGTCGGGCGCACGCCCGTCCGCAGGACGAGCGGCGCCAGCGCGGAGGAGGTCATTCTCTCGGCCTTGGCGTAGTCGGCGGCCGAGAGGGCGGCCGGCCGCCAAGGCGTCTGCGCCTGCAAGGCCAGGGCGGACAGCAGGACGAGAAGCAACGGGAAAATGGTCCGAAGCGAGCGCTTGTTCATGGACGACCTCCTAAAGGGCATCATAAGCCGGTGTCCCGAAAGGGATCGGCATCATGGACTCGGCGGGAAGCATATTCATCCGCCCGGGAACATGTCAAGGCGCTTTTGGCCGCTTGTCTGGGCATTCGGGCCGGTGTTATGATCCGCGCGTGCGGGGAGGCTCATTTCACCCATGAAACAGAAAGACCTGAAGCGTAGGGATTTCTTCCGGTACTCGGCCTTCGGGCTCACCGCGGCGTCACTGACGGGAGCCGGTGTCTCCTGCAAAGCGGCGGAACGCCGGACGAGAGGCTCCGGTCGCAACGACACCCTGGCCCAGAAAGTGGCGGAAACCCCCTTTATCGACACGCATGAGCATCTGATGAACGAGTCGGAGCGGATCGGGGCCAAGGACACGATATGGGACAAGGCCAACGACTGGACTTTCCTTCTAAGCCATTATTTCGACTCGGATCTTGCCGTCGCCGGAATGGGTCAGGCCGATTATGACCGCTTTTTCGGGACCGACCTGGGTCCCGCCGAAAAATGGAGGCTGCTGGAGCCCCTCTGGCCTCTGGTGAAGCATACCGGGTACGGGCTCAACGTGCGGCGTACGCTCAAGGAGGTCTACGGGATCGAGGATTTGACCGGAGAGACCGTCAAGACGCTGCAGGCGGCTTATCACGAGACCATCAAGCCCGGTTTCTACCGGCGTCTGCTTCGGGATGTCGGCAACATCGAATCCTGCCAGGTCAATCTCTGGCCCTTCCTGGAATCGGAGCAGCCCGACCTGCTCAAGTGCGACCTTCATATCAGCGGGATGATCGAAGAGGGCTGGGACCCCGAATTCGCCCGCAAGGCGGGGCTGACCGTGAAGTCGCTCGAGGACTGGCACCGGGTGATCGATTATTGGATTTCGACCTACGGCAAGAAGGCCGTGGCCGTGAAATCGACCCTGGCTTACCATCGGGATCTGGACTGTGTCCCGACCCCGGCCGAGGAAGCCGATAAACCATTCCGGAAGAAGCTCCAAAAAGAGCCCCTGGCTCCGGCGGAGCAAAAGGCTCTGGAGGATCATCTGTTCTGGTACGCCGTGGGCCGGGCGACCGAAATGGGCCTGCCCGTCAAGCTCCACACGGGCTATTACGCGGGCCACCGTCAGATGCCGCTGCGAAGAGTCCGGGGAAACCCGGCCGCCGTTTGCGACTTGTGCCGGCATTCCCCGGAAACCCGGTTTGTCCTCCTCCATGCCGGCTACCCTTATCAGCAGGAGATGCTCGCCGTCGCCAAGCATTACCCCAACGCTTATATGGATTTGTGCTGGTCGTGGATCATCGATCCGCTGGCGACCAAGGATTTTCTTAAGCAGTTCCTGGTGACGGCGCCGGCCAACAAGATCTCCGCCTTCGGAGGGGATTACATCCCCGTGGAGCTTGTCCCGGGGCATGCCTCGATCGCCCGGCAGGGGATCGCCCAAGCTTTAACGGAGCTGGTGGATGAAGGCTGGCTGAGCCGGGACGAGGCCATGAAAGAGGCCGATCGGATCATGCACCAGAACGCGAGAAGCCTGTACAAGCTCTGAAAACCAGGCCCTCGCCGCGGCCGAAGGAGGACTCTCCCGAGCCGTTCGGGGATGCCTACACCCCTTCCCAGCGGGCCAGCTTGCCCCTGAGATAGGCTTTCCGCTCCTCGAAGATCAGCGCCTGCCGTTCGATTACGGCTTCGGCCTCTTCCCCGTCCATACCCTTGACTTCCTCCACGTAAGCGGCGATCCGCCCGAAGTAGAGGGGCAGCATGATGGCGACCAGCTGATGGCGGTTGCGCGACCAGGTGTGGAAGGTATAGGCGAAGTCGTAGAGGATGCCGGCCCAGAGCTCCGGCCCGAGGAGGAAGGGGCCGCCCTGGGCCTTCTGCCGGACGGAGGCGGCCAGCCCCTCGTTGTGCTCGGCAGCCAGAATCTCCCGGTAGAAAGAGCCGAACTGTTCGAAGCCCTCGGAGAACTCGCGAAGCAGCCGGTTCTCATTGACATTCAGCGGCGGCACCGAGTTCTGGGTCGGCAGGCCCGGGAAGAGCGGTACGTCCTGGCTGCCCTGGACTTGGATCCAGTTCGGCTCGTAGTTGCCCATCATAAAGAAGAGCGTCGAGACGACCTGCCGAAACATCAGCTCCAGGTCGGCACCGGGATCTTTGGCGTCGTGGATCTTGACGCCCAGGCTGGCCTGGCCGATCCGGCCGGCCTCGTTGAGCGCCACGGTCGTCATCCAGATGTCGATCCCGAAGCGGGCCACGTCCGACATCCAGACGTCCTTGCTCAGGTAGATCTCGGCCATCCGGCCGGAGAATCCGAAGTCGCCGCCGATCGGCTGCCGGATGCGGCGGCCGTAGAGGGCCCGGGTCATCGGGTAGACGATGTGGTTGGTGATCGTGCCGTCGTACTTGTGGCGTCTGTAGAGGGGGGCGACGAAGTCGGCCTTGTCCTCGAGGACCGGCTCGACCAGGGCCTTGATCCAGTCGGGCGTGATGCTGCGGAGGTCGGAATCCACGACCGCGACGGCCCGGGCCTTCATCAGCCGGGCGGCCTCGAACACGGCCCGGAAGGATGTGCCCTTGCCGGGCAGGCCGCGGTAGATGAAGATGAACCGCCGGACATCCTCGGGGCAGACGGCTTTTTCGGCCACGACCCGAGTGTCGTCCGTGCTGCCCCCGTCCGAGATGAGGATCGCTTTCCGCAGCCCGGGGAAGTGCCGGCTCAGACCCAGGGCGGCCTGCTCGATGACATGCCCGATCGTGTCCTCGTTGTTGTAACAGGGTATGCCGATCAGGATATCGGCCGGCCCGAACTGATGGATCCACCCCGCCACCCGCTCGCGAAGCGCCGATTCGTAGGGTTTGAAGGCCATGGCGATCCTCCCACTCGACCGTTGTCGGCCGTGACGATGTCCTTCAGCTCGTCCAGAGAAGTCGCGGGTAGGCGGCCGTGATGCGGTTCCAGTTGGGCAGCATCCGGGGTCCGATCGGCTCCTTCAGGAACCGCTCGCTGGCGACGACCAGAGCCTTGAAGAAGGTCTCGACGTAGGTCTCCTCGTCGTGGCGGTCGAACTCGAAGTCGTTGATCATGGCGTCGGCGTGGTAGTTGGCGATCAGGTCCTCGGCAAGCTTGAAGTAGTTCTTCTGGATGGTCTTGAGGATGCCGAAGTTGAGGACGATGCCCTCGGCGGCCATGTTCTTGAGGACGTTGGTGGAGATGTCGGTGACCATCTTGTGGAGGCCGGCCCCCGCGTCCTTGGACGACAGCGCTTGGTGCTTGTGGTCGTACTGCTCCGCGATCTCCACCTGGCAGATCCGCTTGGTCGGCGATGTTGCGGTAGATCTCGTACAGCGTCGTCACTTCGAGCCCCCAGTCGCCCGGGAACCGGATGACCCGGGTCAGGTCGATGTCCAGGGCGAACTCGCCGGCCAACGGGATAGCGGAAGGCGTTGAGGTAATGGATGAACGGGTGCGGGCCGATGACGTTCTCGATGGCCTTGAACAGGGGCAGGACGAAGAGCCGGGTCACGCGGCCGTGGAGCTTCTGGGTGTAGCGGGCATAGAATCCCTTGGAGAAGAGGAAGGTCAGGTTCGGATTGGCCACCGGATAGATGAGCCGGGCCAGCATCTCCTTGTGGAAGGTCTTGATGTCGGAGTCGTGCAGAGCCAGGATCTTCGTGTCGCCGAGCGCCAAGGCCAGGCCGAAAGAGGTCCAGCAGGACTTGCCCTTGCCGTCGGGGCCGAGCCAGAGGCCGCCGCTCTCCAGCCGGGTGAAGAGCTTCTTCAGCTTCGGGTTGTCCATCCAGAGCAGGACGAAGGGAAGGGGATGATCGGCCAGCTCCGCCCTGGCCTCCTCCATCTCCCGGGCCGTGGCCCCGCCGAGCGCCACGATGATCTGCCCGACGAATCGGACGTCCCGGTAGACCTCCAGGATGTGCTTCATGGCCGGCCGGGCGAAATCGCTGTGAAGGGCCGGGATGACGACCGTGGTGCGGTCGGTCCGCGCGTACCGTTCGAGCTCGGCCTCGATCTTGGCGAAGCCCCGATCGCCGAGGATGTGGAGCGTGGTGATGGCGCGTTCCTGGTAGAAGTCGGACATGATTTACCTCCCCTTTTCGATGATGTCGAGAACCGCCTCCGCCCAGCCGGCCGGGCCCGGACGCGGCGCAAGGAGAGCTCTCGGGAGCCGCGCCCGCAAGCCGGGCGTCCCAGGACCCGTCCGATCGCGGAATCAAGACGGCGACGTCGGCCTTGGTCAGCATCGGCCCGTCATTGGCCGAATCGCCCAGGGCCACGGTCCGAGTTCCTCCCGGCCCCCGATAATGGGGCAGGAGCAGGTCGAAAGCCGACCCTTTGTCCGAAGGACCTTTGAGATGCGGGAAAAGGCCGCCGTCGACAATGGTCAGGCCGGCCGCCTCGGCCTCGGCTCGCAAGTCGTCGAGCGCGCTCTCGGCTCCCGGCGGCAAGAGGAGCGGCAGGTCGAAGGCGCGCCGTAGGGCCCGCGCGGCTTCCTCGGGCGCCAGCCCAGTGGCGGATGCCGCCTCATCGACCGTCAGGTCGGTGAGCGCCCTGATAGCCGTGCCGTAGCGGTGGTTGAATTCGAGGAGGAAGGCCGACAGTCGTTCGATCGGGGCTCCCTGGTCTAAACGATGATAGGCGCCATCCGCGATCGAGCCGGGTGGCGGTACGGCGACCCGGTGCTTCGCGATGTAGATACCGCCGCCGTTCTCAACGGAGAAGGATTCGCCGGTTTCCAGGGCGCGGACATAGCCAAGCGTCTCTTCCGCAGTCTTACTGGTCATGAGGATGAGAGGGAAGGATTCCGTTGACCCGAGCGCAGCCAAAGCCGGCTCGGCTCCGGCGAATCCATAGGTCTTGGCGTCTAGGAGGGTACCGTCGAGATCGGAAAAAAGGATATATCTTACATCGATCATAGGCAAGCATCGCGCCGCAAGGCGCGATCGTCTAAAAGGCGGCCCTCTTCCGAAGGCCCCGTTGTACAGGGGGCTCTTTAACGAGAGCAATACTCGTCCATTGTAAACGAGCCCGCGCATTGGGTCAATCGACGAATCGGGCGGCCGGTCAGGCCTTGGACGCCACCCAGAGCGAAAAGTCCGTCTCGCTCATGGCCCCGGTCGTCCGCCCGACCTCAAACCCGCCCTTCATGATGATAAAGGTGGGCACGGCCTGGATTTTAAAGGCAGCCGCCAGCTCGCCGTTGCGGTCGGTCTCGACCTTGACGACCATCAGGTCGCCGGCCCGCCGCGCGGCCAGGCTCTCGACGATGGGGTTCATCATGTGGCAGGGCATGCAGGTGGGAGACGAGAAGTCGATGAGAAGCGGCAGCTTGCCGTTCTGGATGAGGGTGACGACCTGTTCGGCCGCGGGCTCAAGAACCCGCCCCGGCACGGGCAGCGGGGCTTTGCATCGCCCGCAAACGACGGCTTTCCCGGCCGCGTTGACCGGATAAGCATTCGTGGAGCCGCACTGCAAACAGGAAATCTTGACTTTGTCGGGCATGCCTTTCGCCTTTCCGTAGAGGATACCTCCTATTATACGGCACCTCTGGCGGCGGTCAACTCGCAGGCCCGGCGCTTCGGACCTAAGCGCTTATGCCCGCCGGGGCATCCTCGCTTTGCGGTCGAAGCTCGTCCGGGCAGCTGCGTAGAGAAAGCCCGGGTAGCGGCGCGGGGCTTCGGCTCCTATCTCGGCCGAGAGGCGAGCCTCGAAGGCGTCAGCTTCGTTGAAGCAGAGGGCCGTCAGCTCGTCCCGTTTCTCGGGGGCGCAGGCCAACGCTTTTTCAACGAACCGGCGCTCGATCTCCATGCGCTCCCGACGGCCGAGGCCGGACAGCCGGGGATAGTCCCTCAGCATTGCCCGATGCAGCGCTTCGTGCCGCCAGAAGCGCGTCGCCGCATCGTAATGACCCTCGGGCAGCGGCTCTTCAGGAATCCCTCCGCCTCCCGTCCAGACGGGCTTGAAGACGCTCGTGCAGGGGGCGGCGGTGCCGGTCAGGAAGTGGGTCTGGGCCCCGGGCCGCAGATGGGAGACCATCGATCCCGTCGTCTGCGGTCGCCCGGATCGGCCCGAATCCGGCGTGGGCGCAGACCGTGAAGCCCAGAAGCCCCTTGGCCGGCGACCAGTCCCCCTCGGCCTTCGGCCGTGGTCGCGCAAGGCCGCCATCATCGCGGCCGCGTCGATCCGGCCCTGCCGGGCGCGCAGGAGCTCTTCCGTCCGGCGGCACCGCTCCCGGCAGCGGCTGAAGCGGGTGAAGACGGCGTCCGAGTAGTCGCGGGCGAAGTCGAACGTCCGGCCCCTCTTGGTCCAGCCCTTCTTCCGGGCCGTCTCGACCAGGCCGGTCGAAGCCAGGTCGTACTCGCCGCCGATGGTCAGGCCGTTGGAGATCGAGCGGATACCGCGCACCCGGACGGCGGCCCACTCCCTCCCGGCCGTCTCCAGAACCCAGGCCTCGGCCGGATCGGCGATGAGAAAGCTGTTGTGATAGAAGGTCTTGTGTCGGAAGCCGCAGTTGCCGCCCTGGCCGTGGCGTTCCAGAAGCCCGACGATCACGTCCCGCGCCTCGGCCGCCGTCGCCGCCCGCTCCAGCGCCAGCCGCAGGAAGTCCATCCCGATCAGGCCGGGCGTCTTGTCGTAGGGGACCTTGGTGAACACCGCCTCGTTGCCGATGACCACGCCGCGCTCGTTGGCGCCCATCTCGGCGCCCCAGATCCAGAACGGCTTGGCCAGGAGAACCGCGAAGGTCGATGCGACCTGCGGGACCTCGATATAGGTGCAGCGGACCTTGCTTCCCGGCTTCGTGGCGGGCGGCCGGGACCCGCAGCAGGACGTGCGCCTCGTTGGGCTCGCGGTCGGAGTTCTTGGCGAACAGGGTCGCTCCATCCGAAGTCGCCTCGCCGAGGGCGACGAAGGTGTCGCACATGATCCCGCCTCCCGCGCCGTTCAGCGCTTGATCTTGGTCGCGGCCAGGAGCGCCTTGCGCTTGGCCTCGGGAAACCGCTCGATGGCGTAGCGAAGAGAGGTCCGGGGGATGTCCGGACCGTGCCGGAGCAGAAAGCGCTCCAGCCGGGCCATGTCCGTCTTGCCCGCCTCCCGCAGCATCCAGCCCGTCGCCTTCTGGAGCAGGTCGTCCTCGGTTCCGAGCATCGCCTCGGCCACGGCGTAGGCCTGATCCAGGAGCTTTCCGCGCCTGGCCAGGGTGATGAAGGCCACGACGGCGCCGCGCCTGACCCAGCGGTTCTTGTGGGACGTCCAGCCCAGGATTTCGTCGGCCAGGCGCGGGGTGCCTCTCGAGCAGCCAGCCCAGCCCCTCCGGGCAGAGGCTGTCGACGGAAGCCCAGTTGGCGCAGTAGTCCTTGGCCAGCCAGGACTTGATCGTCCCGAACAGGGCCGGCGTGAAGTCCTTCTTGAACTCGAGCAGAAGAAGGATCCCGGCCGCCTTGGCCTCGAACTTGTCGCGGGGCAGGAGCTTCTCGGCCAGCGCCAGGGCCTCGGCCAGCGTCCAGGAGGCGCGAACTGCGGCCTGGATCTCCGGCGACCAGGGCGCGCAGACGGGACGTAGTCCAACCGTAGAAGTCCACCTCCTCGCGGAAGTAGCGATGGGCGCCCGCGGCCTGGACGGGATCGCCCCCGCTCTCCAGCCGGGCGATGATGTCGGCGGCGACGTCGGCGGGCTTCGGGCTGATGGTCTTCATGGCGGCCTCCTGGCGCCATTATAGCTTCGCGCGGGAGGAATCCGAAGCATCGACGACCTCGGTTAGACGAGAGAATCTCGCCCACAGGCGGCGTAGGCGTTGACGTCCAGGAAGCCGTGCCCGAGAGATTGAAGAGGATGACCCGCTCCTCGCCGGACGCTTTGGCGGCCAGGGCCTCATCCACGGCCGCCGCCACCGCGTGGGCGGACTCCGGCGCCGGCAGAACGCCCTCGGTCTCGAAGAAGAGCCGGGCGGCCTCGAAGGCTTTCTCCTGTGGGCAGGCGACCGGGGCCACCACTCCCCCGGCCACCAGGTGGCTGACCAGCGGGGACATCCCGTGATAGCGAAGCCCGCCGGCGTGGATGGGGGCCGGGATGAAATCCTTGCCCAGGGTGTGCATGGGGAGGAGCGGGGTCAGCCCGGCGCTGTCCCCATGGTCGTAGCGGAACTCGCCCTTGGTCAGGGAAGGGCAGGCCTCGGGCTCCACGGCGACGAAGCGGATCGGCACTCCCTCGGTCAGCCGCCGACGGACGAAGGGGAAGGCCAGGCCGCCGAAGTTGGAGCCGCCCCCGACGCAGCCGATAACGACGTCGGGACGCGCGCCCACGACCGCCATCTGGCTTTCTGCCTCGAGGCCGATGACGGTCTGGTGGAGAAGCACCGCGTCGAGCACCGAGCCGAGGGAGTAGCGGCAGTTCACCCCCCTGAGCGCCGTCTCCATGGCTTCGGAGATGGCGATGCCCAGGCTGCCGGGATGGTCGGGATCGACTTCGTAAAGAGCGCGGCCGAAAGCGGTCTCGGGGCTCGGGCTCTCGGTTACCTTGGCCCCGAACATCTCCATGAGAATCCTGCGGCCCGGCTTCTGGCGGTAGCTGACCCGGACCATGAAGACCCTGACCTCGACGCCGAAGCGGGCGCCGGCGTGGGCCAGGGCGCTGCCCCACTGGCCGGCCCCGGTCTCCGTGACCAGGGTGGCGATGCCCTCCTGGGCGGCCAGCCAGGCCTGCGCCAGCGCCGTGTTGCCCTTGTGGCTGCCCATCGGCCCCGCGCCCTCGTACTTGTAGAAGATGTGGGCCGGTGTGGCCAAGGCCGCGCGCAGGCCCGCGGCGTACACAAGAGGCGTCGGGCGGAAGGCGGCATAGGCCTCGCGAACGGCGGCGGGGATGGGAACGAAGCGCTCCAGGGTCGTTTCATGGGCGATGAAGCCCCGCGAAAAGACCGGCTCCAGATCGGCGGCGGCCAGCGGCTCGCGCGTCCCCGGGTGAAGGGCGGGGAGGGGTTGGGTCGGCAGATCGGCCTTGAGATTGTAATAGGCCTCGGGGAGATGGCGGGCTTCCCGCGAGGCGAAGCGTTCGAAAGCGGACATGATGAGCTCCTTTCCGGTTAGGCGGATATGCACCCAAGACGTCGAGAAGATCGACGGCTCGACAAGGAGAAATGGCGCGGGGGTGGTGTTATCGGGCGGAGGAGGCCGCCCACCAGAAAAGGAGGGACAAGGAGACGGCGGCGGATGCGATCGCGGCGATCTCCCATGAGTTCATGGGCGCCAGTCTAGACACAATCAGCCGCCCTGTCAAGCGCGCTCGGTCAAGGGAGGCCGGGCTTTCGGCTCATTCCGGAAGCGCGTATCCCTCTCCGCCGGAAAAGCTCGATGCAGGCGTCCACCGCTGCGGCGTCGAAAAGCAGGCCCCTCTTGTTGAGGATCTCCTCGAGCGCCGCCTCCACGCCCATGGCGGCACGATACGGACGATGCGTCGAGATCGCCTCCACGGCGTCGGCGACGGCGAGGATCCGGGACTCCAGGAGCAGGCTGTCGCCCAGCAGGCCGCCCGGGTACCCCGACCCATCCATCCGTTCGTGGTGTTCCAGAATCATGCGGGCGATGGGCCAGGGAAAGTCGATATCCTTGAGAATGTCGGCGCCCGCCTGAACGTGGGTCTTGATCAGGTCGAACTCCAGGGCGGTCAGCTTCGAGGGCTTGCTCAGGATCTCCGTGGGAATGCGGATCTTTCCGATATCGTGAATCACACCCGCCGTCTGGATGCCCTCGATCCGGTCGGCGGAGAGCCCCATCTCCGCGCCCAGGGCCCGGGCCAAGTCCGCCACGCGTCTTTGGTGGCCCGCGGTGTAGGGATCCCTCAGCTCCACGACCGAGGCGATGGATTGGACGGTGGCCTTCAGGGCCAGGCGGAATCTTGTCGAAGCCGCGAAGCCGCTCGTCCTCGCGCGACTCCATCTCCTTCATCCGGATGGCGGCATCCTGGCCGCGGCGTACGGCCACGAGATTGCGGATCCGGGCGTCCAACTCGCGGGCATGGACGGGCTTGCTCAAGTATGCATCGGCCCCGTATTCGAGGCCCTTCAGCCGGGCTTCCAGCCCAGGCTTGGCGGTGATCAGAATGACGGGGATCTTCCGGGTGGCCGGCGTTTCCTTGACCTTCCGCAGCAGCTGGTAGCCGTCCATGCGGGGCATCATCAGGTCGGATACGATCAGGTCGGGCAATTCCCTTTCGGCGGCGTCCCAGGCTTCGACCCCGTCGGCGACGGCGATGACGTCGTGCCCGGACCGGACCAGCATGCTCCGGAGGAAGACGCGCAAATCCGCGTTGTCCTCGGCCAACAGCACCCGGTCGGCAGCCGGCAGCGCATCCTCGCCCGGCGCAAGCTCGGGATCGAGCGGCGCCGAGGCCTGTTCCATCCAGGCCAGATCGCCGACGGTGACCTTGGCCAGGTCGTCCTGCCGGCGCGCCGTGGGCGGCCGCTCCCGTCGGGAACGGACCGGACCGAGGCGGCCGGACGGCGACGCCCGCCGGTCACGAATGGCCTCCGGCTCGAGGTCGCCCAGGTTCGAGGGCAGCTCGATCTGAAAGCGCGTGCCGCGCCCGAGCTCGCTCCGCACGGAGATCGTCCCGCTCATCAGCTCGACGTATTCCTTGACCAGGGTCAGGCCGATTCCCGTTCCCTCGTAGCGGCGGGTGCTGGAACCGTCCACCTGATGGAAGCGCTCGAAGATCAAAGCGAAGATGCTCGGGCGCGATGCCGATACCCGTATCCTCCACGGCCAGGATGACGCGCGGACCGGCCGTCCTCAAGGACAGCTCGATCGATCCTTTTTCCGTGAACTTCAGGGCGTTGCGGACCAGGTTCGTCACGATCCGCTCGAACTTGTCCGCATCGATATCGACGGCCGGAACGTCGCCGAGCCTGGTGAAGCCCAGTCGGAGCCCCTTGCGCTCGGCCAGGGGCTGGAATGTGGCGATCGTCTCCTGCAAGCGGACACCGAGATCCTCCTGGCTCAGGCGGAGGGCGGCCTTGCCCGCCTCGATCCGGGAGAAATCGAGCATCTGGTTGATCATGTCCAGGAGCTTCAGGGAGTTCCGGTAGGTCGTCTCCAACAGGACCTGCTGTCCGCCGGACAGGCTTCCGACATCGCCCATATAGAGGCTCTCGATCGGCCCGAGAATCGAGGTCAGCGGCGTCCGGACCTCGTGGCTCACGTTCGCGAAGAACTGCGATTTCAGGGCGTCCAGCTGCTTGAGATCCTCGTTGGCCTTGGCCAGGCTCCGCCTGCCGCGCAAGGCCTCCAACCGCGTCCGGTTCTTGATCAGAGGTCCAGAGAACGGCCAAGGCCATGGTGATCAGGAGGAAATAGCTGTTGGAGATGATGACCGCGGTCCGGGACGCATCGTACGATCCGCGGAGCAACGGAAGCAGGAAGAAGAGATAGACGACGGCACAGGCGATCAAAACCCTCCGAGCGTCCAGAATCATCACGAAGATGACCACCAGAATGGTCAGGTTGATGCCGGCGTAGTAGACGCTCGTCGGCCCGCCCGTCAGCCAGCACATGGCCACGATGTCGAGACAGCTGGCGATCATCAGCAGCATACCTGCGTCGGCGGGATGGTCACGGACCCACTTCGTCTTCAGGAGGGCGTAGAGTGCGGCGCAAACGGCGACCTCGATCAGCCGCAAGCCCCAGAAGACGGGATAGAGCTGGGGAAAGACAATGATGTCCAGAGTTCCGAAGAGGGGGAAAAGGAACATCCCGATCAGGCAAGTCAGGGAGAGCATCTCCAGGCTCAAGGCCTTGGTCTCCCTTTCGAACTCCTCCTTGAGCCCCGGATCCGCAGCCGGCTCGCCGAACAGCCGCCGAATCCTTTTCATGGGCATGGCGGGCTTCCTCCGGACGGGCAAGATTATAGGTCAGGAACGGACTTCTCTGGAAATGCGCGGCAACACTCGCCGGACGGCAAGATTTCCCGTCTGTTCCTATGGCTAGTGTACGGCCGGCCCCGGGGGGAGTCAATTAACCCGTTAGACACCCCGGGCTAAAGCCCGGGGTCTATTCAGGGTAATACTGAGCGGCGCTTAACCCCGATTCAAAAATCGGGGTTTTACGCCGCGAACGTATAAACCCGCTCGCGACCCCGATTTGAAAATCGGGATTTCGCGCCGCGAATGTACGACTGTCGCCCGACCCGCTAAGTCCGACGAAGGGGTAGCCCGGAGTCAGCCGGTGCGCTTAACGGGAGCCGGCGGGAGGGCGGGGTGCGGTTTCAGAACGAGGAAGACGAAGACCCCGGCCAGGAGCGACAGGAGGAACGAGAGCAGAGTGCCGAGGATTAAGCCGCAGGCCGGGTAAAGAAGGCGCACACCGATGCCGTAGATGCCGATGGTGATCATCCCGGTCAGGAGCATCGGCCGGACGATGGCCCGGGCGAAGTCCAGCCCGTGCTCGTGGTTGCCGATGACCAGGGTCGAGACGAAGACGGCCGGGAACCCGGCGAAGACGCCCCCGAAAACGGGTCCGCCCACCCGGCTCAACAGCACCGCAACGACGATGATCAGACCGCCGAAAAAAGCCCGGGCCGTCACCTGGAGGAGGGAGTGGCGGCCGCCGCCGTGCTGGGGTTGGGGCAGGCGGATGACCGATCCGGTCAGTCCTATCGCAGCGGCCAAAACCAGGACATAGACGGCCAGGGAAAAACCGAAGCCCTCCGGCTTGAGCACCAGGATACAGGCGGAGAGCGCCACCCAAACCGTCAGCCCGGCCGCGAAGCCCGCGGCAAAGCCGCGGCCCGAGCAAGCGGCGAAAACCAACAGAAAGACGCCCGTGACGGCGAAGGCCATGGGGAAAACGGTCGTGGCCCGTGCCGCGGCATCCGTCCCCTGGACCAGTCCGATGAAGAAGAAGGTGACCACGACCGTCGAGGGCAAACCGCTCAGGAAGCCGCCCACGCGGCTGCCGAGGCGGTCGGCGGCCATCGTCGCGGCGGCGATCCAGCCGCCCCCGACCAGGAAAGACAGGAGCAGCCGCAAGAGGAAATCGGTGTCCGACATGGCCGACAATCTACCATGATCGCGCCCTGCGTGTCGATCGCCAAACCCGCCTACGCGGCGAATTGACAAGCCCCCCGGCATGATCGACAATGGCTCCGACCGGAGGCCGAGCCGGGGCCCGGCGGACCCCGCGATGACGTCGCGGCGACCGCGGCGCCGGCAGAGATTGCGGTCTTGCCGTCGCCGGAAAAGCGCGGTCGCGGAAAGGGGAACCCTGCCCCAGCCGGGCGCAACCCGATCCCTGACCGAAGAGAAAAAGCCAACGACACGCCGGACCCCGGCCCGGCCGCCGGTCGAAACCGCGTCCCGCCATGGACTTGCAACGCGCTCTTTCGGACCCTCGCCGCTTCCGCAGGGCGATCGAACGTTTGTTTGACCGCACCCTCTTCACGGCCGCGCGGCGGACGCTGCGCCAGGACGGAGTCTCGATCGACGCCCTCTTCGACGGCCAGAGGGGCATCGCCCGCCGCCTGGCCCGCGCCGCAGGCAGAGGAAGCTACGCTTTCGAGCCGGGACGCGTGCGCAGCATCCGGATCGCCGGCCGGCGGCGCGACGTCTATTCCTTCAGGTTGACGGATATGCTGGTCCACGCCGTCGCGGCGGAAGTCATAGAGGAAGCCGGCCGGCCCCTGCGCTCCTCATGCCTCTTCTCCTACCGCAAGGGGGTTTCCTGGGCCGACGCGATCCGCGGGTTCGCGGCCTATGTCCGGGCCCGGGAGCGCGAACATCCCGACCCGCGCACACGGGGTCTTCATGTGCTGCGGCGCGACATCGATGCCTACACCGACTCCATCCCGGTCCACCCCGGCTCTCCCCTCTGGAGCCAGCTGGCCGGGCTCTTCGACGGCCAGTCCGCCGGTTCCGCCGCCTGGCCGACGCTGGAGGAAGTCGTCCGGCCACTCGTCATCCGGCCGCAGGGAGGCCCCTTCCGGCTCATGCGCGGCGTTCCGACGGGACAACCGATCGCCTGCGTTCTCTTCAACCTCTACCTTCATGAGCTGGACCGGAGGCTCGCCTCGATCGCGGGCGGATTTTACGCCCGCTACTCCGACGACATCCTTTTCGCCCACCCCGAGCCCGGCCCGGTCCTGGAAGCCGCCCGTATCATTGAGGCAGAAGCCGCCGGGCTTGAGCTGAAGCTGAAGGCGGAGAAGGGCAGCGATCTGTTCCTCAACAGGGCCGCCCGCCCCTCCCCCGCCGGAGCGGTTTGGAAGGGAACAGCCGCCGTCCCCTTCCTCGGCACGGATGTCGGCGCCGACGGGACGATCGCCCTCGGCCGGGAGCCCTCGCGCGCGCTCCTTCGCGACCTGGCGGACCGGGCGGCCAGGACGGCCCGCACCTCGGGCGAGGCCGAGCCCGACAAGCGCGGCCGCGCCGTTTGCACGGTCATCAACCGCGTCCTTCGCCCCGATCCCGCCCCCCTCCGCCAGCGGTCGGCCGATATCCTGCGGCGCCTGGCGACCAGCCGCCCGCACCTCCGCCACCTGGACTTTCTGATCGCCCGCATCGCCGCGCACGCCGCGTCCGGCATCGCCGGGCCCCGGGCCTTCCGGTTTACGCCCTATCGCCGCATCCGCAGGGCCTGGGGCCTGGCCTCGCTCCTCCAGCAGAGGAACCGCGGCCGGAGGCGCGGCTGATGGACGCCGTCCGGGCCTGGCTTGATCGCGCCGCGCGCCGGACCGAGCGCGCGCCCGGGATCGAGGACGCCCTGATCGGCGGACGATTCGGCCTCTATGCCCTCCACCGTCTGCGCTTCTTCGCCGCCCGAACCGCGGTCGCGGGACTCCTGCACGCGGCCAGGATATTGATCGCCTACCGCGTCTTCTCGGCCGGTGAATTCCGTATCGTGCTGGCCGCTGAGGCGGCGGCGCTTTTGCTCGGTTCCTTCTGGTGGGGCTTTCTGGAACCGATGCGCGAGGATGTCCGCGAAGCATTTGCGGCCGGCAAGCCGCGCCGGGCGGAGGGCCTGATCGGCCGCACGCTCGCCCTTGCCGTGCGCCTCGGCCTGCTCGCCGCCGGCGCCGGCGCGGCTTTTACGATCGGGCGCGCCCTGACCGGACATGGGTTCGGGCCCCTCGAACTATTCATCTTCGTGGTGGCTCTCCGCTTAGCTGCCGAGCCGTACGTCCGCGGCTATCATTCCGGCGTCTTTGCCGTGCGCCGCGTGTACCGGCCTTTCTGGTCCCTGGCCGGCCTGGAGGTTCTGGGATTCGGCGCCATCCTGGCGCTCTGGCCGATCGTGGGACCGTGGGCCTTGCCCGCCGCCTCGCTTGTCTCCGCCTCCGTCTCGGTGGTCTTGTCCCTGGTCTTCACCTCCAGGGCTTATCGTCACCTCGGGATCCGACCGAGGCCTTCCGCCCCCGCGACGGGGGGATTGCCCGGCCCCGACCGGGGACGCTCCGAGGCTTTTGCCGCGGGGCTGGCCTTCGCCCTGATGCGGATGGACGCGATCCTGCCCTTGTCCCTTCTGGCCGCCGGACGAAGCGGCCTGCCTGCCGCGGCCGCCTTTGTCCTGGCCGCTTCGCCCCTCGTCCGGGCGGGCTTCGACTGGACCCAGCTCTTCTATTTCGACCTCAAGCGCCTGGACGTCCCGCTGCTCCGACGGCTGCGGGAGTCGTTCGAGCGCAAACTGGGGCTCGTTGTGACCGCGGCCGGCCTGGCCGCCTGGGCCGGATCGCTTGGGCTTGGGCTGGCCTTCTTCGGACGACTGACGTCCGGCCTGATGGCCGGTTCGGCCGTTTTCTTCCTCGTCCGTTCCATGGCGGCCGGCCTGGAAATGAGGGCGTTCGCCTCCCGATCCTATGGCCGGTTGATCGCGGCCGGAGGACTCACCCTGCTCGGCGCCGCCTCTGCCGCTCTCCTCCTCCCGGACGAAGCAGCCGCCGCGGGCGCCGTCGTCGCCGGATTCCTGGCCGCATCGGCCTGGCTGGCAATCCGATCTCGCGCCGGGAATGTACGGGACGGCGGCCGGCTGAAGATGCCCATGCCGTTCCCCGACTGGGTTGAAGCCCTGCGCCGGGTTGCAGGTCCGGTCGTCATCGGACGGACCGAATTCGCGCCGGGTTCCTTGCATCGGGGACTCGACGATCCCAAGCGCTGGCGGGAGGAAGACCGCTGGGCCCACGCCAGGATCGCGGAATCCGCGGCCCGGCGCTTGGGAACAAGCGGTCGCGTCGCCTTGGCCGGGCCGGGACGCCTAGTCTGGTTCGCTTCGCCGCCTCCATCCGGGCTCTCAAACCGTTGGCTGTCGGCCGAAGGGATGGGCCTGATCGATCGGCTCCGGGTGTCGGAGGCTTTCGACGATGGATCCGCGGCAGCGGGCTGGTTGGCCGATCGGATGGCGGGAAAAAACGGCCCTGGGATGGGCGATGGGGCATCCCTCTCGGCCGCGTTCGCCGGGATGTTCCCGGAGGGGCTCGTCCTCGGGCCCCGCAGGGAGCCGCCTGCGGCCTGGTCCCGCCTGCCCGGGGAAGCAAAACGGGATATCTGGCGGGATGCTCTGGCCTATGCCGCGAGCGGTAGAACGCGCCGCGGCTCGCGCTTCGATGTCACCGCGTCCCTTGAGGGCGGTTCAATCGGGCTGATCTTCGCTGCGCCGACGGATGCGGGCGCCTCTGCCCGTCGAGCCTGGCGGAGCCGGATCCGGCGTCACAACCGGGACGAAGCCTTCAAATAATCCTGGTAAGATCACGGATGATGTAGACCTCATAATCCCCGATCGTCTCGAAGCCCGCCTTGCGGTAGAGGCCGACGGCGGCGGTGTTGGCCTTATGGACTTCCAGCTTGACCTGGATACCGGCGTCCTTGGCGTGGCGGAGCGAGGCTTCGAGCAGGATCTTGGATAGCCCCAAGCCGCGAAGCCGCCCGGTAATGGCGAAATGATGGAGGTGGAGCCGCCGTCCGTCGCAGGTCAGCCACGACGTGCCGACAAGCAGGCCCGAATCGCCATCCTCAAGGATAAGGAGCCGCGCCCCTTCGTGGCCCAGCGTCCGGTCGACGACCTCGGCTGTGTCGGCTCGCTGGGGCGAGGCCATGCCCGCCTCGCGCCAGAGGTTCTCAACAGCCGGGAAATCCCCCGGCTTGTAGTCGCGAACCCTGTACCGCCCCCGGTCCTCCCGTCTCGGCTCTGTCATGTCGACGGCCTCCCGACGGGGTCGATCCCGTCTTCCCCGGCCAAATGGAGAGCCCGGCCGGCTTGCGCCGGCCGGGCTTCGAAAGGCCTTATTCGGTTCCCTCTCAGCGGCGGATGCCTCCGCCCGTCGCGGCCGCGGCCTTGGCCCCGGACTGCTCCTTATCGCGGTTCAGCTCCCACATGTCGACCGACTGGGAGAAGTCGCCCAGCAGCCATTTGCAGAAGTAGTCGGCCCGGATCCAGGTCCAATAGTCGCTCATATCCGCGTAGCCGTGGCGCTGGCCGGGGAAGAGGAAGAAGTCGAAGCGCTTGTTGGCCCGAATCAGGGCGTTGGCCATCCGGTAGGTGTTGCCCGGGTGGACGTTATTGTCGATGTCGCCCGTGGTCAGGAGCAGGTGGCCCTTGAGGTTTTTGGCCACCTCGGAGTTCTTTTCGATGGCATACTCGAACTTGACGGCACCCTTGTCGTCCACGACTTCCTTGACCCCGTGGTGCTTCTCGCTCCACCAGCGGTTGTAGATGTTGTTCTCGTGGTTGCCGGAGGAGGAGACGCCGACCTTGAAGAAGTCGGGATAGACGCACAGCGCCGCGGCCGTCATGAACCCGCCGCCGCTGTGGCCGAAGATGCCGACCCGGTCCGTGTCGACGTAGGGGTACTTGAGCCCCAGCCATTCGATGGTCCGCTTCTTGTCGGCCAGGCCGTAGTCGCGCAGGTTGCCGTAGCCGTAGGTGTGGTACCACTTGGAGCGCTGCGGGTGGCCGCCGCGGTTGCCGACCTCGACCACGATGAATCCGAACTGGGCCAGGTGCTGGCTGGCGCTGCGCGGCACGAAGGTCTTGGAGACGCTCTCGGTCTGCGGACCGGGGTAAACGTAGAGAATGACCGGGTACTTCTTCTGCGGATCGAAGTCGAAAGGCTTGTAGATCACGCCGTAGAGGTCGACCACCCCATCATCGGCCTTGCAGGTGAAGGTCTCGGGATACTTGAATCCGGCCGCCACGAGGGCGGAGATGTCCGTCGTCTCGAGCGGCATGATCAGGTTGCCCAGCGCGTCGCGGAGCTCGGACTTGGGCCCTTGGTCGACCCGGCTGAAGCCGTCTATGAACCAGCGGCCGGCCTCGTTCATCGCGGCGGAGTGGTTGCCGTCGCCCGGGTTGAGGAGCTTGAGCCCCGAGCCGTCCAGGTTGACCCGGTAGAGATGGGCGTAGTAGGGGTCCTCGCCCGGCTCCCTGCCACAGGCGTTGAAATAGAGGACGCGGGCCTTTTCGTCCAAATGCTGGATGCCGACGCCGACGAACTCGCCCGAGGTGATCTGTCCCTTGAGCTTGCCCGTCGCGCCGTCGTACAGGTAGTAATGGCCCCAACCGTCCCGCTCGGACCACCACACGATCTCCTTGCCGCCGTCTACGAGCCGCGGCGGCTGGACGTCGACGTAGGTGTTGAGGACCTCCTCGAAGAGCGGCTTGACTTCGCCCTTCTCGACATCGACCGTGCTTACGTCATAGCGGTGCAGGTCGCGGCTCTGGCGGCCCAGGTAGAGGAGGTCGGAGCGGTCGCCCAGCCAAGTGGCGGGCGGCGGATAGTCCTTTTCCATGTCGGCTGCCTTGCGCGGCGCGGTATAGACGCTGAAGGTCTGGTCCTTGTACTTGTCGACCTTGACCTTGACCAAGCCCTTGGAGGCCACGTCGCAGATCCACAGCTCGGCCTGCGGCTGGGCCTCCTCGCCGGGCATGGCGTACTTGTAGGTCTCCAGCGTCGGCCGCGGGTTGGACAGCGTGTTGATGACCCACAGCGAGCCGACCTTGCGCTCGTCGTCGCGCTCGATGGAGAACCTCTTGGAGTCCTTGGACCAGATCACCCCGGCCGCCGGAACGCGGTAGTCCTTGCGGTCCTTCTCGTCCTTCTGGAAGGTCTTCTTGTCCTCGTCGGAGAGCACGCGGGTGTAGCTGTAGTACTCCACGCCGTCGGTCGTCAGCTGGACTTCCTTGACCTCCTTGTCGTCGGCCTTCTTCCAGGCCTTCTTGAAGCTCTCGGCGTCCATCATGTAGAGGTTGTAGCCGCGGCCGAAGACGATCGTCTTCTCGTCGGGCGAGACCGAAGCCCAGCGCGGCCGGGTCTCGGGAGCCTTGTAGTCCTCGAGGATGGTCAGCTTGCCGGAGGCCAGCTCGTACTCGAAATAGAGCTTCTTGGTCTTGCTCTCCGGCTCCTTGGGCTTGTCGGCCTCCTTCTTCTCCAGGTCCTTCTTGTCCTGGTCCTTCTTCTCGGTGTCCTGGAGCTTTTCCTTCTCCTTCTCCTTGTCCTCGAACTCCTTGCCCACGTCGCCGACCTTCTTCAGGACCTCGCCGACGCGGACGTCGGCGTCTTTGGCATATTCGATGTCAAACCGGATGGCGGTGTCCTTCTTAATGAACTTGATCGTCCGGATCGGCAGATGCTGCGCCTCGTAGGGGAAGAGGGTGGCCTTGGTCAGCAGGGCGGCCATCTTGGCGTTGTCGAATAGCGGCTTGCGGGTCTTGGCCGCCGGATCGACGATAAACCATTTGCGGCCCTGGCTCGTCTCATAGGCATACCAGAAGCGGTCGCCCGACTCCAGCCAGCGGGGCTGGACCTGGCCGTCGAAGACGAGCTTGCCGACCTTGGCCGACGTCCAGCGGGAAGCCAGGTCGTAGTTCGCCTTCGAGGCCGGTGGAGCTTGGGCGCCGATGAGCGTCATCGAGCCCAGGAGCAGGATGAGAGCGAGGGCGGTCGCCCGCGGCAAGCGTTTCATAAGGCCTCCTTGAGGGGGAAAGTGGATTCGTCGGCCGTCCGGAGACGGGCGGATGGGAAGAATCGGAGCTGATTTGGTCCGACCGGGTTGGGGAACCATGAGGCATGACTAATATATCAGCCGGCGGAAAAAATCAATTAACCCGTCGGGTTCATAGGAGTGGCGCCATTACCCCAATTTGAAAATCGGGGTATGGCGCCGCGAATGTACAAACGGGGATTGATCGGACGTTGGCGCCGGCCCAAGGGGGCGGGACCCGCTCCCCCGCCCTTTTCTTTCGGGGAAGGCCGAAGATCCCGTCCCCCGGCGCCAGGCCCCATCCGGCGCGGGCTTGAGGTCCGATCGCCGCTCGCCTGCCCGCAGCACCGGCGGGGCGGCCGCCATCTCCTCCGGCGGCCCGGCCGGCCCCGCTCGAGACCAGCCTCCAACGGATCTACCCAGAACATAGGCCGCGGCCGGGGGTTTGTCAACAGCGGTTATGCGGGCCGCCGGCCGGGAGGCCCCCCCCCGTCAAGCGGACACGGGAGCGCCTTGGGAATGGGCGTACATCTTGGCCAGGACGACGCCCAGGTCGACGAAATCGCTCTCCTTGCGGCTGATGAACCGGGGCAACAGGAGATGAGCCAGGGCCAAGGTGCCTTGTTCCCCGTCCGGAATGACCATGATCACATAGATCTCCGTCAGCAGCCCGCTGAGCCTCTGTATCCGCTCGAGCTCCATCCGGTCCGTCATGAAGAGGACGGCGATGGAGTCGGGTTCGACGAGCGTCCGGAGCCTCTCTTTCAATCTCACCAGGCCGGCGAAGCTTTCGATCTGGCCGGAGGGGATGACACGGCGCACGACCTCATCGAGTCTTTTTGTATCGGGATCGTCACGGCTCGCATAGATGAAGGTTTGCATCCTAATTTCCCTTTTCCATTTCCTTCCGGCTGCACCGGTCAGAAGTAGAGGAGCAGATACAGCTTCTGCTCGCTGTTGTGCTTATGAACATCCGTCAGATCCCGATAAAGCTCATCCTTGCGGTAGATCAGATACTCGAACCCCAGGCTGAGATTATCCATCAGCTTGACGGCCAGGCGCGGCTTGAAGACCATGATGTTCTTGTGCCCGGCCGGGCCGACGAAATGGAACAGCCGATAGAAATAATAGATCGCCGTGATCTGTCCCGCCTGGGCCAGGTTCAGGGTGCACTCGATCTTGGCTTCTCCGCCGCCCGAGTAGTTGTAGTTGCGGACATGGACCCCCTCCTCCACGAAATCGATGTAGGGCGAATCGCTGGCGCCGAGGGGGATGAGCCCGAGATGGAAGGCAGTTTGAACGTTGGAAGCCTCGGACAGGCGCCAGCGGGCGATGAGCCCGCCTCCGAAGGCCAGCGTGCTGACCTGGAAGATCTTGCTGTCCCAGTAGTTGAAGTGTTGAAAGGCGCCCGCCAGCAGGTCCAGCCTCCCGGAGTGGAAGGTCTTCCCGAAGAGGAGCCCATAGCCGATGAAATTGTCCAGGTATCTCTTGCCGACGTTTTTTCCGTAGCTCAAATCCGTCCGCAGCTTGAAGAAGTCGAACGGCTTGCGGGGCCGGATCTCGAAGGGATCGCCGTAGTCCAGATGGACGCTGAAATTGGCGCTCAGGCTGCCCGTTGCAAAGCTCGTGCCCTGGTTGAACCAATGCGCTCCCGTCGTTACGGTGACATTGAGCGGCTCTTTCTGGTAGATCTCCTTCTTCGTGACCCTCTTCATCTTGCCCTGCACGAACCGGCTGAAAGCCCTGCCGGGGCTGAGCAGCAGGGCTCCGAACTCCCGGAAAAACCTTTCCGCCCCCGTCGTCCGGTCGTCCAGGAGCATCGAGCTGAGCCGGTAGAGGATCTCCCCGTACAGCGCGCCGCTCACGGTCGTGTTGATGATGTCGTTGTAGGCGGGGAGATTCGTCTCCGCAAGGTACTCCCACATCAGGCTGCCCATGAAGGCGAACGGGACGGATGCGAAGTAGCCGTATCCGTTGGCCCGGGCGGACTGGAAAAAGGCCCCTCCGGAATAGGGATGGAAGAAGAAGTTCGTATTGAAGGCGTCGATATCCCACTCCCAACCCTTCTGGAAATTGTTCTTCCAGCTCGCCGGCCCGACGCGAGCCCAGGGATAAGCGAATACGAACCGGTCCATGGACCAGGTCAGGAGGTTCGAGGCAGCCACCTTGAGGGCGACCGACCAGGGCGACGCTCTCTTGTTGAACGCGGGATCGTCATCCCTCAGGCGAACCGCCTCCGGGCTGAAGGGCTGATGTTGGAAATAGTCCGTTGAGGCCCCAAGGCGGGTTTTCGCCCCGGGGGCCCGTTCCGAGACGGCGGCAGCGAGGCTGAAGCCCGCAGCGTACGCGGCCCGGGGCGGTTCCCCCTGCGGCGGCTGCGGCGAATCGACGCTCCCCGCTTGGAATCCCCCAAAGACGTAAAACCCGAGGCAGAAGAATCCGACCCAGCAAGCCGCGGCCGTCCGTACCGGCCTCCGTCGAAACCGGCTTATAATCGGGCCGTCGGCTTGCCTCACGGTGTTCCCTATGCGGACCTCCGATTTCTTCGTTCTCCCCCGCCCCCGCCGCCGCGGCGAGGGCGGGCCTTGGCTCATCGAAAGAGATACAGCGACAATCCCACGCTGGCGTAGCTGCGGGAGAAGTCGTTGAGCCCGATGCCGACTTCGGCCAGTAAGTCGAGGTCACTGCTGATCCGGTATTCGATCCCCGGCACGAGATGAAGCCGGGTGACGCTCCGATTCTCGTTCTTGATGGAATCGAAGGCCGCCTTGAGCCCGCCGTAAATCTCCAGCTTTTCCGCCGGCCGGGTGCTGAAGAGGAGCGCCGCATCGATGCCGGAGCTGTCCGCCTCATTCCGCGCATCCGTCAGATGGCCTCCCAAGGCCGCCGAGCCATTGAAGTTCTCGCCTTTGAGGAACCAATACTCGATATCGGCTCCGAAATACCGGAGGCCTTGGAAGACCGCGGCCTTGGCTTCGATGTCAACGCTCTTGGTCAAGCCGTAGCCGAAACGCCCGGCCAGGCCGAAGAGCGACTCCCCGCCGTTCTTGCCGAACAGCACGGTCGGGAAAAGGGCCAGCTTGAGGTTGCCCTGGTTGATCGTCTCGGCCGAGTTCATCAGAACGTCCTGCGCGAACAGGGCGGCCCCGGAAACGAATAAGAACAGCACAACCGCCAATCCGACTTGGATCTTGCGATTCATGAATATCTCTCCTTCGACGGAATCCTTCCCGCTCCCGCGCCCCCGGGCCCACCCAATACCGCTTCAAGAAACATGCCAACCCGAATTCCGCGGCCACCCGACACCCATCTCGAGAGAAAGCCGAAGAGAAGGACGGGCCGCTCATCCGTCGGGCATCCGGAAGTTCTCAAAAAAAGGAATTTTTCCGGAATTTCAGTTTGCCCGCTCAATCCCTCATCCCGGATTGGCCCGGCGAAGCCCGGCCGATCCAATGCTCTTTAACAAGAAAAATCCTTTGGGATAGGACAGTTCCCAGAAAGGGGACTGGCCCGATGGGCCGGGCCGTCGGTCTTTATCCGGCGGACGGAGGCTTTTCGCCGCCGCTGGCGGGGCGGAGTTTGGCATGAATCCGGCAATATGATCAGCTGTATAGTTGTGGGCCCTTGACGCCAACCGGGAAGGGGCTGGGACGGGGGTCGCCCAAAAACGGCGGAAATGCGGCGGCGAACCTGCCGTAGGCTCCGCACGGACCGGATCATCCGGACCGCCGATCTCCCGGGCCGCGGAATTGATGTTCGGATCGCGAAAAAAGGAAGATCCTATGTTCAACCAAATTCTCCTCCCCCTGGACCGTTCTTCGCTCGCCGAATGCGTCATGCCGCACGCAGTGGCCATCGCCAGGGCCTTCTCCTCACGAGTCGCGCTCCTGCACGTACTCGAGACGTCACGGGAAGCGAGCGGGCGGAGGGCCATGGATCCCCTGCATTGGGAAATCCGGAAAGCGGAGGTTCGGACGTACCTCCAGGGATTGGAGCGACGCCTGAAAGCCGACGGCGTGCCTTCGGAGATCCACATCCTGGAAGGATCGGCGGCCGAGCAGGTCATCGGGTTTTCGGACGCATCCGCCGCCCAGCTGATCATTCTCAGCAGCCACGGGCAGAGCGGCTTGAGCGATTGGGGCGTCAGCGGTGTCGTCCGCAAGATCGCCCTGCGGGCGCGGACTTCCGTGATGATTGTGCGGGCGGCCGGGCCCGCGGCGCCGGACCCGGCCGGCCTGCGCTACCGGCGCATACTCGTCCCGATGGACGGAACCCAGCGCGCCGAGTCCATCCTGCCCGCCACCGCCTTCCTGGCCGGCGCCCATTCGGCCCAGATCGTGCTGGTCCACATCGTCCGGAAGCCGGACGTGCCCCGGCGGACCCTTCCCAGCCGCGAGGATGCCGGGCTCGCGGACCGGCTCGCGGAGCACAATCAGGCGGATGCGGTCCGGTATCTGGACCAGCTCCGGTCACGCCTGGCCGGCAGCATCGAGACCCGCGTCCTGCTCAGCGACCACACGGCCGCGGCGCTGCAGGAGCTGATCGAGAAGGAAAGGGCTGATCTGGTGCTGCTCAGCGCGCCCGGAGGCTCGAGCCGGGGCCGTAAGCTGGGCGGCGACGTGGTCGGTCATATGTTGGCCTACGGCACAACGCCGCTGGTCGTCCTGCAGGAACAGGATGCGCCGGCATCCGGCCCGTTACCGGAGTCCGGCGGCGAAATCGGGAGGCCCTAGGGGATGGCCGCGCCATCCTTCCCTCTGCCCCGCTACCTGCGGGACCGGGAGGAGTATTTTCGAGCCGCGACGCGGCGACTGCGCTCCGAGTCCTCCACCCTGCCCCTCTCCGAGGCCGGCGAATGGCTGTTGGACAACGACTATCTGGTCCAGCGCACCTGCCGCCTGATCCGTGAGGAGATGCCGTCGTCCTTCTACCGCCAGCTGCCGAGGCTGGGGTCGCGCCGGAAGCCGGGCTTTCCGCGCATCTTGGCCGCCGCGGAGAAGCTGATCGCCATGCGCCGGGCCAAGCTTGCCCTGCCGCCCCTCAAGCGCTTCATCCTCCTCTACCAGCAATTCGCGGGCCTGACGACGGGCGAGCTATGGGCTTTCCCGGTGATGCTCCGGCTCGGGCTGATCGAGCTTCTGGCCCAAAGTCTCGGCCGGTTGACCGGAATTCCCCCGTCCCCCCTGCTTCCCGCGCCGGCTTCGACACCCGCGGCCGCCGGCGAGGAGACCATCGCCGACTGCATCACCAGCCTGCGGTTTTTGGCCAACCTGAACTGGCTGGCCTTCTTCGAAGGGGTCAGCGGAGTCGAGCGGATCCTGCGGGGAGATCCGGCCGGCGTCTACGCCGGCATGGATCGAGAGACGAGGAACCGCTATCGGGGGGTGGTCGAAACCCTGGCCCGGGCCGCCGGACGCGACGAACCCTCGGTGGCGCGTCTGGCGATCGAAATGGCCCGCGCCCCTTCGGCTTCCGCGCCGCCCGGCGCATCGCATGTCGGCTTCTATCTGATCGACCAAGGCCGCCCCGGGCTCGAAGAGGGCCTGGGCTGCCGCGCGACGCGACGCGTCCGCTTACGACGCCGCGCCCGGAATCATCCCGCTCCCGTCTACCTCGTGAGCATCGCAACCCTGACCTTGGCCGGCCTGCTCGGCGGCCTGCTCGCGGTCCGGGCGGCCGGCGGAAGCACCCGGCAAACGCTGGCCGTCGGCCTGCTGCTGCTCGTCCCGGCGCTGACCGTCTCCGTCGGCCTGGTCAACTGGATCATCACCCTGACCTTCCCGCCGCGCGTCTTGCCCAAGATGGACTTCGAGGAGGCCATCCCCGCCGAATTCAAGGCCCTGGTGGTCGTCCCCTCCCTGCTGTCGGATGCCGCCGAGGTCAAGTCCCTCCTCCAGCAGTTGGAGCTCCATTATCTGCGAAGCCAGGACGACCACCTGTATTTCGGGCTGCTCACCGATCTGCCCGACACCCCGCATCCGCCCCCCTCCGGCTCCGATCCGCGGGTGACGCAGGCGAGCGAAGGCATCCGAGCGCTCAACGCACGCTACCGGCGGGAGACGTCGGGGCCTTTCTACCTCTTTCACCGCGATTCCCGATGGAACCCGAGCGAAGAGCGCTGGATGGGCTGGGAGCGCAAGCGGGGCAAGCTGCACCAGCTCAATCGCCTGCTGCGCGGCGGCGCGGAAACCGCCTTCAGCGTGCTGACCGGCGACCGGGAGGTCCTGCCGGAAATCCGCTATGTCATCACCCTGGACGCCGACACCCTGATGCCGAGGGAGGCCGCCCATCGCCTGGTCGCCACCCTGGCCCACCCGCTCAACCGGGCCGCCTTCGACCCTCAAAGCGGCGCCGTCATCGCCGGATATACGCTGCTGCAGCCCCGGATCGAGATCACCTCCACCAGCGTCAACCGCTCGCGGTTCACCCGCATCTTCGCCGGCGACGTGGGGTTCGACCTCTACTCCCGGGCGGTCTCCGACGCCTATCAGGACCTGTTCGGCGAAGGCAGCTATGTCGGCAAGGGCATCTACGAGGTCGACGCTTTCGAGCGGAGTCTGGCCGGCCGGATGCCGGAAAATGCTCTCCTGAGCCATGACCTGATCGAGGGCCTGCACGGCCGCGTCGGCCTGGTCACCGACGTCGCCCTCTACGAGGACTATCCCCCGCATTACTTCGTCTTCCTGCGCCGGGCGCACCGTTGGATTCGCGGCGATTGGCAGCTGCTGCCCTGGCTCCTGCCGCGGGTGCCCGCGGTCGGCAAGGGAACGATGTCCAACGATCTCTCCGTCATCGGCCGCTGGAAGATCCTGGACAATCTGCGGCGCAGCCTGCTGGCTCCGGCCCTGTTTGCGCTGCTGGCCTCCGGGTGGCTCTGGCTGCCCGGCTCTCCTGTCCTCTGGACGCTCGCCGCCGCGATGACTCTGGCCGTCCCCTCCCTGACCGGTTTGGCCGAGGGGTGGGCCCGAGCCGTGGGCGGAAGCCCTAGCCGGAACCTGGCCCGCCCTCTCCTCACCGGGCTGGCGCGCTGGGGGCTGGCGCTGGTGTTCCTTCTCTACGAAGCCTGGCTCACCCTCAGGGGCGTCGCCACGACGCTCGTCCGCCTGTTCGTCACCCGGATGCATCTCCTGCAATGGACCTCCTACGCCGAGACGGTCCGCGCCTCTTCGGGCAGGGTGACCGTGCCCCACGTCCTCGCGGCACTTCTGTCCGTCGGCGCCCTGGCCGGGCTGATCCTCCGCATCCGCCCCGCCGCGCTGGCCGCGTCCGCTCCCCTCCTGTCGGGCTGGCTGCTGGCGCCGCTGATCGCCTGGTGGATCAGCCGCCCGATCGAACATGCCCCCGACCGTCCCTCTCCCGCCGAGACCGCCGAGCTCCGCCGGCTGGCGCGGCGGACCTGGTCCTACTTCGAGCAGTTCGTCGGACCCGAGGATCACTGGCTTCCTCCCGACCATTTCCAGGAATCGCCGCGCGGCGCCGTCGTCCACAGCACGTCGCCGACGAACGTGGGTCTGTTCCTGCTGGCGACGCTGGCCGCACACGACCTGGGCCACCTCGGCCCGACCGAATTGGCGGCCCGCCTGCGCGCGACCTTCGAGGGACTGGCCCGTCTGGAAAAGCACCGCGGTCATTTCCTGAACTGGTACGACACCCGGACGCTCGAGCCGCTGGCGCCCCGCTACGTATCCACGGTCGACAGCGGCAACTTGGCCGCCTGCCTGCTGGCCCTGGCCCAGGGCTGTCGGGCCCTGCCCCGACAGGTCGTACCCCGAAGGGAGGCCTGGGACGGCCTGCTCGATACGTTGGGCCTCTTCGACGACCTGGGTCCGACGCTTCCCGCCGAGGCGGCCGCCCCTCTTCGCTCCCTCCTGTCCGGCCTGCGCCGCCAGGTCGCCGCGGCGCGCGACGAACCTGCAGCCTGGCCGGCCCTGGCGAACCGGCTGATCGGCGAGCCTTGGGACGAGCTCAACCGGACCATGATGGCGCTGGTCGCCTCTCGCGCCGAGGTCATGGACGCCGGGACGCTCGAAAGGCTCGGACTCGCCGCCGACCGGACCCGCCAACATCTGGTCGGCATCCAGCGGGAGATCGAAACGTTGACGCCCTGGCTCGCCGCGCTGGCCAGTCCGCCGCCGGCGGCCGTTCGCCCCGGGGAAGAGCACGCGATCCGCGAAGCCTGGCGGGCGTTGCGGGCCGGCTTCCCGAAGTCGCCCCGGCTTGAGGAAATCGGCCCCGTCTGCAAGGCCGCGGCGGCGAACCTGCGGCGGCTCAGCGGGATCCCCGGCCTCGACTCCGAAACCCAGGCCTGGTGCGGGCGCCTCTCCCTTCGGCTCTCCATCGCACGGACGACGGCCGAGAATCTGCTGAGCGCCTTCGCCGAGGCGGCGCGCAGGCCGCCGATCATGTCCGGGCCATGAACTTCCGTCTCCTCTACGACAAACGGCGGCACTTGTTCCACATCGGCTACAACGTCTCCTCCGAACGCCTGGACGAAAACCACTATGACCTCCTCGCTTCCGAGGCTCGGATCGCCAGCATCATCGCCATCGCCCGGAACGAGGTTCCGGCCGGTCACTGGGTGCACCTGGGCCGTCCCCTGACCCGGACGGACGGACGGCACACGCTGCTGTCCTGGGGCGGAACGATGTTCGAGTATCTGATGCCCGCCCTGCTCATCCGCAGCTACCCCGGCACGCTGCTGGAGCGCAGCGGCCTGGCCGCCGTGGACGGGCAGATCGCCTACGCCAGGCGCAAGAAGATCCCCTGGGGTATTTCCGAGTCGGGCTACTTCGCCTTTGACGCGGATCAAAACTACCAGTACCAGGCCTTCGGGGTGCCCGAGCTGGGAATCATTCGGCGTCGGACCGATGATCTGGTCGTGTCGCCCTACGCCTCGCTTTTGGCGCTCTCGCTTCGGCCCCGCCGGGTCTTCAAGAACCTGGCTCGCCTGGCCGGAATGGGACTGATGGGGCCGCACGGCTTCTACGAAGCCGTCGATTTCTCGCCGGCCCGAATTCCGCCGGGTCAAACCCGGGCCGTCGTGCGCAGCTACATGGCCCATCACCAGGGGATGATCCTTCTGTCCCTGGTCAATTACCTGAAGGACGGCATCATGGCCCGGCGCTTCCACGCCGATCCGGTCGTCCGGAGCATCGAGTTCTTCCTGCAGGAGAAGGTCCCCGCCGACGCGCCGCTCGAAGCCGTCAGGCCGGAAGACGGCCGCGGCGGCCGCCGCGCATCCATTCGACGGCGGGCGGCAGCGATCCCCTGGACCGTTCCGGCCCGGTCGCCCGCCCCGCAGGTCCATGTCCTGTCCAACGGGAGCTACAGCGTGCTGATCACGAACGGAGGCGCCGGCTTCAGCCGTTGGAAGGGCCTCGACCTGACGCGCTGGCGGGCCGACACGACCCGGGAAGAATGCGGCACCTGGATCTACTGCCGGGATCTCGAGACCCGCGAGGTCTGGTCGGCCGCCGATCAGCCGACGGCCGGTCCCGTCCCCAAGCCAGACGGTGCGGTTCCATCCCCATATGGCCGTCTTCCAGCGCGGCGATCATGGCCTCGGCCTGACCATGGAGATTGCCGTCGCGCCGGACGACGACGTCGAAATTCGCCGCCTCTCTCTGACCAATCACGGCGACGGCCCGCGGCGGATCGCCCTGACGAGCTACGGCGAGATCATCCTGGCCCGGCAAGCCGCCGACGCCCGCCAGCGCGCCTACAACGGCCTTTTCATCGAAAGCGAACGTCTTCCGGACTTGAACGGGCTGCTTTTCCGCCGCCGGTCCCGCTCGGGGGACGAGGAGCCGGTCTGCCTGGTCCACACGGCCATCGTCTCCCCCGGGCAGACGTCCCAAGGGGATTGGGAGACCGACCGGACGCCCTTCCTGGGGCGCGGCGGAACGCCGCGCGCGCCGGCGGCCTTGGCGCCGGGCGGAGCGTTGACAGGTACGGCCGGAGCCACTCTGGACCCGATCATGGCGCTCAGCCAGAGCTTCCTGCTTCCGCCGCACGCCTCGGCCCAGGTCAGCTTCCTGACGGTGGCGGCACGCTCCCGCGGCCAAGCCCTGGCCCTCGCACAGCGCTACCGGGACGCCGCGACGATCGAAAGGGCCTTCGAGCAGGCCCGGGTCGCGGCCGAGACCGAAATGACGAAGTCGGCTCTGACGGTGACCGATCTGGAACAGTTCGACCAGCTGCTGTCGGCCTTGATCTATCCTCGGGCCGCCCTGCGGGCCGACGCCGCAGACCCTGAAGGCCAATCGCCGCGGACAGCCGGGGCTGTGGCCGTTCAGCATCTCCGGCGATCACCCCATCCTCATGGTCCGGCTGGATGCTGCGGAAGACCTGCCTCTGGTCCGGCAGGCACTCCAGGCGCACCTCTACTGGCGACGGCGGGGGCTGCCCATCGACCTGGTCATCCTCAATCTGCAGGCGACGACCTACGGGAAGGATCTTCGCGCCCAGCTGCAGCGCGTCTTCATCCGCCACGACTGCACGCCGGGATTCCATCCGGCGGGGAGCCTCTTCGCCCTGAACGCCGATCAGATGAGCCCGGACGACCGGATCACGCTGGAGACCGCGGCCCGCGTCGTGCTCTCGGGTTCGGAGGGACCGTTGGCCGGCCAGCTGAGGCAGCTTGACCGGAGCCCGGCCGAGCTGCCGGTCTTCGTTCCCATGCCGGGGCCAGGCGGGCCGGAGATCACCCCTCCGATCCCACGGCCCGTCAATCTTCTTTTCGACAACGGCCTGGGCGGGTTCAGTCCCGACGGGCGCGAGTACATCGTCTATCTCGAGCCGGGCCGGCGGACGCCCGCTCCCTGGATCAACGTCGTCGCCAATCCCGACTTCGGCTTCCTGGTCTCGGAGACGGGCGCCGGCCCAACCTGGTTCGGCAACAGCAGCGAGAACCGGCTTACGCCCTGGTCCGGCGATCCGGTCGCCGATCCGGCCGGAGAGGCGGTCTATTTACGCGACGAGGAGACCGCCGAGGTCTGGTCGCCGACACCCGGGCCGTGCGGGGCCGAGGCGCCCTACCTCGTCCGCCACGGCGCCGGCGCCACGGTCTTCGAACACGCCAGCCACGGGTTGTCCCAACGCCTGCGGCTTTTCGTGCCGCCGGATGCGCCGGTAAAAATCGTGCACCTGCGCTTGGCCAACCTATGGGACCGTCCGCGTCGGATCACCGCGACGTTCTACGCCGAGTGGGTCCTGGGCTCTTTGCGCGACGCCGCCCAGACCTACGTGGTCTCCGAATATGACAGCGATCACCAGGCGCTCCTGGCGCGCAACCCCGGTAACCCGGACTTCGGCGGCCGGGTCGCCTTCGCCGCCGCTAGCCAACCGCTCCACGGCCTGACGGCCGACCGGACCGAATTCCTGGGCCGCCGGGGCGACCTTCGCCGCCCCGCCGGGCTCGACCGGATCGGCCTGGCCAGCACCGTGGGGCCCGGCCTCGACCCCTGCGCCGCCCTGCAGCTTCACGTCGACCTGGGGCCGGGGGAATCGAAGGAAGTCCATTTTCTGCTCGGACAAGGCGCGGACCGGGCGGAGGCCTTGGGCTGTATCGAACGCTTCCAGGAGGCCGACCGGATCGAGGCAGCCTGGCGGCAATCGGCGGAGAGCTGGGACCACCGCCTGGAGACCGTGCAGGTGCGAACACCCGACCCGGCCATGGACCTGATGCTCAACCGCTGGCTTCTCTACCAGACCCTCGCCTGCAGGATCTGGGCCCGCTCGGCCGTCTATCAATCTTCCGGCGCCTACGGCTTCCGGGACCAGCTGCAGGACGTCATGGCCCTCTCCCACGCCGAGCCGGACATCTTCCGCCTGCACCTCCTGCGGGCGGCGCAACACCAGTTCGAGGCCGGCGACGTGCTGCACTGGTGGCATCCGCCCTCGGGCCGGGGCGTGCGAACGCGCTTCTCGGACGATCTCCTTTGGCTGCCGTTCGCCGCGGCCCATTACGTGACGGCGACCGGCGATGCCGGCGTGCTCGACGAGCGCATCCCCTTCCGCCAGGGGCCGCCGCTTCCGCCCGGCGAGACGGAGCGATACGCCCAGTTCGACACCGCCCGCGAGCCCGCCTCTCTTCGGGAGCATTGCCGCCGGGCCCTGGAGAAGGCCGCCCCGGCCGGCGTGCACGGCCTGCCGCTCATGGGATGCGGCGATTGGAACGACGGCATGAATCGGGTCGGCGTCGAAGGCCGCGGCGAAAGCGTCTGGCTGGGATGGTTCCTGTGCGCGACGTTGGCCCGTTTCGCCGAGCTGGACGAGCTCTGCGGCAACCGGGACCAGGCGGAAACGGATCGACGGCGAGCCCGGGAGGTGGCCGAAGCCATCGAGGCATGCGCCTGGGACGGGGCCTGGTACCTGCGCGCCTTCTACGACGACGGCTCGCCCTTGGGCTCGGCCGCGAACCGGGAATGCCAAATCGATTCGGTCGCCCAGTCGTGGGCGGTCCTGTCGGGGGCAGGCGATCCGGGCCGGGCGGCGCAAGCCATGGCCTCCGTCGCCGACCGGCTGGTGAGCGCCCCGGATCAGCTCCTGCTCCTTCTCGCGCCTCCCTTCGACCGGACGCCTCGCGACCCGGGCTACATCAAAGGGTATCCGCCCGGCGTGCGCGAGAACGGCGCCCAATATACACATGCCGCGACGTGGGCGGTGGAGGCGTTCGCCCGGCTCGGCCAGGGAGATCGCGCCGAAGCGCTCTTCCGGATGCTCAACCCCATTTATCACGCCGATACGCCGGCCAAGGCGGAACGCTACGGGGTCGAGCCCTATGTGATCGCGGCGGACATCTCCAGCGCGCCCTCGCGCCGCGGACGGGGCGGCTGGACCTGGTACACCGGCTCCAGCGGCCTGATGTATCGCCTGGGCCTCGAGACGATCCTGGGCATCCGGCGGATGGGTCGGTCCTTGCGGATCGATCCCTGCATTCCCAAGGCCTGGCCGAGCTTTCAGGTCACCTACCGGGCGGGCCAAACGACGTTTTTGATTGACGTGGAAAATCCCGAGGGAGTCAACCGCGGCGTTCAGATGGTCACCTTGGATGGGAGCGTTATAAGCGACCAGAGAGTCCCCCTGCTTGCGGACGGCGGCCGGCATCAAGTCCGGGTGCGGCTGGGCCGAATGGTCGCAGCTCCCGGAAAGGCGAACGATGGGAGCTAGCCGTCTTATTTTTTGGGCCAGTTCTGATAAAGTGGATTTTTTCGGCAGGACGATCGGCGCCGGTGAACGACCAATATACGAATGTTTCCCTGAAAAAACAGGTCTTCAATTATCCGGCTGGGAAAATAATTTCGGCACGAATAATGCATAATACCAATAAATGTGACCTACATTCCGCACTTCGTTGGGACCGATTATTTAGCAATTACGCATTCACGTAACGCCATTATATACAGCTTGATAGCGCTACTTGTACAGGGTCCACGCTTTTCTTCATCTTCCGCCAGCCTATTGATCTCCTTTTGCCGGTTTTCGATGGCGCGACAGTCGCGTCCGCCATGCTCTGCACGCCAGGCCCGATAGCGACGCCCGCCTCCAGCATCCGTGCTTCGTCATCCGCCCGGGCGTATCAGTTGGCAGCGGCGTTTGGCTGCACGCTTTAGACAGGAATTTTCAGCGACTTGACGGATGGCCCGTTCCATCGCGACAGTCTGCAGCGTGGATTCCCGCAACGTGCGCATGAACCCGAGCCACGCCTCCCGATGGCCAACGGAAGGCTCGATTCCAGTGTCCGGATCAACCGCCGGCGCTCCCGGTGCTTAACCGTGCGCTTTTCGCTTGACGTGGACATTGATGTGGTATACATATATCATACTTATGTATATAAGGCAAGCCGGCGGACGCCGCACCCGAGGTTGGCGAAGCCCGATTGACCGTCCATCCCCTCGGCCCGCCATCCCATTCTCCGCCACTTCCTGGCCCGCATGGACTTCTTCCGTCTCGTCAACGCCAGCCTGGGCCGCTCCCGTGACGGGCTTCTCGACCAAGCCCAGACCCTGGCTGTTCTTGTCCAGAACATCTTGTTGTCCCCGGCTCCGATGTACCGCATCGCCCAGTGGGCCGAACCGATCGACCCAGCCACCCTGGGCTTGACCAAGGACGAGAAGCGCGCCTTGAACGACGATCGGATGGGCCGGGTGCTGGACGACCTGGCTTCGGTCCGCGGCCGCAGCCTCTTTTCCGGCTGGCCGTCCAGATCATCCGCGGCTTCGAGATCGACACCCGGCGGATCCATCACGATACGACCACCGTCACCGTCCATGGCCGCTACGAGGCCAGCCTGGACGAGCCCCGCATCATCCATGGCTTCAACAAGGACCATCGGCCGGACCTCAAGCAGCTCGTCTTCGGGTTGAACGTCACCGCCGACGGCACGGTTCCCCTCTCCCACGAGGTCTACAGCGGGAACCGGACCGACGACACCATCCACCGGACCAACCTCGAACGACTCCGGCTTCTTTTGGGCACGAGACGATTTCATCTACGTGGCCGACAGCAAGCTGTGCACCCGCAAGAACTTGGCCTATTTGACGTCAGTACCAGGGCCGGTTCGTGACCGTCATGCCGCCGGACCCGGGCCGAGGATAGGGCCATGCGGGCGCCGGCTGCGGACGGGTAGATGTCCGCTGGCGGCAGACCCTGGCGCTCCCGGCGCCCACGCAAGGACGATCCGCCGGACATCTACGCGACGACCGCCGAGGCGCGAAGCACCGACGGCTTCCGCCTGATCTGGTTCCGCAGTTCGCAGAAGGCGGCTTTGGATGCCGCGGCCCGGAGGCCGGCCTGCACCCGGTCGAGGCGATCGACAGATCAACGACGCTGGCTACCCGGCCTTGAACAAGGGCCGCAACAAGAGCCGAACGGCGGTTCAAAAGAAAATCCACACGATTCTCGGCGCCGTATCGCCCCTTGTTCCGGATCGAGACAGTTGGGGACTGCACGAGATCCGCCGCATCCGTCATCTGCAACGCGGCCGGCCGAAGCCGGCGGGCGCCGCTTCGAGAGTCTCGTTCCCGCGAGCTCACTCAGATCTCGGTCCGCCGTGATTCTCCGACCCTTCGAGCAGCGGCCCGGACCGATGCGGGTCTTTCCGCTTCTGACCAACCTCGACGCGCGAGTCCCGCAAGGAGATTCTGCAGATCTACAAGGATCAGCCCTATGTCAGACGAAGCGGCATGCGCTCTTTAAGACCGAGCGTCGGACAGTCGCCCCGGTCTACCTCAGAAGCCGCAACGGGTTGTCCGGCTTCTCCATGCACGTTCCTGGCCATGATGCTCGATGCCGTTGATTGAACGCAGCGTCCGGCTGTAAGCGATGAAAAACAAGAAGATTCTCGTCTGCCTGTTCTCCCTGAAGGCCGGATGTCGCCCGCGCCGACGACGCGCGAGCGGATCCTGGAGATGATTCTCCGATGCTGGCCGTGGTATCGAGTATCAAGGCGGCAAGCGAGCATGTCGTCTTCCCCGTCCGGTTGAAGAAGATCGCAAAAAGACTTGTTGACGGAGATGCTGAGACGTGGACCTGCTCAGGATGCTATCGCTAGGCCGCAGTCGCTCGTGGGGGGGCTAATTGCTAAAAACGGTCCCAACTAAGTGCGGAATGTAGGATGTGAAGATGTTTTTAACTCATTTTCGACAGTTCCCAGGACTCTTTTTAGACCCGTTTTCACATAACAAACGATTTACGGCAAGTTCGAGTTCGACCTGGAGCGCATCGCCTTCGCCATGGTCTTGCAGAGGCTGATCGCGCCGGGCTCGGATCTTCAGGGCTCGGGATGGACAGAGACCGTCGAAGGCTTGCCGGAGATCGCCCTGCAGCAGCTGTACCGGACCAACGGCTTCCTGGCCGAGAACCGTGGAGAACTCGAACGGGCGCTGTTCGCTCGAGATCGGGATCTGTTCTCCCAAGAGTTGGATGCTCGTCTTCCTGGATACGACCAGCATCGCCATCCACCGGGATGAAGAAACGGAATGGCGCAAACGCGGCTACTCGCGGGACCACCGGCCGGATCTGCCGCAGATGGTCTTGAGCATCGCGGTGGACGGCCAAGGTTGGCCGGTGTCGTGGGAAGTTTTCCGGGCAACACGGCGGATCCGGTGGCCTTCGAGGCGATGATTACGAAGCTGCGAACGCGGTTCCGGATCGGTCATGTGGTGGTTGTTGCGGATCGGGGCATGATGGGGAAAAAGAGCCTCGATCTTCTGACCGAGGGGAAAGCACCCTACGACTACATCCTGGGCTGCCGGATGAGGAAACAGAAGGAGATCGGTGCGGAAGTCCTGAGCCGGGCCGGGCGCTATGAAGACGTGGCCCCGAACCTGAAGGTCAAGGAAGTCCGGATCGAAGACCGCCGCTATGTCATCTGCCTGAATGAGGAAGAGAAGCGGAAGGATGAAGCGGCCCGAGCCGCTATCCTGGACGCCTTGCGGGAGAAGCTTGCCGGCGGCGTCAAGAACCTGATCGGCAATAAGGGCTATGCCCGGTATCTTCGCGTAGCCAAGGACGCGGTCCAGATCGATGAGGATATAATCCTCCTCGAATCCCGCTTCGACGGCAAGTACGTCCTGCGGACCAATACCGATCTTCCCGCCGCCGAGGTGGCCAAAACCTATAAAAGCCTCTGGCGGGTGGAACGGGCCTTCCGGGAGACGAAAAGTGCGATCCAGGTGCGGCCGGTCTTCCACCATCGCGACGACACGACGATCGGGCACATCGTGGCTGGGTTCTTGGCGCTCCGGCTCGAGGTCGATCTGCAGCGCCGGCTGGACGAGCATAAAATCGACGTCTCTTGGCCGACGCTGATGCGGGATCTCAGCCAAGTCCAGGCCGTGCACCTGCAGGCGGATGGTCGATCCTATCGGCTTCGTACCGACCTGCTCGGAGTTGCCCATCAGGCCTTCCATGCGGCAGGAGTACGGCCGCCGAGCTCGGTGAGCCCATGCGACTAGGGGGATGGTCTGTAGTGCCAAAGTATTTTTTCGCGCCCGTAATCCGTTCATTTACAGAGAGTTCGAAAAACTAACTGTCGAAAATGAATTTAACGGCTTGCACGTCCGTCGGCGCCGTCGCGCAGACGGAATGCACGTCAGGCACCAGCGCGGCGGATGCTTGCACGTCCGGCGGCGCCATTTAACAAATCCCCGCGCCGGAAGCGGCATCGAATAATCATGAGCAGGCCTGACGAGCCGATACTTCAGCGGCGGCTTTGCCCCGGGGTCGCCGAACCATCCGGGATAGGCTCAGGGTAGACCTTGGCCCGTGTCTCTCTTATCGAAGCAGTGACCCCGCTCCCAAAATGGAGGATTCAACCGCCACGCCAAGATCGCGGTAGTCGGTTGTGCCCAAGGCGCGGCGCGGACTCCACGTCCGGTCGGGCTCGATCAGGAAATAGGCCGTTCCCTCTCTCCCGCCGGATATCTCGATCGGGAATCGCGTCCACGAAGCGTCTTTCAGAACGATCGTGCCGGCCAGTACGGACTTGCGGAAATGACGATCCGCGCGATAAACGCGGACGGTCACGGGGTGTTCGGCCAGGTCCGGATTCGCGGCTCTGAGCGTCACGACCGTGCCCGCAGAGGGCCGGATCAGGCTGAACCCCGCGGCCTTTCCGGTCCAGCGGAATCCACCGACCTGGGGATCCGTTTCCGGGTCATAGAATCCGAACGCCTGCGTCCAGCCATATTTTTCGGCGCGAGCGCCGATGGAATACTTGCCGATCGAGACGGCCAGAAAGACGGTGCTGGCAACGAGAAGGCCGACGACGGCGGCGGGGACGACCCAGGAGCGCGTCGGACGGGGCTTCCCAGGCGTCGCGGGCCCGGCCGCCGGGCTGAAAACGAGCGCGGCTAAAAACCAGAACAAGAACTGGATTTCAAAGCTGGCGACATATGTATGAAACAGGAAATTGAAAAAAAACGCCGTCAATCCGCAGACCGCCCCCAGCCCCAGCCAGTTCCGGTCGCTGCCCGGGACGCGGAACCGGAGGATCCCGGCCATGCGGCCGACCAGCCCGACCAAAAAAGCCAGAGAAAAAATGAGGCCGACAAGACCTGTCTCGGCCCCGATCTGAAAAGCCAGGTTCAGGGCCGAATCGCTGAAGCCCTTAGTCCAGCCCCGCTCTTTCAGATAGTCGGGAAAGGTCACGATGAAAGCCCCCAGCCCGACGCCGGTCAGCGGGGCGGTCCGGAACATGGCTCCGGCCGCAGACCATAGGATCAGCCTTTTATTGAAGAAATCGCCGATATCCACTTGATCCTGGGCCTGGGCCTGAGAATCGGCCGGGGCCTGCCCTTCCGCCTGGATCTGAGGTTCGGCCGGGGGCTTCATTTCCTTGAGCTGATAGATGCTCCAGCCGATCCGAAGCGACAGCGCGGAATTGGGGACCGCCACGATATTCCAGGCGACAAAGATCAGGAGGAATCCGGCCACATGGAAGGCCACCCTTTTACGCAGCGCTTTCCCCGCCCCCACGAGCACTCCCACCACGAACACGGCGGCGGCAACGGCGATGGCCGCCATTCCACTGCGCGATCCCGACAGAGGCAGCAATCCCAACCCCAGGCCGCCGAGGATGACTAATAACGCGTGCTTAATCCCGGACTGGCCCAAGGCGTAGACGATCACGAGAGGGACGAACCCGGCGATGAAGGCGGCGAGCGAGTTGGGATCCTTGAACGTGGCGTTGATCTGTTCGAGCTTGTTCCAATACGGGGTGCTGCCGGAGACGATGGACTGTAAGCTTTGAAAGTAGCCGAACAGGAACGAAACCGAGGCGGACAGGGTAAGCGTGTTCACCAGCCGTTTCTTGAACGATGGATCCGCGAAGGCCCGGCGAAAAAAAATGAACATGGCGATCCCGGAAAGAAGACTGGCGGAGGTGAAAACGACGCTCATCCGGGCCCCGCCCGCCGACAGGCCGGCGGCATTGACCTTGAACTCATGCAGGCCCGGCGCGACCAAGGGGAAAAAGTCCATATACCGGAGGAAGGTGATCAGGGCGGAGAGCCCGCCCCAGACGGCCAGAAGCTTCAGGGATAGGACCAGGGGAACCTTGGCCAAGTCCGGCTTGACGAAGATCCGACCCGTCAATCGGCCCAGGACGAAAACCAGAAAGACGACCAGGGCCACGGGGGCATGCGGGATCGTCTCATCAATACCGAAAAAGTAGGGCAGACTGTTGATCAACGGAAAGATGAAGCAGAAAGCGAGGAGCCCCTTTTTGACGTCCACCGCCGTCATGATCCAAAGGCAAGTCAGGATCGGCGCCAACACGGCCTGGAAGGCGGGAATCAGAGGGACATAGCGATAATAGAACCAGGCGAAAAATAGGCCGTAGCCGAGCAGGGCGAGGATTCTGGCTGCCGTTCGGTTCAATCCGAGCCTATCTTTCCTTGGGCCTGCATTTTTTCGAGAGGGAGAAGCAAACCAGCTGCCGGATGGCGCTCCTCCCCGTCTTTCTGCTCCCGCAAAGCGAAGCCCAGGGCGGCCCAAAGATAGAACTGGAAAACCGTCGTCGAGATCAGGTTGTCGCCCAGGCTGCCTCCCTGCCAGGCCAGGAAGACACCCGCCAGGATCCAGAGCAAGGGCGCCCCGCGGGCCGGGGGCGCTCTGCGGGCCGCTTTCAGAAGCTGGAGGCCCGAAAACAGAATGAAGCCGCAAAAGGCCAGAAAGCCGACCGCGCCCGTTTCGAGAAGATAGCGGATGAAGTCGTTGTGGGGAGCAAACCCTATCTTCCGGTCCGTCTTCCAAGGATTGACCATGGAGGTCGTATGCAGGCCGTACCCCAGCCAGGGCTTTTTCTGCCATAGGTCGACCAAGTTCTTCCAATTGGCGAACCGCCAGCCCACCGAGCCGGTGTTGAGCACCTTCCTGACCGCCGGAATGATCTTGGATGGGGCCGTTGTCTTGCCTTTCACCGGCGCCTGCTGGCTGGTCCGAACCGCCGCCTCGACCATCTTCATCTTGGCCGGCGCCTGCCGGTTGGTCAGAATCATCAAGGCGAACAGGGCACAAAGCCCTACGACAACGATCCTCCCGCGAGGCTCTTCGCGCAGAAAGATCCAGGCCCAGAGCGCCCCCACCATGAGAAATCCCCCGATATTCAAGGTGCCGACGAGAAAGATCATCTCGATAGCGATCAGGATCGTCCACACAGGATGCCTGGAAGTCCTGGATCTCCAGTAGGTCAGGGCGATGAAGAAGAGGAGGAACACCCCCAGCGAATTGGGGTGGGACAGCGTTCCCATCAGGCGGTATTCCGTGCCGACGACCCAGCCTTTCCGAAAGATCAATTGGTACAGGGCGGCGGCCAGCGGAATGGGGAGCCCGAGGAACAGGAGACGAAGGCCGCTGCGCCTGCCCTCCCGGGAGGGCAGATTGTAAGCCAGGAGAAAGACGGCGGCGATCGATAGAAGCCGGACCCATTCCCGGGCGGCCATCAAGCCATCGCGCCCGAAACCCCGCCAGCTGAGGAATACGAACGGAAGCAGGACGACAAGCCAAACAACCCAGCCCGTGGCGATCGGATGCCAGGCCACCTTCTTGCGGCGGACGAACAGCCAAGCCGCCAGGCCCAGGACGGCCAGGCCGGTCAGCGAGGGGATGTTCAACTGAAGCGGCCCGAGATGAACGTTGGTGAGGATTTCCAGGGCGCTGCGGGTCACCAGCAGGGTCATCAGGATTTCGAACATCCGACAGGCTCCTTTGCGCTCCGCGTTCGTGCTGGTTATCGCTTCAAGAAGGGTCAGCCCGAAGCCTTCGCCCCGGTGACCTGCCCCCCGTTTAATGTACCACCTGTGAAGCGAAAATTCTAGGATAAACCCATTCGAAACCCCGGGGTATTTATGGGTTCATACGGAGCGGCGCCTTTTCCCCCGATTCGAAAATCGGGGTTTCGCGCCGCGAATGTATGTAACGGACCGCCCGGCTGAATACTTCCCAACGGCGGAGGAATTCGAGCAGCCAGTCGCGCCGCCCCCTTCGAGCGGGAGGGGATCAAGACCTATTGGCGATCCGGTTCTTGCGCAGCAGGGTGTAGAATCGAGACCGGGACAAGCCGGAAAGCTGGCAGGCTTTTTCGATATCCCCACCGACTGAAGACATCATGTTTTTGACGTACTGGATTTCCGCCGCCGAAACGGCGGCTTTCCGGATATCCTTCCATTGGGGCAGCGGGCCGGGATCGGGAGCGGCTGGTTCCGCGGCGGCGGAGGCGATCGGGCTTGCGGCATAAGAGCTGCGGGCCACCTGGATACGGATATGTGCCGGAAGGTGCTTGGGGAACAGCATGGGCTCGTCTTTGGCGGACAGCAAGGCCTTTTCCAGGGCTTGGATCAGCTCCCTTACGTTGCCCGGCCATTTGTATTCGGTCACCACGTCCCAGAACTCGGGGGAGGCACCCTTGGAGACGATCCCGAACCGCTCGCACAAGGCATGCAGGTAATAGATCGTCAGCTCCTTGATGTCTCCGGGAATGGCGCGCAAGGGGGGCAGGTCGATGATCAGGGTCCGCAGCCGGAAGAAGAGATCCTCACGAAATCGTCCTTGCCGGACCATGCCTTCCAGATTCCGGTTGGTCGCCGCCACGAGCCGGAAATCGCTGGATACCTCTTGCCTTCCCCCGACGGGGCGGAAGCGATGCTCCTGTATGACCCGGAGAAAACGCTTCTGGATGATGAGAGGGAGCTCCCCGATCTCGTCCAGGAACAGGGTCCCCCCGTCGGCTTGCTTGACCAGCCCCTCCTCGCTGCGGTCGGCTCCGGTATATGCCCCCCGGGCATGGCCGAAGAGGACGCTCTCGACGAGGGTCTCGGGCAGCGCCGTGCAGTCGACGACAACGAAGCTCTTCCCGGCCCGGGCGCTGTTGTAGTGGACGGCCTTGGCGTACAGCTCCTTGCCCGTCCCGGTTTCGCCGGTGATGAGTACGTTGACGTCGCTCCTGGCGGCCTGGCCGAGCAGCTCCAGACACACGGCGATCTTCTCGGAGTTTCCAATGATGCCCTTGCGCTTCAAGACCACCGGCGGCGTGCCTTCGATTCGTTCCGCCCGGTATTCCAGGGCCCGCAGGATGGGCAACCGGATGGCCTCGAAAGAGGCCGGCTTCTCGAAATAGTCCCAGGCGCCGGCCAGGATGGCGTTTTCAGCCTCATCCGGGTTGCCGCGCCCCGTGATGACGATGATTTCGGGGGACGAACGAATGGACTTAAGCTTCGGCAGGAGATCCAAGCCTTTGCCGTCGGGAAGAAGAATATCAACGAAGACGACATCGGGCAGCTCGGATTCGGCCATCCTGAGCCCGGCTCCCAGGGTATGGGCATAGAGACATCGATGTCCCAAAGAGGCTACGACGCCGGCAATCCAGTCGCAGATCAGCTTGTCGTCGTCGATGACTAATATGTTAGACATGGGACTGCGTACCCTTCCGATTAAGTCAATTTTAGAGAATCGGGACGGGCTCGTCAATACCCCCACCCTGTCCGGATTCCGAATAAATCCCTGTTTATAGCCCAAAGGAGGCGTTCTCCCGATAGTCCACGGCGATAGAGGCGGGGATTCGATCTCCTCAGGACCTTCTGCGGTCGGCTACAACCAGCACGATACCCGCGATGAGGGCGAGGCCGCCCACGATGGGAGGCAGGGGGATATTATGCTTTTGGTCCGCCGATACCTGCAGAGGCCCCAGGTCAACCACTTTATCCCTGGATGTGTACTGGATTCCCCCGTAAACCAGAGCCAAAACGCCCGCAATGATAAGGATGATCCCGACAAGCTTCATGATTCTCTCCTCCTTCGATGCGACGGATCCTTCGCCGGAGCCGCACGCCGATTCGTCCTATTTGTCCGTTCGCTTTCCCTTCTTGCCCCTGAAAAAGTAGACCGCCCAGCCACGCCGGTCGGCGGGGAACGGGTTCCGCGAAAATCCCAGGCCACCGCCAAGCGGGCGACGGATAGCGAGCGCCAAGCCCGCGACGAGGAGCGCGGCGCCCCCGATCACGGGGGATACCCAATCCTTCATGGCCGGACCCGACGCCGGCGCTGCCGTCGGGGGCTTCGCCTTGGCCGGGCCCGGGGACACGGCCCGGGCCTTCTCTGTCGGGCTCATGTGACTACAGAAGGACGCCCAGGCCGATCAACGCCAGGAGGATGAGAACGACGAGCAGAATATCCCCCGTCGTCAGATAGCCTCCCCCGGCATCGGACGCGGTAATCACGTCCTGGGCGCCGAGGACGAGCTGAGACGCGGCCCCCGCCGGCTGGACCGTCGGGACTTGGGCGGCGGCGAACGAGGCGAACCATGCGACCATCAAAAAGACGCTGGCGATCTTCACCCATTTTTTCATTGACTTTCTCCAGTTTAAATTTGCGGATCAACACCTGTCCGGGGCGGGCCGGAGGGCCGGGCAAGCCACGGGCACGTCCCCGGCCTTCCGGCCTCCGACTTGACCCTCCCGTCCGGACTACAGGAGGACGCCCAGGCCGATCACGGCCAGGATGATGACGCAGATGAGGACGATATCCCGTGTCGTGAGATAGCCTCCCCCGGCATCGGATGCCGTGATCACGTCCTGAGCACCGATCACCAGCTGAGCCGAACTACCCGCCTGCTGCACGGCCGGCTTCTGCGCGACAGCCAGCGAGGTGCAACAGAGGAGCAGCAGCACGACTCCGACGAGCTTAACCTTGCTTCTCATTCGACGTCTCCTTCTTTGGAACGGATTCAAGCCGGGAAGCCTCGATATAGAGGGCCCGAACTTGTAGATAATGCTCACGAATAAACGCTTCCTTGGGGGCCAACCGGACGGCCCGGGCCAAGGATTGGTAGGCCGGGAGAATCCGGCCTTGCCGGGCATAGGCCAGGCCGAGGACGTCATGGGCGAAGGCGCTCTCTCCGTCCAAGCGCAGGGCCTCCAAGGCTTCGGCTTCGGCCGCCTCGGGCTTGCCTTCGCGAAGGCTGATCATGGCCAGGCTGGTCAGGGGAAAGGGATCCCGGCCGAGGGCCTCCCGTACGAGCGTCCACTGTTCCCTCGATTTCGCGAAATCCGACCTGCGGTAATGCGCCGTGGCCAGATTGATGAGCGTCAGAGGGTCGTCGCGCAGGGCGGGGATGGGGAGCTCGGTCCGGCCGGGAATTACGGCCATCATCCAGCGGGCCTGGTTGCGGCCCTCCCCCAGATCCCAGACCTTCAGGAAATTCCGGGAGGTCATGGCCATCCGATCCCCGAAATAGGGGTCGTTGAAGATGATCTGATCTTCGTCCTCGTCGAATCCGATGACCACCCGGTAGTGGCCCTTGTCGATCTGCTTAATGGCCTTGGTCAGGACGATCACCGGGATGCCCCGTGCGACCACGTCCTTGAGGAGGAGCAGACTCCCCTGACCGGAGTAGCTTCCGAAGCCCTTGCTCCGCGGATAGAAGACCAGCTCGGAGTTGTAGGTCGCCTGGCTCGCGGAGTCATAGATGTCCGCCGCGATGCCCTGCTGGCTGAACGAGCGCGCCTCGTCCCAGTAGTTGAGGACCATCGACAGGCAGGCCGGGCCGCAGAAGTTCCTCTCGAGCCACTTTTCGAAGGGGACGGTCTGGATCAGATGCCCCCGTTCGGGCCTGTTTTTGGGGTACTTGAAGACTTGAGCCGAATAGAGCCCGGGTGTGAGCAATCCCAGGACGGCGAGGAAAGCCCCGATTCGTCCTCCGGCCCGGACCTTCGTTGCGACCATGGCGACGCAGTCCCGACTAGAGGACTCGGCGGCCTTGCAACAGGCGGATGATCAGGATGATCACCGCGATGACCAGAAGCACATGGATGACCCCTCCGGCGTGGAAGGCGAAAAGCCCCAGCGCCCACAGGACCACGAGAATGATCAGGATCGTTTCGAGCATATCGGACTCCTTTCCTTTTTAAGCTCTCGACGGATTCCGCCGGAACGGTTCAGTACGGCCGGCTGGTTCCGCGAGGATCACTTGATACCATTGCACGATTCATGCCATGCGCATGGGCTCTCTGATCGATGGGCCCAAAGCCCCGGCCCGGACCATGGCAACGGCTGCCGGCCCGGCGGCGCGACGATGCCTCGTCGGCGGGCTCACTTCGTTCGACGTCCTTTTCGAGATTCGTCCTAAGAAACAGGATTGTTCCTATTCCGCAGCATGCCGGCCGCTCTTATCTCCTCCGGATCAACCGGAAGACGGCCAGGATCAGCATGGCCCCGAGAATCGCGCCGATGAACCCGGCCGGCTCTCCCTTCTGGTACCAGCCGAACTGCTGCCCCAGGTAGCCCGCAAGGAAGGCCCCCGCCACTCCCAGCAGAATGGTCAGGATCAGGCCGGCCGTGTCCCGCCCCGGCATGATCGCCCTGGCGATAAGCCCGACCACGCAACCGATCACGATCGTCCACAGAATATCCATGATGTACTCACTCGGTCCCGGGACCGGATCAGCCCTTGGCTTTCTCCAGCGCGGCCTTCTTCAGCTTGTCGTTGGCCATGATGGCGATGTCCACCCGGCGGTTCTTCTGCCGGCCCTCATCCGAGTCGTTGGACACGATGGGCTGGGCTTCGCCGTAGCCGACGATCGAGAACCGCGACGACGTCACCGTAGCGGCCGCCAGATGGGAGGCTACCGTCTGGGCGCGGTTCTTCGAAAGCCCCATGTTATGGTCGTCCGTGCCGGTGTCGTCCGTGTGCCCCTCGATCAGGATGTTGGTGTCGGGGTATTTGTTGAGGATCGTGGCCAACGTCGTCAGGTTGGTCCGGCTGACTTCGCGCAGGTCCGACTTGTCGATATCGAAGAGGATCCCGCTGTCAAAGGTGATCTTGATGCCCTCCCCGATGCGTTGGATCTCGGCCCCGGCCAGGTCCCGCTGCAGCTCGGCCGCCTGCCGGTCCATATAGGCCCCAATGAACCCGCCGGCCACTCCCCCGACGGCTGCTCCGATGATCGCGCCCAGCAGGGTATTCCCCGCGGCACGGCCGATCAGGCCGCCGACGACGGCGCCGCCGGCGCCGCCGATCACGGCTCCCCCGGTGGTCTTGTTCCATGAGGCGCAATTGACAGCCGTCAACAGAAAAACCAACAACACTCCCGCCGTCAGAGCTCTTTTCATGAGGCTCTCCTTTCTCGTGCGGCGCTCCACCTTTTGCACCAGCGCCCCTTCGTTGAGGGACGCGATGACGGGGAGTCGCCTCTCCAGGTAGTGCCGTATTCGTGCCAACGGCTTGGCCCATGAAAAAGAGGCGGCGAAACAGGAGCCCCGCATGGGCAAAGAAGGCATCATCCGGTTGCCCGGACGCTCTCCGTAAATCGAAGGCGAGCGCGGCCGCCCGCGCGGTCGTTTGTTTCGGCGGACGCTTTCGGTGACCGGCGCCGCGCCGGCGGACTATTCGATCTTCGGCAGGAGGATCAGGAACTCCTTGTCGAAGCGGACCTTGTATTCCTTGTCCAGCAGGGCCGTAGCGTCGATCTTCTTGTTCCCCTTCATCTTCTTCCCCTCCAGCTCCTTCAGGTCCCTTTTCAGCTCGTCATGGAGCTGCGCATAGACGGCCCTGATCCTGTCCACTTCGGCCTCCCCCCGGCCGCCGCTTCGGTAGACGGTGAGGATCTGCTCGAGCGTTTCGGTCGCCTTGGGGCTGCCCAGCTGGAACCTGAGGCATTTCAGGAACAATTCGACCGCCGGGCCCTTCTCTCCCGCCTCCAGCAGCGCCTTCGCTTTCTTCAGCCTGCCGGCGTTGGCTGCGTTCCTGATCATCAGGATGATGCCGAAGACAGCGAACAGGACTGCGAAAATCCCAAGGATCACGATCATGCCTTCCATTGGATGCCTCCTATTTGGCCGCGATCAAGGCGTCGACATGCTTCTTCATGGGGAAGCCGGAGACTTGCTTCAAGACGACCGTCTCCCCGGAGCGGGTCTTCAGGCTCAGCTCGGCCTTGGCCTTGTCGATGGCGTACTCGGCGATGTCCGGCAAAGGGAAGTCCGAGTACTCGTTCGTTTCCCCGTTCTTCTGGACCAGCCTTTTGTTGGTCAGGACAAACCAGGCGTTCTCCGCCTGGCTTGGGCCCTGGGACATGGTGATCAGGTATTCGTCCGGTTGGGGGTTGAACCGCGCGAAGAAGACGCTCAGGGCGCTACCCTCATGGGGCAGGTAAGCCGTCTTGAGCTGCTTGATGGAATTCGAGAGGCCTTCGAGCTTGAAGACCGGCCCCAGGTCCCTGAGCCTATCGTCCATCCAGGCCTGCTTGGTGTTTTGGTAGAAAATCTCGACGGCGGGGGCGTCGGGGATCTCCCGTTTCCGGTCCCTCTTTTCCCGGGTACTGTCGATGATGGCCTTGAGTCCGAATCCGATCAAGGCCAGTGAGCCGAGGTAACCGATCACCCCATAGCGGAATCCGATCTCCGGGCTTAGGGCGACCACGATCAGGACGGCGATCCCGATGATCATCAGAAGAATATCCCACCATCTGCCCATTGATCCTCCTCTCGCCCTTGCGATATCGAAGTTACATAGGGACGGCGATGGGCATGAGCGGCCAAAGGCTTTCCGGCTTTTGGGCCCGCTTCTCTGACTTTGGATTCCCGACTTCATTTTAATGCCGGGAATCTCCGTTTGGCAATAGTGGGAAGTCCCCCTAGCCATGACTATAGGAAAAAATGGCCAGCTTTCGAACTCGCCTTTATCGGCCAGGGCAGCGACCGATTCGTTCCTCCCGATAATCTCTTTCGAAGGGACGACCGCCTCGGCCGGGCCCGAACGATCCCTGAGCCGGAAGGATAAGAATTTCCTTTTCCGCCAGCCGGAGAACGGCTAAGACACAGATTTGCATAGCCGTTAGGGCGGGATTAAAGAGCGCGCCCGGAGAGATTCGAACTCCCGACCCTTTGGTTCGAAGCCAAATGCTCTATCCAGCTGAGCTACGGGCGCGCCGCGAAGCGCGATTTATCATAGGGGGTTGGGGGCGGGAAATCAAGCGCGCCTTCGCACGGCCCGGCCGCAGGACCGCTCCGCCACGGTTCTTGCTAGCCGCGCACGAAGTGCGGCATGGTAAAGGGCACTTCGAGCGACAGCTCGACGAAGCCCGCGTACGCCCCGGCCTCGAACCATGGGGCTTGATAGATGAGCTTTTTTACCCCGTGCTTCTCGATGGTGTAGACATTGGCCTGGCCCTCAGCCAGCATGCCCCGCAGCTTGGTTCGGGAGGGTTCGGGGTGGCAATCGAGGACGTTCGTACCGATCAGGGCCGCACCGCCGTCCACGGCGAAGACCTGCAGGGCTTTCTCGTTCATCTCCAGGATGGTGCCCTCGCGGTCGCAGACCGTGACGGCGGCCGGGATCTCTTTCCACCACATCCGGGCGTTCATGGCTCACTTCCCCGCATAGTAGTCGATCATGGCCCCGATCGCCCGCCGGCAGACGGCGCAGAACTCCATCTTCGGGTTGCCGATCATGATGCAGACCATCTGCGAGCGGTAGAGGCCCTTGGCCGCGTACCCGGCGCCCTCGAAGACGCCGACTTTGTCGGACAGCGCCGCGTATTTTTTGCGAATGGCCTCGGCCTTGGCCTGCGACTCCTTGTCGGCGGCGGCCGCCTTGTCCTGGATGGCCTTGACCGCGGACGCGTCGGCCCCCTTGGCTTTGGCCGCGGCCATCTCCTCGGCCACGGCCTTGCGTCGCGCCGCGCGCTCGGCCTGGATGGCCTCCTGGGCCTCCTTGCCGTACTCGGTCGGGACGGCGATCCCGGGCGTGATGAGGTCTTTCCACTTGACGTCGGCGGGGTCGAGAAGGGCGGTGATGTTGGGCTCGAACGGCTCCACGCCCTTGGGGTAGAAGTCGTTGTAGGCGACTTCGCTCGTGTAATATTCGTCGGCCAGCCCGGCGAAGGAGTGGCCGAGCTCGTGCAGGAAGACCTCCTGGCTGCGGGCATGGTCGACCGTGGTGATGCAATAGTCGAAGGCGATCGAGCCCCCGCCGTAGCGGGGGCTGTCGACGAGCACGACGATGGCGTCATAGGGGACCTGGGCGGCGATCTCGTGCATCAAGTGGTCCTTCTCGATGAGCATATAGCGGTCCAGGTCGAAGGCGTTGAACGAGGCGCCCAGCGCGGTCTTGCGGTAGGCCCGCTGGCGGGGCTCGTCGGGGAATTTCTCGGGCGAGGGCCGGAAGACGGCCCGGATGCTGATCCGGCCGCGGGAGCTTTTGTACGGCTCCGTGTCGAAGAGGGCCTTGGTCATTCGGTCCACATCGGCCTTGAACTTGTCCCGGCCCGAGGACGCATAGCCCTCGGCCAGGAAGACGAAGTCCAGCGAAGTCCGCGGGTCCCCCGCCCTGACCGGCTCGTAGATCCAGTCGCCGGCCGCAGCCGGCTCGCGGATGATGTGGTAGTCGGCCGGATCGATCATCTTCTGGAAGACCGGGTGGAGGATGTTTTTCTTGTCCCGGGCCTCGATCACGAACAACACCGGGCGCCGGGGCTCGGGGATGCGCAGGCTTCGTTGGAAGACGCGCTTGGCCCCCTCGATGGCCGGGGTCGTGGTCTTGTACTCGGCGAACATGGTGTCGAAGCCGCGCGAGTAGATCAGGGCGTTCGAGGCGATGTCGTAGACCTTGAGGACGTAGCGGCCGTAGCCGAACGGGTCGACCAGCCGGGTCCGGGTCTCGGGCCAGAGCGGCTCCTCGTAGACGGCATCGATGGTCAGCGTCTCGCCCGCGGCGTCGCCGACCTGGTAGAGGTCCAGGCGCAGCGCCTTGTCGGTGAAGCGGGCTTCGTAGGGCGTCGGCGCCTGGGAAGAAACGAAGGCCGCTGAGATGAACAGAGCCGCCGCGATCAGGATCGTCTTCTTCATGACCACCTCGCGAGGCATGGACCGGGGATTTCGAAGGGCCTATGATCGCCGAAGTCCGGGCCGGGCGCAAGCCCGACGCCGGCCCGGCGCCGGCCTTTGGACGCGGCATGCGGCCGATGGTCCGGACCCGGATGAGGGGATCAGGGATTCGTCGGAACGGTACCTTGAGCCTCGTCGAGGCTTAGCCGCTTGATCAGGATGGTGGCATACGACCCGCGGGGAAGAAGGAACGACAGCGTCAGTCGCTTGCGGCCGGGATGAAGCTCGTCGTCCGCCCGCTCGAGGATGACCGGCCGCTCGGGCTTGACGGCCGCCGCTCTGGGGAAGGACTTGAAGTAGACGCGCTGCAGGGCCCGGGTGCGGAAGTCGCCGAGCTTCAGCCCGCGGCTCGCGAGTATGCCGGCGAAGAGGTCGCGCGTCCGGTCGTCGGGGAAGGTCATGCGCGCGGCGCAGGTCGGCAGGTCGAGGAGGAGGAGCGGAGCGGCGGCCGGGGCCTGCGCTCCCGTCCAGTACAGATAATCGCCCTCGATCCCCGGCACCGCCGCCGGCCCGCCGACCGTATTCCGCACGACGGCGCGCAGGAGCTCGTTCCAGAGGTGGGACTGGAACGAGGAGTAGCGCATCGCAATCTCCTCCTGCGGCAGCTTGTGCAGGGCCCGGACCTGGTCCTTGGGCTGGGCGACCAGGAGCTCGAAGATCTCCTTCTCCTCCCGGCCATGGGCCAGCTCGAGGCAGGCCGGCCAGTCCTTCCAGCGCTCGAAGAGCTCGCGGCGCCGGATCTTCTCGGGCCCGTACATACCGGGCGCCGTGGACGTCAGGAAGACCTGCAGGGCTCCGTTCCAATGCCGATGCAGGATCTTCTCGGCGAAGAAGCCGCGCTCGGGGTCGTAGCTCCGGAACCGCTGATCGTCGAAGTAGTTGGGCACTCCCGAGCGCGCGGCTTCGGCCAGGGCCCGTTCGGCGGAGGCCGTTTCGACCAGATTACGCACCACGATCCGGAAAGCATTGCCCCGGAGCAGGTCGGGGCCCATGGGCCTGGCCAGGAAGCCGCGGGCCTCGAGCCGGAAGTCGTCCTCTTCGCGGCTGAAATTGCGGCCGTCGCGGATGGTGATGAACTGGGAGGTCCGGCCGTGCTTGTCCTTCTTGCCGCCGTAGGCGACGGCGGCGGGCGAGACGCCGAACTGGCGCGCCAGCCGGCGCAGGAGGTCGGTGGTCGTCCAGCCGATCTTGCTCAGGAGATAGACGCGGTAGGGCCCGGACGGGACGAGCGGCAGATCGGCCTTCTCCTCGACGATAAAGTCTTCCGGCCTGGCTTTGATCACCTATCCATTATAGATAATTGGGGGACACCATACATAATTCCCGAATTCATTTGTAAACTAAATTTTACACAGAAACGCCGTCCGGTATTGCTTCGCCCCATGATAACAGGATTAGTCATCGTTTCGCCGTCTACAAAAGTCGTCAAATTGACCACCTACGTTGTCCACCCGTATTCGGGAATTATGTATGGTGTCCCCCATCTCCGGTTGCGCAGGAGAGGCGCATCTGATAAAATACTTATTCCCGATAGACTTTAAACAAGAGACTCCATCCAACCGGAGAAGGAAGAAGGGGCATGGCCCGCAGCAAAAAATCGATCTGGATCGTCATCATCCTGGGCGCCCTGCTCCTGGCGGTCTTCGCGGCCGGGTCCTTCAAGCGGACCAGGGCCGCCTATGTCGTCCTAGACGGCCAAGGACGCCGTCGAGACCGTCCTGGCGACGGGCCGGGTGGTGGGCGAGAAGACCATCCCCCTTTCCTTCAACCGGGCCGGCCGAATCGCCGAGGAGCTGACCGCGGACGGGGCGCGCGTCAAGGCCGGTCAGCCGCTCATGCGGCAGGAGAGCGCCGTCGAAGAGGCACCCTGGCCCAGCGCCGGACATCACTCGCCGTAGCCCGCCTGAACCTGGAGAAGCAGGCCTCGGTGGACCTTCGCGACCAGCAGCAGAAGGTCCGCCAGGCCAAGGCCACGGCCGCCTATCGCCTCGGACTTCTTCAGCCGGCAGACCGAGCTTCTGGCCCAGAAAACCATCCCCCAGCTCCAGTTCGACCAGGCCAAAAGGGACAAGGAGCTGGCCGAGGCGGCGCTCGAATCGGCCGCCAATCAGCTGCGTTCGCTCGAGACGACCCTCAAGACCCTGGCCGAGCTCCAGGTGACCCAGGCCGAAAATGACGCTGCGCCGGGCCGAGATCGACCTCGGCCAGACCGTCTTGCGCGCCCCCTTCGACGGCCGGATCGTGGAGCACGTGGCCCACAAAGGCGAGTTCGTGACGCAGCGGCCAGAAGGTCATCACCTTCATCCCGGCCTCGCCCCGGACGTACGTCGAGATCCAGGTGGAGGAAGCCAGCCTGGGCCGGCTGGCCCTCGGCCAGAACGCCGTGGTCACCTCCCCCGCCTATCCCGGCCGAACCTACCCGGCGGCCGTCGAGCGGATCGCCTCGATCGTCGATACCCAGCGCGGGACGTTTGCCTTGCGGCTGATGCTGGACGGCCGTCCACGAGGAGCTCCTGCCGGAGTCCTCGGTCTCGGTCCAAGTCGTGGTCGGCGAGTCCAAGGCCGCGCTCCTGCTCGAGCAGCGCTTTCTCATCCGCGAGGGCGCCGCGGCCTTCGTCTTCACCGCCGTCGGCGGGCGGGCCCGCCGAATCGGCCGTACGAGCGGAGGACCTCGGCAACGGCCTGTTCGGCGTCCGGCGAGGGCCTGAAGGACGGGCGATCGGATCCTGCTGCCGCAAGGCCTCAAGGACGGCGCCCGGATCAAGCCCGTCCCGGCGGCCTGACCATGTTCAACCTCTCCGTCGCCTTCCGCTTCCTGAAAGAGGGCAAGTCGCAGACCGCCCTCATCCTGATCGGCATCACCCTGGGCATCGCCGTCCAGGTCTTCCTCAACTGCCCTGATCGTCGACCTGCAGCGCAGCCTGGTCGAGGACACGGTCGGCCGCTCGCCGCACATCACGGCCTCCATGCCCGACGCCGTGCCGGCCGTCCGCCTACGTCTCCGACGGACGGCCGGCCGGTCCTGTCGCGGATCGTGACCAACGAAGGCAGCGTCAAGCCCATCCGCAACTGGGAGCCGATCGACAGCCCAGCTGGCCAAGCTGGGCGCCTTCAAGGTCGTCAATCCCGGTGGCCCAGGGCTCGGGCTTCATCCTGCAAGGCGACGAAGTCGCTGCCGGTCATTCTGCGCGGCTTCGACCTGGAGCGGGCCGACGCCCTCTACGACATCCGCCGCCGGCTCGTCGCCGGCCGCTACGAGGTCGGCGGCAACGGCATCCTGATCGGCCGCGAGCTGGCCGACAAGCTCCGGACCGGTGTCGGGGCATCCCTCCGCATCACCGTGCCCGGCGGTGCCGCCGACCTCTTCCCGATCAACGGCGTCTTCGACCTGGAGAACCAGGCCCTCAACGAGAGCTGGATCGTCATCTCCCTGAACCGGGCCCAGATCCTGTTCGGGCTCGACCGGGGCCTGACCCAGCTGGAGCTCCAGGTGCCCGACGTCTTCACGGCCGCCTCACTGGGCGGCCGAGCCTGCGGCGGAGCTTCCCCGCCCTGAAGTGGCTGAGCTGGCAGGAGACCAACGCCCAGCTCCTGGCCGCCCTGCAAGGCCAGGGCTCGTCCTCCTATATCATCCAGCTCTTCGTCCTGCTCTCGGTCACCCTGGCCATCGCCTCGGTCCTGGCCATTTCCGTCGTCCAGCGCTCGCGCCAGATCGGCATCCTCAAGGCCCTGGGCATGAAGACCCGCCAGGTCGGCCGCATCTTCATCATCCAGGGCGCCGTCCTGGGCTTCATCGGATCGCTCGCTCGGCAGCCTGGCCGGCTGGGGCCTGATCGAGATGTTCGTCTCGATCCAGAAGGCCAACCGGGCGGCCAGCCTGACCTCGATCCCCGTCGAGCTCGGGGCCGTGGTCCTGTCCGTGGCCATCGCCACCCTGGCCGGCACCCTGGCCGCCTTCGTGCCCGCCCGCCGGGCGGCGCGGCTCAATCCGATCGAGGTGATCCGCAATGGCTGACCTGGTGCTGCGACGGCATCGCGCAAGGTCTACGGCACGGCCGTCCAGACCGTGGCGCTCCGCGGCATCAGCCTGACCGTCAGGCCGGCGAGTACATGGCCATCATCGGCCGCTCGGGCTCGGGCAAGAGCACCCTGCTCAACATCATCGGGACGCTGGACCGGCCCACGTCGGGCGCCATGAGCTTCGACGGCCGCGACCTCTTCGCCGCCGACGACGACGCCCTGGCCGAGTTCCGCAGCCGGACCCTGGGCTTCATCTTCCAGTTCCATCACCTGCTGCCCGAGTTCAACGCCCTGGAGAACGTCCTCCTCCCCTACCGCATCCGGCACGGCCGGGCCGACGCCGCCGCTGTCAAGCGGGCCAAGGAGCTTATCGAGCGGGTCGGCGTCGGCGCCGCGCATGGGCAACCGGGCCAACAACCTCTCGGGCGGCGAGCAGCAGCGGGTGGCCATCGCCCGCTCGCTCATCAACCAGCCCCGCATCATCCTGGCCGACGAGCCCACGGGCAACCTGGACACCGAGACCAGCGAGGCGGTCAAGGGCCTGCTGCGGGACATCAACCGGGACCTCAAGACGACCTTCATCATCGTCACCCACGACCGCCACATCGCGGCCGGCTGCGACCGGGTCGTCGAGATCGAGGACGGCGCCGTCAAGCGCGACTTCCTGCCCGTCGAGATGAGCGAGGACGAGAGCTGGGCCCGAGCTGGCGCCCTGCATCTGCCGGGAGCGGACCCAAGGCCGCCTGCCGGCTCCGGCCCAGGCCTAAAGCCCCACTGCGAAAGCGGCGAAGACCGTGTCGTCGGTGCATAAGAGGCCGAGTTTCAAGAATTGGGGGACACCATACATAACTCCCTAATTGTTTTGTCAACAAACGTTAACACCACAAGACCATTGGTTTATGCCGCCCCCCATCGTCAGACAGGGTCTTCCCTCCTTTGACAACAAATATCTACGAATTGGCTACCAAAGTACACGGATCGAGATCGGGAATTGCGTATGGTGTCCCCCATCTCATTGCCGCGAGCCGGCCGGTGAGCGTCGGCCAGGCTTAAAGCCCGAGCGCCAGAGAGGCATAGAGCGCATCGTCGGAGCGGAAGAGGCCGAATTTCGGGGCGGCCCCGACGGATGCAAGGACCAGCCGGGCGCCGGCTTGCAGCTCGATGCGTCGGCCGAGTCGGGCTTCCAGGCGGGGCAGCAGAATAAGCGCGCCGGGAATCTCGCCTAACTCCCACAAGGCCTCCGTCCGGAAGCGGACCGGCCAGGAGACGGCGCCGAGGGCAAGCCGGCCCGTGAGATAGCTTGACAAGGGCCCGAAGAACTCGCGACCGTAATTCCCGAAAGCGTCCAGCGCCTCGGCCGAGAAGGGGAATTCGTCGAAGAGGCCGCGCAGGAAGCCCGCTCCGGCTTCCAGCCACGGCAGCCGGAGGTCGATCCCCGCGGCATATTTCCAAGCCGTTTTCTCGAAGAGCGGAAATGCGTACCGCAAAGGGCCATACGTCGTGCCGTTCCAGCCGAGGTACTCCAGATGCCCGGAGCGGGCCTCGGGCAGGATGAGCCCGGCTTCGGCCCACAGACGGACCGGCCCCAGCCTCGGCCTCGCCGTCGGCGCCCAGCACCGATTGGCGGGCGTAGAGAAACCGGCTGGTCGGACCGAAATCGAAAGCCCAGCCGTCGAGGACGGGAAGGGCGTAGCTGCCGCGGTAGTAGGACAGCGAGAACGCGACGGCCCCCGGCGCGACGCGCCAGCGAAGCCCGAAGCTCGGCCCGCCCCAATCCTCCCGCTCCGAGGCGGGCTGGAGCTCGATCTTCGGGCCCTGCTTGCTGCCCATCAGGAGATAGACGAAGCCGCGCGGCAGAGGGGACTCGGATCGCTCCCAAAGCCAGACCAGTTGGACGCAAGACCCATCGCGCCTCCACTCCAGCGCGGCCGACCACTGCGGCCGGCGCTCGGTCCACGAGGCCGGGTCGAACGTCAGGAGGCGCGCGAAATCGACCGGGTTCAGGTCGTCGAGAACGCCCCAGCCGGAGGACGCGCCCCACCGTATCCGCTGCCTCCCGAACTTGAGGTCAAGCCGTCGGCCCATGACGCCGGCCAGCCGGAGCCAGGCTTCCGAGAGCCGGAATTCGGTCCGACGCGGAGCCGAGGACGTCGTAGTCGAGCGCATAGGCGGGCACGTCGTCCCCCGCCGAAATCCCGTTCGGGTACCAGCGCGCCTCGGTCCGCAAGCCGATTCGATCTTGGGAGTCAGCCACCAGGCGCCGCCTAACGCAAGATCGGCGTAGGTGGGACCCAGGCCGCCGGCCTGGTGCGTTCGAAAGGCGTGGAAAGCGGCGTTTTCGCCGGTGTAGAGGGACCCGAACAGACGGAAGCGGGCCGTCAAGCCCGGCCCGATGGTTTCCGCCGACAGCGTGGCGGCAGAAGAATCAGCACGCGGAGCGGGCGAGCCAACGGCTTCGCGTCGGCCAGCGTCTGGGCATCGACGCCCGCCGCGCCCTTGTTCCGCTTGACCCGCTTCCATGCCTCCTGCAGGACGTCACCCCGGCAGATGCGGTCGAATAACGCATGAAAACGGCGTCCCGGTTGCCGCTTGGCCGCGACATACAGGCAGCGTTGGAGTCCTCGCACTTTTTCAACGGGTTTTCGCCCGCTGGGGTTGTTGGATCCGGTCTTGCCGGTCATGCCCTCGCGCTTACCTCCGCGACTGCCACAACGGCCCCAGGGGTCCTTCCCTCCGACCGCGTTCTGTTGCACGGTCATCCTCGGTACTATGACCCCCTCGGACCCCCGCTGGGCAGCGGCCGACTTCGCCTTCGGCTTATACGGCTCGCCTTGTCCCGACTCGAACCGCCCAGACGGGTCTCTCCTGTTCCCCACCGTTCCTTGCCCGCGTGCCGCCCTCTCTACCCCGGGGGAACCCGCCGCGCTTCCCTCTCCGGTCTCCCGCGCAGCGGACGTGGCCTTCGCCGTGACATGAGCGGCTCGGCTTCCCCATTGTAAATGTGTCGAGGCTGCAAGGTTCACTTGATGTTGCGGCCCGTCGGCTTGCTCCCTCCGCAGAGGCTTTTGACGCCACGCTTCGGCGAGCGGCCTCTCGACCGTCGCCGGTGGCCTGCTACCGGGTGCTCCGGCGCTTACCCGGGCGGGACTTCCACCCGCTGGAACGATGCGGCGTGCGACTCCCGGCTCGGCCTTCATCCGGCTTCCTCGTTCATCGCGTCAGGACGCACCATGCGACCATTCTACCCCAAACTCCGGATGGTCGACCTTCCCGAACTTGTGTTATAAAGACGGCGGGAAAGGAGCCTTCATGAACGCGAAATCCGCCCCCGCCCTCATCCTTCTCGTTCTCGGACTGGCTGCCGCTTGCGCAAGCCCGCGACCGGTCGAAGTCCCGGCCCAGAGCTTGGAGATCTCCATTGTCCCCAAGCCGGTCTCGGTCGTCCGCCAGTCCGGCTCCTTCCTCATCACCTCGGCTTCCCGCATCGCGGTGCCCGCGGGCGACCTTCCGGCCGAGTCCGCCGGCCGCTACCTGGCCGAGCGCCTCCGCGCGGCCTTCGGGCTCGACGTCCCGGTCTCGGCCGCGCCGCCCGTCGAGGCGCAGGGTCTGATCATGATTCGGCGCGCCGGGAGCAAAGATCTCGGGGCCGAGGGCTATGCCCTTTCGGTCACTCCCGCCGCCGTCGCCATCGACGCTCCGGAAGCGGCCGGAATGTTCTACGGCGTCCAGACGCTGCTCCAGCTTCTTCCCCCCGCGGCCTTCGGCGCGGCCGGCACCGCGGGCGGCGCCGCCGTCCTGCCTTGCGTCAAGGTCGAGGACAAGCCCCGCCTGCCCTGGCGCGGCATGCTGCTTGACGTCTCGCGACATTTCTTCCCCAAGGAGTTCGTCAAGCGCTATCTCGACTACCTGGCCCTGCACAAGATGAACACCTTCCACTGGCACCTGACGGACGACCAGGGCTGGCGGATCGAAATCAAGAAGTACCCCCGGCTGACCGAGGTCGGCGCCTGGCGGGTCGACCGCGAGGACAAGCACTGGAACAGCCGGCCGCCTCAGGGACCGGGCGACAAGGCCACCTAGGCGGCTTCTACACCCAGAACGACATCCGCGAGATCGTGGCCTACGCCGAGAGCCGGCACATCACCGTGGTCCCGGAGATCGAGATGCCCGGCCATTGCCTGTCCGCCCTGGCCGCCTATCCCCAGCTCTCCTGCACCGGCGGCCCCTTCACCGTGCCGCCCGGCGGCGTCTGGCCGATCAACGACGTCTACTGCCCGGGCAACGATGAGACGTTCGCCTTTCTGGAAGACGTCCTGAGCGAAGTGATCGAGCTGCTTCCCGAGCAAGATCATCCACATCGGCGGCGACGAAGTGGACAAGTCCACCTGGAAGGTCTGTCCCCAATGCCAGGCCCGGATCAAGGCGGCCGGGCTGAAGAACGAGGAGGAGCTGCAGAGCTAGTTCATCCGGCGCATCGAGGCCTTCCTCAACTCCCGGGGCCGGACTCTGATCGGCTGGGACGAGATCCTGGAAGGCGGCCTGGCGCCCAACGCCGCGGTCATGTCCTGGCGCGGCATCGAGGGCGGCATCGCCGCCGCCCAGGCCGGCCATCCGGTGGTCATGACCCCGACCTCGAACTGCTACTTCGACTACTACCAGGGCGACCCGGCCCTCGAGCCGCCGGGCATCGGCGGCTTCCTGCCTCTGAGCAAGGTCTACGCCTTCGAGCCCGTGCCGGCGGCCTTGACGCCCGAGGCAGGCCGCTTCATCATCGGCGCCCAGGGCAATCTCTGGACGGAATATGTCGCGACACCTTCGCACGCCGAGTACATGACCTTCCCGCGCATCGCGGCCATGGCCGAAGCGGGCTGGACGAGCGCTGCGGGCCGCGACTGGGACGACTTCCTGCGCCGCTTGAACGTCCAGCTTCGCCGCTACGACAAGCTGGGTATCCACTACGCCCGCAGCCTCTTTGCCGTCAAGCTCCAGCCCGCCCTCGCGGCGGAGGGCGGCTTGGCCCTGGCCATGAGCAGCGAAGCCCATCGGCCCGACATCCGCTATACCACGGACGGGTCGGACCCCAAGGCCGACGCGGCCGCTTACAAGACGCCCCTGACGATCAAGACCTCGGCCGTGATCAAAGCCGCCGTGTTTGAGAACGGCTCAAGGCGCGGTCCCGTCAGCGAGACGCGGTTCCGCTCCCACTTGGCCCTCGGCCGCAGCCCCAGCCTGCGGGCCGCCTTCAAGCCGCGCTACGCCGGAGGCGGACCGCTGGGGCTTGAGGACGGGCTCCTGGGCAGCCGGTCCCATACCGACGGACGCTGGCAGGGATTCGAGGCCGACGACCTCGATGCGGTCATCGACCTGGGCCGGGCGCGCAAGATCGGCGCCGTAACGATCGGCTTTCTCCGGAACACGTCGAGCTGGATCTTTTTCCCGCGCGCGGTCGAAGCGGCCGTCTCCCTGGACGGCACGAGCTACAAGCCGCTGGCCGCCCCCGCCGCGTTCGAACCGGGTGACGGCGACGGCGAGCCCCTGCGCCGCGATATCCGGATCGAGGCGGCGGGCGTGCGGGCCCGCTACATCCGGGTGACGGCGAAGTCCATCGGCCTATGCCCGCCCGGCCACAGCGGCGCGGGCGGAAAAGCCTGGCTCATGGCCGACGAGATTATCGTCGAATAGCTATTGGCGACGCAGGCGGAGGGCGCCGAGACAGGTCCTTGTCGTAGACGATCCCGATCAGCAGCTGACCGTCGCGGCCGAAGGTCATCTCTTGCGCTCGGTGGCCGGAGCCGACGTTGACGATGACGATGGCCTCTTCGCCGCGTCTTCAGGCTCCAGTTGCCGTTCATCGTCCGCCGCTGTCCGCCGTCGTTGAACATCAGGCGCGCAACGCCGCCGTCATCGAGCCGCAGCTCGACGTTGCGGTTGTTGGACACGGCCCGGTAGGTGCCGGGGACGATGTCGACCGCCCCGCCCCCGGCGCCCTCGCCCCCCTGGTCCTGCAGGCCGACGGGAACGCGCTTGGAGAAGTAGATGCGGCGGATCCGGCCCGGGGCGATCTCGTCGCCCGTCTGAAGCTGGTAGAGGAACCGTTCCGAGCTGAAGTCGGTGATCCGGCCGGAGATGACGTCGCCGTTCTTCAGGAAGACGTAGTGCTCGTTGGTCTCGATCTGATCGCGCTCGCCGGGGAAGTCCCAGCTGTCGTTGACATAGTTGATCATCCAGACTTCGCGCAGCTGGAACTCCCCGCTGTTGGCGGTCTGAAGGACCAGCCGGGTGCTGGAGATGTCGACGACGCGGTCGATGATGACGTCGCCGCTGCGGAAGAAGATGGCGGCTTCGCCCGAGCGCATCTGGGCCGAAGCCGAGGCGACCAGGATAACCAGTCCGGCCAGCAGAAGAAGGAACTTTTTGCTCATGGGAACCTCCCGGTTCGATGGAATCTTGAGCCTATTGTACCACACCTTGAGCCGAAGACAATATCCCCATCGGGTCAGTCGGGCGGGACGGAGCGGCCCGGCGGCGTTTGACCGGGATTTTTTGCCTGTGATATAAGGGCGACAACGCCCATCGCAGGAAGGATGCCATGAAAAAGCCCGTCCTTGTCGCTACGGTCGCCCTGGCCCTGGCCCTGGCCCTGGCCATTCCGGGAGCCGCCGCCTCAAAAGTCCCTCTCGCCTTCAACGACTATCACGGCTACACGGGAACCGTCGCCTACCTGAAGCAGGTCGCGGCAGCCTATCCGCATCTGTCCGAGCTCCTCGAGATCGGCCGGAGCGGCCTGGGCCGCCCGATCTACGTCCTCGTCCTGACCAATATGGCCACGGGAACGACGATCGACCGCCATGTGGAGCTCCGCCGGCCCCGAAACCTCGAGGTCAAGACCCCGCCCCCGGCCAAGCCCTACCTGGGGAAGCCCGGGCAGTGGATCGACGGCGGTACCCACGGGAACGAATACACCGGGACCGAGGTCTGCCTCTACATCATCGACAAGCTCGTCGGCGGCTACGGCACCGAACCCGAAGTCACCCGTGTCCTGGACACCAAGACGGTCTATGTCTGCCCCATCGTCAACCCCGACGGCGTCTTCAACAGCGTCGAGCGCGAGATCTCCCAACGGGGCAACGGCGACTCGGGCCGCGGACCCAACGCGCCCCGCGACCTGGACGGCGACGGCCACATCACCCAGTTCCGGTTCAAGGATCCCAAGGGCCTGTTCGTGCCCGACAGCCAGGACCCGCGCCTGATGGTCCGGCTGGCCACCACCGAGGCGACGGACCGACCCCGCTACACGGTGGTGACGGAAGGCGCCAAGCCGGCCTCCGGGCCGCGGACGGCCGGCGAGGGCGCCGGCCTGAGCATCGACGTCAACCGCAACTTCCCCGAAGGCTGGTGGACCGACGACGGCCTGCCCGGCGGCACGGGCGAGTACCCCACCTCCTCGCCCGAAGCCCGGGCCCTGGTCGAGTTTGCCGTCAATCACCGCAACATCCTCATGGTCCAGAACTTTCACACCTCCGGCGGCTTCACCTACAGGGTGCCGGGGACGTCCTCGGACGCCACCCTGGCTCCCAAGGACGTGGCCGTCTACGACTTCGTCCTGGGCAAGAAATATCTGGAGATCTTGGGCGAACCCCTGCCCGAAGCCTGGGCCAACCCCGAAAAGCTGGCCGAGATCAAGGCCCGCATGCGCGGCTCGGTCCGCAACAGGTATGCCTTGGAGCGCGGGTACGAGATGCCCCGGGCTTGGATCATGGGCTACAACGAGGAGCGCGACACGCGCTACGGCTACGGCATGGTCATCGACTGGTGGTACCAGCAATACGGGGCCTATGCCACGTGCACCGAGCTGTGGAATCCGGCCAAGGACATCCCCGACTTCGAGAAGGTCGTCGGTCCCGCCCCCGCGGCCACGGACCCGACCGCGCGGGCCTGGCAGGAGAAAGCCCTCCTCAAGTACCAGGACGCCAAGTACGGCGGCAAGCTCTTTGTCGCCTGGAAGCCCTTCCGGCACCCCGAGCTGGGTCCGGGCGAGATCGGAGGCTGGATCCCGAAGTACCGCGGCAACGCCCTGCCCGGCGATCCCCTCCTCGGCATCTGCGAGAAGCACTGGAAGTTCGAGCTGTTCCGGGCCGGGCTGCTGCCCCAAGTCGTCATCAGCCAGGCCCAGGTCAAGGTGTTGGCCGAATCCAATCGGGGCAAGTCCAAGGTGGTCGAGGTCACGGCGGTGATCGAGAACACGGGGCCGCTGGCCACCCAGGCGACCCGCGGCGCCCAGCTCAGAGGCAACCGCGAGGATGTCGTCTGGCTGGTCGGCGACCGCGACAAGGTCAAGATCCTGCAGGGCGGCGCCTGGCAACGGCTGGGCGTTCATGGAAGGCACGTTGAAGCTGCCCGAACTGGCGGCGACGCCTTCGGGACAGCGCGCCGGAGCGGCGGCCGCGGCGGCGACGCCTGCCGGCCTGATGATGCAGGGCATGCCCGGTCTGCCCGCCTCGCGGGACAGCGCGGCCGGGGGGGCTTGCCGTCCCAGGAGCCGACCCAGACGGGACCGCGGCGCGAAGTGCGCTGGCTCGTTTCCGTCGAGGGCGACTCGCCCCTGAAGATCGTCGCCACCTCGCAGAAAGGCGGTACGGCGATCAAGGAACTGGCGGTTCGCTGAGGAGGATGCCATGACCACACCCAACCACCATCGCGGCGCTCGGATCGCGGCGGCCTTATCGCTGGCCCTGTTCGGCCTGGCGGCGATCTTCGGCCTTTCCTCCCCCGCCGGAACCCAGACCGCTCCGGCCAAGCTCCAGCTCTCGCCGGGCGGCCATCATGGCGAGCTCGACGTCCCCATTTCCTGGAAGCGCTACTACGCCTACGGCGAGTGGACCGGGATCATGCGGGACCTGCAGAAAAAGTACCCCCAGCTGGCCGACATCGCCTCGATCGGCAAGAGCCGGCAGGGGCGCGACCAGCTCCTCCTGACCATCACGGCCAAGGCCACGGGCCCGGCCGACAAGAAGCCGGCCATGTGGGTGGACGGCGCCATCCACGGCAACGAGGTCAACGGCATCACCTGTTCGCTCTACCTGGCCTGGAATCTTTTAACCCGCTACGACTATGACCCCCGGATCAAGGACCTGGTCGACCGGCTGACGTTCTACATCCTGCCCGGGCTCAACGTGGACGCCAACGAATCGTATGTCGTCTTCCCCAACACCGCCAACAACCCGCGCGAGCCGTTCCGGCCTTGGGACGACGACGGCGACGGCCTCTACGACGAGGACCAGACCGAGGATGTGGACGGCGACGGCGAGCTGTCGATGATGTACGTCGAAGACGCCAAGGGCGACTTCAAGCTGTCGCCCGACAAGCGCCGCTTCGTGCCCGTGGCGGACGCGCGCGAAGAGGTCCGGCGCTTCCGGCGGGTCGGGGCCGAGGGCTTCGACAACGACGGCGACGGCCGGATCAACGAGGACGACCTGGGCGGGCCCGATCCCAACCGCAACTTCCCCTTCGACTGGTCGCTGCCGAACGGCTACCCCTACCCGCTGAGCGAAGTGGAAACCCGCAACGTCTTCGCATTCTGGCTGGCCCACGACAACATCTTCGCCTCGTTCCACTACCACAACACGGGCAAGCTGATCATGTTTGCCGCCCCGCAGGCGGCCCGGACGACCCTGACGCCCGAGCAGCAACGTCAGCGGACCGAGGCGGTGGCCCGCCAGCTGGAGGACCTGCGCAAGACGAACCGCTATGCCCAGCTCTTCGACCGGGTCGTGGAGCGGAGCTTCCAGAACGACCTGGCCGTCCAGACCGACATCGTGACGGCCGGCGCCCGCATCCTCAAGGATTACCGGCCGACGCCGAGCGGCATGGTCGGCCAGGCCCAGGCCAATGCCTACTTCACCCGGGGCGCCTTCGCCTACCTGATCGAGCTTTGGGGGACGCCCCTGGACGGCGACGTCAACGCCGACGGCCGGGTGGACGAGGCGGAATACCTGCAATGGGTCGAGGTCGAGCTGGGCGGCGAGGGCTGGATCGATCCCAAGCCTTTCATGCACCCCGACCTGGGCCAGGTCTGGATCGGCGGCTCGGCCCGCAAGCACATGACCCGCACGCCTCCGGCCCGCTACATCGAGGACGAGGCTCTGCGCAATTACCAGTTCGTCCTGCACTGCGCCTCCCAGTTTCCGCGCGTCTCGATCGGCGACGTCGCCGTCCGGCCCGCGGCCGCGGACCTGTTCTGGGTCGAGGTCACGGTCCGCAACGACGCGGCCTACCCGACCTACTCGGACCAGTCGCTGAAGCTTGAAATTGGCCGTGCCCGACCGGCTGCTCTTCGCCGGCTCGGGCAACGTCAAGCTCGTCGACGTGCCCGCCCGGTCCACCGTCTTGAGCGAGACGGGCGGCATGCCCGCCATGGGCGCCGCCAATAACGACCGAATTCCGGCTCCTGGCCAAGGACGCCAAGACCTTCGCCTACCTGGTCAAGCTGGACGGCGCGAGCGGCTGGGCCGAGTTCACGGTCGAGTCCAAAGCGGGGGGGACGGACAAAAAGCGAATCGAGCTGAAGTCCGGCAAATAACCGTCGGAGCGGCCCGCCGGCACGGGTCGTTGAACGGAGCGCACGTTTTCTTGATATAATAGGCGCCTGATATGAGCGCACGGCAAAAGTTCGGCGGGGGAAAGCCCGGCGCTCGGGCTGGCGCTGGCTTTGTTCGTCCTGCCCGGCTTTTTGGCCGCGCAAACGGCCTCCCCTCGCGTTCGTCCCGAATGGGCAGCCTCCATCCGATCGCTTTATCATCCCCTGACGACGCTCGAAGCGGCCGCTCCCGACGATGCGGACCTGGCCTTCCTGGGGGCCGCACTGGCGGGACGGCGCCTCGTCGCTCTGGGTGAAAGCTCGCACGGCGTCTCCGAGTTCGGGATGGTCAAGACCCGGCTGGTCAAGTACCTGCACGAGGAGCTGGGCTACGACGTCATCGCCTTCGAAAGCTCGCTCTTCGAGTGCTGGGCGGCCGACCGTCGCGCGGCGGGGCAAGCCGCCGAGACCACCCTGCGTGACTCGCTCTTCGGGGTCTGGCACAATCGCGAGACGCTGGAGCTCTTCGCGTACATCAAGGCGACCAAGGCCACGAACCGGCCGCTCGTCCTGGCCGGGTTCGACATCCAAGTCAGCTCGGCCCGGGGTTTGGCCGACCGGCCGCGAACGATGCGCGAGGCCATCGCGCCGGTCGATCCCGTCTACGCGGCCGAGATCGAGCGCCGGGATGGGGAGTTCGCCGCCCGTTACGAGGACTCGGCCTGGCTCAGAGCCAACGCGGCCTCTTTCCGGACGTTCTATGCCAACCTGGCCTGGTGGCTGGGAGTGAGGGCGGAGGCGCTCGCGGCCGCCCATCCCGGCACACCCGAGCTGCCCGCCGTCCTCCGCCGTACAGCCGCGTCGATGGAAGCCTTCATCCTGGAGCGGCTCCGGACGGGAGCCCATAGGACGAACGTCCGCGAGGCCGGCATGGCCGAGAACGTCGCCGCCTTGGCCGACGACATCTACCCCGGCCGCAAGATCATACTGTGGGGCCATAACACCCACATCCAGCGATCGTCCGCCGGGGAAGCCGGGTCCGGTGTCCTCGGCCTGGGAGCCCGGCTGGCCTCGGTCTTCGGCCGCGCTTACTATGCCGTCGGCTTCTTCGCGGGCCGCGGCGAGGCCTGCTGGAACGACCGGACGCCCTACACGTTGACGCCTCCTCGCGACAACAGCCTGGAAGCCGTGCTGATGGCCGCGGGTGCGGGCGCTTTGATGATCGACCTCGCCGGCGCCGCCCCGAGCGGGCTGAACGCCTGGATGACCAGCCTGATCCCGGCCAAGGACTGGGGCTATCGCGACACGGCCATCGTGCCCCGCGAGCGATACGACGCCATTCTCTTCATCCGCGACGTCCATCGGCCCGACTTTATGGACATCGAGCCCGACGACGGAAGCGATGTTTCGGCCTGGCTGAACGCTCCGGGATTCTAAGCCCGCCGCAGCCCTATTTCGCGGGCACCTTCGAGGCATCGTAACTCTTGATCACCTCCGAAGTCAGGTCGAGCGCCGGATTCCAGTAGACGGCCCCGCTCTTGGCCAGGTCGATGATCAGGTCGTAGCTCTTCTCCTTGCCGATCTGCCCGATCATGGCCACAAGCTCGTTCTGCAGGCCGGTGAAAAGCTTGTCCCGGAGCCCGGACCAGGCCGCATAGGCATCCTCCGCCGTCCGCTTTCTCTCGGTCGTTTTCCGGTCCAGTTCCGCCGTCAGCGTCGCCGCCGCCTCCGCGGTCAGGGTCAGCCTTTGGGTGTTCAGCTTGGAGGTCAGGGTTTGGATCTCCGCATCCGCTTTGGCCACGGCGGCCGCATTCTTCTGGTCGGCGTCCTGCAGACGGGCCAGGATCTTCTTTCCTTCCACCGACTTCTCCAGGACTTCCTGGGAGTTGACGTAGCCGATCTTCGTCTGGGCCGAGGCCATGCAGGCCAGGGCCGCCAGACCCGCAAGAATTCCCGTTATCCGGGGGCCATGAACCGCCATGATGATATCTCCTTTCCGAACGATTGGGAGGCCTTTTTTCGGGCCTCATAGAAGGAAGACCATGCCGGCACGGAAAATTCCCCACTCCCGATTAAAATCGCCGGGCCACCGCTCGCCCGCAACGCCCCGGGCAGCCGCATCGTTATGGATAGAGAGCGTGGTCGCGTCGGCGCGCCGCGGCTAAGGAAAATTAACCCGTTAGAAACCCCGGGCTAAAGCTCGGGGTCTATTCAGGGTAATACTGAGCGGCGCCTTAACCCCGATTTGAAAATCGGGGTTTCGCGCCGCGAATGTATGAACGAAAACGCGGGCGGCATGCCTCACTGGATCGAGCGGAGCGATCCCCTGGTGCGGGCCTTCCTTCGCCGGCATCCCTCGGCCCCCCGCGAAGACGATGTCGACGACCTGCTCCAGGAAGCGCGATTGAAGCTCTGGCGGACCATGGCCAACGGGCACGCCATCGAGCATGGGCCGGCCTATATCAAGACGATCGTCCATTCGGTCGTTATCGACCGCCTGCAGCGTTCGGTCCGCGAACGGGCGCTTCTGGCCGAGGCCTGGAGCAGCGCCCTGGCCGGCCGGGCCCGCGCCCGAGACGACGCCGAGGCCGCCCGCAACGAGCGCATCCGGGATGCGGAGTCCGCGATCGGAGCGCTTCCGGCCCCCCGGCGTGCCGTCCTGCAGATGACGCTGGCGGGCTATTCGCTGAGCGAGATCTCCGCCCTAAGGAAATGGACGCCCAAGAAGACGTACCACCTCTATGAGCGCGGAGTGAAAGATCTCAAGAGAAGGCTGGCCGTGGCCGCCTTGCTGGCGGGGATCGTGGCGGCTTCCTGGCTGCTTTTTTCTCCCCGGCCTGCAGGCGAGCCTTTCCAAGCCGGGACGTTCGGCACGAGCGGAATTGGGCCCGCACCCGGCGCCGCCCTCGCCGGCCGGCTGTTCGAGAAAGGTGACGGTTTTCTGGACCGCGTCTCACGCACCGGCCTGATCCTCAACGCCGACTTCGACCGGACGGCTTACATGCCGACAACCAGGCCGACGGTCCTGGCTTCGTTCAATCTGGCAGCGGACTTTGCGCCGGCTCCGATCGTCTCAGGCTGGTCGCTGGCCCGCTTCGCCGAGGCCTCCGCGCCGGTCCGGATCGACTGGCATCCCTGACCGGACGATCCCGATCGACGACCGCGAGGCCAAGGCTTTTCAAACACCGCCGGCCTCCCTTGCCCGGAGGCTTCTCTTTGACACCGCCGGATGGGCTTGGTATCGTGCTTCCGATGAGAGGAGCGCATCATGTCCATCACACCCCCCTACCCCGACCTGAACGAGATGGCGGCCGTGCTTGGAGAAGCGGGCCGCCGGCTTTCGGACATCGGAGCCAGCGAGGGAGCCGCGGGTAATATCTCCGTCTTCCTGGGCTGGCCCGTCGAGCCACGCCGGTTGTTCCCCATTACCGAACCGATCGAGCTTCCGGTCACGGTGCCCGAGCTGGCCCGGGGCGCGCTCCTTGTGACCGGCTCGGGCCGACGCCTGCGCGAAGCCATTCAGGACCCGGCCGCCAACCTCGGCTTCGTGGCCGTCGATGAGGGCGGGACGACCGGCCGTCTATTCACGTCGCCGCGGAGATTGTTCGACCGCCTGACCAGCGAATTCAACTCGCACCTGGCCATCCACCGGGACCAGGTCCGCGCCGCCGGCACCAACTTCCACGCCGTGGTCCACGCCCAGCCGTTTTCGCTGACCTTTTTGAGCCATATCCCCGCCTACCGGGACGAGGCCTTTCTCAACCGCCGCCTCTTGCGCTGGCAGCCCGAAGCCATCGTCAACCTGCCCGAGGGGCTGGGCTGCGTGCCCTTCCTGGTGCCGGGTTCGGATGCGCTCATGGCCGCCACCCTCGAGTCGCTCCGCGCCCACCGCATCACCATCTGGAGCAAGCACGGTACCGTGGCCCGCTCGGACCAGTCCGTTAAGAGGGCTGTGGACCGCATCGAATACGCCGAGACCGCGGCCCGCTACGAGCGGGCCGACCTGATGAACGGGAGCCGGGGCGAGGGCCTGACGGCCGATGAGATCCGGGCCGTGGCCCGGGCCTTCGGCATCGACCAGAAGATCTTCTGAAACCGGACTCGGCTCATTCTGCCGCCTGACGGCTCTCCTTGGGCTTGAATCGCAGACGGAACGCGGTCCCGCCGTGCCGGTCGAGCTCGAGCCTGCCGCCAAGCTGCTGGCTGAGGATGCTCACCAGCTTCAGGCCCAACGAGGACGTCTGGCCCGGCTCGATATCAGGGGAAATGCCGACGCCGTTATCGGCTACCGTCAGCTCGATGGCATCGCCCTCCCGTTTGAGCGCGATGCGGATTCTGGGCCGATCCGGCATGGGCTCGGGGAAGGCGTACTTCAGGGCGTTGACGAGCAGCTCCTGGACGATGAGCCCACAGGGCACGGCATCGTCTATGCCCAGATCCAGGGCTTCGACGTCCAGATCCAGGGCTTCAATCGGGAGAGGGGTCGGGGCGAGACGCCAGATCCGCTCGGCCAGCATTTCGATGTACCTGCGAAAATCGACACGGGCCAGGCTTTCGGAGCTGTAGAGCATCTCGTGCACCAAGGCCATGGAATAGATGCGGCTCTGGCTCTCCTTGAGTTGGGCCCGTACGGCGGGGTCTTGGATTTGGGCCGACTGCAGGCTGAGGAGGCTGACGATGATCTGCAGGTTGTTCTTGACCCGATGATGAACCTCCTGCAGGAGCGTTGATTTTTCCTTCAGCTCGGCGCTGATCCGGCCCTCCAAGAGCTTGCGCTCGGTGACGTCCTGGTTGACGCCGTAGGTCTTGACCGTGCGCCCTCGGGCGTCCTTGACGATGAAGAAGCGGACGTTGAGATAGCCCGTCGAGCCGTCGGCGTAGAGGAAGCGATGTTCGACCTCGCGGCTGAAATGGGGGTCGGATGTCTCGATGGCTTTCTTCGTTTCCAAGCCGACCTGCGCCCGGTCGTCCGGGTGGACGAATTGCTCGGCATACTGGGCCGAAGACATGACATATCCGCCGACCCGAGCGGCGGAGGTCCGGAAAATCGTAAAGAACGGATCGTTGAAGGTGAACCGATCGCTGGCGATGTCGTATTCCCAATAGCCGAGCCGGGCGATCTTGGCGGCGTTCAGAAGCAGCGCCTCGCTGGTGCGGAGCGCCTCCTCCGTACGATAGCGCTCGGTGTCTTCGAAGACGAAGACGTTCACCCGGCCTGCCTCCGGCCGGTACGCGTACGTCTCGAAATGGCGGGCATATTCGGGGGAATAGAATCCGAAGCGGCTCGGCTCTCCCGAGGACGCCACTCGGCAGTAGTTGTCCAGCCACTTCGTCGTGTCGAACGGCACGATCTCCTTGTACCTCCGGCCGATGAACTGCTCACGGCTCAAGCCCAGGATCTCCGCGAACTTCGGGTTGGCCTCAAGGTAGCGGTAGTCGCAGGGCCGGCCGGCCTCATCGACGATGATTTCCGAGACGTAGAAGCCTTCATTCAAGGACATGAAGAGGGCCCGGTAGCTCCTCTCGCTTCGATGAAGAGCCTCTTCCGTCGCGGCCAGTCGGGCGGCCAGGTCGGTCCCGCCTTTCGGCTCGTCACGGACAGGCGCTTGGTCGGCCATGGCTTTCTTTCCCGGGGCTCCGGTGCGGGGAGAGCCCGATCTCATTGGGGAGGCTCCGGGACCGCGGGAGCTTCGGCGAAGGCTCGGCGGACGGCGTCAAACAGAGTTTCGTCGGGGACCGGCTTGTCGAGCACGACGAAGGGATGGAGGATCGGCCGGCCGGATTCCGCCAGCAGGCGGTTGTTGCCGGTCATGAAGATGATGGGAACGGGTCGCCGGTTTCTGATCCTGCGCGCCGCTTCGAGGCCATCGGGGCTTCCGTTCAAGGAGATGTCCATCAGGATCAGCCCCGGCTCCAGTTCCTCGGCCAGGCGGACGGCTTGGCTCCCCGAGGAGGCGACGACGACGTCGGGATAACCCCGGCCGACGAGCTTCACCTTCATGTCCCAGGCAATGATCGACTCGTCTTCGACGATCAGAATACGGTGATTTTCCATGGGCGGACCGGTGTTAACAAGACTAGCGCCCGGTCCGCGGGATGTCAAGCCGGAAGGCCGGACGGTTCAGGGCCTTTGCGTTCTTCGTCTCGTTCCCCTACGGCGGCCTGGGGGTTGTCGGCCAGCAGGAAGTCCGAGGCTCTGAGGCCGTATTTCTCCGCGTCCAGCAGCATCAGGATCGATCGTAGATAGCGCCGGCCGGCCGCGTCCTTCTCCGCCAGATCGACGACGGCCCCGTCCGTCTTCTGCCCCTTGGCGTCGGTGATCAGCTTAACTTTCGGTCGCGTCAGCAGCGCCGCGCTCTCGTTCGCTCCGACCACGATCCCGAGCTCGGCGCTGTCCAGGACCACCAGGGAACCGATCGGATAGACGCCGATCATGTGGACGAAGGCCTTGAGGATGAGCGGATCGAACTCCTCCTCGCCGCGCTCGAGCATCAGCTTGACGGCCTCGCCGGGGGTGAAGGTCTTGGGCCGGTAGACCCGCTTGGTGGTGATGGCGTCATAGTAATCGACGACCTTGACGATCCTACTGAAGAGAGAGATCTTGTAGCGCCAGGCGTATTTCGGGTAGCCCTCGAACTTGGGCGTGATATGGTGTTCCAGGGCCACCATGATGGCGGGGAGCGGGATCTGCTGGGTGGCCCTGGTCTGAATCAGCCGGACCGCGCCACGGTGGGGGTGCTTCTCGATGGTCGCCCGCTCCTCAGCGTCGAGCTTGCCCGGCTTGTCCAGGACCTCGGCCGGGATCTCGAACTTGCCCACATCGTGGAGGCAGGAACCGAGGCCCAGATTGATCAGATCGGGCCGGGACAGCCCCAGCCGGCGGCCCAAGGCCAGGGACAGGACACAGACGTTCACCGAATGATTCAGGGTGTATTCCTCGAAGTTCTTGACGTTGGTCATGCCGAACAGAACCGATTCGTCGAGCGCCAGCAGGTTGCAGATCGTCTGGATGTAGCGCTTGGTCACATGCAGATTCAGAACCCCCTCCCGGGCGTCGAAGATGTCCTTAAGGTGATAGATCCCCAGAAAATACATGGGGACCGCCTTGCTGTCCCCTGCCTCGGAGCGGCCGTAGGCTCTGACTTTTTCCAGCCGGATATGGGGGAAGGCCGCGGCCTGGAATTCCACGGCCAGACGCTCGAAGGGATCGACCTTGCCGATCTCGCTCTTGCTCAGGAAGGCGACGAACCTTTGAAACTCCACGATGGACAAGCCCGGGAGCAGGGCCAGCATGCCCAATTGCCGGAGGCCGAACTCCCGGCGCATGGATTGGTAGAAGGAATAGTTGGCGACGTTGAACTTGAGCCGGATGCGATTGATGAAGACGCGGCCGTCCTGGATCCGAACCTGGACCTCGCCGCCGCCCGAAATCCGTTCCATGCTCGAGACCAAGACCTGCATGCGCTCCTGGAATTGGCTGTTGTTCGGCTCGTAGACCTTGGCCAGCTTGAAGACGACGTGGAGATTGATGAAGACGTCCATGGCCTCCTGGGCCGTGGCGGCGGCGCTCGATTCGGGGCTGCTCATGGATTCGGAGTCCTGTCCGCGACCGGGTTCGAGGCCCGGCGTTCAAGGGCTTCCCGACAGGCGGGACGAAGCTTTCGCCGGCCGCTGCTGGCCTCCCGGGCCAGGGCTTCGGTCGCCGCCGGGCCGCCGTGAACCGCCAAAGCGCGGACGGCGCCGAGTTGAACGGCCAGCCGCTTGGCCCGGCCGAAAAAGCCCCGCTTCCGCAACAGGGTGGCCAGAAAAGCGGCGGCGTCTTCGGACCCGCTGCGGCCCAGGGCGAGCAGGATGGCCGAGGCCTCGGCCTCGCCGCGGCCGAAAAAGTCCTTGGCTTGGGCCACTCGGATCAGATCGCGGATTCCCTCCAGATGGGAGCCGAGCCGGACCTGCAAGGCGGCTTCGATGCGCGCCTCCCGGTCCGCATCTTGCAGGAGCCCGATCAGGATCCGCTGCGCCTCTTCCCCGGGGAAGCCGCCCAGGGCCCGGATGACTTCGAGCCGGAGGGCTTTATCCTTGAAGTCCAGAAAGCCCGCCAGAGCGGAGAGCGTGCCAGGATCACGGAGCCGGCCAAGGACGCCGATGATGACCTTGCCGGCCAAGGGGCGTGACTCCTGAACCTGCCGGGCCAGAGCCAAGGGATCAGCCCGTCCCATCTTCTCCAGATACTCTTTAGCCAAGCTCCGGAAGCTCTTGTCCTTCACGTCTTCGTACAGGTCCGCACCAAAGCCGCAGAATCCGGGTCCCAAGAGGGCCAGATACTCGAACAGGCGCGCTGGTTCGGGGATTTGGCCATCGACAGCCGCCTTGCGGACTTCGGGCCAGGGACAGTTGCTCCCCAAGCCGGCCCGGAACAGCTCGAAGCTCCGGATGCGTTCGGGCGATTTTCCGGCCAACGTCCGCGAAAGCGGCTCCAGCATTTTCAGCATCCGGACGGCGTTCGCGAAGTCGAGGCACTGGACCTGAACCGCGTGGTGACCGTTCATATAGCTCAGGATCTCGCCGAAAATATCGAGCCTCTCCTCGACATTGAGGAGCTCGAAGACCAGATCCATGAAGTCCTTCTCCTCGTAGGACCGATGTTCCTCGGCCACCAGGCCATCCAAACGTTTCAGGTCGGCCGCGTCGAGGGCGGCGAGACGGTCGGCGGCGTCCGCTTCGGGCGGGCCGGCTTGGGATCCCCGCTCCTTCATGATGCGCAGGACCTCGGCGATGTCTTCCGTTGCCAGGTCGAGACGCCCCCGGAAGAGCTCCTCTTTGTCGACTCGGAAAGCAGGCGGGATCTTGTGGTCGGCCGGGACTTTGGACTCCAGGAACTCGTCCGAGGCATAAAACCGGATATTGGCGAAGTCCTTCTGCCACAGCGCATCGACAATGTCGCTGACTTCCAACGGGAGGAGCGAGACGGTCTTGATCAGACTCAGGAACTCCGTGACTTCTTCCGTACTGATCTCCGCCAGGAAGGTCAGGGTTTTCATGCCGTCCTTGAAGAAGAGATAAGGCAGGCTGCGGATGACGTTCTCGTCCTGCCAGACGCACTGGCCCTTGTAGTGGAAGGCGTTCTGACGGATCTCGATCTCAAGCTCGAGGCACGAGCCCAGGAAGGCCTGGAGTTGGGAGGCGAATTCCCCGCGAAAGCGGACGACCATCTCGTTGTTGTCGGGGAAGAGCTTCGACGCCGAGATGGCTCGGCCCAGGGTGATGAAGATCTCCTTGGCGGACTTGAGCGTCGCGGCGTCCGGGACTTCATCCACGGCCGCCGGCATGCCGGTCGGATCCCCCATAGATTGCGCCATCGGCACCTATTCTAGCTCAAAGCGCGGCCCGGAAAAAGGTCAAGCCCCCCGGCAAGAGAGCAAGCCCGGACGCGCCGCAAGGCGACGGCTCGGCAAAATCCTTCCCCGCCGGCGGATGGCGGACAAGGACAAGGACAAGGATGGCTTGACCGGTCGGCGGTTCGGCCATAAAATTCGTCCCTTGAAGACCATTCGACCGCCTCGCTCCAACCCCACCCGCCAAGGACCGCCTTCATGAACCTGACCACCCTCGACTGGGCCATCGTGGCCGCCGTCTTCGTCTTCATCGTCGCCTCGGTCATGGCCAGCAAGAGCCTGATGCGAAGCGTGTCGGACTTCCTGGCCGCCGGGCGGACGGGCGGCCGATACCTCATCAGCCTGTCCCAGGGCACCGCCGCCCTGGGTGCCATCACCATCGTCGGCATGCTGGAGATGAACTTCATCGCCGGTTTTGCCCTGCGCTGGTGGGAGATGGCCATGACGGTCGTCCTGGTGGCCATCAGCGTCTCCGGCTGGGTCCTCTACCGCTTCCGCCGGACCCGCTGCCTGACCATGGCCCAGTTTTTCGAGGTCCGCTACAGCCGCGCTTTTCGGGTTTTCGCCGGCGGGTTGGCCTTCCTGTCGGGGATCATCAACTTCGGCATCTTCCCGGCCGTCAGCGCACGCTTCTTCATCTACTTCTGCGGCCTGCCGGCCACGGTCGATGTGTTCGGCTTGAGCATCTCGACCTTCGCCCTCATCATGGTCGTGGTCATCGCCGTGCCGCTGTATTTCGTCCTCAGCGGCGGCCAGATCGCGGTCATGATCACCGACTTCCTGCAGGGCGTCTTCACCAACGTCGTCTTCATCGTCATCGTCGTCGTTCTGATGCTCAAGGTCGACTGGGCCCACATCTTCTCGGCCGTGTCCATGGCCCCGCCCGACGCTTCGCTGGTCAACCCCTTCCGGACGGGCAGCACCAAGGACTACAACTTCTGGTACTTCCTGATCGGCATGATCGGGGTCATCTACGGCAAGCTGTCCTGGCAGGGCACCCAGGCCTACAACGCCTCGGCCAAGAGCGCCCACGAGGCCAAGATGGGCGACGTCCTGATGAACTGGCGGAACATTCCGCAGTGGGGCCTCTTTCTCGTCTTCGTGCCCGTCGTCGCCTACACCTTCCTGCATCATCCGGACTTCGCCGGGGCCGCGGCCGGGGTCAAAGCGACGATTGCGGGCGCCGGAAACGCCGCTTTGCAGAGCCAGCTGACCGTGCCCCTCGTCTTGAGCCGGCTGCTTCCGGTGGGCCTCATGGGAGCCTTTGCCGCGGTTATGCTGGCGGCCTCCATCGCCTGCCACGAGACGTATCTCCACTCCTGGGGGGCCATCTTCATCCAGGACGTCCTCCAACCCCTGCGCCGCAAGGCCTATGAGCCCAAACAGCACCTCCGGATGCTGAAACTGTCCATCGTCGCCGTAGCCGTCTTCGTCTTTTTCTTCAGCCTGCTCTTCCAGCAGAGCGAGTACATCTTCCTGTTCTTTGCCGTGACCGGGGCCATCTTCGCGGGCGGCAGCGGCGCCGTCATCATCGGCGGGCTGTACTGGAAGCGCGGCACCACGGCCGCCGCCTGGTCGTCCATGTTGACCGGCATGGTCACCGCGGTCGGGGGGATCGTCATCCGCCAGATCAGCCCGAATTTTCCCATCAACGGCCAGATGTTCTGGGGCCTGGCCATGGCCTCCTCCCTCGTCGTCTATGTGGCCGTCTCACTGCTGACCAGCCGCGGCCGGACGTTCGATATGGACCGCATGCTCCACCGCGGCAAGCATCAGATCGCAGGGGAGACGAAGGTGGTGGACGCCGTCCCGGTCAAGGGCTGGAAGGTGCTGGGCATGGGCCGGGAGTTCACGCCCTTCGACAAAGTCATCTACATCGCGACCTATGTCTGGACGCTGTCCTGGGTCGTCGTTTTCGTGGTCGGTACGGTGCTCAACCTGACCGGGACGGTGGGGACCGCATCCTGGATGGCCTTCTGGAAAGCCTACGTCCTGATCTACCTGGCCGCATCCATTATAGTCATCCTGTGGTTCGCCACGGGCGGCTTCATCAACCTGCGGGACATGATCCGTCAGCTTAAGACCATGACCCGCGACCACACCGACTCGGGCTATGTCGAAAAAGAATAGGGGTACAGGCTCGGCAGTCCCTAATATCCGTGTACGGATGTATGGGGCAGTATACGTAAATCCCGATTTTCGAGCCTAAATGGGCATTCCATTTTAAGTTAGGCTGCGGGGATGGAAGCGTTGATGATTCCTCGGAAATAGGGAATTACGTATACTGTACCCCTATTCTTCGCTCATGTACTCTGGGAGCGTTAAGCCATGAACTACGGACAATTCAGCCCCGACGGGCGCGAGTATTTGATCACCAACGTCGCCACTCCGGCGCCGTGGATCAACTACATCTACAACGGCCGCTACTTCGCGACCATCTCGGCCAACGGCGGCGGCATCAGCTACTTCAAGAGCCCCCTGCACGGCCGGATCACGCGCTACCGGATCAACGACGTCCCGCCCGACCGTCCGGGCAAGTATATCTACGTCAAGGACCTCGACACGGGCTCGCTCTGGAGTCTGACCTGGCAGCCGGTGGGGCGTGACGTCGAGGCCTACCGGGTTGCCCACGGCTTCGGCTACACGCGGGCCGAAGCCGACGTCGAGGGCATTACCTCCTCGGTCCTGTTCCTCGTCCCTCCCGATGACGACCGCGAGATCTGGCACGTGCGCCTGGCCAACGCGAGCGGGCGGCCGCGCCGGCTGGCCGTCACGGGCTATGTCGAGCTCGCCCTCGGCCACGCCCTGGTCGACCTCATCAATCAGTGCGACGATCAGCACTTCAACCGGGCTCATTTCGACCGCCGTCGCAATACCCTCTTCGCCACCAAGACCTACTGGGTCACCGAGACGCGCGGCACCCAGCAGCAGGAGAACAAGGAATGGGACCAGTGGGCCTTCTTCACCGTGAACGCGCCCGTCGTCTCCTACGAGACCATGCGCGAGCGCTTCATCGGCCCCTACCGTAACGAGTCCAACCCCCTGGCCCTGGAGCAGCCGCGCCTCGGCTCCCAAGATACGGATTTCGGGAACGCCGTCGGCGCCCTTCAAATCGAGGTCGACCTGGCCGCGGGCGAGTCGCGCGACCTCGTCTTCTCGCTCGGCGTCATCCCCAAGGCCGCCTTCGAAGCCGACCGCGACGCCCGTTTGTCCCGGTATCGCGACTCGGCCTCGGTCGACGCCGCCCTGGCCGCCGTCGGCCGGCGTTGGGACGATTTCCTGGGCCGGATGCGGGCCGACACCCCGGACGCCGGAGCCAACGTCTTCCTCAACGGCTGGTCGCCCTACCAGGCCAAGGTCGCCTTCGACGTCGGCCGGGTGGCCAGCTTCTATTACTGGGGCATCGGCCGCGGCTTCGGCTACCGCGACACGGCCCAGGACACGATCGCCATCGTGGCCGCCGGCCCGGCCAAGGCCCGCGAACGGATCGGCTTGTTGGCGCGCCAGATGCAGACCGACGGCCGGGTCTACCACCACTTCTACGGCGACGGGCAGGGCGAATTCACCAAGCACTGCGACGACCCGCTCTGGTTCATCCTGGCGGTGGACGAGTACGTCAAGGAGACGGGCTCTTTCGGCATCCTGGACGAGACGGAAGCCTTCCTCGACGCCGCGCCGGGCACGATCCGGGAGCACCTGCTCGCGGTCGTCCGCTTCGCCCGCGGCAACGTCGGACGCCACGGCCTGCCCATCTTCGGCCGCGGCGATTGGAACGATACCCTCGACTACATCGGCGGCCGGGACGGCGGCGAGAGCGTCTGGGGCGGAATGTTCTACGCCGCCATGCTCGACCGGCTGGACGGACTGCTGCGGGCCAGCGGGAGAGTCAAGGGAGCGGACGAGGTCCGCGCCGCCCGTGACCACTTCCGGCAGGCGGTCGAGGAGCACTGTTGGGACGGCGAGTGGTACATCCGGGCCTTCGGCGAAAACGACCGCCGCATCGGCTCGCACGAAAACGTCTTCGGCAGGATCTTCATCAACACCCAGAGCTGGGCTGTGATAGCGGGTCTGCCCGACCGGGCGCGCCTCGTCTCGGCCATGGACTCGGCCAAGCGCCTGCTGGACGGCCCCTACGGCCCCAAGATCTGTGCCCCGGCCTTTCGGAAGATCGACCCCAAGATCGGTCTCATCACCCGCTGCGTCGGGGGCAAGAAGGAAAACGGCGCGGTCTTCAACCACCCTACGGCCTGGCTCATCCAGGCCGAGTGCCTGCTCGGGCACGGAGCGCGGGCTTGGGACTACTACAAGAAGCTCCTTCCCGACCGCGTCGACTCGGACATCTACGCGGCCGAGCCCTATGTCTATTCCCAGTACATCACCAGCGAAGAGCACGAGGGCGCAGGACGTGCCAGCCACTCCTGGCAGACGGGAACGGCGGCCTGGATGGTCCGCGTCGCCTATGACCACATTCTGGGCGTTCGTCCGACCTACGCCGGCCTTCTCATCGATCCGGCCGTCCCGCCGGATTGGAAGCGCTATCGGGTCGAGCGGGTCTTTCGCGGCACGCGTTACATCATCGAAATCGAGAATCCGGACGGCGTCGAGTCGGGGGTCAAGGCCGTCTTCGTGGACGGTCGACCGATTCTGGGCCCAGTTCTCACCGCGGCCGCAGCTCCCGAATGCCGCGTCCGCGTCGTTCTCGGCCGCTGAACGCGTTGCGAAGTCCGGCCGACGGTTTGAAAGTCGACCGCGCCTTGGCTTAGAATCGGCGCTCGGGGGTAACCATGAAGCGCTTCGCCTTTATCCTCTTGTGTCTGTCTCTCGCTCATCCCGGCGCAGCCCAGACCCGGGCCGTCGCGGACAAGCCTCTCCATCCGAATCCCGACCGCGTCCTGAAGCTGGTCGAGGTCCTGCGCATTCCGGGAGATGGAGAAGGGTATGTTCTGGAGGGGATCAGGCAACTGGACCTGGACGAGGACGGCTGCATCTACACCAACGACGGATGGACCTCTGCCAAGAAGTCCCATCTGCTGAAATTCTCGCGGGAAGGCCGTTTCTCAAGGACCTGCTCCGCCGAGGCCAAGGACCCGGCGAGATCGAGAATCATGTTCGATTTTGCCATCTTAGGACGGACCTAGGGCCCTTGTCGATTTTGAGAAGCAGGAAAGTCGTGGTACAAACCCTCGACGGAGCCTTGGTCCGCGATATTGCCAAGCACGAGACTACCTACAGCGAAGTCTATGGCTCATCCGAAGGCAGGATGGTCCTGGGCCGGACGGAATACCCGTCCAAGCGCGAGAAAAACTGGCCTTTATGATGTATCCCATGAGATCACTCTCATGCCGCTTGAGGCGGGAGAAGTGAAATCTGTCGCAACTATCCATAACCTAAGGTTTTTCGTCTCTGCCGCCGACGGCTGATGGCGCCATGGGTCTGGGATCCCTTCTCGGCCGTCCTTGGAGAGGGGGTGCTCTTCGTCAACGCGAGCCAGTCCTATCGCATTATGGTCGTCGACCTGGCTCGGCGGCATGATCGTTCGTGAATTCGAAAGGACGTTCCGCCGGATTCCCCGTGAACTTTCGCCCGGCGAGAAGACTTTCATCGCCAAGCACCGTGCTCCGAAACGCGAGAACGAGAATGACATCGAGCAGCTGCTCTTCGGGGACGGCCGCCTCTGGGTCAAGGTCGCCGCGCCCAAGGAGGAGAAGCGGGCCTGTTACGACATCTTTGATCCCCAAGGCCGATACTTCGATCGGTTCTTCGTCGACCTCAAGGGCCGGATTCTGAAAGTCCACGGCGGCTTCGTCTACGCCGAGATCACGGACGAAGAAGACCTACCCGTATTGGTGAAATATCGCATCGCGGAAGCCATCGGCGCCGAGGCTCCGGGATAAGAGCGCTTTTTTGCGCACAAACGAATTGCCGACAGAGATCACTGCCCTGGGAAGGAAATGGGGAAAGCCGGGGGGTGCGGCGGCCGCGCCCCCCGGAGGGGTCGTCTGTAACCGCCGATCAGATGATCTCGAGCCCGTCCTTGTCCGGCAGCTTGGGGAACTTGGCGTGCGGCTCGGTCTGGTACCAGAAGGCCACCGAGGCGATGTCGTCCTGCAAAGGCAGGTAGCGCCCGCCCGAACGCCAGCCCAGGGCCTGGATGGTCACCTTGAGGTCCTTCTCGAACCGGACCGGGTCCATGATGTGCCAGCGGTAGAGGCCGAACCTCTGCATGATCTGGTAGTGGCCGTCGCCGCGGATGACCTGCGGCAGGCCCGCGTACGGCGTCGTGAACTCGTGATACTGGATCGTCCCGTCCGGCGCCTTGGCGTCGAAGTCGTAGGAGCCGCAGAAGTAGTCCTCGGTGCCGGTGTAGGCGATGGTGGGGAATTGGGAATCGCCGTCCATGAAGAACTTGAGCTCGCCCTCGCCCCACCAGCCGTTGTTGTGCACGCCCCAGGCCATGTAAGTGCCGACATAGTGGCCCCAGCCCTTGACGCCGTCGAGGATGGTGTAGACGTCCTTGTACGGCAGCGGGTTGACCCGGCGGAACTGGGCGTGGAAGTAGGCCGCGTCGTCGGGGACGTCGGTCAGCGTGTAGTTGACCTGGTAGTAGACGGTGAACTGGTTGGTGGTGGGCGCCTCGTTGGGCCGCGGCTTGGCGCCGATGTTCTCGATGGTCATCTTGAAGCCCTTGCGGAAGGGCATCTCCCAGTAGCAGTTGAAGGCGCTGCCCGGGTTGACGCAGATCGGGAGCGACGAGATCTGGGCGTATTGGCCCCAGCCGCAGGCGAAGAAATCGCCCACGGGGCACTCGACCGAAGGCTCGGTCTCACCGTCCCAGTAGATGCGCAGAATGGCGAAGCGCCAGGTGCCGGCGGGCGTCAGCCAGATCTGCTGGATGGCCCCCTCGCCCTTGACGTCGGCCATGACGAAGGTCTCGCCGGCCGGGACGCGGACGTAGGGCGAAACCTTCCAGCCCTGGCCCAGGTCGCGGGCGGCGCTCATGGCCGGGCCGTCGATGGACATGCCGGCCTTGCCCTTCTCGCCGGTGAAGTTCTCGGGCGAGATGGAGCGGGTCACGGCCTTGGACAGGCGGCTCAGGCTGTTCATGCCCATGCCCAGGCCGTCGAAGCCCTTGGGCTTCTCCTGGGCCGAGACGATGAGCGAGGCCGCCGCCACGAGAATGATGATCTTGACCAGGGGTCGTTTCATGGGAGCCTCCCGATTGGAATTCCGATGCCTGGAGTTATAGTATCCGGGCCGAAAAATGTCAAAAGAATTGGGGGACACCATACGTAACTCCCTAATTCACGCTATCAACAAACGGAGACGGATGAATTACCGCGCCTTTAGAAACAGGATGTTAACGAAAGTGAACGAAAATAATTCGGGAATTATGTATGGTGTCCCCCATCTATTCGGTTGAAACGGCCGGGCCGACATGATAGGTTTTCGGCGGAGACGCCATGAAACGCCATCCTCAAAATCCCATCCTGACCCGGGCCGACATCCCGGATATCCCCCCCCTGCTCCACGACGTGACCTCGGTCTTCAACCCGGGGGCGGTCGAACGGGCCGATACGATCGAACGCTGCACGACACTCCTGCTTCGCGTCCAGGACCGCTCGCGCGAGACGTATATCGTCCCCGCTCATAGCCGGGACGGCGTGTCCTTCGAGGTCGAGCCCCGGATCGTCGATTTCAAGGGCCTGGAGAAGATCGGCAAACGCGTCTATCACGTCTACGATGCCCGCATCACCCGGCTCGAGGGGGCCTACTTCATCCTCTTCGCCATGGACATGGACGACGGCTGTCAGCTCGGACTGGGCCGGACGGAGGACTTCCGGGACTACGAGTTTCTGGGCCAGGTCTCCGACGAGGACATCCGCAACGGCGTGCTGTTCCCCGAAAAGATCGGCGGGAGCTATCTCCGGATGGACCGGCCGAACAAGTCCCGACATACGGGCGGCCCGACCTCCGGCAGCACCATCTGGCTGTCGGAGAGCGACGACCTCCTGACCTGGCGTCCGGTCGCCCCGCTCATCGGGGGCCGCTTCCATTTTTGGGACGAGTTCATCGGCTCGGGTCCGCCCCCCGTCAAGACCCGCGAGGGCTGGCTTCACCTCTATCACGGTGTCGCCGGCCACTTCGGCAGCGCCAGCATCTACCAGGCCGGGGTCATGCTTCTCGACCTGAAGGACCCGTCCAAGGTCCTCGGCCGATGCCGCCGCAACATCCTGGAGCCGCGCGCCATCTACGAGCTGGCCGGTCAGGTGCCCAACGTCGTCTTCCCCAGCGGCATGGTCGTCGAGCGGATCGACGGCGAGGGTTTCGCCGCACCGGACAGCCCGGTCAAGATCTATTACGGCGCTGCCGACACCACGGTCGGCTTAGCCGAGACGACGATCGCCGAGCTCTTGGCAGCCTGCGCGGAGGGCCCAATTCCGTAGAATTGGGGGACACCATACGTAACTCCCGATCTTTTTTCGTAAACGATCGTTTACCCAAGGGCTTTGTTTTGCCCGATTCGGTATCGACAACTAAAGTTGACGAAAATAATTAGGGAATTGCGTATGGTGTCCCCCAATTATTCGCGGGAGAGGGTCAAGCGCGCAGTTCACTTCGGCCGGCCCGACCGGATTCCCATCTCTCATGCCGTATTGCCCGCCGCCCAAATCAAATACGGGCCCGCCCTGATGGAGATTCTGACCGAGTTCCGGGACGACTTCGGCTGGGACTATGCCGCCGACCTGCCCTACGGCCACTTCCCGCCGCCGTACAAGGCCGGGCTCAACCGCGACGACTTCGGCACGCTCTGGCGGGTCGAGACCGCGGGCATCTGCGGCATCCCGGTCGAGTTCCCCATCCCCGATCTCGACCGTTATGCGGATTTCCGCTGGCCGCCCGATTTCGCCGCCGGCCCGCCTTCGGGACGCCAGTATGGCGGACATCAGGCCGGCTATGACGACCGCTGGTACGCCCGCGGCGGCTGGTTCACCTACTTCGAGCAGCTCCAGCAGCTCGTCGGGATGGAAGCCTTGTTCGTCCACCTGGCCACCGAGCCGCCGGTCCTTCTGCGCCTGATGGACGACTTGCTCGACTTCAACCTGCGCTGGATCGACCACTGGCTGGCCCTCGAATACGACGGCCTGCATTTCGGGGACGACTGGGGCAGCCAGGCCTCCCTGCTCATCCGCCCGGCCCAGTGGCGGCGCCTGTTCAAGCCCCGCTATGCGGAGATGTTCCGCCGGGTCAAGGCCGCCGGCCGCGACGTCTGGTTCCACAGCGACGGGTTCATCAACGACATCGCCGGCGACCTGGCCGAGATCGGCGTCGACGTGCTCAACTTCCAGGTTGCGGTCACCGGGCACGACTGGGCCGCCCGCGCCATCCGCGGCCGGATTGCGGTCCGCACGGACATCGACCGCCAGTGCGTCCTCCCCTTCGGCTCGCCCGGCCAAGTGCGGGAAGAAGTCGCCCGGACCTTCGAGTCCTGCGGCACTTCGGAGGGGGGGATCATCGCCTGCGGCGAGATTGGGCCCGACGTGCCTCTCCTCAACATCCGGGCTCTTTACGAGGCCTTCCGAGACTTCGGCGCCCGCCGGACTTGATCCCGCCTCCTATTTTCTGCCGGCCAGAAAGGCCGCCAGCTCCGTTGCCTTGGCCTGAAAGTAGGGATGGAAGGCGGCCCGTTCGGCCATGTCCCGGGCGATGGCATACTCCCCCGCGTTGTGGAATCCCGCGGCGGCGTTGTAACAGGCCGTGGCCCGGGTCATTCGGGCTTTTTCGACCTGGAGCTTCTTGCGGAGAAGGAGCCTGGTTTTGCGCTCCGCAGTCAGCTCGGCCGCCTCGATCTGGGAGGCCATCGACTGCAAATCGAGCTCCTCCTGCTCGTAGCCGTAAGCGGCCATCCGGAAGTGGAGCCCGGAGTCCAGCCAGACGCGCCTCTGGGAATAGACCTTTCCGAGCAGAAAATGGGCTTCGCGATCTTCCGCATTGAGGTCCACGGCCTTGAGCAGGTCGGCCTCGGCGGCCTCGACCAGGGATCGGCCCAGGTTGATCGTGCCGGACAAGGTGTAGACCTGAGAGCGCTCGAGAATCGGCTTGGCCGCCTCGACCGCCTCGGCGGCCCGGACGAAGTCGCCCATCTCGTTCAGGTTCCAGGCCAGCCAGTAGAGGCATTCGCCCTTCAAGGCGGGCCCGCGGGCGATGAGGCTTTCCAGGATGGATGCCGCTTCCTGGGACCGGCCGAGGCAGGTCAGGGCCACCGCCTTCCCCAGGGCCGCCTCCTTGTAGGCGGGCGCAATGGCCAGCGTTTTTTCGTAATAATCCAGGCTTCGGTCGAACTCCTCCAGGGCGAATCCCAGGCTGGCCAGTCGGATCGCCAGCAGCGGAGACTCGGGGATTCGCTCGAAGGCCGCCTGAAAGTCCTTCTCGGCGGAGAGCAGCCGCTTTTCGGCCAGGGCCCGCTCTCCCCGCGCGGCCAAGACCTCGAAAAACTCGGGGTCCGCGGCCAGCACGTAATCCCAGAGGGCCGGCCCTCCCTCGACGACGCTCCCCAGCCTGTACTTTAAAGCCAGGCTCCCGGGAAATCTCCGCAGCAGCCCGGGCCACACAACCGTCTTCGACTCCGGTTCCGGAAAAGCCGCGTGCAGGGCGCCCCGAAGGTACGCCGGGGCCGGGTCGTCATCAGCCGCCGCCAACAGACGCGCTTCGTCTTTCCTTATGGCCTGGACGGCGGGACTCGGATCCTCCCGGGCGGGCCCATCGTCGAAAATCCCCGCTGTGTTGATCGGCAGAAGACCGACAAGCTTGAGGAACGGCTCGTAGCCGGACCAAGCCGGGTTCGCGCGCATCAGACGGGCCGCCGTCTCCGCATAAGCCGGCTCCCTGATCCCCAGCTCGGCCGACCGGGCCACCAACAACAGAGCCGACCATAGGTGCTTCTTATCGGCGATGGCGCCCGCTCCGGCAGCCGCTTCGACTTCGCCGTATAAAGCGAAAGCCTTTTTCAAGGCCCCGTAGCTTTCGCGCGCCAAAAGGGAAGCCGCTTCCCGCCGCCATTCCTCCAGCCTCGGGTCGGACCGGGGCGCGCTTCCGGTGGCGGTATCGACGATCCGGACATCTCGCGGTGCGGCGCAGGCGGCCAAGCCGGCGGCCAGCGCGATGCCAATCCATTTGCGCTTCATGACATCCTCCCCTCGATCCTGGGGCGAAAGCTCACCCCGAGGCGCCCCTGGCGCCCCCGGATGATGCTCGCCCACTCTTGATACGACGGCAAGGCCTCCCATGTTGGGGGGCTTTCGCGCTTCAACGGGATAAGGGAAAGTCCGACGAAAGGCCCGTTCAGTGCGGGGAAGGCATGGACACGAAGCCGCTTCGCCGCCGGCGCGGGCAGAAAACAAGCCAGTCAAAGACGGCCAACAAAGCAAGCCCGACCGACTCGGCCAAGACGACCGGCCAGTCGAGCCGCACCCGCATCTCTTTGACGGCCTGGGACCGCCGCAAGGCATAGCGCACGGGGTACGAGTCCTCGGCCGGGAAGGGCGACCGGTCGCGGCCGAGGAACCGGGGCAGGAAGAGATAAGCGCTCCAGCCGGCCGTGGTCCGCCAGACGTGGTTGGTCTGCGGATCGCGCTGGAAGCCGACCTCATCGACCCGGACGGGAACGAGCGCGAACGCGGCAGCCAGAAGGGGGAACAGGAGCAACGAGGCCCGGCGCCGGCAGCGGCGGACTTGAAGCCGGGGACTGAGTTCGGGCTTTCGGTTCATCGTTATTCATACGCTTCCGGACGCGCTTTCGCAACGCGTCCGCCCGCCATCATACCCGGGAAGTGGCGGCGCGGGAAGGGTGGCCGTGCCCCGATCGTCCTTGACAGGGCGCGATCTACAGCCTATAATCCAGATTGTAATGATTACAAACAGAGACGAGATGAAAGGCAAGCTTGCCGACAAGGGCATCAAGCCCACCTTTCAGCGGGCGGTCATCCTGGAAGCCGTGCTGGGCAAGGACGGACACCCCACGATCCGCGCCCTGCACGAGCGGCTCGTCCGCGAGGTTCCGACCCTGTCCAAGACCACCCTCTACGCCACCCTGGATCTGTTCGCCCGCAAGGGGCTGGTCGCCGCCCTGTACATCGACCCGGCCGAAGTCCGCTACGACGGCATCCCTTCGCCGCACCACCACTTCTACTGCTCAGCCTGCCGCCGCATCCTGGACGTGGACATTGCCTGCGCCACCGGCCGCGCCGGCCGCCTGCACGGCCACCGTGTGGACGAGGTTCACGGCTACTTCAAGGGCCTCTGCCGCGAGTGCCTGGCCTCCGGCCGCCCCTCCCGCACCCATCCCCCGCCGTCCCAAGCCCCACATACATCAAGGAGGAAGACTCATGCCTAACGTCTCGCAAAAGCTTCAGGTCTACAAGTGCGCCATCTGCGGCAACATCGTCGAGGTCCTGCACGTCGGCGGCGGCGAGCTCGTCTGCTGCGGCCAACCCATGCAGCTCCTGGACGAAAACACCGTGGACGCGTCCAAGGAAAAGCATGTCCCGGTCATCGAGAAGACCGCCGACGGCTGGCTGGTCAAGGTCGGCACCGTGGCCCACCCGATGGAGGAGAAGCACTTCATCGAGTGGATCGAGCTGATCGCCGACGGCAAGGCCTACCGCGAGTTTCTCAAGCCCGGCCAGGCCCCCGAGGCCCGCTTCTGCCTCCAGGCCTCGACCGTCACCGCCCGCGAGTACTGCAACCTGCACGGGCTTTGGAAAGCCTGATTCCCCAACTCCAAGGAGAAAGCCTCATGTCCAAGTCGATCAAGGGCTCCCAGACCGAGAAGAACCTGCTGGCCGCCTTCGCCGGCGAGTCGCAGGCCCGCAACCGCTACAGCTATTTCGCGGGCGTGGCCAAGAAGGCCGGGTTCGAGCAGATCGCCGCGATCTTCCTCGAGACCGCGGACAACGAGAAGGAGCACGCCAAGCGCTTCTTCAAGTTTCTCGAGGGCGGCGATCTCGAGATCACGGCCGCCTATCCGGCCGGCATGATCGGCGATACGGCCCAGAACCTGAAGGCCGCGGCCGACGGCGAGAAGATGGAATGGACCGCGCATCTACAAGGACTTCGCGGCCATGGCCGAGAAGGAAGGCTACCTGGAGGTCGCGGCGGCCTTCAAGTCGATCGCCAAGGTCGAGCTGGAACACGAGAAGCGCTACCGGACCCTGCTGGACAACGTCACGTCCGGCCGCGTCTTCAAGAAGGGCCAGGCCGAGCGCTGGATCTGCCGCAACTGCGGCTATGTCCACGAGGGCCCCGAGGCCCCCGGCATGTGTCCCGCCTGCCAGCACCCCCAGGCCTACTTCGAGATCCAGGCCGAAAACTACTGACCCTCTGCCGGGCTGAACTCGCGGGGCGGCACCCCCTGCCGCCCCGCTTTTCCTCCCTTGCCCCGCCCGCGCCGCGCCGCCTCAGGCGATCTCGGGACGCAGGACGACGGCCCCGACCGCTTCCAAAGCCCGCTTCACGTCGGCCATCATGGCCTCGTCCCGGTAGGCCCCGATGATCGAGCCCCCCGAGCCGGCGTACTTGGCCGAGGCTCCGCAAGCCCGCGCGGCCGCGATCATCTCCTGGTTGGCCGGACTGATCTCCTGGATCGACCGCCGCAGCTCGAAATTCTCGTCCATCAGCCGGACGAAGGCGGCCCGGTCGCCCTCCAGCAGCGCCCGGCGCCCCTGCTCGGCGACGTCGCCGAGCTTCTTCAAGACAGCGATGGTGAAGGAATCGCCGCGGTCGACCTTGACCCGGATCTCGTTGAGCACCCGGCCCGAGACCTTGCCTAAGGATGGCTTGTAGGCCAGGTAGAGGGACGGCAGACAGCGCGGGATCGAGCGGCTCGTAGCGTCCGTGGCCCTCGGCCCGCAGCAGACGCTCGTCCAGGTCCATGAAGACGCAGCCCTCGTAGACCTGGATGACCCGGTCCATGAAGCCGGCGTTGATGTCCAGCTCGTCCCTCTCCGCGCTCAGGACGAGCGACGGCTGGATCTCGCGCGGGATCGAGACCCCGTAGAAGGCCATCAGGGCCCGCAAGGTGGCCGTGATGATGGCGCTCGATCCGGCCAGGCCGATCTGCCGCGGGATATCGGACTCGTAGCGCAGGGTGAAGCCCCGCTTCGGCAGGCTCAGGCCGTGCGATCGGGCATAATCGTGGAACTTCTTGGCCGCGGCTTTGACCAGACGCACACCGCCGTAGTAGCCGTAGAGGAACGTTCCCCGGGCAAACTCGTCCAGGCTGGCGTAGCGCTCCTCGTCCTCGGGGGCCGGCACGATGACGACCTCGGCACTCTCCTCCAGCCTGACGCGAGCCCGGAAGTTGCGGACCGAGACGGCGATGATCTTGCCGAAATAGCCGTCCGAGGGGTTTCCCAGAAGCCCGGCCCGGGCGTAGGCAATGCCTTCGGTCATCAGGCGCCGGCTCCCAGTGCGGCCAAAACGCCGCGGAAGTAGCCGATCGATTCCGCCGCTCCGGCCAGAGGGTCCTTCTCGTCCTTTTCGTACTCCAGGCTGACCGTCCCGGCGTAGCCCAGCCGGAGTAGGGTCCGCAAAAGCTTGGGGATGTCGACGACGCCGCGCCCGGCTTCGAGGGTGGCGCCTGCGGCGGTGGCCGCCGTGACGTCCTTGATATGGACGTCGTGCAGCCGGTCGAAGCAGCGCTCGGCCGAAGTCGCGGGATCGAGGCCGCAGCGCTGGGTGTGCCCGACGTCCATGCAGACGCCCAGCCGCCGATTGAGCCCCTTGACCCGGTCATAGGCGCTCTCGGGCGACGGGTAGAGCTTGTCCGTGGGCCCGTGGTTGTGGATGGCCAGCTTGATGTCCAGGGCTACGGCCCGCTCTTCAACCCGCGGCAGAAGATCGTGGTTGGGGACGCCGATGATCATCTCCATGCCGGCGGCCTTGGCATAGGCGAAGGCCTGGTCCACCTCGGCCGGCGAGGTCATGTAGATGACGCCCCCCGAATACGGCTCGAGGCCCATGGCGCGGGCCTTGGCCGCGGCCGCCCGGATACCCTCGGCCGGCGTTTCGAGCGGCAGATGCATGCTCTTGAGCGAGATCCGGCCCAAGCCCAGGCGCTTGGTCATGGCCAGGGTTGCGTCCAGCCCGAAGGCCCGGAAGGAATAGGAGGCCATCCCCAGGCGGAGCTCCCGCACCGGGGCTCTTCCGGCCCGCAGCGGCACACGACCCGTCCCCAGCGCGGCGGCGGCCAGCCCCAGGCCCTTAAGGAATCCGCGGCGATCGCGTTTTGCGCTCACCGCCCATCACTCCTGAGGCAGGGACCAGGGAGCCCGATAGGCCCTCTCGGTCAGAGCCTGCGCCGCCTCGTCGCCGATGATACGCTCGGCCTTGGCGTCCCATTGGATGCGGCGCTTGGTCCGGTAGGCGATGTTGGCCAGGTGGGGCACGGTGATCGATTTGTGCCCGATCTCCACGTCCCCGGTCGGCGTCTGCCGCGACTTGATGCAGGCCACGAAGTTCTTGATGTGCTCCAGGTGAAAGTCGCCCGTTCCCGTCGTCCTCGGCTGGTCGGCCATGCGCTTGACGCGCTCCGGCTGCTTGAAGCGATCCGTCTCGGAGACGACCTCCCAGCCCCCGCGGTCGACCACGAGCAGGCCGTTTTCGCCGTGGAACTCGCAGCCGTGCTCTCTCTGCCAGGGGCCCATGCCGCAGCCGATCATGTGCTCCCAGAGCAGGGTGAAGCTGGGGAACTCGATGATCGACTGCTGAGTATCGGGCGTCTCCCGGATGTCGTTGGGGAACCCGATCTTGCCGCCCGCGGCCATGGCCGAGATGGGCTCCTCCCCCATCGCCCACAGGACCACGTCGATCATGTGGGCGCCCCAGTCCGTCTGCAGTCCGCCCGAGTAGTCCCAGCACCAGCGGAAGTTGTGGTGGACCCGCATCTTGTTATACGGCCGCTGCGGCGCCGGCCCCAGCCACATGTCGTAGTCCAGCTCGGGCGGCGGTGGCGTATCGGGCGGGTTGCCGATGTCGCCTTTCCAATCGAGGAACGCCCAGGCCCGGACGGTGCGGATGCGGCCCAGCTGCCCGGACCGGACGAAGGCCACCGCGTCCTGGAAGTGGGAGGAGCTACGCTGCTGGGTGCCGACCTGAACGATGCGGTTGGCCCGGCGGGCAGCGGCGACCATGGCCCGCCCTTCGGCGATCACCGTGGCCAGCGGCTTTTCCACGAAGACATCCTTGCCCGCCTGGCAAGCCGAAATAGCGGCCAGGGCGTGCCAATGGTCGGGTGTCGCGACGAGAACGGCGTCAATGTCCTTGCGCTCCAGGATGCGACGGAAATCACCGTAGCCGTCGGGCGCCTTGCCCCTGGCCTCCGCCACCATCTTCAAGCCGTCGGCCAAGCGGGTCGAGTCGACTTCGGCCAGCGCCGGAATGTCCACCTCGGGGATCCTCAAAAACGCGCCAAGGTCGGCCCTGCCCTGGCCTCCGGCCCCGATGACCCCGAGGCGGACCCGATCGCTGGGCGCCGGGCGGGAGGCTGGGCCGCCGAAGAGGCGGGCCGAAGGCTCCAGGCCTGCGGCGAGGGCGGCCATCGCCGCGGCTGAGGCACGGCTGGAACGTCCGAGAAAATCACGGCGGGTGATGCGGGGCATGGCGGGCTCCTTTCCGGTTGGATGGGCGAAGCGCCCCTATTTATACCCGGCCCCGGGGCGGGGGTCAAACGGGACGACCCGGGCCGGGCGCCTCGAGGGCCGGGGACTTGCCAAGCCGCGAGGGCTCTGTCATGATTCCTGCTTGGAGGTCGGCATGCCCCACTCCCCTTCGCAGCACGGATTCTCGAGCCCATCGCCCCGGGCCCTCCTGTTCCTCGTCCTGGCCGCCGCTCTCACGGCCGCCGCCGCCCCGCGGACGCAAACCGGGCCGCCCAACGCCCTGACCGCGGACGAGAAAGCGGCCGGCTGGATCCTGCTCTTCGACGGCCGCTCCTTGGCCGGCTGGCGCGGACTGGGCCAGGCCATCGTGCCCGACAAGCACTGGGTCGTCGAGGATGGGGCGATCAAGAAGATGCCGACCAAGGACGTCCCGCTGCAAGCGGACGGCCAGCCGGCCCGGGGCGGCGACCTGATGACCGTGGAGGCTTACACGGACTTCGAGCTGGCCTTCGAGTGGAGAATCTCCGCCGGCGGCAACAGCGGTGTCAAATACAACGTGTCCGAGGCTATGTCGGTCGGAAAGACGGCCAACAAGGCCGCCCTGGGCTTCGAATACCAGGTGCTCGACGACATCCTCCACCCCGACGCCAAGAACGGCCCCAACCGAACGGCGGGCGCCCTCTACGACCTCGTGCCGCCGGGACCGGCTAAGGCAGTTAAACCGGCCGGGGATTGGAATTCGGCCCGAGTGGTCTTCCGTGGCGGACACGGAGAGCACTGGCTGAACGGCGTCAGGATTTTGGAGTACGAGCTTGGCTCACCGGATTTCAAGGCCCGCCTGGCCAAGAGCAAGTATGCCCCGATCGACGGATTCGCCGACAAGCGGCGGGGGCACATCGTCCTGCAGGACCACACCGACGCAGCGTGGTTCCGCGCCGTCAAGATTCGGACGCTCTGAAGCAGCGATCCGCCTGCCCTCCTGCCGCACCGACCGGAGGGGCTTACTCCCCCTAGGGCCGGGGAGCTTCCGCGGAACGTTCCCTTTCGACCCCAGCGTGCAGCTCGTCCAGCCGGCGCATGACCTCGTCGACGACCATTTGCTTGCGGTCGTCCCGAAAGCCCGATCCCTCCCGGGTGGCGGAGCGGAATTCCGCGCAGGGGATGACCGGGCTCGCCGTCATGACCAGCCGGTCCCGGGTGATCAGGTCCGCGCTCATCTCGCCGGCCGGGTTGATCCGCAGGATGTTGCCGTTGATGGCGATGAGGACCATGGCGTCGAAGCTCTTTATGTAGGAGGCCACTTCGCGCACGCCCCGCTTCGTGTCGGGATCCCAGGAGCGGAACCGGGTCCCCGCCGGGTAGACCAGAATGGTCCGGCCCTCTCCCCTGACCCGGGCCAGCGCCTTCATGGCCGCCCGGTTGATGGTATTGCTGCGGACCATCTCGTGAACCAGCTCGCGGGGCTCCTTGATCCGGCGGCGGATAATCTCGAGCGAACGGCTGGGATAAATGACGATGCGCGAGTAGGCCTCGGTTATAACCCGCAGGAAAGGGCTCTCCTCGCTCAGCTTGATCCCGGCCATGGCCACGATGGAGTCGGCCGCTTCCCGGCCGTCGGGGCCGAGGCGGGACAGAAAGTAGATCAAGGCCGGCAGGTCGGCGTTGCTGTAGTGTTCGGACAGGATCAGGGTCGAACGGCCCCGCCGGGCCAGGTCGCGCAGCTCAAAGACGGCCTCGGCGTTGCGCAGGCCGCTGCCCTCTTCCAGATGGGCTTCGATCATCGCCTCGACCAGGGTCCGGATCTGCGGCCTGCCCTCGCGCAGGACGTGGTCCTTGTCGATCGGGGGCGTCCCTTCGGCCAGGGCGATCATCCGGCTCAGGACGGCGGCGTACTTCTCTCCGATCGGCTGCATGCGGTCGTCAGGATTGTTCATGAATGCGCTACTATAACCGGACGCCCCCCCGACCGTCAATCCGGATGGCTGTCTTGAGTCTTCGACGGCGAGGCGGAGAGCCTGCTTAGCCCCAGAGGGAGCGGGGGTATTCGCCCGCCTGGACCAGCGCTTCGAGCTCGGCCATGACCCGGGGCTTGTCCTCGCGATAGGTCACGCCGAACCAGCGGGCCGTAGTGGGCAGCACCTTGACCGTCGCCTGCCCGGTTCGGACCATGTCGTTGACCACCAGGGGGATATACATCTCGGCCTTGGGATCGCCGCCGCGGGCCCGCAGGAACGACCGGAACTCTTCCCGGGCCTGCTCGAAATACAGGGGGGTGAAGCCCCAGAAGTTCATGGAAACAACCGTGCTCTCGGGCAAAACCAGGACGCCGCCATCGGCGGCGCGGTCGACGATGGCCTCACCGTCCGGTTCGATCTTGAGCCGCTCCACGACCCCGGTCAGGAATCCGTCGGGTCCCACTTCGCACACGCCCCGGGCCACGCTGCCGTGCTCGGACAAGGTGCTCCGCAGACCGTAGCCGACCACGGCAAACTTCGGGTCCTGGGGCGACAACCCGGACAGGAATCCGGCCATGCGCTCGAAGGCGTCGCGGCCGTAGAAATCGTCGGCGTTGATTACCGCAAACGGCTCCCGGACCTGGGCCGCGGCCGCCAGAACGGCGTGTGACGTGCCCCAGGGCTTGCTCCGGCCCGCCGGGACGGCAAATCCAGCCGGCACATCTTCGAGCTCCTGGAAGGCCAGCTCCGAAGGGATGCGGCCGCCCAGCCGGACCAGGAAAGCTTCCCGGAAATCGGCCTCGATGCTGCGGCGGACGACGAAGACCGCCTTCCCGAACCCGGCCCGCAGGGCGTCGAAGATCGAGTAGTCGATGATCGTCTCCCCCGAGGGGCCGACCCGGTCCACTTGCTTGAGACTTCCGTACCGGCTTCCGATGCCGGCGGCCAGAACGACGAGGGTGGGCTTCATGTCTTTCTCCGCAACCAAAATAGAGGCTCCAACGTATCATAAAATGAGATGGACGGACAACGTTTGACAACCCCGGAGGCGCATGATATTTCTAGAGGATCGAAAGGATCCCCCATGCGATGCTCCGTCTGCGGCGCGGAAAACAGCGGCGACAGCCGCTTTTGCCGCCAGTGCGCCGCCCCGCTGACGCCCTTCCCGGCCACCCCCGCGCCCGAAGGCCAAACTCTGGTCGCCGCCTTCGACAACCTCATCCGGGGCACCCTGTTCGCCGGCCGCTACGAGATCATCGAGGAGCTGGGCAAGGGCGGCATGGGCTCGGTCTACAAGGCCTTCGACCAGAAGCTGCAGGAGGTCGTGGCCCTCAAGATCATCAAGCCCGAAATCGGGTTCAACGCCTCGGCCATCGAGCGCTTCAAGAACGAGCTCAAGAACGCCCGCAAGATCGCCCACCGCAACGTCTGCCGGCTCTACGACCTGGGCGAAGCCGGACTGGTCCATTTCCTGACCATGGAATACGTCGAGGGCGAGGACCTCAAGAAATTCATCCGGCGGGCCGGGCCCATCGGGGCCGGCCGGGCCGCGACCATCGCCCGCCAGGTGGCGGAAGGCCTGTCCGAAGCCCACCGGGTCGGGGTCATCCACCGCGACCTCAAGCCCCAGAACATCATGATCGACCACGACGGGCGGGCCCGGATCATGGACTTCGGACTGTCCCGCTTCCTGGAATCCGACGGCGTCACCCGGACGGGCATCATGCTCGGCACACCCGAGTACATGTCCCCCGAGCAGGTCGAGCTGCGCGAGGTGGACGCCCGCTCCGACCTCTACGCGGTCGGGATCATTCTCTTCGAGATGGTCACCGGGAAGGTCCCCTTCGAAGGCCAGACGCCCCTCGCGGTGGCCATCAAGCACAGGAACGAAGCCCCCCCGGACGCCCGCGACACGAACCCGCTCGTGCCCGAGCCGCTGGTCCGGATCATCTACCGCTGCCTGCAGAAGAATCCCGCCGACCGCTACCCCGACGCGGAGGCCCTGGCCGCCGACCTGGCCGCCCTGGAGAACGACCTGCCCTCGCTGGAGCGGGAGATCTCCCGCGTCGATACCCGCTTCCTGAGCAAGGCCAAAGCGGCTGCGGGCGGACGCTCGTCCCGCAAGCCGGTGCTGGCGGGAGTCGTCCTGCTCGCCGTCGCCGCCGTGGCGGCTTGGATCTTTCTGCGAAAGCCCGCGCCCCGGCAAGTTCCCTCGAGCGGCGGACATGCCGAATCCCCCCGGGTCTATTACAAGGGCACCCCGGATACCCCGGAAGGGGCTCGGGAAGCCCGCCCTGGAAGCATAAGAATCGGACCCGTGGACCTGGGCAAAACCAATGACCTGATCGCCAAGTACGTCAAGTCCTCCGATCCCAAGGACTTGGCCGAAGTCCAGAAACAGCTCACGGTCATCCGCGGCTTCCTGCCCGAAAAGGGCCCCTACTTGGAAGCCTGGATGAGCCTCAACGAGGAGATCGCCAAGCACGGCATACCCGTGCCCCCCTCGGAGCCGTCCTCCGCAAGGCGCGGAAGCAGTTCGCCTTCCCCTACCCGGACGAAGCCGGCCGCCATGCAGACCGATATGGAGACCCTGATGGCCATGGTGGCCGAGCGGGAAGCCGCCGTGTCGGCCCGCAACGCCATGGGCGCGGCCAAGACGGTGGCTCAAAAAGCCGGCGCGGGCGAAAAGACCATTCTCTTCCGCCTGGCCCGATACGAGGAAGGCAACGCCGAGGAGGCCTTCCAGAAGAACGATTATTCGGGCGCCAAGGCCCTCTGCAAGGTGCTGGAGAAGACCTTCGCCCTGTCCGCCTTCGGCGGCGGGGACGCGTCCGGCATCGGGGCTTTGAAACAATATGTCGGCGGGCTCAAGTCCGAGGCCTCCTCATCCCGCGGCGCCGATCCATGGCTTCTGGAGATCGCCCGCGAGACCGAGAACCAGGCCGACGGCTTTATGGCCAAGAAGGACCTGGAAAACGCCGGCGGGGCCTACCTGCGCGCCGCCTTCCTCTACCAGAGAATCAAGGAAGCGGCCGCCAAGCCGAGCTGAGCTCTCCCCTCCCGCCTCCTCGTCCTCCCGCCCTCGCGAGGCGCCTTACTCGAATCGGGGGTTGACCACGTTGGAGAACATCGAGCCGAAGGTGAAGTTCAGGCCGAGGTTGAGGCCGAAGGAATAGGTCGTGGCCTGGTCCTTGCGCATCAGCAGGATCTGCTCCAGGGTCGCCCCGGCCAGGGGCAGCGTGATCTGGTCGTGGATGGCGGCGTAGCTGCCGCCGGCCCAGAACGACAGCCCCTTGAAAAGCCGCACCGAGATGCCCGCATTGACCTCCAGCTTGTTGAGCGCAAGGTCGTGCAGGAAATGGCTGAAGCGGACGCTGGTGTGGGCGTTGCCCCAGGGCTGGAGGAACTCCAGGTTGACCGCCAGGCTCTGGCGGAGCAGGTTCTCCCGCATCTTCTCGTAGATCGTCAGCTCCCGATAGCGGTAGGCGTTGAAGCTCAGCCGGTACTGTAGATAGAGCTGGCGACGTGTCGACTCCACGTAGGGGAAGAAGCTGTACTCGACCGCGAAGGAAGGCGCTACGGCCAGCTTGATGTTATTGTACGAGGCGGAGCTCATCGACAGCCAAAGGCCGGCCGACCAGTGGGGTCCGAGGCTTTTTATGGCCTGAGCGTTGAAGCTTTCCTGCTCGGTCGAGCTCTTATAGACCTCATCGTCGACGGTGTATTTGGTGGCGTCAAACTTGCCGCTGACGCTCATCCGGATCTTCCACTCGGGCGTAATCCGGTTGGCCGAGAAGTTGCCCTCGAAATTGCCCCCCAGCCGGGTCTTGACGCCGCTGGCCTTGCCCGAGCCGTAGAGGCTGAAGACCCAGTAGTCCCACTTGTCCTTGATCGCCTGGGGCAGGGGCGTGCCGCCCCTCTCGTAGGTCACGTTGAGCTTTTTGGCCAGCGGCGTGCGGGCCACGAAAGGGGCCAGCCCCTGCTTGAGGGCCCGGACGAAATCCTCCCGGATTTCGTCCGGCACGTCGGTCTTCTGGCAGTAGAAGCGCTGGGTGAAGTTCAGGTCGGTGAACCCGTTCAGGCCGATGAAGGCCAGGATGAACTCCGTGCCGCCGCTGCCGGTCCCCTGCCGGGTGATGAGGACATGGACATCCGCGTCCGTCCGGTCGCGGACATAGTTGACGAACGGAACTTCGGTCCGGATATAGTCCCAGGACAGGTCCCGCCCGTCAAGAAAGACGCGGAGCGCCTTCAGCTGGAGGTCTTCCTGAGAGCCCGGCGTTTGAGCCGCCAAGGGCAGGGCCGCCAGCAGGACCGCCAGCAGAAAAACAAGTCGACGCGGATGGATCATGGGCAAGTCCTCTCGGCGGAGGCTCCGAACGCACGGGCCGGACGGGCGCATATCTCCGCACTCTTACCAGAAAGAGACGCCCCTGTAAAGGAAAGTGGGAGGAAAGTGGGAGGGCGTTCATCGCGTTCCGTCTTCCCTGTATAATAAACCCGTTCGATAGGGTTAATACTAAGCGGCCCTTTAACCCCGATTTGAAAATCGGGGTTTCGTGCCGCGAATGTATGGAAACGCCCGGGCATGCGGATATTCCGGAGGTGAGGAAGGTCATGAACATCAAGCTCGCTGTTCTGGGAACCCTCGTCGGCCTGGCCACGCTGGCGGCCGGCCGCCCCGCAGGGCCGGTTCGCCTTGGGCCGGCCGGAGACGGATATCAAGACCTCTTGCGGTCACCAGACACGGTGACGGCCGTTACGGCGGAGGGGACGTTCGACCTGGCTGCGGCAGCCGGAGGCTGGAGAGGCGGTGGTATCGAGGTCACGGCCTCCGCCGTCGACGGCGGGCTGCGCATCACCCTGAGCGCAAGCGAAGCGGCCGTGAAAACCCTGATCCTGCGCTGGAAGGCCGCACTGCCCGAGGGCTGGAAATATCTCGGCGACGCCTGGGAGCGGTCCTACGGCGACCTGGAGTGGCGCCCCCTCGAGGAGTCGCGCGAGATGCCCTGGTATTTTTTGGCCTCCGACGGCCGGACGACCCACGGCTACGGCGTCATGACCGGACCGGCGTCCCTCTGCGCCTGGCAGGCCGGCCCGCGGGACATCGCCTTGACCGCCGACGTCCGCTGCGGCGGAGCGGGCCTTCGTCTCGGCAACCGGCGATTGACCGTCTGCGTCGTGACGGCGCGACGGGGAGAGTCCGGGGAAACGCCTTTCGCCGCGGCCCGCGCCTTCTGCCGGCAGATGTGCCCCCGGCCGCGCCTTCCCGAGCGGCCGGTCTACGGCTTCAACGACTGGTACTGCGACTATGGAAAGAACAGCGCCGCCAGCGTGCTGGAATACGCCCGCTTCTTAGCCCGGCTGGCCCCGCAAAGCGACAACAGGCCCTTCATGGTCGTAGACGACGGCTGGCAGGAGAACGGCGGCAGGGGCTACGGCGGCCCCTGGCACCGGGGCAACGAAAAGTTCCCCTCGATGCCGCGCTTGGCCGCCGACATCCGGGCGGCGGGGGCCCGACCGGGCATCTGGATTCACCTGCTCACGGCCCAGGACGGACAGCCGGAAGCCTGGCGCCTGCCGCACAACCCCGGGATCCTCGATATTTCCCAGCCGGAAGTCCGGGCCTACATCCAAGCCACGGTGTCCCGGCTTCGCGGCTGGGGCTACGAGCTGATCAAGCACGACTATTCCGTGGAAGACCTGGCGGGATATACCCGGGGCGGGCCCAAGACGGACGCGGTCTGGGCCTTCGCCGACGGGACGCGGACGTCCGCCGAGATCGTGCTCGACCATTACCGCAGCATCCGCGAAGCCGCCGGAGAGAACGTCCTCATCATCGGCTGCAACACCATCGGCCATTTGGCAGCGGGAATCTTCGAGATCCAGCGGATCGGCGACGATACCAGCGGCCGGGACTGGACCAGGGTCCGCAACCGCGGCGTCAACACGCTGGCCTTCCGGGCGGCCCAGCACGACGCCTTTTTCGCCGTCGATGCGGACTGCGTCGGCCTGACCGAGCCGGAAGCGATCCCCTGGGCTCTGAACCGGCAATGGCTCGACCTGGTTTCCCGCTCCGGGACGCCGCTCTTCATCTCCTTCAAGAAGGGCGCCCTGACGCCCGAACAGGAGAAGACCGTGGCCGAGGCCCTGGAAGCAGCTTCCCGGCCGCAGCCTTTAGCCGAGCCCCTCGATTGGTTTGAAGCCGTCAACCCGACGCGAGGGCTCGATCCGCTCCGCCATCTCGAGGGCGGAGCCGCGCCCCGGCGCTGGCGGCTCCAGGGCCGGGTCGTCGAGTACGACTGGGCCCAGGGCCGTTAGCTCAACACTTCGCTACTTCCGCACCCGTACCGGGTAAGCCGGCCGGACCGGCGTCTTGGGCGGATTCTTAGCCAGCTCGTCCAAGGCCACCTGGATGGCTCTCTCGAGCTGCGGATCGCGGCCGGCCAGGACGTCGGCCGGCGTCTGCTCGACCTCGATGTCGGCGAGCCACGCCCTCGTTCTCCACGACCCAGCCGTCCTCCGTCCAGATGGCCACGTTGGGGGCGGTGACGCCGCCGCCGTCCATCAACACCGGGAAGCCCAGCGTGCCGACCAGACCGCCCCAGGTCCGCTTGCCGACGAGCGGCCCCATCTTGAACTTGCGCCACATGAACGGCAGCATGTCGCCGCCCGAGCCGGCCATCTCGTCGATGATCATGACCTTGGGGCCCTGGATCGAGGCGCTGGGCGTCTTGAGGTCGTCGCCGTAGCGCATGTTCCAGTAGCTGATCACGGGCTTGCGCAGCTGGTCGATGTAGTAGTCGGCGACCGAGCCGCCGCCGTTGAAGCGCTCGTCCACGATGATGGCCGGCTTATCGGCCTGCGGGAAGAAGTAGCGCTTGAACGAGGTCCAGCCGGAGACGGACGTGTCGGGGACGTAGACATACGCGACCCGCCCGCCGCTGGCCTGCTCGACCCGACGCAGGTTCCCCTCCACCCAGTCGCGGTTGCGGAGGGCCGATTCGTTGGCGATGGGCACGACGGAGACCGTCCGCGCCCCCGCCCCATCGGCGTTCGGTCCGACCGAGAGCTCGACGGACTTGCCCGCGGTATTCTCGAACGCGGCGTAGAGATTGTCCGCGGGAGCCTTCAGATCCTTGCCGTTGACAGCCAGAAGATACTCGCCCGCCCGAACATCGATCCCCGGCTCGGTCAGCGGCGACCGAAGCTGGGGATTCCAATTCAGTCCGCCCAGGACCTTGGCGATTCGATATCGGCCTTTCTCGACGGCGAAATCGGCCCCGAGCAGTCCGCCCGGGACATTCACCACAGCGGCCGGCATGTCGCCGCCGCCGACCCGGTGGTGGCCGACTCCCAGCTCCGAGCACATCCACTGGATGACCCGGTTGAGGTCGTTGCGGCAGGAGACGTCCGCCAGGAAAGGCTCGTACTTCTTCTTCATGGCCGGCCAGTCGGCGCCGTGCATGTTGGTGGCGTAGAAATAGTCGCGGTTGATGCGCCAGGCCTCGTCGTAGATTTGCCGCCACTCGACGGCCGGAACGACCCGGACCTCGACCGTGTCGAGAGCGAGTCGGCCCTGGCCGGGCTGCGGCTTGGGCAGAAGCGAGGTCAGGAAATAGGCGCCGCCCGCGCCGGCATAGAGGACCTTTTTATGGTCCGCCGTCAGCGAGAAGCCGTTGACGCCGGGCAGGAGGACCTCGTCCTTCCGCGTCTTGAAGTCGTACTTGTGGAGCGATCCCCCCGGCGCGGCCGCGGAGCCGATATCGGGCGGATTCTCGAGATAGTAGATCTGTCCGGCATCGCCCGCTTCAAGGCTTCGATAGCTTCCGGCGGGGATGGGCAGGGCCAGAATCCTGTGGTCGAGGCCGTCGAAGTCGATCTTCAGGCCGGGTTCGGCCGCGGGCGCGGCCGTCGGCGCCGCCGCGGGCTTCGTCGGGGCGGAGCCCGAGCCCTTCTCCTCGTCGCTCTCCTTGGCCAAAGGATTCGCGCGCGTCCTTGCTCAGAGCGGCGACGTAGATCGAGCTGGTCATGCGCATGTCGGCGTTGGACTGGTCGAACCACTGCCGGACCGGCCCGGCGTCCGTCGAGGCAAAGAAGTAGAGATACTTCCCGGAGGCATCGAAGACGGGATTGGCCGCGTCGCTCAAGCCGTCCGTGACCGGGAAGGACTTGTTCTGGTCCAGGGAATAGACGTGGACGCGCTGGAAGTACGTCGCCGTGGAGACGGTGTAGGCGATCCAGCGCGAGTCGGGCGACCAGGAGCCCTGAATGGACTTGAGTCCGGCCGGGCCGAAGAGCTTCTCGGAAGCGATGGTCTTGACCGCGCCTGTTTTAAGGTCGAGCCAGTACAGGCTCCAGGAATTGTCGCTGAAGGCGATCTTGGCTCCGTCCGGCGACCAGGTCAGGGCGTCGTAGAAGCCGGAGCCTCCGAGCTTGTAGGCGCGGGCCGCGGCCTTGCCGTCCTGGGCCCGGACATGGATCTCGTATTCGCCGGAGGCATCGGAGAGATAGGCGACCGATTGGCCGTCCGGCGACCAGAGCGGCGAGTCTCTCGTGCGTCCCGGGGGTTTGGGTCAGGTTGCGGGGGTCTCCCTTCTCGGCCGGGACGGTGACGATCTCGCCCCTGAATTCGACGGCCACCCGCTGGCCCGAGGGCGAGGGGTCGCCGCTGCGAACCCAGCGCGCCCCCTTGGCGTACCGCTCGCGGAGCTCGGCCAAGTCGGTGGCGATGCCGATCCTCAGCGTTGAGGCGGCGTTCCTGGCCGGGTCGTAGACGTGAAGCCGACCGGCCTGCTCGTAAATGATCCTGCCGCCGCCGGCCGAGGCGGCCAGGACGGGGAAGTCCCGGTGGTCGGTCAGGCGGCGCACGGCCTGACTCTTGGGATCGAAGGCATAGAGGTTGAATTCGCCGTCGCGGTCGGACCTGAAGTAGATCGTGTCGCCGATCCACATCGGGTTGGGATCGTTCGAGCGGCCGTCCGGCTGGGGGATTTTTTTGTAGGCAGAGCTTTCGAGGTCGAGGATCCAGACCTCGGAGTTGCGCCCGCCGCGGTAGTTCTTCCACTGGGTGAAGGCGTCAGGCAGGGGGTTGTAGGCGACTGTTTTCCCGTCCGGGGAAAGCGCGGCCCGCACGGCGTTGGGGACCTTGAGCCTGACCGGAAAGCCGCCGTCAAGAGGCACGGTATAGAGGCCCAGGTGGGCCCCGGTAAAGCTGGCCCGGCTCGAGGCAAAAAGAACGGACTTGCCGTCCGGCGTGATGCCCTGGACGGAGTCGCTGCCCGGATGCCAGGTCAGCCGTTTGGGGCACGCCGCCCGCGACGGGCACGGTGTAGACGTCGTAGTTGCCGTCGTACTGGGCGGTGAAGGCGAGCAGGGATCCGTCGGGCGAGAAGACCGGGTTGGCCTCGAGCCCAAGATCCGAGGTCAGCCGGCGCACGTTGCGCCCGTCCAGGTCGGCGACCCAGAGGTCATTGGCGTAATGGAAGGCGATATGGGTCCGGCTGATGGCCGGCTGGGTCAGCAGCCGCGTATCGCGGATGTCCACCGCGAAGAGCGCCGACGTGACAGCGAGAACGAGTCCGAAAACGAGGAACGGAAAAGCGGGGGAACGTCGCATGCGGGCCTCCTTGGGTGGGTCATTATACCTCAATACGGCCGGGGCCGTCGTCGGGTTCGCCTCGCGTCCGGCCTCGATCGCCGGCTGGAATTCGGCCCGGCCTTGGATTAGGATGAGGGTCGATGCAAGACTCCGCAAGCCCGGGCCGGCGGCGCCCTCCGGCCGCGGACTTCTATGAAATCCAGAAGCGGCAGGCCCGCAAAAGCCTGGCCGTGTTCGCCCTGCTGCTCCTCTTCTCCGCCTTCGCCCTCGGCCTGATGATCCTCGTCGTCTGGACCCTGGCGGCCGCCGCCACCGGAAGCCTGCCCTTCACAGTACCCGGCTTCTGGCTCCGCTTCGGGGCCATCGTTGTCGTGGCAGCCTTCCTTCTGACCGCCGTCCAGTACCACGACGCCCGGCGCTTCGGCGGCGCATACATCTTGAAGCGGCTGCGGGCCGGAGCGCCCGATCCGTCGGACCGCTACCACCGGGAGCTCGAGAACGCGGTCGAGGCCATCCGCCTGGCCGCCGGACTGCCCATGGTCAAGGCCGCGGTCCTGCCCGATTGGACGGTCAACTCGCTGGCCGTGATGGAGCCCGACGGAACCCCCGTCGTGGCCGTCACCGAGGGACTGCTGGCCGAGTTCGCCCGCGACGAGGTCGAGGCCGTGGTGGCTCATGAGCTGGGCCATATCGCCCGCGGCGACGCGTTCGTCCTGACCCTGGTCTGTTCCGCGGCCAACACCTTCGAGCGCCTGCGCGAAGTGCTCGAGCCCGACGCCGATGTCCCCGCCGGCTCGCCCGGAGGCCAAGCCCGGGCCGGGGGCAACCTGCTGGGCGCTGTGGCCGGCCTGTCCGCCCTCACCGTGCGCCTTTTAGCCGTCATGGTCGGCCGCCACAGAGAGCTTCTGGCCGACGCCGCCGCGGTCGAGCTGGGCCGTAGCCCGGCCGCGCTGGGACGGGCCCTTCACAAAGCCCGAACCCACAACTCCTTCGTCGGCGATTTCAACCGCACCTACGGTCCCTTGTTCATCGTCGCCCCGTGTTCCCGGCACGAGCGGCCGGGTCGAATGGAGCGCTGGGCTTCCACACACCCCCCCGTGGAAGACCGGATCAGGATCCTGGCCGAGATGGCCAACACGACGACCCGCGAGCTGATCTTGGAGATCAAGGACCAGGGTGCGGCGCGCGAGCGGGCCAAGCTCGTCTTCCCCGCCTACGCGGAGATCAAGGGCACTCCGCCAGGAGAAAGGGTGGAGCCGGGAAAGAGCCGAACCGCCGGTCACGGCCAATGCCCCCGATGCGCCGTCCCCTTGGCCGATACATTCTACGAGGGCGTGCCGATCAAGATCTGCCGGACATGCCTGGGCAAGCTGGTTCCGCAGGAGACGATGGACCGCATCCTGGCCCGGACCGAGATCGGCTTCTCCGCCGCCCTGAATCGCCGGGCCGACGAGTTCGCTGCGGCTTCAACGCGCAACCCCCTGAAAAAAGACAAGGCCGGAGACCACCGGTTTGCGCCTCCGCCTTGTCCGGAGTGCGGATACCGGCTGGCCTCGCGGCCTTACAACTATCAGTACTTCCTGCCGGTCGAGCGCTGCCTCGACTGCGGCCGGATCTGGTTCGACGCCGACGAGCTGGAAATCCTCCAGCTCCTGGTCGAGCGGGCCAAAAGGCCCGACCGGCCTTAGTTGAATATAGCTTCCACGGCCTGGTACTTGGCGTGGAGGACGTCCACCCCCTTTTCCATGCCGTCGTGGTCATGGGCGTTACCGGCGGCGTCCAGGGCCTTGGCGGCCTCGACCAGCGCCGCGGTCGCGGCCTTGTAAGCTTCGGCTTTGGCCGCCAGCTTGGCCGGCAGGGTCGCCTTGGCCGTCGCCTCGGCCTTGGTCACGAGGTCGGCCGTGGCCGAGCGGATCTTGTCATACTGCTTTTCGGCCGCGTACTTGTGATAGACGACGTAGAGGGCCTTGTGAAAGGCGTCGACCTCGGCCAGGACCGGCCTGAGGGCGCGGACCAGGGCCTCATACTTGGCGTGCAGGACTTCGGCCGCGGTCAACATGGCCTCGTCGTCGGTGCCCTTGGCCGCGCTGTTGTAATCGTCGACGGACTTGCGGAAAACCTCCAGGCCGGCCTTCCACACGCCTTCCTTCTCGCGCAGGATGCCCGGCAGCTTGGCCGCATAGACCTTGGCCGCCAGCTCGTTGACCTGAGGCACGAAGCCGCGCAGGGCCTTGACGTCTTTTTCGGGGTAGGCGGTGTGCCAGATGGGATAGATGATCTCGTGGAACGCGCTCAGCTCGGGCACTTCGCTCGTCGTTTCGGGGTCCTTTTCCTGGGCCGCGGCAATGCCGCCGATCAGGGCCAGAACCGCAAGGGCCAACAGCAGGGCTTGGATTCTCTTACGCATAAAAACCTCCACTAATAATGATGATTCAGAACTCTTATTATGGCCGTTCGGAGGCGGTTTTTCAACCCCTCCGGATGTCGTCCGGATGCCGGATGCCGCGCTTCTCCGACGATTACTTCCGCACCAGGCGGATGGTTTTGATCTCGTAGGGCTTCATGGGGATGGTCACGATCCGCCCCTGGCCGATGATGCTCCCCGTCGGCCTCTCGATGAGGTCCGTCTCGGAGGCCGTCACGTCCCAGGGGAGCTCGAGGCGCGCTTCCGTCGTCCGACCGTAGACTTCGTAGAGGCGGACGATCCAGTTCCTCTCGTAATAGCCCATATCCTTTTTCAAGGCCGACAGGATGACGTTCTCGGGCCCGACTTTGACGAATGACGTCTCGGCCGGCAGGGCGCCGGGATGGACCATGGGGCTGTGGACGAGAAGCGGCGCGTTGAACTCCCGCCCCCGTTGCAGAGTTCGCCCCTCCTGCCAACCGCCCTTGTGGGGATAGATCGCCAGGCGCGTCTCCTGCGGCCCGCGGTCGGCTTCCGGGTCCGGGTAAAAGGCGCCATGCCAGAGCGAAACCCCGGCTTCCGAGCCCTTGACGTCGAAACCGTACTTGGAGTCGTTGAGGATGCCGACGCCGTAAGCGCCGTCGCCGGAGGCAACGTCGATCCAGCGCAGGGCCGGCACTTCGGTCCCGTCCGTAGGGCGGGAGATCGTGCCGTAGGGGATCTCGAACTCCGCCGTCGCCGCCTCCAAGGCCAGCGGGAAGGCGGCCTTGATCATGAGGTTGCGCTCCTGCCAGTTTCCCCGTACGCAGATGTCCAGCCGCGGCACACCACGAGTCAAGGTCAGCTCCTGGACGAAGGTTGAGCGGCGGAACACAGCGCTGATCCGCACGACGGCGCGGGCCGGGCCGGACTCGACGACCTCGATCCGGCTCCCCACCTCGCCCACCGTCCCGACGATGCCCTTGAGGCCGAGCTCCCAGGCCGACATGTTTTCGGGCTCATCGGCCAGCGCCCGCAGGGCAACCGGGCGCGCGCAGAATCTCGCGACCGGCGGCTTTGTCGTAAATGCTGGAAATCCAGCCCGTCTTCGGGTTCAGGGCGACCTTGAGGAACTCGTTCTCCAGGCCCGAGGCCCGGGCGGATACGGACGGATACGGCTTGCCGCCGGGTCGCCTTCCGATCCGATAAAGCTTGTAGCCCAGCGAGGGCACGGCCTCGGCCGTAAAGACAACCCTGGTCTCTGGACGGCCGGGGGAATTCTCGACTGCTTTCGGTCTGACATGCAACTTCCGCCCCTTTCGCGTCGAAGACGCGGACGGGCCCGGCGGCCGGGTCCGGCAGGGGGACCGCGACGACGTCGGTCCGCTCCCAGAGGAGCGGGTTGAAGACCAAAACCGGCTGGCCTTCGCCGCGGGTGTCGACCGAGGCGGCCAGCGTCTCGAGCGAGAAGTCGAGCGCCCGGCGGCCGCGCTCGCGGGCCTCGGCGTAGGCCTTGAGGGCCTCTTCATAGACCGGCCCGATGCTCGAACCGTCGAGGATGTCGTGAAACTGATTGCGCAGGACGATCTTCCAGGCCTCGTCCAGGTCGCGCTCGGGATAGTAGTCGCGATAGCCGGAGGCGACGGCCACGGTGGAGAAGGCCTCGGCCGCCGCCAACAGGCCCTCCAGCTCGCGGTTGGCTTTTTTGGCCTCGGTCTGGGTGGTGTAACAGGCCGGGAAGGTGAAGTTCAGCTCCCTGTCGACAACCGGCAGAGCCGCCCCCGACGCCTCCACGATCTTGAAGAAGGCTTCGGGTGTCGTGAATTCCAGCTTGGGGTGGGCGGGGTCGCGGCCAAAGGCCTTGATCGCTTCCAAATCGGTGTCGCGCGGACCGCCGCCGTGATCGCCGGCCCCGTAGAGGATCATGAAGTCGCGCAGAGGCCCCTGGGAGGCCGCCTTGACGATCGTGTCGCGAATGCCGTCGCGGAGCGACACGTTGTACCAGCCCTGCGGCACATAGCACAGGATCCGGGTCCCGTCCTTGCCCTCCCACCAGAAGGCGGGGACGTTCTCGGGTGCGCAGCGTCCGAAAACGTAATAGGGAATCCCCGCCTTGGCCAGGATCTGGGGCGTCTGCCAATTATGGCCGAAGGTGTCGGGATTCCAACCGACCGTGACGTCGACGCCGAACTGGTCCAGGAAGTAGCGCTTGCCGTAGAGCAGCTGGCGGGCCAGGGACTCCCCGTCGGGCATGTTCATGTCGGGCTCGGCCCACATGCCGCCGACCGGGCGCCACGTCCCCTGCTTGATCTTGTCCTTGATGGCCTGGAACAGGGCGGGATCGGCCTTGGCCACGGCGTCGTAGACCGCCGGCTGGCTCTGGGCGAAAGTCAGCCCGGCCATCTTCTCCATCTGGGCCAGGGTTCCCTTGAAGGTCTGCACGGCGACGTCCAGGACGGACTCCTCCCAACGCCACAGCCAGCTCAAGTCGATATGGGCGTGCCCGATGAGCCGAGCGGTCAGCTCGGCGGGCTTGGGCGGGGCGGCCTTCTCCTGGCTTCGGCCGGCGGCCGGAGCGAGAACGAGAAGGGCGGCGGCGATAAGCAACGGAAAGGCGGACGGACGACGGCATGGGGACATGGCGACCTCCCTGGGGCCTCGGCGCGGAGCCGGGGCCTTAGAACTCGAACCCGACGGCGAGACCGAAGTTGAACAGGCTGGGCTTGTTGAGCGACAGCCAGTCCGACAGCGTCACGGCCTCCCGCAGGTTCTTGTCGAGAATGTTGTTGTATTCGAGATGGGGCCGGATGTAGAGACCGTTGGCGAGCGTGTAGGTCAGGCCGGCCTCTAGGACCACCGCCGAAAGCGTGCCGGAGTCGTAGGGCACGTAGTACTCGTTGAACTTGCCGTTGGCGAAGGCGAAGCGGACGGCGGCGGCCAGGGTCAGCCCCTCGGCCGCATCGACCTCGTAGGCCAGTCCCACCTCGCCGATGTAGCCGCCCGAGTTGTCCCAGACGTCCAGGTAGTGGGCCGTCTCCAGGCTGAAGCTGCCCAGGGCGTAGGCGACCGCGATCTCCAGCTCACCCGTGGTGGCGCCGTCGATGGCCTGGTTCGGGTAGGTGTAGACGGTGAAGGCCGGGCTGATTGTGAAAGAGCCGGCTTCGATGTCGTAGGACATCCGGTAGTCGACTTCGTTGAACTTGCCGGCGAAGTCCTCGCCCGAGTTGAGGACGAAGTTGGACCAGATGGTGAAGGTGAAGCCGCCCGTGCCGATCCAAACGCTCGGCTGCAGGACGGCGCCCTGGCTGAAGGCCAGGGCGCGCCAGATGTACTTGGAATTGACGTCGAGCTCGGCCCCCTTGGTCCAGCCCGATTCCTGGGCCAGGCCCGCTGCCGCCAGGGTCAGGACGAGTCCGACGACAACAGCGCTCTTGCGGATTGCGTGCATGGAACCTGCGCCTCCTCGCTGGAGATCCCGATCCGGCTCATCATATGGGAAGCGCCGGCGGGGGTCAATCAAACCGTTCGCTGGATTTCATACGGAGCGGCGCCAAGACTCCGATTAGAAAGGGCTCATCTCCCATCTCCGGGAAAATGAAAGCGGATAGGGGTATCGGCCAACGGCGAAATCGCAAGGCCGGCGCCTTTTTCCATAACTCTCTGAGGGAAGCCAACGGCCGCCGAGGACTGTTTGAGCTAGGAAAGGCCAACCGAATAAGAGACAGAGGGGGAGGGCTTGCAAGTCAACTCAGACGAATGTGCGAGTTCCGAGGCGCCGAAGAGAGCTGTGGGAAAAGGCGAGAAGAGGCCGCAGCCGCCGGGACGATACCCCTGGCCGCTTCTCCCGGAGTGGGAGATGATCCTTCTAAAGTCGGGGCTGGGCGCCGCGAATGTATAAAAACCGCGGAAAAGGCGGTCACCGTTTGACGATGGCGGCCGCGACGGCGTTGGCCAGCCGGCCGCGCATGGCGATGATCTCGCCGCCGTCGTCCGGGTGGACCCGGTTGGTCAGGAAGACGACCGAGGTCTGGGTCTCGGGATCGATCCAGATCGAGGTCCCCGTGTACCCGGAGTGGCCGTAGGAGCCGGGGGCGAAGATGTCGCCGGCGACGGAGGCATAGGCCGAGCTGATGTCCCAGCCCAGTCCGCGTCCCATGCCCGGCGCCTTGGCGTAGATCGAAGTCATCCGCTCCACGGTCAGGGGCGAGAGGATGCGCCGGCCCTTGTATTCGCCCTTGTCGAGCATCATCTGGGCAAAGACGGCCAGGTCGTCGGCCGTGGAGAAGAGCCCGGCGTTGCCCGAGACACCGCCCTGGGCCCGGGCCAGCGGATCATGCACCACCCCCACGAGCGGCTTGCCGTCGTAGACCTGGGTCGGGACGACGAGCGACCGCAGGTCCGGCGGCGGGTTGTACATCGTCCGGGACATGCCCAGAGGCTCGAAGATCTCCCGGGCGGTGAACTCGGCGATGGACTTGCGGCTGATCTTCTTGACGATGGCGGCCAGGGTGATGTAGTTCAGGCAGGAGTACGTGAACGTAGCGCCCGGAGGGTCGGTCTTGGGCAGGCTGCCGATGTGGATGACCAGCGACTCGACCGGGACGGGCGAGCCGTACTTCTTCTCCGCCTCGGCCGCGTCGGTATACGGAGGCAGGCCCGAGGTGTGGGTCATCAGATGCCAGAGGCGGACGTCCTCGCCCGGCTTGCCGTCTGGCTCCAGGAACGGCGCGAACTCCGGGATGAAGCCTTTGACCTTTTCGTAGAGGGACAGCTCGCCCCTCTCGGCCAGGATCATGACCGCCGTGGCGGTGGCAATCGGTTTGGTCAGCGAGGCCAGGTCGAAAAGCATGTCGGCCGTCATGGGCTTCCGCTCGGGAACGGTCTGGCTGTCGCCGAAGGCCTCGCGCAGGACGACCTTGCCTTTGCGCTGGACGAGCACGACCGCGCCGGGGAAGTCCTTGCGGGCGATGGCCTCGCGGACGATGGCCGAGACGCGCTTCAGCCGATCGGGGTCCATCCCGACATCCTTGGCGCTCCCCCCGGGCAGGCCCTTCCCGCCGCAGGCAAAGGAGGCCAGCACGGCCGCGGCCGCGAGGCCCGCGAAGAACAAGCGCGGCAGCGGTCGGCCGGGTCGCGTCACGGGCGTCGTTCGCGGACGGCGAAGACGGGGCAGGGAGCGTGGCGGATGACCTTTTCGGCCACCGATCCCAGCAGCAGATGGTGCCAGCCGGAATGCCCGTGGGTGGCAATGACGATCAGGTCGACCTTCTCTTCTTCCGCCAGCCTGATGACTTCCTTGGCCGGATGCCCGTGGCCCAGCACGGCCCGGGCGGCGATACCGGCGGGTATCGACGTCTTGATCAGCTCGGCCAGCTTGGCTTCGGCATCCTTGTGCAGGATGCTCTCGTACTCGGGGACTTCGAACGTGAAGTTGGGGTCGGTCGGCTTGGGGGGCAGGACGGGGATGATGTTGGCCACCAGGAGCTCGGCCTGGAAGAGCCCGGCCAGCTCGCTGGCAGCCGCCAGCCCTTGCACGGAGGCATCGGAGAAGTCGACGGGAGCGAGGATCTTCTTGATAGAAAGCATCGGCCCTTCCTTTCCGCCGGCGGCGCTCCGTTCCGAGTACCGCGGCTCTCCTTGATGTAGCACAGGGCCCCGGTCGTGTCAATTTTTGCCGATGCCGATGCCGCTCTCCACCCGGCCGGGATGTCCCATGTGCGGCGGCGGGGCATGGCTCACCCGGTCCGCAGGGCGGCTTCCATCCTCTCCAAGGCTTGGCCGAGCAGAGCCCGCGGACAGGCCGCGTTCAGGCGCAGGAAGCCGGCCAGGGCCGGGCCGAACTTGAGGCCGTCGTCGAAGTAGACGCCCGCCTTGTCCAGGAAAAAGCGGAAGACCTTGTCGGGTTCCAGCCCCAGCCCGCGGGCATCGACAAGCCCCAGGTACGTCCCCTCGGGACGCAGGAAGCGAAGGCTCGGCATCCGCTCGCGGAAGAAGGCCTCGACGAAGTCGAAGTTCCCGCCGAGGTAGGCGATGAGCTCGTCGCGCCAGGCTCCCCCCTCCGCGTAGGCCGCCTCCATGGCCGGGACGCCGAAGACGTTGCTGATGGTCAGGCCGGCGTCCTCGATCTCGCGGCGAAGCCGGCCGCGCAGACGCTCGTCCGAAGCCACGGCGAAGGAGGCGCTCAGACCGGCCGTGTTGAAGGTCTTGCTGGGCGCCTGCAGGGTGACCGTGCGCGAGGCGGCGATCGGGGCCGAGCGAGGCAAAGGGAATCTGGGCATGGCCCGGAAAAACGAGGTCGGAGTGGATCTCGTCGGCGATGACGATCAGGTCCCGCTCGCGGCAGAGCCCGGCCAGGGCTTCGAGCTCCGCCCGGGTCCAGACCCGGCCGACGGGGTTATGCGGGCTGCAGAGGATGAGCATCCGGGTCCGGCCGTCGACCTTCCGGCGAAGGTCGTCCGGGTCCATGGTCCAGCTCCGGCCGTCGAAGCGCAGGGGATTCTGGACCAGCCGGCGGCCGTTGCCCTCCACGGCCGGGTAGAAGGGGTGGTAGACGGGCGTCTGGATGACGATCTTGTCGCCCGGCCGGGTCATGGCCCGGACGCAGAGGTTGAGGGCCGGGACCACACCGGGGCAGCGGACCAGCCATTCCCGCTTGACCGGCCAGCCCTGCCGCTCGGCCAGCCAGCGGACGATCGGGTCCCACGTCGTCGGGGACTCGAGCGGATAGCCGAAGGCGGGGTGCTCGGCCCGGCGGCGGACGGACTCGAGGACGGCGGGCGGCGCGGCGAAGTCCATATCCGCCACCCAAAGCGGAATGACGTCCTCCGCGCCGTAGAAGCGGGAAGCGGCGTCCCATTTGAGCGAACGGGTGCCGCGCCGGTCCAGGGTAGCGTCAAAATCGAAGGGCATAGCTCATAGTCCCCCGGCGATGCGGCCGTCCTGGGCGATCCGCCAGACACTGCCGTCGGTCGCCGTGTAAACGGCCTCGAACAGCCCGCCCACGGCGATAACGGCCGGCGGGAAGGCAAAGCCCTTGACCTTGAAATCCTTGTCCTTCAACCCCAGCGACTTCCAGTCGGGGGCGAAAGCGCCTCTTCTCGGCCTGCAGGGCCCACTGCCGGTAATAGATGCGCCGCAGGGCCCAGCGGGCCTCGTCCTCGGGCCGTTCCTGCACGGACTCGCGGCCCCGTCCGGCGGGCGTTGGCCGGAGAACAGAACGGTCCCCCACATCTCGGGGTAGTGGATGTTGACCAGGCCGATGGGCGACCAGACCCAGTTGTCCTCGGGCAGAGGCTTGCCCTGGGCGTCGGTCCGCTTGACGTAGGCGCCGTTCTTGACGTCCAGACGGTACTCGACGCGGGAGAAGTTGACCCGCCAGCGGTCGCCCGGCTTCGGCGCCGCCTTGGCGGCCGGCCGCCTCCTTGAGGATGTCCCACGGCATGGCGATCTCGACAAACCAGCTTTTGTCCTTGTCGCCCGGCTGGTTCAGGGTTCCGGCGAGCTTGACCGCGGTCTTGAGGCCCTGGATGTCCCAGGCGTGGATGGCCGGCCCGCCGTCGCGATACGGCCGGACCAGGAACAGGTCCCAGACCGTGTTCAGGGCGTTCATCTCCAGCTCGTAGTAATTGTGCGTGTCGCCGTCCGGATCGATGAAGACTTCGAAATCATTGTCCTGGAAGATGATCGAATCGCGGCGGGTCAGGGTGGCCCACAAGTCGGGCTCCTCGAGGTAGCCGGCGATGTAGAAATAATTGTCGTCCCAAAGCATCTTGACCATGGTCCGCAGGCGCGGCTTGGGCTTGAGGGATCCCTCGATATCGACGAAGGCGTCCGACCAGGGAGCCTTGTCCCAGACCGGCTCGTCGATCTCGCCGTCGACGACGACGGGGACGGGCGCCTTGGCGCAGACGTAGGTCCTGGGATCGAACCGGATCTTGGGTTCGGGCACCTTGCTGGGCCCCGCGGCGGCCAGGAAGGCCGTCGCGGCCAGGAGGAACATGAGGACGCTTCTGTGACGCATGGAGTACCTCCGCGGAGCGTCCCATTCTACTCCCGTGGCCGGGCAAAAAAAAGGTTCATCGCCCAATTCCGGGGATGGCAGTCCGGGGTGTCGTCCCGGCGGCTTCGGCCTCTTTTCGCCTTTTCCCACAGCTCTCTTCGGCGCCTCGGAACTGCGCATTCCAGACCGCCCAGTTATGGAGACCACCCACTCCATTTCGGTTCCAATAGATAGCCGCGTGCTCAAACAGCCCTCGGCGGCCGTTGGCTTCCCTCAGAGAGTTATGGAAAAAGGCGTCGGCCTCGCGATTTCGCCGTTGGCCGACACCCCGAACCGCCCTGGTTTCCTCGGAATTGGGCGATGATTCATTAAAAACCCTCTCTCTGCAGAGAGAGAGGGTTTGCGGATGGATAAGATCAGAAGCCCGGGTAGAAGCTCATCTGGAAGTAGGGCTTGCGGTCAGGCCGGTCGATGGGCACGACGTAGTTGACGCCCAGGATGAGGTAGCCGAACAGGTTGAACCGGGCCCCGAGCCCGTAGCTTCGCAGGGGCTTGAGCCCGCCGCCTTTCTGGAAGAAGGGCTTGGCAGCCGGGTCCACCGAGTCCGTGTACCAGGCCAGCCCGGCGTCGTAGAAGGCCACGATGTCGAGCGGAAAGACGCCGTAGTAGCCGCGCCCCACTCCAAGCAGGCCGAACAGCGGGAAGCGGAGCTCGAAGTTGGCCAGCATCATGGCGTTGCCGAACAGCCGGTTGAAGTCGAAGCTCTCCTCCTGGCCGAAGGACTGCCAGTTGTACCCGCGGACCATGTTCTCGTAGCCGAGGTACATCGGCCAGAGGCGTTCGTCCGCGGCGTCCTTGCCGAAGCGGCCGTAGTCGACCAGGCGCATGGCCAAGGTGAAGGGCTTGACCGGCACGACGTACTTGCGGAAGTCGGCCAGGGCCGAGACGTTAGGTCAGCGTCCCGAAGGTGGGCGTAACCTCAAAGCGGTAGCTCTGGCCGACGATCGGGGCCGTGGCCCCGAACAGGGAGCTGTCGTAGACCAGGGCCGCGCCGACGTAGGGCATATAGATCCCGGGTCGCCGAATCAAGGTCGTACTCCTCCCTCGACAGCAGGTAGCCGTCGTAGTCGGAATAGGCGTAGCGGTAGAGGGTGTTGGAAAAGTCGATGTAGCTGAAGCCTCCGTTGACCTCGACCCGCTGGAAGGAGTTGAAGGGATACGAGGCGAAGCCGCCGATGTCGTAGTTGATCTGGCGATAGACGATCTCCTCCTCGATCAGGGCCAGCTGGCCGTCGACGACACCGTAGTCGTAGTTGTAACCGCCGTACATGTAGGGATAGCGCTGGACGACGGCGCCGAAATTCAACCGGTTGACGGTGTTCAGGTAAGCGACCTGGAAGGCCGAGTCCACGATCCGGTTGTTGACCTGGGCCTGGGCCATCAGGGTGTGGAACCCGAGCATGTCGCTGAACAGGAAGGCCACACCGCCGCCGGCGTAGGACCCGTAGCGGCTGACCCCGACGCCGATCGAGGGCGGGGCCACGTAGTCGAGGCCGATCTTGGGCCGGTAGGCTTCGCTGGTGAACTTGCCCGCGTCCGGCAGCCCGAAGAGCGGGTTGCGGAGCAGGCCGAGGATCTCCGACCCGGGCCGTTCGCGAGGCGAAAGGACGGCTTCGTTGGTCAGGACCTCGACGTCGTCGACCGGCGATCCCGGCCAGCTTGTCCTGGTCCACGGTATAAAGGCTGTAGTGGCCGTCCTGGTAGACGGAATAGAGGACATCGTTGCTCTGGGAGGCGATCGACAGCGACGGGCTCAGGCTGGTGATCCCGCTGACCCCGGTATAGAGGTCGGTAACCTGGAACTGCTTCCCGGTCGCGATCTCGACCCGGTAGATGTTGGAGATGCCGTCGCGGTCGGCGACGAAAAAGACGTTCTGGCGAATCGGCCGACCACTGCGGGTTGATGGCCTTGCCCTGCAGGAAGCCGCCCAGGGGCTTGATCTGCGCCGCTCTCGGGGTCGAGGAGGGCGAGACGGGCACGGCCGATGTTGAGGACCTTGAGGTCGGAGTCGAACCGCTCGCTGACGAAGGCGATCCATCGGCCGTCCGGCGACCAGGCCGGATGAAGGTCGCCGAAGAGGTCCGAGGTCAGGGGCTTGAGCGTCTTGGCCTCCAGGTCGTAGACGTACAGGTCGGAGGTGCCTCCGGTCAAGGCCGTGAAGGCGATCCGCCGGCCGTCGGGCGCCCAGGTCGGGTTGAGGATCTCGCCCAGCGGACGGGAATCGGATCTCCTCCTCCTCCCGGCGCTTGCCGTCCGCGTCCAGGAAGGCCAGGACGGGCTTGCCGGCCGCTGACGGCCCCGAAGACGAAGCGGTCGCCGGCGGCGTTCCAGGACCCGGCCGAGTCGATGAACTGGATGCTCTGGAAGTGCGGGTCGACGGCGGTCGAGGTGACCTTGCGGGTGACCTTGCCGGTCTTGGCGTCGCCCATGAACATGTCGATGGAGAAGAGATCGCGCGACGAGATGAACAGGAAGCGCTTGCCGTCCGGGCTCAGGGCGGGCGCGATGTTGTAGGGGTCGTCCTCGCTGCCCTGCAGCAGGAGCCGGCCCAGGTCGGCCGGCTTGCGGGCGGCCTTGTTCAGCGGCTTCGTAGTCCTTGCTCATCGAGGCCAGCCAGTCATCGCCCAGCTGCTTGATGGTGACGCCGAGCTTCTTCTCGATGGCCTTCTCGTAGTCGAAGCCGCGGATGACGTCCTTCATCAGCCTGGCCACCGCCAGGTCGCCGTACTTGCCGCCGATGTAGGCCCAGACGGCCTGGCCGAAGCGATAGGGGAAGTACTTGTAGGGGTTGAACAGGTCCTTGATGGTCGGCAACTTCTTCGGTTCAGCAGGTCGCGCATCCACATGGCGGTGTGGGTGTCGATCGGGGCCGATGGACAGGTACTCGGCCGCGCCTTCGATCATCCACAGCGGCGCCCGGCCAGCCGCTCCCCGCTGCATGTAGTATTTGGGTCCGGTGCCCGCGGCGATGTCGTACTGGAAGGCGTGGACCAGCTCGTGGCCGATGACGTGGTCGGTGTCCTCGAGGTGCCGCCGAAGGGCAGGATGACGCGCCGCTTCAGGGATTCGGTGACACCGCCGGTCCCCTCGCCCATGATCTCGTTCAGGGCCGTGGTCTGCTCGAACTGGGGGTGGCTGGCGTACATGATCAGGGCCTGCCGCCCGCGCAGGCTCGTGGTTCGAGGAGCCGCTCGAAGCGCTTGTACCAGCGCTCGGCCATCTGCCCGGCGAGGCGGATGGTCTTCTCCTCTTCGGGGTAATAGTAGATGTCGAAGTGTTCGGTCTTGAGGACCTGGTACTCGAATCTCTCGTACTGGACCTTATTGCGGCCGAAGTACTGGCCGAAGGCGGGGACGGGCAGAGCCGCCGCCAGAACGGCCAAGACGGCCGGGACGGCCAGCGCGGATTCCGTCGATCTATCCCTGCATCGCATGGGCATCTCCTGCCTTGATTATGTCTATTCCTATGGGATTTGTCGATTTAAAGCCTTCCTGGAGGCGCTCCGCCCCGCCGCTCCTAGTGTCCCGTCTTAAAAATCCCAATCCCATAATAGCCTTGAAGTCGATGCTTCCAGGGGGAGATGGCTCCCCCCTCGGCGCTCCGCTGCCCCCCTGAGGGGAGCCCTCATACCCCCCGGCGGTCGAGCGTCTGGCATGCCGGGGACTTGGTCCATGAATTTCCGAGCCGCACAACAGCATCAAGAATCGTGCCAACCGTTCCGCCTGGAGACCGCGGGCAGGGCCCGCCTGTCCTCCCGGCAGGACAGGTGTCGGCCGGCGCCGCTCAAGCGCCTCTCCCCGCCGCGACTCTCGACCTCCCCGGTCAGGACGGGCGCACGGTCGAGGCGATCGCCGCCCCGCCTCCCCCGGCTGGCCGCCGCCGACCGCAATTTCGAAGGTCCCCGGCTCGACGGTCTGGCGCATATGCCGATCCCAGAGGGACAGCTGGGCGGGTGTGATCCGGGAAGACCACCGTCCGACTTTCGCCCGGATTCAGAAGGATTCGCCGGAAGCCCTGCAGGGAGCGCAACGGGACGGGCACCGAGGCCTGCTTGTCCCGGACGTAGAGCTGGACCACTTCCTCCCCCGCCCGGGTGCCCACGTTGCGGACGTCGACCCGGACCTCGAAGGACTCCCCCGCCGCGACCGAGGCGGGCATTGACAGCCGGCTATACTCGAACCGGGTGTAGCTCAGGCCGTAGCCGAAGGGATAGAGGGGCCGGCCTTCGAAGAAGCGGTAGGTGCGGCCCTTCATGGCGTAGTCGGAGAACGGCGGCAGATCGGCGCCGAAGCGTAGAAAAGTCGCCGGAAGCCGGCCGGCCGGGTTGTAGTCGCCGAACAGGACGTCGGCCAGGGCGCTTCCGGCCGCCTGGCCGGGATACCAGGCCTCCAGGACGGCCGGCACTCCGGGCGCCTCGCCTCCGTCAGGGCCAGGGGCTGCCGTTGAGCAGCACCAGGACGGTCGGACGGCCGAGCTTGACGACGGCCTCCATCAGGTCGCGCTGGACGAGCCGGCAGATCGAGGGTCAGTCTGTCGCCGCCGGCAAAGCCCTCGACGGGCACGTCCATCTCCTCGCCCTCCAGGCGAGGCGACAGGCCGAGGCAGAGGATGACGGCATCCGCGCCCGGGCCGCGTCCAGGGCCTCGCGGCGCAGACCGCGCCCCGGCCTCCGCCAGAGCAGGCGGATCGAAGCGTCGCCGGCGCGGCAGGAATAGTCGAGCCGCACCTGGTAGGGCGTGCCGCCGCGCAGCGTCACGGCTTGGCCGTCCGGCGCGGGTGGTGGCTGCCGTCGAACTCGACCAGGAGCTTGTCCTCGAAGTAGAGCCTGAAAGGCGTTGAAGCCCTCGCCGCCGAGGTACATAGTCCCCGCTCTCCGGCGGCACCAGCAGGCCCGTCCAGCGGACGGAGAAATCGTCCGGGTCGAACCGCTCCGTGGGCGCCCCGTCCCACCACTCGAAGTCGATCTTCTTGTCGACCCGGACGAAGCCCGGATCGCCCCGGAAATCCCGGTTCGGATAGTACTCGCCGCGCAGACCGTTGGTCCGGCGGCCCCGCCTCCATGATCATGAGGTAGGAAGGCGGCACGACCTCCAGGGAAGGCAGTCCTTCGGCCGGGATCGCAGCCGCGGGCGTAAACCACCCGCGTCCGCGGGGCGACCTTGTCCAGGATGCCCTGCAGGGGGGTGACCGGCGCCGAGGGCGTGCCGTTGTAGTTGCCCAACAGGACCTCGGCGTCGGCCGCATTGGGGCCGATGACGGCGATCGACGCCAAGGCTCTTGGAGAGCGGCAACAGGCCGCCCTCGTTCTTCAGCAGGACGATGGACTTGCGGGCCGCCTCCAAGGCCAGGCGCCGGTGGGCTTCGCTGTCCACGACGGCGATGGGGATCGAGGCGTACGGCACGCTCTCGGGCGGGTCGAACTGGCCCAGGCGGAAGCGGACCCGGAAGAGCCGGGCCACCGAGACGTCGATGTCCTTTTCGGAGATCAGGCCCGTGCGGACGGCCTCCAGCAGCCCCTGAAACTCGGTGCCGCAGTTGAGGTCCGTGCCGGCCTTGACGGCCATGGCCGCCGCCTCGGCCGCCGTCGGCCGCCTGCTTGTGTCCGGTCCGGATGTCGTTGACCGCGTCGCAGTCCGAGACGACATATCCGCCGAAGCCCCACTCCCCGCGCAGGATGCCGGCCAGGAGCCGGTCGCTGCCGCAGCAGGGCAGGCCGTCGACGGCGTTGTAGGCGCACATGACGGAGAGAGCCTTGGCCTCCTCCACCGCGGCCCGGAACTGCGGCAGATACGATTCTCGCAGGTCGCGCTCCGGGGCGGCCGCATCGAAGCCGTGGCGGTCGGGCTCGGGCCCGCTGTGGACGGCGTAGTGCTTGGGTGTGGCCACGGTCTTGAGCCAGCGCGGGTCGTCGCCCTGCAGGCCGCGGATGAAGGCCACCGCCAGGCGGCCCGGTCAGATAGGGGTCCTCGCCGTAAGTCTCCATGCCCCGGCCCCAACGCGGGTCGCGCAACAGGTTGATGTTCGGCGACCAGAAGGTCAGTCCCTGGTAGATGCCCCGCCGGCCGCTGCCGGACGGACTGATGGTGTTTGGCCCTGGCCTCGTCCGAGATAGCGGTCGCCACCTTGTCCATGAGGTCGACATCCCAAGTCGCGGCCATGCCGATGGCCTGCGGGAAGACCGTGGCCAGCCCGGCCCGGGCCACGCCGTGCAGGCCCTCGTTCCACCAGTTGTAGGCCGGGATGCCCAGCCGCTCGACGGCCGGGGCGGCGTGCATCATCTGGGCGACCTTCTCCTCGAGCGTCATCCGTGCGACCAGGTCGTTCGACCCTCCGGTCCAAAGGAGCGTCCGGGTCCTTGTAGACTCAGTCCGGTCGACCGCCGGCGGTCCGCCGCAGGCGACAGCCAGAGAAAGCCCGGCCGCGAGGACGGAAGCAGGCGGAAGCTTGGTCATGGCGCTCTCCTCCGGGCGGCGTCTCCGCCATCTACCAGATAACGCCGTAATCGTCGCCGTGGTTGCTGGACCCGCCCCAGATGGTCCCGTGGATCGCGTCGAAGAAGAGGGCGTTGAGGGGGCCCGAAGTGGCCCGTTTGACCGTCGAGCGTGTAGCCCATGGCCTTGAGCTTCTCCCGGACGGCGGCCGGGGTCTTCTCGTTGATGTCCATCCGGCCGGGCAGGCTCTTGTGATCGTCGAAGGAATTGCGCATCTGGAAGCTGTTGAAGTTGGCCGCTTCGCAGGCCTCCTGGACGTTCATCCCGAACTCGACCATGTTCAGGAAGAGCTGGAGCAGGTTCTGGTCCTGGGTGTCGCCGCCCTGTACGGCGAAAGAAAGGAAGGGCTTGCCGTCCTTGAGGACCAGGCCCGGGGTCAGGGTGGCCCGCGGGCGCTTGCCCGGGGCGATGACGTTGAACGGGTTGTCCGCCTCGTCGAGGACGAAGCTCTGGGCCCGCTGGCTGAGACCGATCCCGGTGCGGCCGGCGATCACCGCCGGAATCCAGCCGCCGCTCGGCGTCACGGACACGACCCAGCCCTTCTCGTCGGCGGCCTGGATCGAGGTCGTGCCGGTGAAGAACGGCTCCGTCCCGGCCTGCCCGTCGATCTTGATCGACCCGGGCGGCGGCCAGCTTTCCAGGTAGCGGAGGAAGGGGTTGCTTTGGCCCTGGAACGGGTAGGGATCGCCCGGCTTGGCCTCCGGGTCGTTCCGTTCGGGATCGATCAGCTTGACGCGGGCCTGGGCGTAAGCCTTGGAGAGCAGGCCGCGGATGGGCTCCTCGGGCGGGAAATAGGGGTCGCCGTAGTAGAAGTCGCGGTCGGCGAAGGCCAGGTTCATGACCTGGTAAAGGGTGTGGATGTAGGGCGCGGTGTTATAGCCCAGGGCCTTGAGGTCGAACGTCTCGAGCATGTTCAGGGCCTGCAGCATGACCGGCCCCTGGACCCAGGAGTTCAGCTTGCAGACCTCGAGTCCCTTGTACGTCGTCCGAACCGGCTCCTCCAGATAGACCCGCCAGCGGGCCATATCCTCCAGGGTGATCAGGGCGCCTTCCTCGCGGGCGCCGCGGACGAACTCGCGGGCGATGTCGCCCCGGTAGAACCGCTCGTAGGCGGCCATAATGGCCTCGGACCGGGAGGCGCCGTCGGCCAGGGCATCGCGCTCGGCCAGGACCAGCTTGCGCAGCGTGTCGGCCAGGTCGGGTTGGCGGAAGATCTCGCCGGGCACGGGGCCTTCGGGCGAGCCGCCGATGCGGGGCAGGAGGATGAGCCGGGACATCCGCCAGGACTTGAGCTTGTCCTTGTCCTTCTCGATGCGGTCGGCCGTGTCCTTCTCCATCGGGTAGCCTTCGGCCATCTGAATGGCCGGGGCCAGGACCTGCTTCAGGCTGAGCGTGCCGAACTCGGCCAGCATCGTCAGCAGGCCGCCCGGCGTGCCCGGCGTGACGGCGGAGAGAGGGCCGGTAGCGGGCGGATAGGCGAATCCCTTGGCCTTGTAGAATTCGGGAGTGGCGCCGGTCGGGGCCACGCCCAGGCCGTTCAGGGCCACCACCTTGCGCGTGCGCGGGTTGTAGATCAGGGCCTGGGTTTCGCCGCCCCAGCTGAGGACGTCCCACATCGTGCAGACCGCAGCCAGCATGGCGCAGGCCGCGTCCACCGCGTTGCCTCCCTGCTGGAACATCATCGCTCCGGCCGTGGCCGCCAGCGGCTTGCCGGTGATGGCCGCCCAGTGTCGGCCGTGCAGGACCGGCTTCTCGGTCGTCTTCTGGCCGGGTAGGGCGACGGCGGAGACCGCCGCGGACACGAGGAGCGCGGCAAGCAGAAGGGCCGCGATCGGCTTCAGGGGCGCCGGCTTCCCGCCCCTCATGCGCCGCCCTTGATCTGGTCCTTGGCCGCCTTCTTGAGCTTGTCGTTGGCCATGACGGCCACATCGACCCGGCGGTTCTGCTGTTTGCCTTCTGCGGTGGCGTTGTCGGCGATGGGCTGCGCCTCGCCGTAGCCCTGGGTGGTGAAGCGGGGCGAGGCGACCTGCTGCACGGCCAGGTAGGAAGCCACGGACCGGGCCCGGTCCCTCGACAGCCGCAAATTGTAGTCGTCCGCGCCGGAAGAGTCGGTGTGACCCTCGATCAGGATGTTGGTGTCGGGGTACTTGTTCAGAATCTTGGCCAGCTCGGCCAGGTTGCCCTGGCTGACCGGCCGCAGATCCGATTTGTCGACGTCGAAGAGCAGTCCGCTGTCGAACGTGATCTTGATGCCCTCGCCGATCCTCTCGACCTTGGCGCCTTGGATGTCGCGACGGATCTCCTCGGCCTGCTTGTCCATGTAACGGCCGATGAAGGCCCCGGCGGCTCCGCCGACGGCCGCGCCGATGATGGCCCCGACCAGGGTGTTGCCGGCGGCGTGGCCGATAGCCCCGCCGATCACGGTCCCCGCGGCGCCGCCGATGATGGCCCCCTGGCCGGTCTTGCTCATCGAGGCGCAGCCGCTCAGCCCGACGACCAGGACGGCGACGATGATACCCGAAACGAGCTTGCGCATGGACGTCCTCCCTTCCCGATGGATGCCTGGATGATAGCACCAACCGGGGCGGAGATTCCAGCGCCCGGGAGAGCCCGGATTTACTTGGCCGAGTCGACCTTTTCGACCACGATGGTCATCTTGGTGACCAGCGCCGCGATGGCGCCGACGGCGGCCAGGATGGGGGCGAAGGCCGCCCCGACCAGGCCCACGGTCAGGGGGATCTCCAGGAAGGTCTTGCCGGTCTCGTCCTTGAGGATGATGCGGCGGATGTTGCCCTCGTGGATGAGCTCCTTGATCTTGTTGATGATCTCGCCGCCGTTGAGCTTGAACTCCTCGGTCCGGGTCTTTTCGTCTTTCTTGTCTTCTTCCGTCATGGGTGTTCTCCTTGGCGCTTCCCACGCTTACTCCTTATCTTACGAGAATTCATCCTTCGGGGTTCAGCCTAATCCCCGAACTTCATCGACGCTTTCGAGAAATTCGCTTCCCCTCTCCCTCCCTGGTGGCGGTGGAACGATAGCAGCTTCCCAACTGGCCTTGCGCGTCCTGTTGATCCGGTTCGTCGCCCAATTCCAGGGAGGTCAGCGGTTCGGGGTGCCGCCCGACGGCGAGATCGCGAGGCCGGCGCCCTGTTCGCATTGCTCACGGAAGGAAGCCAACCGTCCCAGGGACCATCGAGGGACGTCCCAGACTGCGAAGCCTGCGCCGCCGAGGCAGTGAGCATGGTCTGGAACATCGATCGATAAGCCGTTCCGGAAAGGGCTTGGATTGGGGGCGAGGGGTGTGAGGGGCAAAGCCCATCGACGAGCGAGCGGGCACGGTCCCCTGCCCTGCAGGGGGAGCGAGCGAGTCGGCCGGAGCGAACGCCCTCGCTGGGGGCATGAGCGTGGTCTGCCCCTCCATGCCCCGAGCCCCCTCTTTATTTCTTCTCCAACTCCGCCACCAACGCCTTAATCTCGGCCTGCTCGGGGTTGAGCTTCAGCGAGGCCCGCAGGACGGTCAACGCCTCCTCGGTCCGGCCCATCTGGACGTAGCATCGTCCCAGGTCGCCCAGCAAAGCCGTGTCGCTGTTGTAGACGCGGTTGCCGGCTTCGAGCGCCTCGGCCGCTTCGGCCAGCTTGCCCAGCTTGAGCAGGGCCCGGCCCTTGACATGAAAGTAATTGAACTGGAGCTTGGGATCGCTCTTGACGCCTTCGATGAGGGCTAGGGCCCGGTCCATCTTGCCGCGGTCGACGAGGAACGACGCGTACTCGGGGATCTTGGGCGTGTAAGTCGAGTTGAGCCCGTAGCCTTTGGCGTAGAGCGCTTCGGCCCGGTCCCCCGCCCCGATCTGATCGTATTGGCGGGCCATCATGTAGTAGAAGAGGAACTCGCCCAATCGCGGCGTCGTCTTGGCATAGGCGATAGGGTGGCTGACCGATTTCTGGGGCGTGACGATGAAGTGGCCGGTCCGGGCGTCCACCGCGGCGCCCCGGCCGTCGACCATGGTCAGCGACAGGTCATAGTAGTCCGGCGTCAGGTCGGCGGCCGGGAAGAGAAGCGTCAGGTTCTGGACCGGGCGCAGGGGATGGTCCTTGAGCAGGATCGTCCACTCCTTCTTGGCCGGGCTCTGCGGGCGCGAGCCCGTGACCCGGGCCAGGATCTTGCCCGACGACCAGAGCTCGTTCGTCACCCCCAGTGTCTGGAAGAGAACCCGGACCTCGTCGGCCGCGGAGAAGGTCATCTTCGGGTCGACATGCAGCCTCTTCTCCCCGGCCTGGAAGGGCAGGAAGGCATCCGTCCGGCCGGCCGTCTCGCGATAGCCGATGATGGGCCCGGCCAGCCGGGAGGGGGCGGCCGGAACGTCGAGCTCCTTCTCCAGCACGGCAAACTCCTTGCCGACGGTGTTGCGGAAAAGGACCGAGAGCTTGGATTTGCCTTCCACGATGGGGAAGAAGTCCTGGATGGAGATGCCCATGACTTCGGTCTCGGCCAACTTGTCCTCCGGTACGTTGACCGGGAAGTCCTTGGAATACTGAAGGACCGTCTTGTTGCCTACCCGCAGGCTGACGTCGACCTGGAAGTTGCAGAAGTACTCGTTTTTCGGCTCGTAGTAGTCGAGCGACAGGCGCTTGGGGGCCATGGCAAAGTGGCAAAAAGCCAGGCCGCTGATCGGCTCGAAGACGACCGCCGTCTCGGTGGTGCAATCGAGCTGGTTGGTCAGATACTCGGTGCTGACGATGCCTTTGTAAGCCAGGAAATGGGTGGCGTAGCTGTCGTTGACGGCCCGCTTGGGGGAGTCGTAGATATTGGCCATCTGGGCCTGGGTTTCCATAGACGGCTGGAAGCCGTAGGGGATCTGACCGGGGATGATGGACAGGGTGACCATGGCCAAGTCGGGCTGCAGCTCGTAGATGCGATCGTACATCGACGGTAGTCCGAGATGTCGAACTCGCGAGCCGCATTGATCAGCAGACGGGCCGGGCCGTCGATGAACGGATCGTAGAGCCTGTACTCGCCGGTGTTGCCGCGCTGGTAAAAGGTCAGGACGAAGTGGGTCAACAGGCCCTTGCGGATGTCGCCGTAATAGGACCACAGCTCGGTCGGATAGAGTTCGGCCGAGCCCGCGATCTGCTCGATCCCGGCCGGCGCGCCGAGGATGATGTAGATACGGCCGCGGTCGGTCATCCAGCCCTCGCGGGCCGAGCCAAAGCGATAGCGGCGGTTGGCCTCGGTGAAGCGTTTGAGGTGTTCGTCCTTGAACTCGTTGGCCGGAGTGCCCGGGGTCGGGTCGCGGATCTTCCAGAAGGCCTCGATGAAGATGTCCCGTTCCCGGTCGTTCTGGAGCTCGAGGAAAACGTCCCGCTCTTTGTCCTTGATGATGTAGGAAGTGAGCTTGAGCCACTCCTGATGGCGCGGGGCCAAAGACGAGGGCTTGGCCTTTTCCTGGGCGGTCAGGGATGCGCCGACAAGCAACAGGATGAGGACCGCGACGACCGGCGGCCTGAGCGATCTTCTCACAGCAGCTTCTCCTCGGGGCGAACGGGATCATTAATAGCACAATCCCTTGTCCCTGTCATAGGGCGGAAGGGCTCGCGTTCCAGCGGCCTCAACCCTTTCAACGTCATCGTCGGCAAATGGGATGCAATTCCGCGGCGTGGGACCGTGACGTCGGGGCGCTGGACACGCGGGCTCTTGAATCCGAAAAAAACAAACCCGGTGAGACGAAGCGACGCGCTTTTTGTCGCGTTGACAAAGCCCCGGGATTTTTATACTTTGGGCCTCGATCGCATCTCCCCCACTCCAAGGAGGGCCGAAGTGAGCAACAAATTCCGCCTCGGCGCCATGATGTTTCTTCAGTACGCCATCTGGGGCTCCTGGGCCACCGGCCTGTCGGCCTATCTCCAGAACAACCTCGGCTTCAGCGGCTGGGCAGCTGGGCATCATCTTCAGCCTGCTGCCGCTGGCCACCATCATCTCGCCGTTCATCGGCGGCCAGTTCGCGGACCGCTGGTTTCCCACCCAGAAGGTCATCGCCGTCCTGCAGCTCCTGGGCGGGCGCCATCCTCATCCTCATCGCCAACGTCACGGCCTTCGTGCCCATGATGTGGCTGATGCTCCTGTACTCGCTGGTCTACGCCCCGACCCTGGCCCTGACCAACTCCATCGCCTTCATCAACCTGCAGGACTCGGAAAAGGACTTCGGCAAGATCCGGGTCTGGGGGACGATCGGCTGGATCGCCGCCGGGCTGGCCCTGACCGGCTGGCGGCTGCTGGCCAAGTCGCCGGACGACATCGCCATGAAGGGCGACATGCTCATCCTGGCGGGCGTCTTCTCGATCATCATGGGCGTCCTGTCCTTCGGCCTGCCCAAGACGCCGCCCAAGAAGGAGGGCGCCAAGCCCTGGGCCTTCCTCGAAGCCTTCAAGATGTTCAAGAACCGCAACTTCCTCATCTTCGCCCTCATCTCCTTCGTGGTCGCCACGGAGCTGCAGTTCTACTACGTCCTGACCTCGCCCTTCCTGACCTCGGCCGCGATCGGCGTCAGCCAGAAGTCGGTCACGGCCGTCATGACCATCGGCCAGTTCGCCGAGATCTTCGTCATGGCCTTCATGCTGTCCTGGGCCCTGCGCAAGTTCGGCACGCGGCAGGACCATGACCCTGGGCATCCTGGCCTGGCCGCATCCGCTACATCATCTTCGTCATCGGCGGGCCGTTCGTGGCTGGTCATCGCCTCGCTGGCCCTGCACGGCTTCTGCTACGTCTTCTTCTTCACCGCGGCCTACATCTACGTGGACAACATGGCGCCCAAGGACATCCGGGCCTCGGCCCAGAGCCTGATCGCCGTCATCATCCTGGGCCTGGGCAACTTCGTCGGCAGCCTGTTCTGCGGCTGGATCCAGAAGCTCTTCACCGTCGAGAGCCTGGACGCGGCCGGCCAGGTGGTCAAGACCATCAACTGGAGAAACACCTTCCTCGTGCCGACCGCCCTGACCCTCATCTGCCTGGTCGTCTTCCTGGCCTTCTTCCGGGATAAGAAGGCCGCCGGCGGCCGCCTGAAAGGACAGGACCCATCATGACTCCCACATGAACAAGCCCCTCGGCGTCGGCATCATCGGCGGCGGGTTCATCGCCCGCTTCCACATCAAGTCCTGGGTCGGCGTGCGCGACGCCGACATCCTGGGCATCTTCGACCCCGACCGCAAGCGGGCCGAGGAGGCCTGCGCGCTGGTCAAGAGCCTGGGCGTCGGCGAAGCCAAGCCCTACGCCTCGATCACGGCCATGGCCGCCGACCCGCGCATCGGAGCCCTCTGGATCTGCGCCCCCAACTACACCCGGGGCGCGGTCATGGAGGAGATCGCCCAGGCCGTCATCGGCGGCAAAGCCGAGCTGGTCGGCGTGGCCTGCGAGAAGCCGCTCGGCCGCAACGTCAAGGAGGCCAAGGCCATGCTGGCCCTGGTCAAGAAGGCCAACCTCCTGGACGGCTACCTGGAAAATCAGGTCTTCTCGCCCGCCGTCACCCGGGGCAAGGACATCGTCTGGGCCCGCGGCGCGGCCATCGCCGGCCCGCCCTACCTGGCCCGGGCGGCCGAGGAGCACAGCGGCCCGCATATGCCCTGGTTCTGGGAGGGCACGCTGCAGGGCGGCGGCGTGCTCAACGACATGATGTGCCACTCCGTCGAGGAGGCCCGCTTCATGCTGACCCCGCCGGGCGCCCCGCGCGACGTCCTGACCCCGGTCAGCGTCACCGCCTACACCAACTGCCTCAAGTGGCAGGAGCCCAAGTACGCCGCCCGGTCCTGGCCAAGAACAGCGGCGGCAAGACCGACTACCTCAAGCGCCCGTCCGAGGACTTCGCCCGCTCGCTGGTCGAGTACCGGAACGCCGAGGGCAAGATCCTGGTCGTCGAGACGACCACCTCCTGGTGCTACGTCGGGGCCGGCCTGCGCCTGAGCATGGAGCTTCTGGGGCCGGAGTACGCCCTGCAGATCAACACCCTGGACGCCGGGCTGAAGATCTTCTTCAGCCGCGAGGTCAAGGGCAAGGCCGGCGAGGACCTGGTCGAGAAGCAGAACGCCGAGATCGGACTGATGCCCGTGGTGGCCGACGAGGCCACCGAGTACGGCTACATCGCCGAGAACCGGCATATGGTCCAGAGCTTCCTCAAGGGCGTGCGGCCGGAGGAGAACTTCTGCGGACGGCCTGGCCGTGACCGAGCTCCTGATGGCCGCCTACATGAGCGCCGAGACCGGCAAGACCGTCCCCTTCCGCCCGAAGGGGCTGGACGAATTCGTCCCCGCGGTGGCCAAGGGGACCTGGAACCCGAAGGACCGGCGCTGACCGGCCCCGGGAGCGCGGCAAAAGAGGAGAACCCGTTATGAAGAAGACGATGCTCGCCCTGGCCGGACTGGCCCTCGTGCTGTCGGCCCTGATGATCGCGGCCCCGCAAGGAGCACCCCAAGATCCGTCACATCTCGCCCGAGCTGCAGAAGGCCGTGGCCGAGACCGATTACGCCTCGGTCCGGATCAAGCCCTTCCCCTTCGCCTCGGAGGCCTGGACCTTCCGCAAGTTCACCTTCGCCGAGACCCTGCTCAAGCTCAAGGAGCTGGGCGTCGGGTGCCGTCGAGGCCTTCCCCGGCCAGGCCCTCTCGGCCGAGCTTCCCGGAGCCAAGTTCGACCAGAACATGACCGACGAGCAGATCGGCCAAGGTCAAGGACTGGCTCAAGGCCTCCGGCGTCACGCTCTACGGCTACGGTGTGGTCGACATCGGCAAGACCGAAGAGAGCATGCGCAAGGTCTTCGACTTCGCCCGCAAGATGGGCATCCGGATCATCGTCTGCGAGCCGGCCGACGACGACTTCACCCTGCTCGAGAAGCTGGTCAAGGAATACAACATCCAGATCGCCATCCATAACCATCCCGCCCCGTCCAAGTACAACCTGCCCGAGACGGTCTTCGCCCACGTCGACGGCAAGGACGCCCGCATCGGCTCCTGCGCCGACAGCGGCCACTGGATGCGCGGCATGAACGACCCGCGCGAGGCCTTCAAGCTCCTGCAGGGCCGCATCCTGGACGTCCACCTGAAGGACCGCAGCGACTTCGGGACGGCCAAGGGCACCGACGACGTGGCCTGGGGCTCCGGCAAGGGCATGATCCGCGACCTGCTGGCCGAGCTGACCCTGCAGGACTACGACGGCTACCTGACCATGGAGTACGAGAACGAGTCCGAGGTCGGCGACCCCATGCCGGCCTTCCGCAAGAGCATCGAGTACGTCAAGAGCATCACCTATTACCAGGGCTACACCCAGATCCTGCGCAAGGGCGGCGGCCGCTACGAGAAGCACGGCTGGAACCACTACGGCCCCGGCTACTTCGAGATCGACCCCAAGACCGGCGTCCTCAAGGGCCAGGGCGGCATGGGCCTGCTCTGGTTCGGCAAGCCCTACAAGGACTTCATCCTGGAGTGCGACTTCAAGTGCTCGACCCCGACGACCAACTCCGGCATCTTCCTGCGCATCCCCGACGTGCCGATCAGCGACGAATACATCTACCACTCCCTCGAGATCCAGATCGACGACACTTCGACCGGCATCCACCACACCGGCGCCGCCTACGACATCGAGGCGCCCAAGATCAACGCTTCGCTCCCGACCGGCGAGTGGAACCACTTCAAGATCGAGTTCCGCGGGCAGCACCTGAAGATCGAGCTCAACGGCAAGCTGGTCATGGACTGGCAGGCCAAGCCCGGCGGCAAGGTACGGGACATCGCCCCGGCCGGCTACATCGGCCTGCAGAACCACGACAGCCAGTCGCCGCCGTACTTCCGGAACGTCTGGATCAAGGAATTGTAGGCTTCCCCCATCTCCGGGCCTGCGGCAGGATATCCGGCCCGGCGGCTTCGGGTTTTTCACGCCTTTTTACGCTACTCTCCTCAGCGCCTGCGGAACTCCGCATGCTCGATGGAGGGGAGAAGCATGACCACCCACTCCGTCTCGCTTTCAATTGATGGTCACGTGCTCAAACATCCCTCGGCGCCCGTTGGGTACCTTCGGAGAGCGGCGTAAAAAGGCTAAACCCTCGCGATTTCGCCGTTGGCCGGATACCCTGCCGCCTAACCATCCCCGGAGATGGGGGGAGTTTTAAGTCATGCGGTTTTAGGGCTTGCGGCAGAAGGTTTCGAGCTGGGATTTATTCAAGCCGACGCCGGGGATCCCGTCCAGCCGCTTTTCGAGGCGGCCGTTCTTGAAGATCAGGACGCTCGGGTAGACGTCGATATCGAAGGCGCGGCAAGACTCCGGGTCGTCGACCACGTCGACCTCGCGGCCTTCCCCCGGGTGGGCTCCGGCATAGGCCTGGAAATCGGGCAGGAAGCGCCGCGAAAAGGGGCACCAGGAGGCGTAGAAAAGGACCACGGACCGGTCCTTGTCCTTGAGCTCGTCGGCCAGCTTGGTTGTCCTATTCATTCTTCCTCCGCCGCCATGAAAGTCATTCGGCCCCTCAGTATACCGGTCTTTGAAAAGAAATACTATCGATTCAGTCGGGCTTAAGCGAAAAACGCTTATGACGCGGCAATTCCCGCCGTGTTATAATCGCGCCGCGCCGGCTTCCCGCCGGACCGCGAGAGATCACCATGGAAATCATCATCCAGCCGGACCGGGATCAGGCCAGCACCCTGGGCGCCCGCCTGGTCGCCAGGCTCGTCCGCCGCAAGCCCGAGGCCGTTCTCGGACTGGCCACGGGTAGTTCGCCCATCCCCCTCTACGCCGGACTGGTCGAGACGCGCCGCCGCGACGGGCTCGACTTCAGCCGCGTCCGGACCTTCAACCTGGACGAGTTCGTCGGCCTGCCTTTCGACCACCCGGGCTCGTACCACGCCTTCATGAAGCGCCACCTCTTCGACGGCCTCAACGTGCCGCCGGAATCGATCCACATCCCCAATGGCCTGGCCCCCGACGTGGAAGCGACCTGCCGCGATTACGAGGCGACGATCAAAGCCTGCGGCGGCATCGACCTGCAGATCCTGGGCATCGGCAGCGACGGCCACATCGGGTTCAACGAGCCGACTTCGTCGCTGGCCTCGCGGACCCGGATTAAGACTTTGACCGACCGCACCCGGCAGGACAACGCGGGCGACTTCGGCCGGCCCGAGGACGTCCCCTTCCACGTCATCACCATGGGCGTCGGCACGATCATGGAGAGCCGGACCTGCCTACTGCTTGCCTTCGGCAAGAAGAAGGCGGCCGCCGTCGCCGCCGCCGCCGAGGGCCCGATCACGGCCATGATCCCGGCCTCGATCCTGCAGATGCACCCGCGGACGATCTTCCTGCTGGACGAGGAGGCCGCCTCGGCGCTCAAACGGCTCGACTACTACCGCTGGGTCTTCGACCACAAGCCGGACTGGCAGAAAGTATAGTCAGGGACCTCTCCCATCTCCGGGCCTGCGGCAGGGTGTAAGGCCGCGTGGCTACCGCACCCAGCCTTGGCCGGGGCCGAGCTTGAGCTCCGACTCGGGCGTCCCGATCAGGGCAATTGTCTTCCCCAGGATGTCGCCCTCCAGCCTGTTGTCCTCCACTACGATGCCGCGGCAGAGCTCGAAGGTCAGCCCGGCTTTGCGGGCATGGAAGGGCTCGAAGGCCCGGCTGCGGACCATCCGGTTGCGCGAAAAGGTCAATCCATCCACGGATTTGGCGTAGAGGATGGGGTAGTCAAAGGGCTGGAATTCGTTGTCCTCGATGCGGATCCCGCGATGAAAGGGGAAGGCGGGATCGGGCTTGGGGATCTCGGGCATTATACTGATGATCCCTTCGCAGAACTGGTACATCGAAGTCAGACAGGCCGGCGTGAAGAGGTTGCGGCGGATGGTCACGTCGCGGACCGCCCCCGACTCGTACCAATAATTCGCGTCGCCGGCGATGAGGATGGCCGAGCCGCTGGACTCGAAGCGGTTGTCTTCGATCAGCACCCGGCCCGGGGTCGAGATAAGCACGCCGCGGGCCCGGTTGGAGTCGAAGCGGCAGTTGCGGATCTCCACATCGGGCGACCAGGTCAGGTTTTCCAGCGCGTCGCCGATCTCGATCCCGGCCGGAACGGGAGCCTTGAACCGGATCTCGAAGGTATCGCGGTCGCGGGCCAGCCAGTCCGCGCACTCCCCTTCGCCGACCGTCCGCATCGAGTCGTTCTCGATGAAGCCGATCCGGTCGCCGACCCGGCCCCAGCGCATGCCGGTCGACTGCTCGTGCATGAAGCGGACCACCAGGCGGTCGGGCCCGGGCTTTTCGACGATCCGCACGCTCGTGCCGTGGACGTTGATCGGGTCGTCCATCAGGCCGTGGAAGCGGCACTTCTCCACCCGGATGCGCCCGCGGCAGTTGGAGAAGTGGGCCCCGTCGTCGTGGCCGGAAAGGACCTTGCGGGCCGGTGAGGGGACGACGTTGTAGCTGCGCAGGGTGACGTTTCTGCAGAACTGGGCCAGAAGGCCGAGTCCCGCGCAATGATACAGGTTCACGTTTTCCACGGTCACGTCGCGGCTGTCCTGGAGGAAGATCCCGGCATGGTCGCGCTCGCTGTGGCGTAAGACCAAGATGTTGCCCGGCTTGGGCCGCCGGCCGAAGCGGTGGCGCAGCCTGACCAGTCCCTTCTCCATCTCCTCGGCTTGGTACTCGTTCCAGCCGCGGCCCAGGCAACCGGCGTCGCCGGTCTGGGGAACGACCTGGAGCGTCTCCCCGTCGAACTCCATCGTCCCCCACCAGGCGCTCTTCCAGCCCTCGCCGACGAAGACCAGCTTGCCGGCCTCGATGACGAAGGGGAACTGAGAGGCGTCGATTCTCAGGTCGAGCGCTTCCTCGGTCGCGGCCGCGACGACGGCCTCGGCGCTCAAGGGGACGTCCCAGTCGATGTTGAGGTTGCGGATGATCACTTCGGAGGAGCGGTCCACGGTGAGCGGCTGGATGCGGTCGTGAAAGACGAAGCTCGAGCCGTCGCCGTCCACGGTCAAGCCGGTGAAGGCATCGATGAAGATCGCCAGTCGTTTGGGATTGTTGTCGGTCGTGTTGGACTCGAAGAACTCCTTCTGCAGCTCGGGCACGGGCCAGAAATCATAGCGCCCCTGGGGGAAGAGCAGCACGGGCCGGTCGAAGCGGCGGCAGGCCTGCAGGGCCTTGATAACGGCCGGAACCGCGTTCTCGCGGCTGTCGGGCTTGAGGCCGAAATCCGTGACCCGGACGATGGAGGTCGGCTGGGCCGGGCCGATGCGGCCTCCGACCAAGCCGGAAAAGGGAATCAGGATCAAGACGGGCAGAAGGATTCGAATGCTTCCTCTCATGTCGGCGCCTCCTGATGACGGTCGGCTGGCCATGAACCCGTTGCCGCCTATTTTAGGATGATCTCGATGACCGGCACCTCGACATCGGGCTTGACGACGGGAAGGCGGAAGACCACCTCGCCGCCGTCAGTATCCTTGCGGTCGCCTGGCAGGAAGCCCATGTAGCCCAGGTCCCGCGGGTTGGAAGCGTCCCGGAACGGAATCTCCGAAGCGTCGTTGAGGAGCTGGGCATAGCGGACCTTGCCGCCCAGCCCCTGCAAGGTCAGCAAGCCCATCGGCCATTCCAGGACGTGGACATACAAGCGATGGGAATCCGGATTGTACGTCAGCAGGGCCTTTTCGGGCTTGGAGAATCCCTCCGGGGCCTGGGTGCAGCCGGTGATGGCCCGGTCGTGGAGCCTCATCCAACGGCCGATCCCGTCCAGCCGTTCCTTGGCCCGTTCGTCGAAGAGGCCGCGTGCGGTCGGCCCCACATTGAGCAGGAGATTGCCCCCCTTGGACACGACCTCGATCAACATGACCAGGAGCTGGCGGACGCTCTTCCAGGTGGCTTCGTCGCGATGGTAGCCCCAGCTTCCGGAGAAGGTCTGGCAGGTCTCCCAGGGCACCTTTCGCCCGTCGACGGTTACCCAGTCGCGGGGCATGAACTGCTCGGGCGTGCGGAAGTCCCAGCCGCCCGGCACATCCAGCAGGTCGAGTCGGTCATTGACCAGAATGCCCGGCTGCAGCTCGCGGATCAGGGCCAGGAGCTTTTCGGACTCCCAGTCGGCCCGGCCCTTGCCGTCTTCGCCGGGGAAGGAAAAATCAAGGAAGAGATAATCGATCTTGCCGTAATTCGTCAGCAGCTCGCGGACCTGGTCGCGCATGTAGGCGGCGTACTTCCTGACGTCACGACCCGAGGTCGCCTTGCGGAAGGCCTTGTCCGCTGGCCTGGGGATGCTGGCGGTCGACGGGATACTCGGGATGGTGCCAATCCAGGAGCGAGTAGTAGAGCCCGACCTTGAGCCCCTCCGCACGCAGAGCCTCAACCAGCGGAGCGATGAGGTCCTTGCCGCAGGGTGCGGCCGCGGCTTTATAGTCCGTGTGCTTCGAGTCGAACAGGCAGAAGCCGTCGTGGTGCTTGGCGGTGACGACGACATACTTCATCCCGGCGGCCTTGGCCTGCCGGGCCCATTCCCCGGGATCATAGAGGTCGGGGTTGAACTGCTCGAAGTATCTCCGGTAGTCCTCTTCGGTCATCCGCTCGTTGAAGCGGACCCACTCGTGCCGGGCGGGCAGGGCGTAAAGCCCCCAGTGGATGAACAGGCCGAATCGCGCCTCGGTCCACCAATTCATTGGAGTCTCCTCTCCATCGGGCGTTCTTTTAGACTATAGATAGAAGATCTTATTTTCAAGGTTCTTCGCCCAATTCCGGGGAGGGCGGTTTGGGGTGCCGGCCCGGCAACGCTTTGGTAGTCCTCGCTTCGACTGGCGCTTCGCTCGTCGTTGTGAGGGCGGCTTCGGGCTCTTCTCGCCTTTTCCCACCGCTCTCTTCGGCGCCTCGGAACTCGCACGCTTGTCTTAACTGACCAGTATGCCCTCCCACTCTGTCTCGTATTCGATTGTTCTTTCCTAGCTCAAACAGTCCTCGGCGGCCGTTGGCTTCCCTCAGAGATCCGTGGAAAAAGGCGCCGCCCTCGCGATTTCGCCGTTGGCCGACACCCCAAACCGCCTGATCTCCCCGGAATATTACGAAAATGCCAATACAAGCCCAGAACTCTTCCAATCTTCATCGGCTAGTCAAGCGCCGTGGGATCGCCCTGCGCTATAATGAGCCCTATGATTGTGCGTGAGGTCCAGGCCAAATCGATCCTCAACGCCTCCAAGATCCACGAGTTCTGCGTCAACCCCTATACGGGGTGCGCCGTCGGCTGCAAGTACTGCTATGCCAGCCTCTTCATCCCCCGCTACTCGGGCCACACCGAACCCTGGGGGACGTTCGTCGATGCCAAGACGAACGCCCCGACGCCTGCTGGCCCGCCAAGTCCCGAAGGCCAAGCCGGGGACGATCTGGATCGCCTCGGTCTGCGACCCCTACCAGCCGGCCGAGGAGCGCTTCGGACTGACCCGGGCCTGCCTCGAGGTCCTGCGCGGCGCAGGCCATCCCATCCGCATCCAGACCAAGTCCGCCCGGGTCGTTCGTGACCTCGACCTCATCCGCACGATTCCCGATGTCACCCTGACCATATCGATCACCACCGACGACGAGCGCGTGGCCCGTCTCTTCGAGCCGGGGGCGTCATCGCCTGACGAGCGGATCGAGGCCCTGGCCCGCTTCCACGAGGCGGGAGTCAGGACGACGGCCTTCATTGGGCCCATTCTGCACGGCGATCATGCCCGCTTGATCGGCCTTCTGGTAGGAAAAGTCGACGAGATCCTGGTCGATAGGTTGAATTATGTTCCCCACATCCGGGCCTTCGCCGAGCGGCACGGCTTCGCCGCGGCCCTGACCGACGCATTCTTCAAGGAACGCAGGCAGGCGATCGCCAAAGCCCTGCGCGCCGCCGCGATACCCCACCGGATATTCTTCTAACCGCTACCGCCTGGCCGGCTCTTCCTTGAATTCGTGTTGATCGAAGATCGGGCCTGCCGGGGGCTTCTCGGTCAGGGCGGCCGCCAACCACCCGTTCACGGACAAGACGGGTTCGCCCGCCGCGCAAACGAGCGGCGGTCAATTTGCGAGACAATTTGCAAGTCTTGACCGGCCGGGAACCGCGGCATACAATGCCCGCTTGGAGTACACATGACCCTACAAATCGGTGTCCTCTTGCTCCTCATGGTGGCCGCCTACGCCGCGGCCAGTTTCAAGAAGCTCTCGGTCGAGCTGAGCATCCTGGCCGCCGCCCTCGTCGGGGGCATCGGCGGAGCCTTCCTCAAAACGCCCCCGATCGGGGAATTGCCCCGCCACCTGGTCGAGGGCATGTTCCCCTACCTCGACGTCATGCTCGTCTTCTCCACGGCCACCTTCTTCATGGCCCTGGTCAGCGAGTCGGGCGGCGTCAACTACGTCGTCCGGGGCGCCATCAAGCTGTTCTACAACGTCCGTGTGGTGGCCCTGCTGGTGCTGATGATCATCATCCTCATCCCGGGCGCCCTGACCGGAGCCGGCAGCGTCTCGCTCCTCGTCGTCGGCGCACCGGTAGCCCTGGCCCTGAAGGCCCTGGGCATCCCCGAGAAGAAGACCGCCGCGATCCTCTTCATCGTGGCCGGCCTGGCCGCGGCCGCGCCGCCGGTCAACATCTGGGCCATGATCCTCTGCGCCGGCACGGCCATCCCCTACGTCGGCTTCACCTACACCCTGGGCATCCCGGTCCTCATCCTGGGCACCTTCACCGTGCTCTGGCTGGGGCTCAAAAAGGAAGGCGGTCTGGACAAGGCCGCCGCCCTGGCCGCCCTGCCCCCGGCCCCGGCCAACATGAAAGGCTGGCGCGTGCTCCTGCCTTTCCTCGTCTTCTTCGGCATGGTCATGGCCAACCGGACCTGGCCGTTCGCAACCCCGATCTTCGGCCTGCCGCTCGAGTTCAGCGCCGCGGCCTTCACCGCGTGGCTCGTCAGCCCCAAGAAGCCCGACGTCCTGAAGCTGGCCCGCGACACGATGAAGCGGCTCCTGCCGCTGCTGGCCACCATGATCGTGGTCGGCATGCTGCAGCAGATCATGACCGCCACCGGGGTGCGCGGCATGATCTCCTACGCCGTCATCTCCATCCCGCTCGTCCTGCTCTTCATCGGGCTGGCCGTCATCATCCCGGTCTCCGAGGGCGTGCTGACCTACGGCGCGGCGGCCATCCTGGGCATCCCGCTGATCTGGTTCTTCGACTCCATCGGCCTGCACGCCACGGTGGCCATCGCCGGTCTGAGCATCCTCTGGCCGCTGGGCGACGGCCTGCCGCCGACGGCCCTGATCGGCCGCCTGAGCGTCATGGTCTCGGACTATAAGGGCACCTACGGGTCCTTCCTGCGGCAGACTTGGCTGCCCTGGCTGGTCATCACCGCCGCCGGCATCCTGATGGTCGTCTACAGCGCCAAGCTGTCCTTCCTGGTCCGCTGGAGCATGTGAGGCCCCCATGAACATCATCATGATCCTGTACTACCTGATCACGGCCGAGCTGGTCTGCCTCCTCGGCTGGAACTTCCTGCGCGAGAGAAAGAGCGCCAACGACCTCATCCTGGGCCTGCTGGTCCTCGTGCCGCTCGTCCTCCGCCTTCTGAGGGTCAAATGAGCGCCCCGGAGAGCAAGGCCATGGCCCATCCCGCCCGCGTCAAGATCATCCTGGCCGTCATCTTCGGCGCCCTGGCCGTCGCCGGCGGCGTGCCTCTCTTCAAGCACCGCCACTACAACATGCCCATCGTGGCCGGCCCCGGCGTGACCAAGGTCATCAAGCTCAGCGACTACTCGCCCGGCCTCAAGGGCCGCTTCGTCGACGCCGACGTCTATGTCATGGAAGGCAAGGAACCGGGCGGCAAGGCCCTGCTCATGGCCAACACCCACGCCAACGAGCCGGCCGGCCTGCTGGCCGTCCTGATCCTGATCGAGAACGCGGTCGTCGAGAAAGGCACCCTCTACATCATCCCCTCCATCAACGTCTCGGCCAGCCGCAACACCAAGGCCGGCGACGGCTATCCGCTCTACTACGACATCCCCACCGACTGGGGCAAGGTCCGCTTCCGCATGGGTACCCGCGACGCCTCGCCGCTCGAGTCCTGGCCCGACCCGGACGTCTATATCCACTATCCCGACAAGCAGCTCCTCTCCTACCTGGACGTCCGCAACACCAACCGGACCTGGCCGGGCCGGCCGGACGGCCCGATCATGGAGCGCGTCTCGTTTGCGGCCATGGAGATGATGCGGAAAGAGAAGATCGACGTGGCCATCGACTTCCACGGCGCCGAGACCATGTTCCCCGTCACCAATTGCGTCGTGGCCCCGCAGAAGTCGGCTAAGATCGCCACCCTGGCAACCATGATGGTCAAGGCCATGGAGGGCTTCGACAGCCATGTCGAGCCTTCGCCGGCGAACTTCCACGGCCTGTCCCACCGCGAGATCGGCGACCACTCCGACACCATGCCCTTCCTGCTGGAGGCCCCCATCCCCTTCCTCGACCAGCCGACCGGCCCCAAGACCGTCAAGCTCCTGCTCGACGGCAAGGACCCCTTCCTGCTCAGCCTGGCCAAGAAGAAAAAGCTCTTCGTCCCCTACGACGAGAACGGTTGGCCGATGGACAAGCGGGTCGGCCAGCACATGAGCACGGCCCTGGAGATCCTACGGCAGTACAGCAAGAAGACGCCCGACCGGACCATCCGCATGTCCGGAGCGCCCAAGTACGCCGACCTCGTCCGCGACGGCGTCGGCAAGTATTTCCATGACCCGGCCAAGGCCGAAGCGGGCCGCGTCCACTACCAATAACGGCCGACGCCCAAGCAAGGAGCTCCTGATGACTCACTCTCGACGCAAGCGATTCCCCTTCCCCGCGGCCCTGGCCCTGGCCGCGGCGGCCCTGATCTATTCTGGCCCTGCCGCTCCCGGCCTCCGCCGGGGAGGCCGAGGCCTTCGACTTCGCCTCCAGCCATGGACAACTGCACCGTCATCATGGTCGGCAAGGACGCCTCGACCGACGGCTCGATCATGGCCACCCACACCGCCGACTGCGGCATCTGCGACTGGACCTGGCGCAAGGTCCCGGCCGCCGACCACAAGCCCGGCGACGATCCGCAAGCTCTACCACATCTCCCAGATGAAGACCTGGCCGCCGAGCGAGGGCCTCAAGTGGGACCTGATCAAGAAGGACTACGTCGGCGTCGAGATCCCCGAGCCGGCCCACACCTACGGCTACATGCACGGCGTCTTCGGCTACATGAACGACCAGCAGCTGGCCATCGGCGAGTCGACCATCGGCAACGTCCGCAAGCTCGGCAACCCCACCCCGACCGCCAAGACCGACATCACCATGCTCACCCTGCTGGCCATGGAGCGCTGCAAGACGGCCCGCGAGGCCATCCAGCTCATGGGCAGCCTGGCCGAGAAGTACGGCTACGGCTTCGTCGACGGCGGCGAGATGCTGGCCGTGACCGACCCCAAGGAAGTCTGGATCTTCGAGATCATGCCGGTCGGCCCGCTCTGGACGCCCGAGAGCGGCAAGCCCGGCGCGGTCTGGTGCGCCCAGCGCGTGCCCGACGACGATGGTCAGCGTCTGCCCCAACGAAGTCGCGCATCGGCGAGATCAACCTGGAGGACAAGGACCACTTCCTGGCCTCGGCCAACGTCGTCTCCTTCGCCGTCGAGCAGAAGCTCTACGACCCGGCCGCCGGCAAGCCCTTCAACTGGAAGCGGGCCTACTCCCCCGGCGCCGGCAGCGCCCTGAGCACGAACGGCGGCCGGCAGCGGATGTGGCGGTTCTTCTCGACCGTGGCCCCGTCCAAGAACTTCGCGCCCAGCCTGGAGAACATGGACTTCCCCTTCTCGGTCAAGCCGGACAAGAAGCTCTCCGTGCAGGACGTCATGAACCTGACCCGGGACAAGAGCTACGGCACCATCTTCGACCCCGTCACCGGCATCCGCGGCGGCCCCTTCCAGAACCCCAACTATTACACCGGGACGCGCAAGATCAGCGTCTCCAACGTCGAATACACCACCGTCACCCAGTGCCGGTCGTGGCTGCCCGACCCGATCGGCGGCATCACCTGGCTGTCCTGGGGCGATCCAGGACACGTCCTGCTACATGCCCCTCTACGCCGGGACGACGTCGATCCCCAAGTCGTTCAGCGTCGGCGACCACTTCGATCTTCAACCGGGCCTCGGCCCGCTGGGCCTTCGACTACGTCGACTTCCACGTCCAGCCGGTTTACAGCCGAGGCCATCAAGGACGTCCAGAAAGCCCAGTCTGGAGTGGGAGGCCGGGGCCGTGGCCAAGATCCCCGAGATCGACAAAGCAGGCTCAAGCCCTCTACGCCAAGTCGCCGGCCGAGGCCGTCAAGCTCGTCACCAAGTTCAGCAACGAGAACGCCGACAAGGTCGTGGCCGCCTGGTGGGACCTGGGCGACGCGCTCCTGGTCAAGTACAACCACTTCGGCTTTCTACGACTCCGAGAAGCGCACCCGGGACGCGCATCCAGCTGTACGGCCACGTCTGGAACAAGGCCGTGCGCGACGGTCGATATACGGCTGGAAAAATAAGTAAAGGAGACGGACGATGAGACACTCCAAGAGCTGGGCGGTCGCGGCCGCTCTGGCGGTCGGCCTGATGGCCGCCGTGTTCGCTTTCGTCGGCCCGGCCCGACGGAGACGGCCTGGACCTGACCCTGACGCCGGACCACGAGGCCTGCACGGTCATCCTGGTCGGCAAGGGCGCCTCGACCGACGGGTCGACGATGACCACCCACACCTGCGACTGCGGCACCTGCGATTGGACCTGGGGCCACGTCCCGGCCGGCCGACCACAAGCCGGGTGCGGTGCGCAAGATCTGGCACATCAACCAGTACACGACCTGGCCGGAGGGCACCAAGTGGCCGCTACGCCCCGACCAAGGGCGACACCGGCTTCTCCATCCCCGAAGTGCCCCACACCTACGCCTACCACCACGGCATGTTCGGCTACATGAACGAGAACCAGGTGGCCATCTCCGAGTCCACCCTGGGCACCGTCCGCAAGCTGGTCAACAACACCCCCTCGGCCAAGATCGACCTGACCATGCTCTCGCTGCTGGGCATGGAGCGGAGCAAGACGGCCCGCGAGTGCATCCAGGTCATGGGCGATCTGGCCGACAAGTACGGCTACGGCTTCAACGACGACGGCGAGATGTTCGCCGTGTCCGACCCCAACGAAGTCTGGATCTTCGAGATCATGCCCGTCGGCCCGCTATGGACGCCCGAGACCGGCAAGCCCGGCGCGGTCTGGTGCGCCCAGCGGGTGCCCGACGACCACGTCAGCGTCTGCCCCAACGAGTCGCGCATCGGCGAGATCAACCTGGAGGACAAGGACAATTTCATGGGCTCCTCCAACATCGTCTCCTTCGCCGTCGAGCAGAAGCTCTATGACCCGGCCTCCGGCAAGCCCTTCAGCTGGAAGCACGCCTACTCCCCGGCCCAGGGCTCGGCCCTCAGCACCAACGGCGGCCGCAGCGGCTGTGGCGCTTCCTGTCGAGTGTGGCCCCCTCCCTCAAGCTCAACCCCAACACGCCCAACATGGACCTGCCCTTCTCGGTCAAGCCCGACAAGAAGCTCTCGGTCCAGGACGTCATGAACCTGACCCGCGACAAGTCCTACGGCACCATCTTCGACCCCGTCCAGGGCATCCGCGGCGGCCCCTTCCAGAATCCCAACTACTACGGCGGCACGCGCAAGATCAGCGTGGCCAACGTCGAGTACACCAGCCTGGTCCAGTGCCGGCCCGGGCCTGCCCAATCGAGATCGGCGGCATCTGCTGGGTGGCCTTCGGCGTCCAGGACACCTCGATCTACATGCCCCTCTACGCCGGCATGAACGCCATTCCCAAGTCCTTCACCGTCGGCGACCACTTCGACTTCAACCGGGCCTCGGCCCGCTGGGCCTGCGACTACGTGGACTTCCACACCCAGGTCGTCTACAACCAGGCCATCAAGGACGTCCAGAAGGCCCAGCTCGAGTACGAAGGCGGCGGCCGTCCAGAAGATCCCCGAGATCGACAAGGCGGCCCTGGAGCTGTACGCCAAGAGCCCGGCCAAGGCCCGCGAGTACCTGACCAAGACGGTCATCGACCATGGACGACAAGATCGTCGCCGGCTGGTGGGACCTGGGCGACAAGCTGCTGGTCAAGTACAACCACTTCGGCTTCTACAACTCCGAGAAGCGGACCCGCGACCGGGTCAACGCCTATGCGCGCCCAGTGGAACAAGGCCGTCCGCATGGTCGACACCTGGCTCGAGCAGGATCCGGCGCCCGGCGGGCGCCGCTGACGGCGGGCTCGCCGCCGACCGCCGGAACGCGCTATAATGCGGATGCAGCCGATCCCAAGGAGTGAACGACATGAAAAAGACTTTCTCGATCCTGATCGCCGCCGCGGCCGTCGACTCCTGGTCGCCGCCCAGGCGGCCGTCCCCAAGGCCCAGCTGCCCGTCCTGACCACCTCGGCCGGCCAGAGCAACGACGTCAACGCCGTGAACATCGTCTTCGAAGAGGCCGACGTCAAGTACGACTACTGCGACGTCCCGACCGCCGAGATGATCGCGGCCGGCGTCGGCCTGGCCGGCAAGGCCTCGGCCGAGGGCTTCCACGTCGAGAGCACCACCGACACGGCCAAGTTCCCCAAGGGCACGCCCTTCAAGGCCGTCATCATCGCCATCGGCGCCAGCCTCAAGGGCATGGGCGCCTCGGGCCTGACCATCGACAGCCGAGGAAGCCCGGGTCAAGAAGCTCGTCGACTACTGCAAGAAGAACAAGATCTTCCTCGTCGCCGTCCACGTCGGCGGCGAAGCCGGCCGCGGCCCGGCCGGCAGCGACAACGAGCGGATGATCGACGCCGTCGCCCCCCTGGCCGACTTCATCGTCGTGACCAAGGACAGCAACAAGGACGGGCGCTTCACCAAGATCGCCGAGAAGGGCAAGATCGCCTTCCAGCAGGTCGACTACGCCCTCGGCCTGGTCGACATCGTCAAGAAGATGCTTCAGGCCTGATCCCCGTCGGGTTCAAGCCGTGCACGCGCCGGGCGCGCCCGGCGCGGCCCTTTTTTTTGCAGCCTTCAACGGGCGTTTTTGACATCAGGCTCCGGCCTCTGATATATCTCCTCGTCCGATTTCTTATCTCCGGAGGTTCTCATGCCGTCCTGGAGAAAGATCCCCGCCCTCGTCCTTGTCCTGGCTTTCTCGGCCGCATCCCTTCTCGCCGCCGCCGGCCCGACCTCACCCAAGGCCCACTTCGGGTTCGCCGTCGGCGACGACTACAAGATGATCAACTACACCCAGCTGACCGCCTACTGGAAGAAGCTGGATGCGCGAATCCGACCGCATGGCGCTCGTCGATATCGGCAAGTCCGAGGAGGGCCGGCCGATGATCATGGCCATCATCACCGCCCCGGCCAACCTCAAGAAGCTGGCCCGCTACAAGGACGATCAGCCGCAAGCTGGCCCTGGCCAAGGGCCTGACCGACGTCGAGGCCCGCAAGCTCGCGGTCGAGGGCAAGGCGGTCGTCTGGATCGACGGCGGCCTGCACGCCACCGAAGTCGTCGGCGGCCAGGCCGTCATCGAGCTGGTCTGGCAGATGGTCAGCGGCAAGGACGCCGAGACCCTGCGCCTCCTGGACGACGTCATCCTGCTCGTCTGCCCCGGTCAATCCGGACGGGCTGGAGCTGGTGGCCGACTGGTACATGCGCGAGAAGGACCCGCCTCAAGCGGTCCATGAGCGGTATTGCCGCGCCTCTACCAGAAGTACATCGGCCACGACAACAACCGCGACTTCTACATGGTCACCCAGTCCGAGAGCGAGGCCGTCAGCCGCCAGCTCTACATCGAATGGCACCCCCAGTTCCTCTATAACCAGCACCAGACCGGGCCGCAGGGCACGGTCCTGTTCTGCCCCCCTTCCGCGACCCGTTCAACTACGACTTCGACCCCCTGGTCCCGCTCGGGACCGACCTGCTCGGGCTGGCCATGCACGAGCGCTTCGCGGCCGAGGGCAAGCCCGGCGCGATCATGCGCGGCGGGGCCAGCTATTCGACCTGGTGGAACGGCGGCCTGCGCAGCACCGGGTATTTCCACAACGTCATCGGCATCCTGACCGAGATCATCGGCAACCCGACGCCCGATGAACATCCCCTTCATCCCGGGCCGGATGCTGCCCGACGGGCGACTATCCCTACCCGATCATGCCCCAGAAGTGGCACTTCCGGCAGTCCATCGACTATTCCATCACCGCCTGCAAGGCCATCCTCAACTTCGCCGCCCAGCGCCGCGAGGAAGTGCTCTGGAACCGCTACGTCATGGGCCGCAACGCCGTCGCCAAGGGCAGCACCGACACCTGGACCTTCCTGCCGCGCGAAGTGGCCGGACTGCAGGCCAGAGTCGAGCGCGAACGGGCGGCCGCCCCGGCGGCCGGCGACCCCGCCCAGGCGCGGATTCGGCGGCCAGCGCGGCGGCGGCGCGGCGACCATCAAGTACTATGAGGCCCTGCGCGACCCGGCCCAGCGCGACCCGCGCGGCTTCATCCTGCCGTCCGACCAGCCCGACTTTCTGACCGCGACCAAGTTCGTCAACACCCTGATCAAGAGCGGCGTCACGATCCACCGGGCGACCCAGGCCTTCACCGTCGGCCGGCAAGACCTATCCGGCCGGGTCCTACGTGGTCAAGGCGGCCCAGGCCTTCCGGGCCCACCTGATGTCGCATGTTCGAGCCGCAGGACCACCCCAACGACTTCGCCTATCCCGGCGGCCCTCCCCGCCCGCCCTACGACAGCGCCGGCTGGACGGTCGCCTTCCAGATGGGGGTCCAGTTCGACCGCATCCTGGACGCCTTCGACGGGCCGTTCCAGGAGATCGTCGGCTTCGCCAAGCCGCCGGCCTCCGTCCTGGGCTCCGGCGCGGCCAAGGCGGCCGGATTCCTGATCGGCCACCAGATCAACGACGCCGCCATCGCCACCAACCGTCTGCTCAAAGCGGGCGGGGAGGTCTATCTGGCTGAAATCCCCGCTCCAGGCCAACGGCAAGACCTACCCGGCCGGCACGATCTACGTACCGGCCAAGCCCGGCGTCCTGCCCGTCCTGGAAAAGGCCGCCAAGGACCTCGGCCTGCCGGTCGATACGCTCGACCTGCCGCCGTCCGGCGACGCCTTCAAGCTCAAGCCCGTCCGGATCGGCGCTGTGGGACAACTACGGCGGCTCGATGGACTCCGGCTGGATGCGCTGGACTCTGGAGCAGTTCGAGTTCCCATTCGAGGTCGTCTACGCGCCGGCGTCTCGACGCCGGCAATCTGGCCGCCAAGTTCGATGTCCTGATCTTCGTCGAAGGCGGAATCCCGGCTTTCGGCGGCGGCCAGGCCGGGCGGCGGCGGAGGCTTCGGCCGCCCCGACGCCGTCCAACATCCCGGCCGAATTCCAGTCCATGGTCGGCCGGGTGACGGCCGACAAGACCATCCCCCAGCTCAAGAAGTTCCTGGAGGACGGCGGAACGATGCTGACCATCTCCGGCTCGACCCAGCTGGCCTACCATCTGGGCCTGCCCGTGGCCAATCACCTGCTCGAGAAGGCCGCCGACGGCCGGGAAGTGCCGCCGGCTCGCGAGAAGTACTATGTCCCGGGATCCATCCTCCAGGTCAGAGTGGACAACACCCACCCCCTGGCCTACGGCATGCCCGAGCTGGTGGATGTCTTCTTCGACAACAGCCCGGTCTTCGACCTGATGCCCGAGGCGCCGCAGAAGGGCCTGCGCTCTGTGGCTTGGTTCGAGACCAAGAATCCGCTGCGCAGCGGCTGGGTCTGGGGCGACCACTACCTGTGGCGCGGCATCCAGGCCATCGATGCGCCGGTGGCCAAGGGCCGGCTCTTCCTGTTCGGGCCCGAGATCGCCTTCCGCGGCCAGCCGCACGGGACGTTCAAGTGGCTGTTCAACGGCATCTACTACGGCCCGGCTTCGGAAATGACACTTTAGTTGTTAGTCGGAGACAGACTCTTCACCCGCCTCCGGGGATGGTCGACGAGCTGCTTCATGGTGTTCGGCCAACGGCGAAGAAGTGTACTTCTCAGCCTGACGATCTTGCCGTCGATGCCCACGACGACTTTGCGCGGGACTTAATCGGCGCCGGAGAGCTCGACCGCATCCTCAACCATGCGGAAGAGGCCGGAACAGCAGGGCACGGTCATGATGGCCACCGTCACGGACTTGCATGTCGTTGATCTTGATGATCTCGGCCAGCTTTTCGATGTAGCCGGCCGTCTCGTCGAGCTTGGGGCAGGCGATGACGAGCTTCTTGCCCTTGAGCAGGTCCTGGTGAAAGCTGCCCAGGGCGAAGGCCGTGCAATCGGCGGCGACCAGCAGGTCGGCGCCCTGGAGGTAGGGGGCGAAGGGCGAGACCAGGTGGAGCTGGACCGGCCACTGGGTCAGCTCCGAGCGGCCCGAGACGGTCTTGTCCGAGGCGGCTTCGGGCTCGCGCTTGATCTCCTGGGCCAGGCTGCCGGGGCAGCCGCAGGCCATCGATTGTCTTGCGGCCGGCCGGCTTGGCGGCGTGGCGGGACCGGCAGGACGGCGTGATGCCGCCCGTGGCCGTGATGATGGCCATGGCCTTCGTGATGTGCCCGCCTCGCTGATCCCGTGGACGTGCTTGGCGGCGTCCTTGCCGCGCGTCTTCAGGACGTGATCGTAGGCGGCCTTGGCGTCATAGGCTTCGCCGTCCCGTTCGATGATCTTAAGGGCGTCGGTCGGGCAGACGTCCAGGCAAGCCCCCATGCCGTCGCAGAAGAGCTCGCGGACCAGGACGGCCTTGTTCTCGGCATCGAGCTGGAGCGCGCCCTCGGCGCAGGCCGTGGTGCAGAGCCCGCAGCCGTTGCACAGGTCGCGATCGATCTCGATGATTTTGCGCTTGGCCATGGTTGTTCTCCTTGAGGGGGAATCATAGCGGGAAAGGGGGCGGCGTTCCTTGACCGAGGTCAAACCGGCCGGTCAGGCCAGGCCGGCTTTAAGCCCCGCGCAGTCGACGATCCGGATGGCCTTGCCCCGGACCTCGATCAGGCCTTCCTCGCGCATCTGGCGCAGGGTGCGGGAGAGCGTCTCGCCCACGGTGCCCAGGGATTTGGCCAGCTCGCCCTTGCTCATGGACAGATCCACCCGGCAGCCGCCCGCGCCGCCGCAGCGCGAGAGGAGGAACTCGGCCACGCGCTGCTTGACCGTCCGCATGGCCAGGCTCTCGACCCGGCTGCTCAGGCGCATGCATTTGTCGGCCAGAAGGCGCACGAAGATAGCGGGCCGCGGCGGGATCGGAAGCCACGGCCTTCTCGACGGCGGCGGCCGGGAAGGCCAGGGCCCGGCTGTCGCGGGCGGCCTGGGCGAAGAACGGATAGCGGCCGCGGCGCAGGGCGAAGGCCTCGCCGACGAACTCGCCGCCGCCGATCCGGGTGACTTCGAGCTCGCGGCCCTGGTCGTCCAGCTTGAAAACGCGGATCTCGCCCTGCGAGGATGTAATAGAAGGTCGCGGCGGGATCGTCGGCCTGGAAGAGGGCGGCTCCCTTGGCGAACCGCGTTTCTCGTCCCAGACGCCTCGATCCCGGCCGGAAGTTCACTCATGCCGCTATTATACCCAAAGAACCAGGGGTCAGGTCTCAACATTTGACATTGGCCGGTGCCCTCGCTCATTAAGGGTCGACCGGCTGAATGCCGAATGTCAAATGTTGAGACCTGACCCCTATTTCAATATGATAGGGCGGTGCGATTGTATCCACTCCCCGGAGGCCATCATCATGACATCTTCCCCCATCCGCCGGCCGGCTCTCGCCGCCTTCACCGCCGTCCTTATCGTCGCCTCGACGGGGATTGGCTCCTGCCTCAAGCCCCCGGCGCTCCCGCGCCGGCCCTCACGCCGGTTCCCATGGCCCAGTACCTGGCCTACGCCCGTGCTTCGGCCGACTACGCCTGGGACCACTACGACGAGATGATCGCGGCCTGGCGCAAGACCTTCGACCCCAAGAACGTCTTCGGCTACCGGGCTCCCGGCAGCCTCCTGGAGATGGCCTCGATCTACGCCCAGCTCTTCGAGCGCGACCGCAAGCCGGAGTACGTCACCCGGGCCAAGAAAATCCTGCTGACCTACGGCGACTTCCGGTCCGAGTTTCCCGACTGGGCCCGTAAGCTGCGCCACGACTACGACGACGCCGTGCCGGCCCTGTCCGACTTCTTCACCGTCATGCGCTACATCCGGGCCTATGAGGACCTCCGCCGGCTGAAGCAGCTCACGGCCGAGGAGGACGCCAAGTGCGCCAAGATCATCTCCGAAAGCGTCGGCTACATGCTCCGGACCCAGGAGTGGGGGGCCATGAACCGCGCCATCCTGCGGGCCGAGAACCTGGCCTGGGCCGTGCGGGCGCTTCCCGGCGACCCGAACGTCAAGACCTGGGACATGCAGCGGCGGGCCCTGGGCGACGACAACTGGGGCAACTGGGAGATCGAGGACGCCACCATCTATCACGGCGTCTGGCTCTATTCCCTCCTCGGCTACGCCGAAGCCCTGCGCGACCTGGACGGCCTATTCGCAACACCCGAGATCTACTATTATGCCCAGTACTTCCTGAACCTGATGAGCCCGGCCGGGATGATCCCCGACTTCGGCGACGCCCACTGGGACTCCAACTGGCCCCACTACCTGGTCTTCTTCGAGGCCGCCGCGGCCCGCTACAAGAACCCCCAGCTCAAGTGGGCGGCCTCGCGCATCGCCCGCAAGTTCGTCGACTTCGCCAAGCCCAACAGCGTCGGGCTCGGCTACATGTTCATGGACATCGTCCGCTGGGGCAGCGACGCCGTCGCCGCGGCCGAGCCGCCCGCCCTCTCGCGGGAGGTCATGGAGGACGTCCAGGGCAAGAAGATCGTCCTGCGCAACGGCTGGGGACCGCAAGCCTCCTACCTTCTCTGGAACTACCGCGACGAGGGCGACGGCGGGCTGAACTTCCGCGACTACCTCCGCGACACCATCCCGGTCGAGGAGGAGAAGATGACCCACGGCCACGCCGACGAGAACTCCATCGCCCTGCTGATGGACGGCGGGTCGGTCCTCCTGCACGACGCGGGCTACCGCGACTACATGCCCAGCGGCCCCTACGGTCAGTTCCGGCAGGACTACTTCCACAACCGGCTGGTCGTCCGGCCGGAGAAGATCTTCATGGGCCAAAAGGACGGTGAATCGCGCTACAGCTCGCCCGGATTCGCCGCCATCCCCGGCCAGAAGCTCCTCGACTTCCTGCGCAACGCCGGCTCGTACCGCCGGGTCCGGACCCAAAAGGTCGATTTCATCACCCTGCCGGACATCGACTACGGCCGGGCCCGGACGATCGACGACAATTGGGGCTACCAGGCCGACCGGGTCATCGCTTACGTCAAGGAGGGCGGCTTCTATGTCGTCTTCGACTTCTTCAAGTCCCTGCGCGAGGAGTGGTTCACCCTGGCCGACCTCTGGCACACCCGCAAGATCCACGCCCAGGGTCCCGGCTGGTACGACACCGGCTACGACGGCATCGCCAACACGGCCGGCGTGATCGCCGCGCCCCTGCCCCAGGACAAGCGCCTGCTCATCGTCATGCCCGACACGGGCTTCCGGCTCGAGGGCGTGGAGCCCCAGAAGCGGCACTACCAGGACGAGCTGACCATCCACCAAACCCGGGCCCAGCATTTCGAGATGGGCGAGACAACCGGATTCGTGACCGTCCTCATCCCCCACCCGGCCGGCGCGGATCCGGCCCCCTTGGCGGCGGGCGTCAAGCTGCTGCCCGGCTGCATCCGCCCGAACCGGACTGAGCGTGGAGATCACGGCGGGCGGCCGCCGTTACGTCGTCGGCGCCAAGGCCGACCTGCGCCGGGACATGGTCCGCGACAACAAGCGGCCCCGCTACCTCTACGAGGCCGGAAAGGTCACCTTCGGAGACTTCGAGACCAACGGCGACTTCCTGTTCGCCTCGGGCAACGCGACGGAGATGGCCTACACCATCGTCAACCTGACCAAGGCCCTCTATAAAGGCCGGCTGCTGATCGAGAACAAGCCCTGGAACTCGGGCCTGGCCTACGACGGCAGCCCGGACTCGCCCGAGCGGGGCAAGCTGCGCTACTGGCGGGACGTGGTCAAGCTTCCGTAAGGTCCGGACCGCCCGGCAGCCGGAACATGTAGTCGGGGTCGATCCTCGGCTCGTCGCGCCGGTGCCTGCGCATCAGGGCGATCTTCCGCCGCAGGAGGTCCCCGAAATTCGTGCCGTGGATGAAGGCCGTCTCGCCGACCTCGGCCGCCATCATCCACTCGACGCCGGGCTCGTTCCAGAGATCGAGCAGGGCCTCGGCGTTCGCGATCTCGCGGCCCACGGCCTCGTCCAGATCGGCCCGCAAGGCTTTCTTGCGCGCCGCACCGCCGGCATCCATCCAGCCGTGCACGGAAGCGATCCAGGCGGCGGCGTTGCGCTGGGTCTCGAACCAGCAGCGCAGGGCCCGAGCCCTGATCCACTGGTCGCGGAAGGCCAGCCCGGCCATCTCGTCGCCGGCGGCATTGGCCGCGTCCAGCGCCGTCTTGAACAGGGCCACGGCCGCATCGAGCGGCTTCCAAACCCCGCGGTCCATGCGCCGCACGGCCTTGACCGCGAGTGGGGTCGGCACCAGCTCGAAGAGGACGTCCTTGGCCAGGTCGACCTTGTTGGGGTTGTGGATCGAGCTGACCATGACCTTCTCGTAGTAGGCCCGCTCCGGCTCGGGGATTCTCTCGAGGTCGGGGACGAACGGCCGCACCAGGAGCCGGTTCCAGACCGTTCCGAATCCCGATGTAGAGCGGCAGCGGCACGGCGTTGCGGATGGCCGTATCCACCAGGCGCCAGCCGCGAGTCAGTCGCGACGCCCAGCGCGGGCCCGCGTATCGCGCGGCAATCGCCAGCACCGAGGCCTCGATGTCCATTCCGGCGTCGAGCTGGAAGGCTCGGAAGACGTCCTGGTTGACCGCGTAGGGCGCCTTGTCGGGCGGATGCAGGCCGCCCATCTGGGCCAGGCCGGGGACCTTGCGCTCGGCCGCCGACCTGAGCTTTTCGTAGGTCAGCCAGGGGAACGGCGTGCCGATCAGCGGCTCGAAGTTGCCGAAGGCGGCGAAGTAGTGGAAGAAATAGGCCCGGCTCCCCCGCCCGGCCAGCTCGGCCGCAGCCTCGCCTTCCTTGGCCGAGAGCGAGTTGTGGTAGAGCGAGCCCAGGACCTGCTGGTCCTTGTACGAAGGGTGAGGGTAGTTGTTCTCCCAGCCCGAAGTCAGCAGCGAGTTGACCTCGACGTCGATCCCGTCGCAAAGCAGCGGCCAGAGGTGTTTGCGCTCGCCGTAGAACGACTCCAGCCGGGTGATGACCCGGAACCCGGGATGGACCTTGCCGGCCGCGTCGCGCAGGACGCGGTAGTAGCGCGCCACGTTCTCGGCCGCCAGCCGGGCGATCTCGTCGTCGTCCTTCCACTCCCGGACCAGGTAGGGCCCGCCGTTGCGGCCGACGTAGAGCGACTTGGTGTGCTCGAACCCGGAGCCGCTGTCGTTGGACCAGATGGCCATGAAGGCCAGCTCGGGCGCCTCGCGCACGAGGTTCGTGATCAGCTCCGCGTAATGGGCCCGGGCCGCCGGGTGGGCCAGGGTCAGCGAGAAGCGGGGCTTGAAGCTGCGGAAGGGGTGGTCGACCCGCGGTCCGCGCAGTGTGGGGTAGCGGCGGAAGAACTCCTCGGGCATCGAGCGCGGCTCGAACGAGAGCAGGCCCGGCGTCAGGCCGTACTTCACGGCCAGCTTGACGTTCTCCTTGAGCCGGGCCAGGTTGGCATCCAGGTAAGCCTTGGGATAGATGCCCTCGGTTCAGGCGGCTGCTGACGAACTGGTCCAAGGCCGGGCAGTAGGTGTAGAACTCGGGGTAGAACTCGTCGGGCGGCCCCTGTTCCCAGGGTTGCGGCGAGGCCAGCCCGTTGACTTCGACCATGGAGAATCCGAGGCGGGCGTACTCCCGCATATAACGGTCGTGGTCGAATGGGCGGATGATCCGGCCGTACTGGGTCAGGCAGATGTCGAAGGTCGACTTCTCGTAGCCGAATGAGACGGGGACCATGAGCCACCGCAACCGGGCGACGTCCTCCCCGGCCAGATCCTCGATAAGATGGAGGGCTCCCGTAACCAGGAAGGCCGGCGAGGAAGCCACTATGGCCCCGGAGCCGTCCGCCTCGAGGCTCAAACAGAACCATTCCCGGCCCTCGGGAAGGCGAACCTTGGCCGCGGCCAAGCGGCGCCGCCAGGCGGCGTCGGCCACCGCCACCCGGAAGACGCCCCGAGCGCTTACGGGACGCAAGGATTGGGCAGGCTCACGACGTACGACGGCGGCTTCGGCCACGCCCTGGAGCTCGCGGGCGGCAGTCTCCTCGACCGGGAGCGGGCGGGCGGGAACGGACAGAACGCGGGTACGGCGCAGGGCTTCTCGACAGGTCATGGAGCCTCCGGGGATCAGGGTTTGCGGTCGAATCGGCCTCCGGGACCGAGTCCCTGGCTGGGAGCGGGCCCCTGGCTGGGATTGGGTCCGGGGCCGGGTTCCGGCGAGTGGGCTGCCGGCCGGCGACGGAACATCTTGAGCGTTTCGTGGGTGGACTTGTCGTAGATATAGGGCTTGGCGATCTCGTAGTCGATCTTGCCCTCTTTACACAGGCGCAGCAGCGACTGGTCCATGGTCTGCATGCCCTCGGCCAGACCCGTTTGCAGGGTCTGGACCATGGCCTCGGTCTTGCCCATCCGGATGTTGTTGCGGATGGCGAAGTTGCACATCATCACCTCGCAGGCCAGGACGCGGCCCGGCTGGTCAATCCGCGGCAGGAGGACCTGCGAGACCACCCCGATGAGGTTCGAGGCCAGCTGCACCCGGACCTGGGGCTGCTGCTCGGGCGGGAAGACGTCCACCATGCGGTCGATCGTCTGGGCCGCGCTCGAGGTGTGCAGCGTGCCGAAGACGAGATGCCCCGTCTCGGCCGAGGTGATGGCGATGCCGATGGTCTCGAAGTCGCGCATCTCGCCGATCAGGATGACGTCGGGGTCCTGGCGCAGGGCCGCCCGCAGGGCGTTCTTGAAGGACAGCGTGTCGCCGGCCGGGCCGACTTCGCGCTGGGTGACGTAGGCCTTCTTGGACTTGTGAAGATACTCGATCGGATCCTCGATGGTCACGATGTGGTCGGTGCGGTTCGTGTTGATCGAGTCGATGATGGCGGCCAGGGTGGTCGACTTGCCGCTGCCGGTCGGTCCGGTGACGAGGACCAGCCCCCGCTTGGCCGTGGTGAAGGTCTTGACCGAATCGGGCAGCCCGAGGTCGCTGAGCTGGGGGATCTGGGCGGCCAGGGCCCGGAAGGTCGCCGCGATCGTCCCCCGCTGCTTGTGGACGTTGACCCGGAAGCGGCCCAGGCCCGAGACGCCGTAGGCGAAGTCGAGCTCGTAGCGGGTGTCCTTGTCGCGCTCGAACGTCTCCCGCTGCTCGTCCGTCAGGATGCTGTAGAGAAGGGTCTGCAAGCCTTCGGGGCGTGAAGCGCTCGATATCCGTCAGAGGGATGAGATCGCCGTGGACGCGGACGGCGGGATGCAGGCCGACCAGGACATGGAGGTCCGACCCTTTCATCTCCACGAGCTTTTTCAGCAGGTCGATGATGGTCATGCAGGGTCTCCTTGCGGGACCCCATGATAGCCTTATTGGGCCTGGATTTCCATACGAACGGGGGCTCAGAAGCGGACGAAGAGAACCGGGATTCTTGCGCCAGGCCAGAAAGGCCTCGAAGGCGGCCCAGGAGATCGTCACCGTGGAGGTGTTGACGTTGGGATGGAAGCTCGACGAACTCCGCCCCGCGCAGGCCCTTCGTCCACGATGACCGTCACGGCCCGGGCCTCGTCGTTGAGCAGACCGAACAGCGAGACCGCCCCGGGAGCTCACGCCCAGATGGCGCGTCAGGCGCTCGTCGGAGGCGAAGCTCAGGCGATCGTCCCGCAACAGCTTGGCCAGGGCCTTGAGGTCGACCGGCCGCAGGTGCTCGGCGATGACCAGATAGTGGTGGTTGCCCTTCTTGTTGCGCAGGAAGAGGTTCTTGCAATGGGCGCCCGGGATGCCCTGCCAATGCCGGACCGCCTCCTCCACCGTGGCGACGGGCGGGTGATCGCGCTTGGCGAAGGCCAAGCCGAGCGACTCCAGGGCCTCCAGGACCCGCCTCTCGGGATCGGCGGCTCGCTCCGGATCGGGACTCATGAACCTTTTTCCTCCCCGCCTCGTATCATCGGGTGACGAGGTGTGACGATGCGATTCCTTCTCTGGCTGATCCTTTTCATCCTCTGCTGGCCGCTGGCCCTGCTGGCCCTGCTCCTCTATCCCCTGGTCTGGCTGCTGCTCCTCCCCTTCCGCCTGGTCGGGATCACCGTCAGCGCCGTCTTTGACCTCTTCCAGGCCGTCATCACCCTGCCGGCCCGAGCCCTTCGCGGCTTCCGCTGAAATCCCGCTAGAGAGATTCCAGGGAAGCGAGCTTGACCTCGGCGGCCTGATAGGCCACCTTGATCCAGCATCGCCACAGGATGTGGGCCTGGGCCAACGTGAAGCCCCCCAGCATCGCCGCCGTGGTCGCCCCGCCGAAGAGGGACTGGACCCAGCCGTAGACCGCCGTCCCGAACAGGGCCGTGATCCCCAGAAGGTAATACAGGCCGAGCGTCGGCACCAGCTTGCGCAGGACGAAGAGGCAGGCCCAGCCGATGGCGGCCAGGGCGCTCCGGCCCTCGCCGACCGCGATCCGGATGCGGGCGTAGTCCAGGATCATCTTGACCAGGAAGAAGAGGAACAGCCCGACCGCCAGACGGACGAAAAGGACGATGACGGCGGCTTTCTCGTTGGTGGGGTCGATCCCGGCCGCGTCCAGCCCCCGCCCGGCCAGGTAGAAAACAATGCCGGCCGGAATCCAAAGCAGGGGCGAGAAAAGCGAAACACGGAGAAATCGACCGTAATATCTGCCGCCCCCCGCAAAGAAGGAAGCGACAAAGCCCTGCGACTCGCGCGGCCGGACCAGCTCGCTCAGGACGCCGCCGTAGAGGAAGGGCGAGACGACCTGAAAGAGCCCGAGCAGGATCAGGACAAGGGTGCTCAGGCCGCCCAGAGCCTGGCCGGATGAAGTCAGGAATTCAAACAGGACATCGACGGATCCAGCGGCCAGCAGCAGGTCCCCGCTCAGGCTGCGGGCCAGCGGGCCGGCCAGGGCCGCGGCCGCGGCAAAGTAGACGATCGTGCCGAAGGCGGCGTTGACCAGCCACAGAATGCAGACGGCCGGCAGCCGGAGCAACGCCTCTTGAAGTCCCCTGCCGTAGCTTCGTATGACGCTCATGGGACTCTCCTAGAGGGACAACACGGTCAGAACGTGCTGAAACCAGGACATGGCCTTCAGTCCGACCCGGCGCGGTCCGGCCGGGCGCGGCTCCAGGCGCAGCGAGTTGTTGGCCCGGTTCACGTCCAGGAGCCAGATGCCGTCCGGGTCGACCTGGACGTAGTCCAGCTTGTCGGGGCCGGTGTAGACGAAGCGCTTCCAGCGGTCCCGGCCGTCCCAGACCTCTTTGACCTTGCGGCCGTCGGCGAAGACGACCAGGACGTCCTGCGGGAAGACCCACTCGCCGTTCCGGACGAGGACGACCTCGCTGCGGTAGACAGAGGGCGTCTTGTCCGCTCCGGCGGCGGGCTTGACCAGCTTGCCTTTGAAATACCCTTCGGCTTCCGTCACGGGGTCCGACCGGACCGAGGAGACCGCGTAGTCCAGCTTGTCGGGGCTTCGCAGCACCTGGTCGAAGAATCCCTTCAGGTCCCGGCCGCTGACCGTCTCGGCCGTGCGGATGAAGTCCTCCGAGGTCGGATGCCGGAACTTCCAGGCCTCGTAGTAGGCCCGCATGACCCGGCTCATCGTCTCTTCGCCCAGGTAGCGCTCCAGGGTCAGGAGCATCAGCCCGGCCTTGGCGTAGACGTTCGCGGCGTAGCTGCCTCCTCCGACGAAATCCCAGGAGCTCTTCAGGATGGGATCGAAGCGGCCCGAGCCTATGACCGTCAGGCGCTGGTACGACAGGTCGTCGATGCGGACGGGACCCAGGCGCAGGAGCGAACCGCCCGGGCTGTAGAATCGGGTCATGGCCTTGATTTCGGAGTAGGTGTTGATGCCCTCGTCCAACCAGGCTTCCTCGAACTCGTTCGAGCCGACGAGGCCGTACCAGTAGTTGTGGCCGAACTCGTGGATGGTGACCATCTCGGGCATGAGCACGCCGGCAGGCATGAAGCGGTGGGTTCCGGCCGTGAAGAGGGTCGGGTACTCCATGCCGCCCGCGCCCGTGGCGCCCGGGGCCGGATCGACCAGAGTGATCGTCGGGTAGGGGTAGGGACCATAGCTGCGGCTGTAGAACTCCAGCCCCTGCCGCAGCGCCCGCACGTAGCGGTCGCGCTGCCGGAGGTGCTGCTTGTGGACGAGGAAGATCATCTCCGTGTCCACGGCCGGTTCGGCCAGCCGGAAGCGCTCGCGGCTTTCGACGAAGTCGGGGCAGGCCGTCCAGGCGAAATCATGCACGTCGCCCTGGGCGTACACGTAGGTTCGGCTGGCATCCGCGTTCTTGCGCTCCTCGACCCGCTTGCCGGTCGCCCCGACCACGAACCTCTCGGGCACGGTGATTTCGACCCGGTAGGACCCGAAATCGGCGAAAAACTCGCTCTGGGCGTGGTATTGATGGCAGTTCCAAGCGCCCTTCCAGAGCACTCCGATCTTGGGGAACCACTGGCCGGCCATGAAGAAGTCGCCGGCGAAGCCGGCCCGGGCGAAGACCTTGGGCAGCTTGACGGTGAAGGCGACGGCCAGGGCAACGCTCTCGCCCGGCTTGAGCGGGGCGGGCAGGATGACTTTCATCACCGTCTGGTCGTCGGGGTTCCCGTCGTCGGGCTGGATGTACTCCATGGTCGGCGTCAGGTCGGCGCCGTCCTTGATCCCGATTGCGGAGACGTCGATATAGCCCCAGTTCTCCTTGTCCACCCGGAAGCCGCGGCTCGAGCCCCGGCTCTCCTTCATAAACGTGGTCCGGTTGTTCTTGAAGGCGTTCATGTAAAGGTGGAAGCGAAGCTCCTCGACCGGCGCTTCGGAGTCGTTGCGCCAGACCAGGGTTTCGCGGCCCTGAATGGTCTTGGACTCCGGGACCAGCCGGGCCTGGATGTCGTATTGGACGACCGGGAAGGAGGCCGGAGCTTGGCCCGGGGCCGCAGCACCCAGGGTGGTGACGAGGATGGGAACGAGGACGCGAAAAGCTCGCGCGGCTCGCGTTGTCTTGGCCATGAAAGCTCTCCCCGCGGATAGGCTGGGTAGCATATACCACAGGGAAAAACGCAAAGTCAAAAAGGCCGAGGCCGAAGATTACAATCGCCAGAAGGGCGACGAGACGAAGCGGCGGCCCAGCTTGCGGCGATAGATCCAGACGACCGGCAGGACGAAACAGAGAAACTCCAATCCGAGGACGAGAAGATTGCCCGGTCCGAGCATGATCTTCCAGGGCCCGCGCCGGAGGTAAGGGAAAAATCCAAGGTTGTAGTAGGTGTCGGAGAACGGGAAGAGCAGGCGCATGCCGATAGGCCTAAGCGTGTCGATGACGATGATGTCGAGCAGGAGGTGGGACAGGCCGGTCAGGAGCAGGCCCAGGCGGCTCCGGCCGCTTCTGAGGAGGAGGGCCAGCAGGCCGCAGCCGATGAGGACGAAGAGAAAGTTGTGCGTGTAGTGCTGGTGGATGAAGAGGGGCTTGGGGCCGATGACGATGTAGAGCAGGAAGTCGATGTCGGCCAGGTTGGCCGCCAAGACGTACAGAAACAGCGTACCGAACGACTTCCGGCGGTCGAAGACCTGCCAGCCGAGAAGCCCCAGGCCGGCGTGGGCGACGGGGCTCATTCCTCCCCCTCCCGCCGCCGCTTGAAGACGACCAGGGTGATGTCGTCGCTTTGCGGCGCCCCTGCCGTATGGGCGGCCACAGCGTCGAGGATGGCCGCCTGGATCTCCCCCGCCGTCAAGCCGGCGCTCCGGCGGACGACCTCGATCAGCCTCTCCTCGCCGAAGAACCGGTCGGGCCGATCGGGGGCGCCGGGATCCGAGGCTTCGGTGATGCCGTCGGTAAAGAGGACGACGACGTCACCGGGCCGCAGCTCTGTCGCCTGCTGAGCGTAATCCTGGCCGGCCAGGAAGCCCAGCAGCAGCCCGCCTGCCGAGAGCCATTCGATCGTCCCATCCACGCGGAGAAGCAGGGGCGGATTGTGGCCGGCGTTGGAGGACAGGAACACACCCTTGACCCGATCCAGGATGCCGTAAAAGAAGGTGACGAACATATGCGGATCGGTGGACCGGACGAGGAAGCTGTTGACTCTAGCCAGGACGGCGGAGACGTCGCCGCGCTCCTCGGCCTGACCGCGCAAGATGGCCTGCAGGTTGGCCATGAGCAGGGCCGCGGGGATGCCCTTGCCGGATACGTCGGCGATGGCGATCCCCAAACGACCGTCCTCCAGGTCGAGGAAGTCGAAGTAGTCGCCCCCCACCTGCTGGCTGGGCAGGCTGGCACCCGAAATCTCGAAGCCGGGCACGGCCGGCATGACATGCGGCAGGAGGCGCTCCTGGATCTCGCGGGCCACGGCCAGCTCCCGCTCCAGGGCCTCGCGCTTGGAGGCTTCGGCCCGGCCCCGCTTGACGCCGGCCGCCATCTCGTTGACGGCGGCCGCCAGGTCGCCCAGCTCATCCTCGTTGGGGATCGCGATCGGCGTATCGAGGTCGCCGGCCGCGATCCGGCGGGCGCCTCTGTGCAGGGCCCTGACGGCGGAGGTGATGCCGGCCGAGATCCTGATGCCGAAGCCGAGGACGAACGACTCCAGGACGAGGAGCAGGATGCCCAGGACGAGGAGGGCACCGAACAAAATCCGGCTCACGGGATTACTCTTCGAATAGAGCTCGCTCAGGATCAGCCCTGGGGTTGAAAACACGCTCAAGTAGGCCGAGGAAGACACGATCAGGCCCGCCCGCAGCTCGAGCAGGGCGAGCGAGCTCATTCCGATGCGCCAGCCTTTCCGCTCCGGCCGGGACGGATCGTACAGCCCGACCAGCGGCGGGATTTTCGGTCGGTTCAGGTCGAGCGTGACCGAGTCCTCCGGGCGCGCGGAGGATGGTTGTGGCGGCTCGCTCAGGGCGAACTCCACGTCGGCATGGACGATGCGGGCCAGGCGGGTCAGAAAGCGCGTGTCGATGCAAAAGCCGCCGGCCGGCCGCCCCCCGCGTCGCGACGGATGCCCCAGACTTCGTTGCCGACGCGGAGGAAGAAGCCTTTGGCCTTGGCCCCGGAGACGATGGCCTCGGCATTGCCGGGCGTCTTGGCGGCGGCGACATAATCCGCCCACCAGGACGGGGGGGTGCCCTCGCGCGCGGCCGGGTCGGCCGGTCCGGCCTCGAACCAGCGCTCGGACAGGGCGCGCCCGAGGCCGGGAATGTCGAAGGACATCTCGGCCCAGTCCCGGAGCATCATGCCGGCTCGGGCGGCTTGGATCTCTCCCACGACGCTGAGGCCTGTAACGGCGCCCATGACAACCAGCCAGATAAAGGGAACGACGGCGATGAGCAGGGTCGACACCGCCAGCTTGGGCCGGATGCGGACGGCGTGGAGGCGGGCTTTGAAGAACAGGTGCAGAAGGGTCAGCGTCCAGAAGATCTGCAGACCGATCCAGGCATAGCGGAGGGGGTTAATCAGGTATCCCACGGCCTGGGTGGGGGCGACGAAGACGGCTTTGCCGCCGACGAACCAGGCCCAGGTCAGGGCGCTCCAGGCGGCCAGGGAAACGAAGAAGACGCGGGTACGGCTGCGGTGGGAGAGGTGGGAAAAGGGACGGAAGCGGCGGAAGATGAGAAAGATGCCGGAGAAGCACGTCCCCGCGATCCAAAGGCGGCTGCCGGCCGGGGAGGCCAGGGCGAAGACCGCACCGACGGCCAGCCACAGGCCCCAGAAGCCGCGGCCTTTCATGTCGAGGAAGAGGAGCCGGACGGCCGCCGCCCAGGCGATCACGAGGGCCGTCGTCGCCGCCGCCACGGGCAGAAAGCGGCCCGTACCAAAAAGGTTCTGGATGAGCCAAGCGGCCGCGCTGCCCGCCGCGGCCATGAGAATCAGCCGCCAGGAGCGGGCGTGGAGAGGAGAGACGGTAACCCGCTTCCGTCCGGTGACGGCGAAGGGATCGACGGGCTGGGCCTGGGGCATGGGCGTAGGAGGCCTATTGTACAGAAAAAGCCGGCGGCGCGGTACCGCGGCGGGGATTGACAGCGAGTACGGCGGTCCTTCTCATGACGGGACGAACTCTGCTATAATTGATTCACTGACTAGGAGGATCCCATGAAAATTCTGCGCCGCATTCCCATGTTCGGCTTCCTGCTGATCGTCATCGACCTTCTCATCCTGCTGGGCAAGGGCGAGGTCATGAACAGCCTGCTCTTCAAGATCAAGCTGATGTCGGGCGCCATCTGGTTCATGACCGTGGGCGACCTGTTCGTCATCGTCGGCCTGGCCTTCCTGTTCGTCGAGGTTCTTAAATCGACCCGGACTTCCCAGGCCGCCATCATGGACCATATCCTCTCGACCCTGGTCTTCATCATCTTCCTGATCGAGTTCATCATGGTCAAGGGCGCCGGCACCTCGACCTTCTTCATCCTGGCCCTGATGTCGCTGTTCGACGTCATCGCCGGGTTCACGGTGACGATCACCACCGCCCGCCGCGACGTTACGATGGACCGCGATACGGGGTACGTTCCCCCGGCCCAGCACTAATCACTTCCGATACTTGGAGATGAACTCCTCGACCTCCGGGATGCCGCCCTGGAGGATGAGGTAGCCGTTGGAGGGCTCGCGGTCGGTGATCTCGCCCGCGATCGGCGTCAGCATGATCTTCTTGACTTCATCCAGGTCCGAGGTCTGCCCCAGGGCCCAGCACAGCTTGACGTAGCCGACCTCGGGCAGCAGGTTCGCCGCCGGCACGACACCGAGCTCCATCATGTCGCGTCCGGTGTCGTAGACGTACATCTGGACGTAGCCCCAGAGCGTCTGCACGGTCATGTAGACCGCGATCTTCTTGTCCTGGGCCCGCTTCAGCGCCGGGTAGAGCGGCTTGTTGACGTGGCCGAGGCCCGTCCCGGCGATGATGATCCCCTTGTAGCCGTTGTCGATCAGGGAGTCGATCATGTCCGGCTTCATGTTGGGGTAGTAGTAGACGATGGCCACCTTCTCCTCGAAGGCGGTGTTGATGGTCACCTCGCGGTCCTTGCGCCGGCGCTTGTAGTCCTGCCGCAGGGGGGTGATCGTCTCCCGGCTGACCATGGCGATCGGGATGTCGCCGATGGTCCGGAAGGTCGAGCGGTAGCTGGAGTGCATCTTGCGGACCCGGGTGCCCCGGTGGAGCAGGCCGTAGGTGTCCGAGGTCGGCCCGAACATGCAGACCATGACCTCGGCGATGTCGCTCTCGGCCGCCGTCTTGACGCTGTGCATGAGGTTCAGGGCGGCGTCGGACGAGGGCCGGTCCGAAGACCGCTGCGAGCCCGACCATGACGATGGGCACGGGCGAGTTCTGGACCATGAACGAGAGGATGGCCGCGGTGTGGTGCATGGTGTCCGTGCCGTGGCCGATGACGATGCCCTGCACGCCCTTCTCGATCTCGCGGCCGATGGCCTTGGCCGTGGCGATGTACTGCTCCGGCCCCATGTTCTCGCTGAAGACGCCGAAGAGCTTCTCGGTCTCCAGGTTGCAGATGTCGGCCAGCTCGGGCACCGAGCCGTAGAGCTCGCCGGGCGAGAAGGCCGGGATGACCGCGCCGGTGCGGTAATCGAGCCGGCTGGCGATGGTGCCGCCTGTGCCGAGGAGCTTGACCTTGGGCTTGGCCGGATCGAAGGGGAATTCCTTCTCGGGAATCTTGTAATGGGCTTCCTTGCGGCCGTAGATCTCCACCCCGGTCACCCGGTCGGCCCGGATGCCGATGTTGTAGCCCGAGCGCAGCTTGAGGACGATGTGGAAGGGGTCGGCCGTCTCCGACCGGGGCAGCACGATGCCGGTGTAGCGGCCCGTCTCGGTGATGAAGGTGATGTCGGTCCAGACCGCGGCCTGGAACTGCTGCAGGACCTCGAGGGCCCGCCCCTTGTAGCCTTTGTACAGAGCGGGGTCGCTCATGGCATCACCTTCCGCAGGGCTTCGGCCGTGCCGCGGGCGGCGGCCGCGGCGTCGATCCGCCCCCTCCAGCTTTCCATAAGCAGACCCATGGCCCGCCGCTGGCGCCGCGCTTCGTTGAGCCAGCGCGGTCCGGTCAGAAGACCGGCGATGCGGGCCTCGTCTCCGTCGGGGGCCTCTCCCGATCCCTGGGCCGGAAGAAGGGCCGCCACCGGCCGGCCCGAAGTCAGGGCCGCTTCCAGGATCTCCGCGACACCTTCCTTGTAGAGCCGTCCGTTCTGGAGGGCTTCGAAGACTCTCTCCAGAACCTCGGCCGCCTCGGCCGTGCCGTTCTCGAGCTTGATCCCTTTCCTTTTCCATCGCTTGGGATGATGGATAAGGATGACGGCCGCCAGCCGGGGGTCGATCCCCCGCTCCTTGACGGCCTTCTCGAAAAGGCCGGCGAAAGGCGACATGGACAGCTGCTCGACCAGGTCCGCGGGAACGCCGATGTCCCGGTACCAGGCTTCACGCAGCGGAATGGACGCCGGCAGGCCGGCCTGCAGCCAGGCCATCCGGTCGGCGGCGATCTGCTTGGGCGGCAGGTCGGTGTCGGGATACATGCGGTCCGGTCCGGGCAGGATGCGCTCGAAGCCGTTGGTGCCGTCGGCAAGCGCCTGCCGCGTCTCGGAGGGGATGCCGATCGTCGCCTCCCTGGCCCGCAGGATGATCTCCTGAGCGGCCAGCTTGGCGTCGGCCTCGGTCCCCCAGACCACCACCACGGCGTCGCTATCCCCCGCGCTCAGAGCCTTTTTGACGGCCGGCCACTCGGCGCCGGTAAGCCCCTCGCCCAGGCTGTCGGAGTGGACGAGGTTGGGCAGCAGGGTCAGGCAGGCGACCACCCGGACCCGGTCCGAGATCTCCTTGTGGAAGTAGGTGTCGGTCTGGGTCTGCCAGTTGAGCAGGCCGCGAAAGCCCCTCAGGACCACACCGTACGCCGTCATGCCCGACTGCCAATGCCGCCTGGATGGGCTGATAGCTCGTCCGGCGGACGAGCTTGGCCACGTCCTCGGAGCCGGCCTTGAAGGTCTCCGTCGTGATGCCGCGCCGGACGAGCTCCTCGCGCAGGCGAAGCAGGTTCCACTGCCGCATGGCCTCGTTGTAGGTCAGAAGCGGGATGCGCGGGATGCGCGGCACGCCCTTGATCTCGATCCGGGTGCCGCCGCGTGACGCTGACGTTGACGTCCTCGCGCCCGGCGCCGATGCCCGTCCTGACCCGGCCCGTGCTGCGGACGATCCGCCGCAGGATCTGGGCCACTTCGGCCACTTCGTTCGGGGTGCGCATGTCGGGGCCCGTGACGGTCTCGATGAGCGGCATGCCCAGGCGGTCGGTCAGGTAGGTGCGGCGGTGGCCGACGTCGCTGACCTCGCGGCAGGCGTCCTCCTCCAGCCCGAGCTGGATGATTTGAATGGTGCGGTCTTTGTAAGGGATATGTCCGTCCACGCCGACGATGGTCGTCCGCTGGAAGCCGGTCGGGATGCTGCCGTCCAGGTACTGCTTGCGGGCGATGTGGAGCTCGTCGACCATGACGCACTCGTAGAGCATGGCGATGCTCAGGGCGATGTCCAGGGCCTGCTCGTCGATCATGAACGGCGGCGTGTCGTCCATCTCGTAGGTGCAGACCGTCTCGCGGTTGATCCGGTAGATGATCTCCTTCTTGGTCTTGAACTCCATCAGGGCCGTGCCGTCGTACTCCCCCAGCTCGGACAGCGTCGGGCGCATGTGGCGGAGGATCTCGGCGTGATAGGCGGGGCTGTAGCGCCCGGCCGGGCAGCGGCAGAAGAGCTTGCGCTCGGTCAGAAGCTGCTGATGGATCTCGAGCCCGGACTTGAAGCCGACGGCGGCGTAGTCCTCGGGCGTCATGTCGGCGAACGGCTTGAAAATGAAGTCATAAGACATATCGTCGCGTCCTTGACCGCGAAATATCTTTTTACACGCCCCCCCGCCCCAAGTCAAGGCGAGCCCGGCTTGACCAGGGCTTCCGGGCTCGGGTATTCTCTGCGCCGTGAAGGCCCGACGCGATCAATCCTATCTCATCCTGACCGTCGTCATCCTGGGACTGGCCTTGGCCTATCTGGCCTGGGGCAGGACGGGCAGCCGGAGTTCCCAGGCCCTTCTGGCCGCACCCGCCGCCCTGCTTCTGCTCTCCCATGTCCGTTATACCTGGAAGGTCGAGGGCCGGCCGCCTCTTCGCATCCTGCCCTATTCGGCGGCCGTCTGGGGCTTCACCTGGTTTCTCGAGCTGACCGGAGTTTGGGGCGGCTTCTACAGCTATCAGAGCGAGGCTCTCGGGACGGTGCTTCTGGCCGGCGTTCCCGTCCTGATTCCCACCGTCTGGATGATCTTCTGCTGGCTGGCCGAATCCATCACCGAGTTTCTCTTCGCCCCCGGCCGGGGACGGACCGGAACCTGGCTCGTCCGGCCGTTGGCTTCGGGCTGGGTGCTGCTGACCATCGCCCTGTCCCTGGAATGGCAGCTCTCCAAGGCCATCGGCGTCTGGCACTGGATCGAGGCGGGGGGCGGTCTCCGGATCGACGGCGTTCCGGCCGTCAACTTCGCCATCTGGTTCATCGTGGGCCTGACGGCACCGCCGATCGCCCGTCTGACGCGGGCGCCGCTCATCTCTTACCGGACGGAGAGCCGGCTCATCCAGGCCCTGCCGCTTATCGGGTTCGGATTTCTGCTCGCCCTCAGCACGGGGCTCAATTTCGGGCGCGGCTTTCTCGTGGCCGGGATCTTCGGCCTCGCCTCGCTCGCCGTGATCGCCGCGGCGCTGGCTTTTCGCTCCCGTCCGGCGCCCGCCCCCGAAGACATCCGCGCCTGAGGGCTCACTTCGGCGCCGGCTTCATCGCCTCCAGGAAGCGCACGATGGTCAAAGGGGCGCTGCCCTCGAAGTGGTTGTTGACGTTGAGGTAGGTCACGATCTTGGCCCGGATGTTCTCGGCCGTGATCGCCGCGGCCGCCTTCAGGCCATCCGGTTTGGGGGCCACGATCGTGTTCCACACCTCGCCCGTCTCCTTCTCGATCTCGCCCCGGTCGCCGCCGTGCAGGCGCACGACGCAGAAAGGCGCGGGCTTCGGATGATGCTCCTCGAAGACCTTGCCGATCGGGGGCATGTAGTACCCGTCCAGGTAGACGAATCCGACGCCGCGGCCTTTGAGGAAGTCAAAGAGCTCCGGCCCGAGGTAGTTGGGGTTGCGCGTCTCCACGGCATAGGAAAACCCCTTGGGAGCCTTGTCGAAGAACGCCCCCATCGCTTCCAGGAAGGCTTCCTTGTTGGGCATCTTCTGCCGGTTCAGGTATTCGAACTGGAACATGATCGGCCCCAGCTTCTTGCCGAACGGAGCCAGGCGGTCGAGGAAGCGCTCCAGCAGGTCGATCTTGAGGAACGAGGCGTTGGGCTGGCCGGCGAAGGGCTTGTCCGCGCCGTCGAGCTTGGCGTAGAAATGGGTCAGGGTCAGGGCGTTGGGGGCCTTGACGGTGAAGACGAAGTCGTCCGGCACGGACTCGGCATAGCGGCGGACGTCGCGCGGCTCGGGCAGGCGGATGCCGGCCGGGAACAGGCTCCAGAACCACTGGTCCACCTCGACCGAGCCGAGCCGCGCGGCGTAGTCGGCCAGATAGTCCTGGGCCCGGTAGGTCTTGTCCTTGGCGTAGATCAGCCCCTTCCAGGAGTCGTACTTCCAGGAGCACGTCCCGATCCGGAGCCAGGGTTTCAAGCGACGCGGAATCGTCAGGTCGAGCAGCTCATCAGACATTATCCCATCCCTCCTCACACTCAATAGACGTCGATCGGAGGAAATTTTCTCACCCTGCCTTTTTAATTCTAATCGATCCACCCGGGCGCGGCCAGGCGACAATTCTGATAGAATGGGCCAGCCTGAATCCTTCGGGAGGGATGCCCCATGTCCGATTTCCCCGCCTTCGGCCGCCGTGTTGCCGCCGCCTCGCTCGCCATCCTCGCCCTCATCGGGCTGTTATCCCCAACCTCCCTTGGGGCCGCGCCTGCCGCCCAAACGGCAAGCCGGCTCGACCGCTTCAAACCCGTCGCCGCGCAAGCGATGCCCGCATCGCCCATGATCCGAACCCACGGCTCGTTCTCGGGCTACACAAATTATTGGCACGACATCGCCTGGACCTGGAACCAGTACGGCAACCTCTTCCAGATGAGCGTACCCGACGCAACGGCGGCCGCCGCCCAGGCCAAGCGGGACACGGCCGAGGAGCTCGGGCTCCCTGGCTTGGACATGGAGGAGGGCTTCCTGGCGGAATTCCTGGCCGGGCCCGTCGAGCGGCTCGACGATCCGGGCCTCGCGGCGCTTGAAAGCGCCCTGGCCGGCTCGGATCGGCCCCTGATCGTCGCAGCGCCTTTCTCTTCCGAAGCCGGGAGGCGCCTGGCAGCCATGGCTCCCCCGATGAAGCCCGCCGCGGGCCGCCAGGCCAGAGCCATAGCCTTTGCGCCCGTCCGGGCTTTCGTGCTGCGCGACGGCACCCGCAGGCTGTTTGTCGTCCTGGCCGAAAAGCCCGAGGCTCGGGTGCGATTGGCCTCGCTCCTCGACGAAGCCGCTTCGGTCGTGGCGCGCTTCGACCTGCACCGCGGCTGGTTCGGCACCGGGACGCTCCTTCACAGCGTGACCTGCTTCCCCGGCCACCCGCTCGAAGTCATCGCCAAGGGCATGAACCAGGGCAACGATTGGTTCACCTTCAACGGCTACATGGATTTCCTGCTGCAGCCACAGCTTCCCGCCTGGTTGGCAAAAGTCGGCCTGGACGTCGTCACGGACGTCGGCACCGGCAAGGCCACGCACAGCCTCGGCACCATCGCCTACGGCCTGCGCGATTGGGACGGGCTCAAGATCCAGGACATGCCGACCGAGGAAGAGTGGATCGCCTTCGTCAAGGACAAGGGCGGTTTTCTCTTCCGACCGATTTTTGCCCCCGAGTGCGACCGCTACGCTTACGACGGCGTCATCGCCATAGAAGGCAACAAGCACCAGGCCGACGAGGAGAACGATCCCTTCATCCTCCAGACCGGCATGATCCGCGAGGATGCGCCGGCCTGCATGGTGCTGTTCACGCCCAAGGGCGCGGCTTTCAACCGGGAGGCGATGTGGAAGGCCATCCTGGAGCGGCGGGCCGCCGGCGTCCTGCCCATGGGCAAGATGCTGGGCCCGCGCCTGTTCCGCAACGCCCTGCAGATGCTGTGGCTGGACCGCATCTTCCTGGAGAGGCGGTTCGGTGACGCCGTCCAGCTTGCGGCCGAGGTGCAGGGCCATACGCTTGTCGTCAGGGCGGCGAACGCGGGCGGCGAGAGCATCGCCGGGGCGCTGACCGTCCGCATGCCTCCCGAGCTGGCGCTTGCCGGGTACTGCCGGCCGGGAGCTCACCCTGACTCCGAACCGGGACTCGGTAGAGTCGTTCCCGCTCAGGCTGAGCAAAGAGGCCATGGGCCGAACCAACCCCATTCTCGTGGAATTCGCCTGGCCGGGGGGCCGGAAACGCACTCTGGCCGTCCTCGACCTTCCGCCCGTCGTCTCGGCGCCGGCACTTCTCTACGGCCAGGCGCCGACGGTCGAGCTTCCCGTCGCCATCCACAATTTCGGCCAGGCGGCCGAGGTTGCCTTCCGCGTCACGGTGACTAAAGCCGGGGCCGGAGAGACAAAGGCCTTCGAGCGTGAATTCAAGGCCATGATCCCGCCCGGGGAATGGGCCGAGACGCCCGTCCGTCTGCCGCTTGTCACCCGGCGGCTATGACGCCGTCGTCGCCGCGCTGGGCGCCGAAGCGCGGAGCCAGATCGGTGTGGAAGCCGCCGCCGGCCGGGCCGTCTGTACCCCCATCGACATCGACGGCGACGGGGTCATGGAATACCGGCTCGAGAACGCCCGCGTCCGGGCCGTTCTGCTGGCCACGGGCGCCCGAGTCATCGAGTACACGGTCAAGGCCAAGGGCGACAACGTCCTCTTCAAGCTCTGGCCGGAGCGGGAGACGAGCACGGACACGCGGCCGTTCCGCGAGCGCGGCTTCTACCCCTACGGCGGCTTCGAGGACTTTCTCGGCCAAGCCAGCATCGAGACGCACAAGGTCTACCAGGCCGAGGTGATGCAGTCGTCCGGACCGCTCGTCCGCGTCCGGATGTGGGCGGACTATTACGGCAACCGGCTGGAGAAGGTCTTCACCCTCTACGGCGATTCGCCGCTCGTGGAGGTCCGTTTCGCCCTGGACTTCGTCAACCCCGAGCTCAATATGCTCGGCCCCCAGCCCATCCTCGAGCTCGGCAAGCGTCACTGGACCGAAGACCTCTTCATCGTCCCCGAAAAGGGCGGCCTGTCGGAGTTCCGGATGCGGCCCGAGGAGTACTGGGGCCGCGTCCTCCATCCCGTCGAGGGCTGGAACGCCGGCTACGACGAGGCCGAGGACATCGCCTTCGTCGGGGCCTTCCCCGTGAACGAGCCCGAGTTCCTGCACATGTGGATGAACCACCCCTCCAACGGCGAGTCCAATCACTACTACGCCGAGTTCCAGCCCTGGGTGCCGATCTTCCAGAAGACGAGGCGGTATTTTACCTACTACCTGTGGGCGGCCCCGGGCGGGTGGAAGCCGGCCGTGGATGAGCTGCGAAAACGGAACTTGGTCACGCTCAAGGAGCCCCGATAAGGCGCGGGGCAACCGCGGCGCCGGCGCTGTTTTCCGTCGAAAACATGATATACTAGCCCCCTTTTAGCGAATGCCATGAACACGAGCACGCTCATGCCGATCCTCAGAGCCGGAGTCTTTCTTTCGTTGGCGGTCTCTCTCGTTCTGCTCGGGCTCCTCGTCCGGGACGTCTCCGCGTTCGGCCGGCGGCGTCTTCACACCCAACCCCAAGGCTCCTGCGGCCGGGGCATCGTCTACGCCTTGGGGCGCGGCCTGATGCCCTGGGAGAAGGAGAGCGCGGCCAAACACCTGCCCACGTATGCCGCCGGCATGATCTACCACACCGGGATCTTCACCTCGTTCCTCTTCGTCCTCCTCACGGCGGCGGCCGTCCGCCTGCCGGAAATCGCCCTTATGGCGGTCCGCGCTCTCATGGGACTCGGGCTGATCTTCGGCCTCGGCCTGTTGATCAAGCGGATCAGCAAGCCCAAGCTGCGACACATCAGCAGCCCCGACGACTATATCGCCAACGGCCTGGTGGACGCCTTCCTGCTGTCCGGGGTTGTCGCGACCTTTTATCCCGAGGTTGTCCCGATCTACTTTGCCGCGGCGATCTTGACGTTTCTGTATATGCCCCTGGGCAAGATCCGACACTGCGTCTTCTTCTTTCTGAGCCGGATCCGTTTCGGCTTCTATTTCGGCAGGAGGGGCGTTCTCCCCCCCGCCAAGCGTACGAAGGCCTGACATGAGCCTACCCACCCCTTTGCCGGACGTCCTGGAAGCCAGGCTTCAGGCCCTCAGCGAGGCCGACCTCGAGAAAATCCTCAAGGTCTTCCGGGAGCATCTCCAGTCCTTCGACGCCGCCCAGCTCAACGCCTGCGTCCATTGCGGGCTGTGCGCCGACTCCTGCCACTACTACCTGAGCAACCCGGAAGCCGAGTCCATGCCCGCCGACAAGCTCAAGCTGGTGGTCCAGGTCTTCCGCCGGCATTTCACATTCCTGGGCAAGGCGGTGCCCGGCCTGGAGGGCTCCCGGCCCCTCAGCCGGGAGATGGTCCGGGAATGGATCGATTCCCTCTACGGACGCTGCACGCTCTGCGGCCGCTGCTCCCTGAGCTGCACCATGGGCATCAACATCTTCGCCGTCATCCGGGCCGCGCGCGGCGCCTTGACCGCCGTCGGGCTGACCCCGCCCGGCCTCCAGTCGACCGTCGACACGGCGCTGAAGACCGGGAACAACATGGGCATCGCCCGGAAGGACTGGCTGGAGACGGCGGCCTGGCTCGAGGGTGACCTCCAGCAGGAGGTGGGAGACCCGCAAGCCCGCCTGCCCATCGACCGCCGCGGGGCCAAGCTCCTGTACACCATCAATCCCCGTGAAGCCATGTTCTTCCCGCTGTCCATCTCCGCCGTCGGCAAGATCTTCTACGCCGCCCGGGAGGACTGGACCTTTTCCAGCGCCAATTTCGACGTCACCAACTACGGCCTCTACAACGGGGACGACGAAGCGGCGGGCATCATGTCCGGACGCCTCGTCCAGGCCATGCAGGACCTGGGCTGCCGGACGCTCGTCCTGGCCGAGTGCGGTCACGGCTTCAACTCCAACCGCTGGGAGGCCCCCGAATGGCTGGGCCGCGAGTACGGATTCGAGGTCCGGAGCATCATCCAGGTCGTCGACGAGTACATCCGGAGCGGCCGGATCAAGCTCGATCCCTCGCGCAATACGAAGCTCACGACCCTGCACGACCCGTGCAACCTGGTCCGGCTGGGCGGCCTCGTCGAGGACCAGCGGATCGTCCTGAAGCAAGCCGTCACGCGGTTCGTCGAGATGACCCCCAACCGGGAGAAGAACTTCTGTTGCGGCGGAGGCGGGGGCCAGCTGTCCATGACCAACTTCGCCAAGCGCAGGATCGAGGCCGGAAGGATCAAGGCCGACCAGATCCGGGCGACCGGGGCGGAAGTCGTGGTCACGCCGTGCCACAACTGCATCGACCAGCTCATGGAGCTGAACAAGCACTACAAGCTGAAGGTCGAGATCAAGACCGTATCCGAAGTGGTCGCCGACGCGCTGGTCATCGAGCCTGCCGAGGAAAAACCCCTCGCATCCGTCGCCAAAGCCTGATCCCTTCACGGCGCCATAACCCGATTCTTCCGGTCAGGGTCGGAGGCGTTGCTCCGAAGGGTTGGCTCTCCCCCGCTCGGGCGATGCGAGGTCAACGATCGTCCGGGCCGCCTAAAATCGCCAGCCGAGGCCGCCTCCGAGACGGAAGCCGCCGGCATCGAACTCGCGTCCCGAGAGGTTCAACGGACAACGCAGGTAGCGGGCGGAAGCGTCGATCAGGATATGAGAGACAATCTGGACGGTGAGGCCGGCTGAGGCGATAAAGCCCAGACCGTTGGCCTTGGTTTCGAGCGAGCTGGAGCGCTCCGAGTAGAGGACATAGGCCACGCCGGCCGCGACATAGGGGCTCAGGAACCCGCGCATCGGGCGGAACTTGAGGCCCGCGGCCGGCACGATGATCCCGAGCTTGCGCTCCTGCCCGGTGAGGCCGTCGATCCCCTGCCCGGCGGATCGGTCGATGGAGATCCAGGCCTCGGCGAACGGCCAGAGCCCGAATCCCGCCTCCGCGCCGAAAGAAACGCCGTTCCCATAGCGATCGGAGAGGAGCGGGTCCCGCGGCAAAACGAGCCCGGTCGCAGCCAGGATGCGGATCGGCAAGCCCGTTCCCGCCGGGGCCGGCGGGGCGGTCTTCTCGGGACTCGGAACGGGCTTCCGTGGAGCGGGCTTAGGGGCCGACGGCGCCGCTTCGGTGACCGACTTCTTCTCCGGCGGCGGGACTACGGCCTGGACGGAAGCTTGCGCCGGCGGCGCCTCAGCCGCGCCCTTCTTTTCGGCCGGCTTGGCCACGGGCGCCGTGATGTCGACCGCCGGAGGGCCGGGCAGGTCGGCCGGGAACAGGAAGACGAAGCCTTCGGGAGACCGCTTCATCGAATAGGTCGGCCACGGCGAGGCCACATCCATGACGATACGAACCACTCCCGCCTCGTACTGCGAGGAGCGGATCCGGCTGACCCCCGCCTTCTCGACGGCGATCGACGGGGCGGCGGTCGTCCGGTCCGCGCCGTAGACGTCCAGGATGATCCGGTTGGGCCCCTCCAGGGTGAACAGGAAGGCGTCGGCGAAGCCGCGGGCCAGGATCTTGATCTCGAGTCCGGCCGGCGGGCTCAAGACGAGAATCCGCTCGACCCATCCGCCCTGTGCGGCGGTTTGCGCCGCCGCGGGCGGGAGGAAAGCGGCGAAAACGGCGACGACGGCCGCCATGCGCACGGCTTTCCGCGACGTCGCGAGGCTCACGACCCGTCCTCCAGGCCGAAAGCCGCACGCTTGGCCGGCTCATAGGCGGCCCGCCGGCCGTGGCAGCTCCGCCGCGGACAAAGGGCGCACGAGGTGAACGACTCCTCGGAGGCGAAGAGGATGCCCGAAACGGACTTGCGCGGCACCATAAGCATGCTGTCGCTCAGGCGGACGCCGATCCGGGCCTCGGTTTCGCCGAGCAGGTCGAAGAGGATGGCCTGTTCCTCGATCGGCCAGTCTTCGAGCGACCCCGGGCTCATGGCCGAGAGCGCCCCCACCCCGAACAGGCGCCGGATTTGGGACTCGAACCGGGCGCCCGCATCGGCCAGAGCCATGTCGGCGACGGTCTCGAAGGCGTACTGGCGGAACAGGTCGTCCTGGGCCGCCGCCGCCTTCTCCAGGCGCCCGCCCATGGTCAGGACGTAGGGGAAAACACGCTCGATCGATTCCAGGTTGGAGCGAAGAACCCGGCTGTGGAAGGTCCGGCCGTCGATCGTCACCGTCCCGTCGCTGCGTTCGTCCACGAAGGAATCGCGGAAGTAGACGCGGGGCTCGAGCAGGGGAATGGCGGCCGAGAGGATGTCCGAAGCGGCGGCCCGCCCTTGCTCGTCGTCGGCGAAGCGCAGGGCGCGGCGGAAAGCGCGCTCCTCCACCCGGGGCGAAATGTCGTTGAGGACCGGCATGGCCTCAACTATAGCAGGATCGAGCCGGAAACGGAACGAACCGCCCGCTCGCCGGCGCGCCCGCGGCATATTGACAGCCGATCGCGAGGGGCATAAGATTTGTTTTTTAGGGGGGGGAGTTGAAAACAAAGAGCGTTCAAAAACCAAAGAAGTTCTGCGGCGCCTGCCGCTGGTTCGAGGAAACCCGGCCTTTCCTAGGCCGATGCCTGAAGTACAACATCATGACCCGGATGGAAAACTACAAGTTCGCCTGCCGGGACTGGGCCCCCATCTCGGACGGAGCCGACGGCCCGTCGACGATGGGCTGAGGCTCTTCGCCGTCCGGGACTCAGCCTTGGCCGCCCGCTTCCCATCCCGGGATGCGGACCTCTTCGTCGGGCCCCTCCTCCGCCAGGACCGCACGCGCCGCCCGCAACCCGCCGGCTAAAGCCGTCGGCACACCTCCCAAGAACAGCGCGGAATACGCCTGATAGCCGGCCATATAGAGGCCGCGGACAGGCGTCAGGACGAGCTCGACACCCGAGGCCGGAGCCCGGTCGCGGTGGCCCCAAGACCAGCCCGCTACGGCGCCTTCGCTGCGCCCGCCCTGGTCCTCGAAGGTCAAGGGGGTTGCCACGTCCAGGGCCTCAACCGCACGTCCCAGCCCCGGTATGACAGCTTCCGCCGCCCGAGTCAGGGCCGCGGCCAGCTTGCTTTTCATCTCCGCGTATCCGTCGGACCGCTTGCGCCGGCCCTTGCGGTAGGGCGCGAAGGCGCGGTAGTCGGCATCGACGCGGATGACCACGACAGACTTGTGGGCCGGGGCATAGGTCCTCTCGTCGCCGCTCCAGAGGCTGATCTCCAGCTCGCGTCGGGCAAACGACTCCGGGTCGGTCGGGTTTCCTGGACCGCGCCCTCCCGCCTCCAAGGCTTTTTCTCCGCGATGGATGATCCTGGTCGCCGATCGGAAGCCCGACAGGTCGGCGCGGGAAGAGTCGATCCCCAGGCCGACCTGGAGGATGGAATCCGTCTGGCGAGCCCTGGCCACAGCCGTCCGCCAGGGGATCGGAACAGCGTCCTCGTCCAGGAGATGGAGAAAAGTGGTCTTGAAGTCGCCGTTCGAGATCACCGCGCCGGCGGAGATCTCCGTTCCGTCTTCAAGCCCCACACCGGTTACGGCGCCCCGCCGCACGAGGATGCGGACGACTTCGGAGCCGAGCTGGATGCGGCCGCGGCGGGCCTGCCTTCCGGAACGGCCGTCCGCGCCGCCGGGCTCGCCTCCCTCCACGGCCCGCAACAGCCGGGCGCAGAAGGCCTCCATCCCGCCGGCCGGGTGCCAGATGCCCTGCTCGGTCATCAGATTCCACATGGCCAGCAACAGAGGCCGGCTCATGGTCGGCTCCTCGGTCCCCAGGCTGCCCAGGATGCGGCGCAGGCGCACGTCCTCGGTCAGCCCGCCGACAAAATCCGCGGCCGAGGTCTGGTGGACACTGGCGGTGTCCGCGACGGCGTCGGGTACGGCCAGTCCGCCGACCTCATCGAAGAAGCGGGTCAGGCCGGAGGCCTCGGCCGGGAACAACCCGGCCAGCGCCGTCCGCGTCTCGCGGGCGGGAAGCGAGATGGGTACGTCCAGGCCGAAGGCGTGGATGCGGTAATGGACGCGGCGGAAGGACGGGGGGTCCACGACGCCGGCTTGCCCGAGCATCGCTTCGACGCGGCCGGGATGGCTGAAGCCGAGCGGGCCCATCGGGAAGGCGAAGCCGCGGCGATGGTAGACGGAAGCGGTGCCGCCGGAGTGGGGATTCCGGTCCAGGACGAGCGTCCGGCGGCCTTCCTTGACCAGGCAGGCCGCCGCGGCCAGACCGCCCAGACCGGCCCCGATGACGACGACGTCCCATTCCGGCTTCATGGCTCGTCCCTTGCCTCTATCGGCCCGCCAAGCAGGCCCCTTCGGAGGATCGTTAAGCCCGGAGCCCGAAATCTATCCCCATTCCGGTCGCGGAGTCAATCGAAAAATACGGCGCTCAGCCGTACTTTTTTCTCCAGGCGGCTACCAGCCCGACCAGGCGCGAGTAGCTGCGCAGGCCGTCGTCGATGCCCTGCGATTGAAGATACTTGGCGTAGACCCTGCGGCTGACCCTCTCGACCGGCCCGCGATAGCGGGCCGCGTTGGCCTGGGCGGCCCGGATGTCGGCCCGCATCCCATCGGGCAGGGAATCCCAGCCGGCCTTGAAAGCGGCCGGAGCGGCGCGCGAAAGCTCGCCGGCGGCGTACTCCCAATACCCGGCCCAGCCGGAGTAGCGGATGGCGGCGTCCGGCAAAGCCAGGCAGGCGAGGAAGCCGAGGAAGCCGGCTTCCCCTTCGTCCGTGATGCCGAAGCCGTGGGCCATCTCATGGGCCATGGTGAAGGGCTTCTCGTAAGGCAGGAGGTTTCCGGCCACATAGCCCTCGCCGAAGAAGGGGATATAGATCGCCGGTGCCGCCGAAACGCATCATCCAGCCGCCCGGGACGAAGGCCCGCACGCGGACGCGGCCCGGGGCCGGGTACCCGGCTTGACGAAGGATCGAGGCCATGGATACGCGAAGGGCGGATTCCAAATTCTTGGGCAGTGCCGCGGCGGGCAAGGCCTCCGGGGAGGCCCCGGGGATGCCGGCCCTGGCTTCGGCCGACTTCGCCGCCGCCCATGACGGCCTCCCCCTCCAGCTCAGCGACGGTGATGGGCGCGGGCTCCAGGCCCATCTGCACGGCCGAGGCCGACGCGGCCATAGTTGAATCCCCAGAGCGCGTAGAAGAAGAAGACGAGGCGGCCGGCCCAGCCGGCCGCGGCCAGCAGGATGCGCCCCGTTCGCTTGAGAAAAGCCGCTTTCGGCTCGCCCCTCAGACGCCCGAGGCGGCGGACCAACCGAAAGACAAAGACCGCCGCCAAGCCGACGGCAAAGGCATAGAGCCAGGCGATCGGCGCCAGGCCGAAGGTGTAGTCCCAAGCCCAGCGGAAGACGACGAAGACGCCGCGCGAATAGACGCGCTCGACCAGGGCAGAATCACGTCCGATCCAAGCCTGCAGACCGAAGGCTGCGGCCCCGAGGCCGAGCCAGAGCCACTCCCGGCGGGCTTTCACGGCTTGCGCTTCCTGGGCCGCGGGGCCGGTTTCGCCGCCCGCTTCGATTTGGCCGGCTTCGCGGCTTTCCTCTTCCGGCCGGGCTTGGGCTCCGTGCGGCCCGCGACGAGGTCTTCCTTCTTCCCGCGCTTCAAGGATTTGACGGCGCACTCCCGCGACAGGGCCTGCGACCGGGTGCCGCACGCCTCGCGGTAGACAAGGCCGACGGGACCGTGGGTTTTGGTATAGCGCGCGGCTTTGCCTTCCTGGTGGGCCCGGAAGCGGCGCTCGATGTCGGTCGTGATGCCCGTATAAAGCGATCCGTCGCCGCAGCGAAGGACGTAGAGGTGCCAAACCGCGGCTCCGCTCGCCCTCGGCGACGGCTTTGACTTCCATGCCGCGCAGCATGCGGCGGTAAATGGGTTTCATCGGTTCGCGAGTCTCGCTTCCGTTACGGGGCGAGGATACGTCCCCCCCGAAGCGAAGTCAATAAACCCTGAACGTATCGCGCGGCGGACCCCGAATCTGCTATGATGGCGGGGTGAAAACCCTCAACGCCCGCTTCGTCAAGGGCATCGTCGGTCCGGACAAGGCCCTGGAGGACGGAACGCCGCAGGTGGCCTTCATCGGCCGCTCCAACGTCGGCAAGTCCAGCCTCATCAACTCCCTGACCGGAGTCAAAGGCCTGGCCCGGACCAGCTCCTTCCCCGGCCGGACGCAGGAGATCAACCTCTTCCGGGTCGAAAACCAACACTGGCTGGACCTGCCCGGCTACGGCTTCTCCAAACACTCGCTGGAAAAGAAGCGCGAGCTTCACCGGCTGATCGACTGGTACCTGTTCAAGTCCGGCTGCCGGCCCAAGCGCGTCGTCCTGATCATCGACGCCGAAGTCGGCCCCACGGAAAACGATTTCGAGATGCTCCAAGCCCTGGAGGCCACCGATAAGCCGTTCGTGGTCGTGGCCAACAAAGCCGATAAGGTCAAGAAGTCCCGGTCCGAGGCGCGTTGGCGGGAGCTGCGCAACGAGATCCAGGGCCACAAGCTCATCCCCTATTCCTCGGACAAGGGCCTCGGGTCAGAAGGAGCTGGCGGAGGAGCTCTTCCGCTCTGTTTGACACCGGCTCGCGGCCGGCGCTATAGTCCGGACGGAAAGGACGCCCCCATGCTCGCCTACTTCAACGGCCGCTATCTCCCCATGGACCAGATCGTCGTCTCGCCGGATGACCGCGGCTTCCTGTTCGCGGACGGCATCTACGACGTGATCCGGGTTTACGAAGGCAGGCCCTTCGAGGCCCGAGCCCATCTCGACCGCATGAGCTGCGGCGCCCGCGCGCTGCGTTTCAAGTCCGCCGATTTCCTTTATCTGGAGGAAGTCGCAGCCCGCCTGATCGCGGAAAACGGCTTGGCCAAGGGCCAGGCCACGGTCTACTTCCAGGTGACCCGGGGAGCCGCTCCTCGCAGCCACAGCTTCCCGGCGGCCGAGACGGACCTGACCGTCCTCGCGGTCGCCCGGCCCTTCCAGCCCCATCAGGAGGACTTGGACAAGGGCGTCAACATCATCCTCGTTCCCGATCAGCGCTGGGCCCGCTGCGATATCAAGACGGTGGGCCTGACGGCCAATGTCCTGGCCAACCAGCTGGCCAAGGAGAGCCGGGCCGCCGAATCGATCTTCGTCCGCGACGGCATTCTTCTCGAAGGCACCCACACCAACCTTTTCGCGGTCATCGGCGGTGTTATCGTCACCCCGCCGAAGACGAACTATATCCTGGGCGGCATCACCCGCCAGGTGGTGATCGGCCTCTGCGGGGAGCGGTCGATCCCGCTGCGGGAAGCTTCGCTCCTGCAGTCCGAGATCGACCTGGCCGAAGAGCTGATGATCGTGGGGACAACGACCGAAGTCACCCCCGTGGTCCGGGTCGACGGCCGGCCTTTCCGCTCCGGAGAGCCGGGCCCGATCTCCCTGCGCTTGCAGAAGGCCCTGCAAGAGAAGACACGCTAGGAGCCATGAAGCTCGCCGTATTCCATGTCGACGACAGCCGCAACCTGCGGGGCGGCGAACGCCAGGTTCTCTATCTGGCCGCCGAGCTCGAGAAGCTGGGCTGCCGAAACCGCATCGTTTGCCGGTCGGATTCGCCGTTGGACAGGGAGGCCCGCGAGCGCGGGATCGAGACCATCCCTCTCCCCTTCCTGTTCGAAGGCGACCCTATTTCGGCAAGGCGCCTGGCGCGCGAGGTTAAAAAAGCCGCCGCAAGCCTCGGATCCGGGGCGTCGCCGATCCTTCACGCCCATACGGGGCATGCCGCCGCGACCATCCGGGCCGCCGGGAGAAAGGGGCCGTGGCTGAGGATCGTCCACCGGCGGGTGGACTTCCGTCTCCCGGAGCGGGGAATGTCGATCCGGAAATACGCCGAGGCCGACCTCGTCATCGCCCTGTCCAAAGCCATCGAGACCGTGCTCGTAGCATCCGGGATCGAGGGGCGCAAAATCCGCGTCATCCCCTCCGCCGTCGACCTGTCCGCCTTCGGCGGGAGTCCGAGCCCCGGATTCAAGGACCGGCTATTCCGTGATTACGCCATCCCCCCCGCATCCATCCTCGTCGGATCCCTGATGGCCTTGGTCCCGCACAAAGATCCGCTCAACCTCATCGCCGCGGCCGAAATTGCCGTCCGAGCCGACAAGCGATGCCATTTTTTCATGGCCGGCGAAGGGCCGCTCCTCAAAGATGCGCGCGCCATGACCAGGCGGCTGGGCCTCGAAGGCCGAATCCATCTCCCCGGCCAGTGCCAAGACAACGCGGACCTTCTGCGCGCCTTCGACCTGTTCGTCCTCCCTTCGCGGCAGGAGGGATTGGGAAGCGCCCTGATCGAGGCCATGGCCTGCGGGCTGCCGGTCGTCGGGACGGACGCCGGCGGCATCCCCGAGCTGATCGAGAACGGGCGCAACGGCTTCGTCGTGCCCAGGGAGGATCCGGCTGCCCTGGCCGAGGCGATTCTCCGCCTGGCCGGCGACGACCCGTTGCGGAACCGCATGGGAAGCGCCTCTATGGAGATGAGCCGCCGGTATTCGACCGAGCGGATGGCCCGCGATACCCTCGCCGTCTACGAGGAAGCGCTCCGTAACCGCCGCTAATCCCTGGCCACGCGGAAGCCGAGGACGTCGTTCTTATGCTCGGGGACGTGGAGGCTGCGGAACGGGGCCCGGGCCGCGACCTTCTCCAGGAACCAGGACCCGCCCCTCAGGATGTGGTGGGGCGTACCCGGAGTCGGGCCGCCCGGTCCCTTGGGGTTGATTTGGGGCTCCGCCGAGTATGTCCCGAACCAGTCCCAACACCACTCGAAGATGTTGCCCAGCATGTCGTAGAGGCCGAAGGCGTTCGGCGCCTTGCCTCCGACGTCGTGCGGCGATCCTCCGGAGTTGTCGGAGTACCAAGCCACCGCCTCCAGGTCCTCGTAGCGGTCCCCGGTCGTGCCCGCCCGGGCGGCGTACTCCCACTCCGCTTCGGTCAAGAGCCGGTAATTCTTTCCGGTGGCATCGTTGAGCTTCTCGATATAAGCCTGGCAATTGTCCCACTGCAGGTTGTTGACCGGGAAGCGGTCGCCTTTATAGTAGGAGGGGTTCGTGCCCATGACCGAAAACCACTCTTCCTGCGTCACCTCGTACTTCCCGATCCAGAACCCGGACAGGGTCACTTGATGCACCGGCTTCTCGTCGAGGAGCGATTCGTCCGATTCCGATCCCATCAGAAACGTCCCGCCCGGAATGTAGATCATCTCCGGCTCCAGGATGGCGCCGGGAACCAGAGCGGCGTTGATCGCAACCGTCTGCCCCGCCAAGATGTCCACGGACTGCTTGTAAGCCCTGTACCCGTCAAGCGTCAGCAGGATGACGTGGGCTCCCGTGGGGACGTTATGGAGCGTCGTGGGAGTCTTAAGCCCGGTATCGATCTCGTTCCGGAAGATCTTCGCGCCGCCGGGCGTGGATTCGATGTGGACGCTGCCCGACGGGCCCGTCGGCGTGTTCTGAGGGGAATCCTTCTTTTTAAAAGCCAGGACCGCCACGATGACGGTCGCCACGGCAATCCCGCCCGCCAAGAGCCAGGGGAACTTCTTATGAGCCTCGGTCTCCGGCTTCGCCTTCCCGCCCATGACGACGGGATGGAACGGATCCGTGCTTTTGGCGACGGCCTTCGAGGTCTGCCCATCGGGCATGGCGCTCCCTCCGCGGTCGCCCGAACCGAGCCCGGCGGCGGATGCGCGGACTAGGGAAAGGGCCAACACAAGGGCGATGAGGCTTCTAAGCGGTTTCAAGGGGGCTCTCTTTCGAGCGGATCATGAAAGCATTCGCGGCCATAGGGATTCTACCCATAGAAGCAACGAATGGCGACCCGGAGTCGCTTAAGCCGACGAAGCGCTCCAAGTCGAGTCAATCGCGGACAAAGATGAGCGCCATTCGGACGGCTTCATGCCGCCGTCCACAATTTGAGGAATCCGTCCAGTCCGACAGCCGGGATGCCGTCCGGCGCGGCGCTCCCCTGAACGCGGATAATCGATCCACCCTGAAGCCTGGAGCTCATCGCCCAGCTTGGCTTGGCATGATTCTTGATATCACTCCCTAGGAAGGGACGAAACAAGGAGCTTACCATGGAACAAGAATGTCCTTTTTGTTGGAGTCGATATGTCAAGCCGGTCGGCCCGCCTCCCAAGGAGCGCTCGACGGCGTTGAACTTGCACCTCATGGAATGCGAGGAATGCGAAAGATGGTACTGGACGGAACGGCAGGAAGAGGTGGCGGCGCTGTTCATGAGCTGCCAGACGGCTATTCTTCAGCCCGAACGCTGCGATGAGGATGTGCGCGAGATCGCTGCGGCGGCGGAACCCGGGCGGCAGAAGAGGCGGTTCGCCGAGCTCAATCACGTCTGTGCCGCATGCCCTAACGGTTGCTTTCTGCCCAGCCCGCAGGCGCCCGAGCCGCGCGTCCGCTTCACCTTTCATGACTACAGCTATCCCGTCAACAGGAGCTTGGAACCATGACCCAACGCGCCTTCCGATGCATCGCCCTTCTGGCCGTGGCGCTTCTTCTTGCAAGCCTGCGCCCTGGTGCCGCTCACCGGAAGACGCCAGCTCTCCCTGGTCTCCGACGCCGACATGCTGTCGACCAGCTTCGCCCAGTACGGCCAGTTCATGAAGGACAACCGCATGAGCGCGAACGGTACCCAGACCAATCAGGTCCGGCAGGTCGGCCGCCGCATCCAGAACGCCGTGTCGTCCTATTTCGCCCAGCATCAGATGTCCCAGAATCTCAACGGGTACGCCTGGGAGTTCAACCTCGTCGAAAGCAAGGAAGTCAACGCCTGGTGCATGCCGGGCGGCAAAGTCATGGTCTATTCCGGCATCCTCCCGGTGACCCAGAACGAAGCCGGGCTGGCCGTCGTCATCGGCCACGAGATCGCCCACGCCGTGGCCAAGCACAGCAACGAACGCATGAGCCAGGCCCTGGTGGCGCAGCTGGGCGGCCAGGTGCTCGGGGAAGCGCTCCGGCAGAAGCCTCAGCAGACCCAGCAGATCTGGATGTCCCTCTTCGGGGTCGGCGTGACACTGGGCGCCGTACTGCCTTACAATCGGCTGCAGGAGACCGAAGCCGACCGCTTGGGGCTGATCTTCATGGCCATGGCCGGATTCGACCCGAATACCGCGCTCGGGTTCTGGCAGCGCATGTCGCAGGCGGGAGGCGCCCAGCCTCCGGAATTCCTGAGCACGCATCCCTCCGACGCGACGCGGATGCAGAACATCCGGGCCGTCATTCCGGAGGCGATGAAGTATTACAAGAGGTAGATGACCCTTTGAGCAAGATTCTCCGAGGCCTCGCGGCCGGCTGGGGGGGGCCAAAGAGCTGGTCGGCGGATGCCTGTCCGTCATCGTCATCTTCATCCTGCTATGGTGGTTTCTGGGGCATTTCGGCATCTTCAAATAGGCCGGCCGGGAGGCATTTCCCCCGCCCACCGCCGAGAGTTGCCATGTCCCTAAAAAACGTCTGGATTCTCATTAAGGCCGCGGTTTCATCCTGGAGCGACGACAACGCCCCCAGCATGGGCGCGGCTCTGGCTTATTACACCCTGTTTTCGATCGCCCCCTTGCTGTTGATCGTCATTTCGATTGCCGGGCTGATCTTCGGCGTCGAGGCCGCACGCGGCGAAATCGTCGGACAGTTAGAGGGCTTGATGGGTCCGCAAGGCGCCCAGGGCGTACAAAGCCTGCTGGAAAGCGTGAGCAAGCCGGTGGAAGGCCTGTCCTTCACAATGGCCGGCGGAATCCTGCTGTTGATCGGTGCGGCAACGGTGTTCGGCGAGCTGCAGAATGCGCTGGACCGCATCTGGCGAGTTCCCAAGAGAGCCAAGGGGGGAATCGGGAGGTTGGTGCGATCGCGTTTGCTTTCTTTCGGCATGATCCTGGGCATCGGGTTTTTATTGATGGTCTCCCTGGTGGTCAGTGCGGCGCTGGCCGCGCTGGGGAAATTGGGCAGGCCCTTGTTCGCTCATTGGGAATTCTTTGCCAACATCTTGTTTGTTCTCATCAGCTTTGCCTTCACCATGACCCTGTTCGCCTTGATCTATAAAATCATCCCGCGGGCGAAAGTCGCCTGGGCGGACGTCTGGATCGGGGCCGCCGTAACGGCTCTGCTCTTCACGATCGGAAAGTCTCTGATCGGGCTCTACATCGGCAAAAGCGCTTTGACATCGGGATTCGGCGCCGCCGGTTCGCTGGTCGTCCTGCTGGTCTGGGTGTATTACTCAGCCCAGATATTCCTGATGGGAGCGGAATTTACCTGGGCCTATGCGCTGACCTTCGGATCGCGCAAACAGCTGCCGATCCCTCCCAAGGCGCCCATTGTCCCCAGCCGGACCGCCAAGAGGAAGCCCGGCAAAAACATGATCAAGGCCAAGCAAGCGGCGATCGCAGAGGACGCCGGTAAAAAGAAGGAATGAGGGCGGCTTTGGCCGCGGGCGGGATGCGCCGCGGCGCCGCGACATCGGCCTCCCTCAGTCGAGCAGGTCTTTGGGGATGTTGCCGCCGTTCTCGGCGATCTTCTTCAGCACGGTCTTGTGCAGCCACATGTTCATCTGGGCCGAATCGCCCATCTTCTCCGGCGGACAGCCGAGCTCGACGGCCAGCTCTTTGCGGATCGCATAGCTGCTCTTCAGTCCCAACAGCGTCAGCAGATCCACGATGGAGACTTTCCAGTTGAGCTTTTGGGGGCGCGCGGCGGCGAGCTTTTCCAGCTGAGCCGTGACGTCGGTGACCGCGATCGCCCCCGGAGCGGCCTTGGCTGCGGGTGCGGACTGCGGGCCGGGCTTGGCCGGCGCCGTCGGGGTGAGGCTGAGCTTCTCGAGAATCTTGTCATAAAAACCCATGGCAACTCCTAACGCTATGATGGAATCGGGACCGACTCTGGGATGGACCCAACATAGGGCAGCAGGAAGCCTCGTGTCAAGGCGCGAAGCATGCGTCTCAGCGGTAACGCCCGCCTCCCCCCGACCGGCGGCCTCGGCTCTCTTTGCCGCGGCCGGCGGGCGCGGGGGCGCTTCGCTTCGACTGCGGCTTCGGCGCGCTGCGCGCCGGCCCGGGCGCCGGGCGTGCGGCCTGGCGCTCGGCCTTGCTCTTGGCGCGCGCCCGCTCCTCGGCCTTGCGGGCCCGGATGGCCGCGATGCGCTCGGCCAGCGGGACCTCCAGGCGCGCCTCCGTTCGGGCGCTGTAGTCGAAATCCGGCACCGTGACGCGCGGCAGCTTCTTGCCGATGGCCCGCTCGATCTGGGCCAGGTCGCCTTGCTCCTGCGGCGAGACGAACGTGAAGGCGTCGCCGGTGGCCTCCGCGCGCGCGGTGCGGCCGACGCGATGGATGTAGTCGTCGGGCACCATCGGCACGTCGAAGTTCACGACGTGACCCAGCTCCTCCACGTCGATGCCGCGGGCGGCGATGTCGGTGGCCACCAGGACGCGGTACTTGCCCGCCTTGAAGCCGGCCAGCGCCTCGGTGCGCTGCGCCTGCGAGCGGTTGCCGTGGATGCGCTCGGCCTTGATGCCGGCCTTGACCAGATGCTCGGCCAGCCGGTTGGCGCGGTGCTTGGTGCGGGTGAAGACCAGCGCGTCGCGTATGTCGCCGCGCTTGAGCAGCGCGACCAGCAGGGCCGCCTTGAGCTCCTGGGCCACCGGATAGACCGCCTGGGTGATGCCCACGGCCGGGCGCCGCGACGCGGTGGACGTTGACGGCGGCCGGGTTGCGCAGCATCTCGCGGGCCAGCACGCCGATCGGCGCCGGCATGGTGGCGCTGAAGAACAGCGTCTGCCGGCGGGCCGGCACGTGGCGCAGGATGCGGCGGATGTCCGGCAGGAAGCCCATGTCGAGCATGCGGTCGGCCTCGTCCAGCACCAGGAATTCGAGCCCGGCGAGCTTGGCGTAGGGCGCCCGGAAGTGATCCAGGAGCCGGCCGGGCGTGGCGATGATGACGTCCACGCCGCTGCGGAAGGCGTGTTCCTGCGGCCCGATCGAGACGCCGCCGAAGACCGCCGCGGCGCTGAGCGGCGTGTGGACGGCCAGGTCGTTGAGGTCCTCGAGAATCTGGGCCGCCAGCTCGCGGGTCGGGGTGATGACCAGGGCGCGCGTCGTCCCCCGCGGCTTATCGATCAGCTGGTGCAGGATCGGCAGCAGAAACGCCGCGGTCTTGCCGCTGCCGGTGACGGCGCTGGCCAGGACGTCGCGCCCGGCCATGGCCGGCGGGATGGCGTCGGCCTGGATGGGCGTCGGGCGGGCGAAGCCGAGCTCCTTGAGCGCTTTAGGAAGCGTGGGATGAAGTCGCAGACTGGTGAAGGGCATGTCGGTTCCTTTGATGCTTGGTAGGATTACAGCGCGGGACAATCGCGGAAAGGGATCGCGGACTCTCTGGCTCTGCCTGCCCAGAGTGTAGCGCCGCCCCCGCCGCAAGTCAATCGAAGCGGCAAAGAAGATAATTTGTTTGCCGTGACAAAACCATGACCGGGGGCCGTTTACCATGGTTCTTGAAAGAGGAACGATCCTCTGGATAAACGCCATCATCATCACGGAGCCACCCGCCCATGAGCGCCACAACCCCCAAAAAGCGGATTCTGCTGTCGGCCGTCTTCGGACCCTACGGTGTGGACGACGCCTACGGGCGCAAAGAGAACATCATGGAGCTCTTCCACAACCAGGTCACCAAGGCCCAGGGCATCGGCTCCTTCCGCTTCCATCACCGCTCCTTCGGCCTGTATTTCCTGGCCGCCAACGTGGACGCGGACGTGACCGTCCTGGACTTCCCCTCCCGGCAGCGATTCATCCGCGAGATCAAGAAGGGCTACGACATCGTCGGCATCTCCTTCATCATGCCCAACTTCATCAAGGCCAAGGAAATGGCCCGCCTCGTCCGCCTCCACGCGCCGCAGGCCAAGATCGTCCTGGGCGGGCACGGCACGGCCATCGAAGGCATCGAGACTCTGATCGACTGCGACGAAGTGGCCAGGGGCGAGGGCGTCCGCTGGCTCCGCAGCTACCTGGGCCAGGACCCCGAGGCGCCCGTCTTCCACCCCACGCTGCGGAGCGCCCAGTACATGCGGATCTTCGGCGTGCCCCTGTTCGGGAAGTCGGCCAGCCTCCTCGTCCCCGGCCTGGGCTGCGTCAACGGCTGCAAGTTCTGCAGCACGTCCCATTTCTTCGGCCGCACCTACACCCCCTACCTGGCCACCGGAAAGGAGATCTTCCAGACCGCCTGCCGCATCGCGGACGAGTCGGGCTCGGACGACTTCTTCGTCATGGACGAGAACTTCCTCAAGGACCGGACCCGGGCCATGGAGCTGCTGCAGGAGATGGAGGCCCACAAGCGCACTTTCGACTTCTCCATCTTCTCCTCGGCCGAGGCCATCCAGGCCTTCGGTGTCGAGAACCTGGCCCGGCTCGGGGTGAAGTTCCTGTGGATGGGTGTGGAGACCAAGAACCAGGCGGAGAACTTCGAAAAGAACCGCGGCCTGGACCCCAAGCTCCTCATCCGCCGGCTGCGCGACCACGGCATCTCGGTCCTGGCCTCGGGCATCCTGTGCATGGAGCACCACACGCCCGACAACATCCAGATCGACATCGATCACCTGGTCGGGATGGAGTCGGACCTCGTCCAGTTCATGCTGCTCATCCCCATCCCCGTCACCGAGCTCTACCGGGACTTCAAGGCGCGCGGCATGCTGCGGACCGAGCTTCCTTTCGAGGACTGGCACGGCCAGAAGACGCTGAACTTCAACCACCCCATGTTCCCCGGCGACGCGGCGGAGCGCTGGATCAAGGCGGCCTTCCGGAAGGACTACGAGGTGAACTCCAGCTCCATGTACCGGCTCATCGAAACCTCCTTCCGCGGCGCCCGGACCCTGGCCGCCAAGGCCGAGACGGGCGACTCCGATCCCTGGCTGGCCGCGCGGGCCGAGCAGCTGCGGAAAAGGACCCTCGATTACGCCCCCATCCTGGCGGCTATCGAGCGCCACGCGGTCAACGAGCGCGAGCGGCTGAGGGCCGAAGACCTGGAGCGGAAGATCGAGTCCGCCTTCGGGCCCAAGTCGGTCGTCGACGCGGCTGGGCCGGGCGGCCTCCATCCTCCTGTCCGCCGCCTGGAAGCTCCGCCTCCGGGTCTTCGGCGACGGCATTCAACCCGGGACCATCGTCACCCGCTATCACGGCGGCATCGAGGGCCAAGGCCGTACGGAGGGCGGACATCGTCCCCATCCGCCCCGCCGTCGCGGAGGCCGAGGCTCCCCGGACGGCCGATCGCGGCCCGGATCTCGACGAGCCTATAGCCCCTCCTATAGCCCCTCCTTGCGTCCGAGGCCCAATCGCGGTACAAGAGGGTAGCGGCGCTTTTAAGGCCGCCGACCCACACGCCATGGCCACATCGGCACCCGCCAAGCTCAAGCGCATCAGCCGGCAGACAAGAATGACCGGCCCGCTGGTGATGCTGTCCGTCGGCGTCATCGTGCCGGTCTTTCTCTCGACATCGGCCGGCATCCTGCTGCTCGTTCTCGGGAAATCCTCGGTCAGCCTCCTGTTCGGCATCCTGGTCGTCTGCTTCACCTCGGCCGCCATCGGCGGCGCGGTCGTCGTGGTCATCCTGCTCGGGCGCCGCGCCCGCATCGCCCGCCTCCAGGCCGACCTGCTGGCCAACGTCTCGCACGAGCTCCGCACCCCGCTGGCGGCCATACGGATGTACGCCGAATCCCTCCTGAGCGGGCTGCTGAAGGACGACCCGGCCAGAACGGAGGAGAGCCTGCATTCGATCCTCCAGCAGACGGAGTGGCTGGATTCGATGGTCGACCGCGTCCTGACCTGGCGCATGGCCGCCCGGGACCGCGACGTTCTCAAGATGGAAGCCGTGTCCGTCCGTCCGGCGGTGGAGGAAGCCGTGCTTCGCTTCTCCCGGATGACTCCCCCGGCCGAGTCCGGGCTGACGGTGGCCATCGAAACGGCCCTTCCCGTCCGGCACGACCGGAGGGCGATCGGCGAAATCGTCCTGAACCTGCTCATCAACGCCTATAAGTACACCCGGGAAGACAAACAGATCCGCCTCGGCGTCACGGATGAGAACGGGGGCGTCGCGATCCGCGTCCGGGACAACGGCATCGGCATGCCGTCGGCCGCCCTGAAGAAGATCTTCGACCCGTTCTACCGCGTGGAAACCGGGCTGCGGAGCAAGGCGCCGGGCGCCGGTCTGGGCTTGGCCATCGTCCGCCACCTGGTGAAGCTGCACGGCGGGAAGATCTTCGTGGAGTCCGAGCCGGACCGGGGAAGCCTGTTCACGATCCGCCTGCCCGCGGCCCGGGAGGAAGGCCGCCCCGATGAAGCCGCCACGACAATCGCCCCGGAGATCCGGGGAAGGAGACCGTCCTGGTGATCGAGGATGACCGGGCCCTGCGGCGGGGGCTGGCCATGAACTTCGAGCTGCGCGGCTTCCGCGTCCTGGCCGCCGCCGACGGTGACGAGGGCATCAAGCTGGCCTTCGACTCCGCCCCGGACCTGATCGTCCTCGACATCATGCTGCCGGGCTTCAGCGGCCTGGAAATCCTGTCCGAGCTGCGGGACAAGGGCCGGGATGTCCCCATCCTGATTCTTTCGGCCCAGGGATCGACCGATCATAAGATCGAGGGCTTGGGCCTGGGGGCCGACGACTACCTGGCCAAGCCGTTCGCGCTGTCCGAGCTGTTCGCCCGTGTCGAAGCGCTGCTGCGGCGGCGCCGGGCGGAAAAGAAGAAGAATCCGCAGCTTGTCTTCGGGGACCTGACCATCGATCTGCCGGCGCGTCGGATTACGATCGGGGGGAAAGACGTGGAGCTTTCGGCCAAGGAATTCGATCTGTTGGCGCTGCTGGCCGGCTCTCCCGGCAAGGCCTTCCGCAGGGACGACATCCTCGACCGGGTCTGGGGCTTCGGGTTCGAGGGCACCGCCCGCACGGTGGACAATTTCATCCTCAGCCTGCGCCAGAAGATCGAAGCGAATCCCGCCAGGCCGGCCCGCATCAAGACCGTCCGTCAAGTCGGGTACAAGCTCGATGGCCGGCCGTAAGGTGCCCGTTCGGCACTAAAGGCGTTTGAGATCCCAAAGGGCAAGATGGTAGGCGGGAGAATCCTGGCTTCCGTTGTCCCGCACCCATTGGAAATGGGTCTTCGCGCCGGACCGATCGGCGGAGAGCAGCCGCATCTCCCCGATATAGGCGTGGGCCTCGGTCAATCGGACCTTGTCGCCGGCGATCGCCAGCAGCTGCTCCGCTTTCAGTTGGCCGGAAAGAAAGCGCATGATCTTCGTCGACCAAGCCTCGGCCTCGACGTGCGGCAGCCGTCCCTCCAGGAAGGATTGGGCGGCCGCGCTTCCGCCCGCCTTCCGCAGCCCCAGGTAGCCGATAATGATCGCCGAGGAAGCCTGGTCGTCCCTGAGCCCGCTCAGCTCCAGATAGCGTGAGGCGTCCTGGTAGGCCCCGGCGCCGTCGCCCTGATAGAGATTGGCCCAGGCCCGCGCCCGGTAGGCGTCCGCGTATCGGGCGTCGAGAGCGATGGCTTTCGCGTATTCGCCGATGGCGCCGGGCAAATCCCCCTGGCCGAGGCGCGCTTCGCCGCGGCCGAGAAACGCCGCCGCATGCTTCGGGTTCATCTCGATGGCCCGGTTGAAATCGGCCAAGGCGCCGTTCCAGTCGCGCTTGCGCGCTCGGGACATGCCGCGGCCGTTGAAGGCCGCCGCGGACTGCGGGTTCAGCTCGATGGCCCTGGTGAAATCGGCGATCGCGCCGTCCGCATCCCCCTTGGCCCGGCGGACTTCGCCGCGATTGGCGAAGGCCAGGGCCGACCTCGGGTCGAGCTCGATGGCCCGGCCGTAGTCGGCGATGGCGGCCTCGCGATCGCCCTTGGCCAGCCGGATATTGCCGCGGCCGACATGGGCGTCGGCGTTTTTCGGGTCGAGCTCGATGGCCCGGCTATAGTCGGCCAGCGCGCCGTCCCAATCGCCCTGGGCCCGGCGGGCGAAGCCCCGGCCGACGAATCGATCCGGGTCTTTGGGGTCCAGCTCGATGGACTTGTTAAAATCGGCCAGGGCGCCGGCGAGGTCCCTTCTCTGGAATCGGGCCGTGCCGCGGTTGTAGTAGGCATTGGCGTGCTTGGGGTCGAGGGCGACGGCCCGGTTCAGGTCTTCGATCGCTCCGTCGAGATCGCGCATCTCCAGCCGGGCCGCGCCGCGGCTGTAGAAAGTGGCGGCAAACGTCACATCGAGCTCGATGGCCCGGTTGTAGTCGGCGATGGCGCCGATCAGGTCGCCCTTGGCCTGCCTGGCGTTGCCCCGGTTGTTGAAGCCGAAGAAATTTTCGGGATCGATCTCGATGACCCGGGTGAAGTCGACAATGGCGGCATCGAGGTCGCCCCGACCCTGCTTGACGTTGCCCCGGTTGATGTAGGCCAGAAGGTATTTCGGGTCGATGATGACGGCGGCGTTGAAGTCGGCCAGGGCGCCTTCGAAATCGCCCTTCATCTGTTTGGCGAAGCCGCGATTGTTGAAGGCCAGGGCGTACTTCGGGTCGAGCGCGATGGCCTTGGAGTAATCGGCGATGGCGCCGTCCAAGCTGCCGGCGCTCTGCCGCTCCAGGCCGCGGTTATAGAAATCCTTGGCCGTCGTTTGGGCCAAAGCGGTCGTAGTCGCAAGCAACAGCACGGGAAAAAGCCAAAGCAGCATTCGTCTCATGTCGGCATCGCTCCTCGTTCGTACCTGCCTAGTATACAGCCAAATGCGGCTCGCGGGCACGTGCGCCGTGGGCTCCCCCATTATTTCGTGTTGCGCTGGAATTGACACCGCGGAACGGCGAAAAGTATATTCCCGGCATAGTCAAGCGACGGGATTCGTCGGCTTGCTCATAAGTCAAGGCGTACCGGGAGATTACACTATGGACAGAAGAGCCTTCCTGAAATCGTCCCTGGCCGCGGGCGTCGCCCCGACCGCATTGAAGCCGAAGAGATCCGCAAGGCCGCAAAGTGTGAGCCGGGAAGCGACCGACCTCTACAAAAAAGCGCTCTCGGTCGACGCCATGTGCTTCACTACCGAGGATTATGTCGCTTCGCTCGACGCTCCGAGAGTCGAAGCCCTGCGGCAATCCGGAATCAGCCTCATCTCCCTTGACGTCTCCATCGGCGGAGGCAAAGGGATGGGCAGCCGGGAGTGGCCGGTCGTCCTCCACCAGATCACCCAGTGGAACGAGTTCTTCCGGGCCCATGCCGACGTCTTTTTCCGGGTGCGGACGAACGAGGACGTCCTCCGGGCCAAGCGGGAGGGCAAAGTCGGGATTGTCTATAACCTTCAGGATACGTCGCCCATCGGCCTGAACCTGGACCGGGTCGGCCTTTACCACGACCTGGGCGTCCGCCAGATTCAGCTCTCCCACAACCAGAGAAACTTCTGCGTCGATTCCTGCTGGGAGCTGACCAACGCGGGGTTGAGCCGCTTCGGAAAGCGCCTGATCCGGAGGCTGAACGAGCGCCGGATCCTGGTCGATGTGGCCCATGTCGGCGACCAGTCGGCCCTCGAGACGATCGCCCTGTCCACGGCACCCGTCCTCGCCTCGCACACCGGTTGTTACGCCCTCTGTCCCCACCCGCGGAGCAAGAAGGACCCCATCCTCCGGGCCATCGCCGAAAAAGGCGGCGTCATCTGCATCTACAACATGAGCGGATGGATGACGAAGGAAAAAGCGCTCTCGATGGACATCTACCTGCGGCACCTCAAGCATGCCCTCGATGTTGCCGGAGAGGACCATGTCGGCTTCGGTACGGACGGCGACCCGTCGGCCATGAGCCCCGCACAGCGGGACTGGGAGATCAAATTCTCCCAGGACACCTTCAACGGCCAGGTCCGGGAGCATCCCCAGCTGAACTGGCCGATCCATCACATCAGGATCCCCGAGCTGGACAGCCCGCTGCGCCTGCTCCACCTGGCAGACGCGATGCACCGCGCGGGCTATCCGGACCGGGTCATCGAAAAAGTCATCGGCGGGAATTACATGCGCCTGTTCCGGGACGTCGTCGGCTGAAGAACGGGCCCGTCAAAGCAGGCTTCGGTCCGCGTGAACCTTGGCCGCAGATCTTTCGTCTGTTTTAATGATGGAGGCTAACATGTCCGCATTTCATCGTCTTGGCATCGGCTTCCGGGCTCTCGCGGCGTCGGGTTTTCTCGCGTTGGCGACTCTCATCCCGGCGTCGCCGCTCATGACGGCGCAGAAGGCGGAGCCGGCGCAGGATCCCATCGCCCGCCTGCAAGAGCTCCAGGCCCGGGACGCGCGAACCCGCGTCCTCGTCCTCGGGACGTTCCACCTCCGACAGCTCGAGAAAACCTTCCAACCCCGCATGATGGACCGCCTAGTGGCAGCCTTGGAAAAGTATCAGCCGGATGCCATTTGCATCGAAACCATGCCCGGCACCCGGGTCCGCGAGTACGAGCTTCGCCGGGAAGCCGGACTCTTATATGGGGAAATCCTCGACGGATTCGCCCAGAGGCATCTCAAGCTTGGCAAGCAGGCTTGCGATCTTCTGGGAACAACGCAGGAAGCGGCCCGGAAGAAAGTCCAGGAGACTCTGCGGGCCGCGCGCGCAAGCACAGAACAGGCCCCCCTGTCGGTTGAAGCGAGAGCAAACCTAATTCTATGGATGCTGGCCGCCTATGATCCTTCTTCGGCGATTCTCCAATGGTCCTATTTAAGCGACGCGGACAAGCGGTCGCAAAATGCCATCACGACGGACTTGAGTACCCAGATCGAGGCCGAAGCGGCCAAGGTCAACGAGATACCCGCCCTGGCCGTTCGCCTGGGCCTGCGGTTGGGTTTGGACAGGCTCGAACCGGTAGACGACTTCGAGGAGCTTGACGACTACGCCGAATTCTTGGACCTGATGGAGAAGGAATTCAAGGGGAATCCGCTGCTGGCCGCCGCCTCCAAAGCGCCCGTCTACGCCGACGCAACGGCCCGGCTCGATGAGTGCGTCCGGGAAGGAGACCTCTTCCCCCAGTATCTTCTCCTCAATTCCCCCGCGTATGCGGCAGGCGACGTCGACGCCCAATGGGGCGTCTTCCTGCGCACGCGCCTGCCCGGCGGTACGGACCGCGGCCGTTTAGGCCTCTGGGAGAACCGCAACCTGAAGATCGCCGCCCGCATCCGGGCGGTGGCCGCACGCCATCCCGGCGGCCGGATTCTCGTCATCTATGGAGCGGCCCACAAGCCGTTCCTGGACGCCTATCTTTCGCAGACGTCCGACATCGAGATCGTCCAGTTTTCGGAGCTGGATCGGCGTTAATGGGCGCGGGCACTTATTC
>CAWDOL010000005.1:0-61330 GCA_963803915.1 Candidatus Aminicenantota bacterium | reverse complement strand
GCGGCCTGCAAGACCGTTTCCAGGGCCTGGGCCTTTCCCAGATTGCCCGCGTAGAGGATGTTGAATCGATCCACGGCCATCGGGATCGGACCGTCCGGAAGGGCGGCCGGATCGTTCTCGCCGGGGTCCCAATTCAGGATTTCATCGATTTTCTCTTCGGGGACACCCCCGTTCCGCAAGATCTTTTTGTATCCCGGGGAAACCACCACGATCTTGTCCAGGCGCCGGTAGAGAAACCGGCGCCGCCCGGCCAAGGCCCGCTGGAGCCATTTTTGGGGGATCATACCGGAAGCCAAGACGGAATCCGGCCAGAGATCCGTGATGTCGTAAACGACGGGACACCGGTAGAGGATTTTTAGGAGGAGAGCCGTGGGCCCCAGCGTAACGAGATTGAAGACATAGATCAGGTCGGCCTTTTTCAGCAGGAACGGGGCCAGGAGGAAGGAAGAGATCGAAAAGCTCAGATAGCTGGCGATGCGCTTGAGTCCGGAGGCCTCATGGCTGGGATACAGCGCCGTTCGCACGATCGGTATCCCGGCCATCCTCTCGTGCCGCCAAGGCTTGACGGCATACCCGGGGTAGACTCTGCCGCTCGGCCAATTCGGGAATCCGGTCAGGACTTCGACGTCATAGCCGCGTTCTTTGAGCGCCAAGGCGAACGGCATCCCCTTGAAGGTCGGCTCCGGTTGCCACCATTGGGAGATCATCAGGATTCTCCCCTTCGCGGCCGAAGAAACCGTCATCGGGACGCCGCGCATGCGTAGGCTTGCAGGAGCGTTTGGACGACGCTTTCAGGCCGGTAGCCCGCGACTCTCATCAACCCCCTTTGACGCAGTGTTTCGCGCAAGGCCTCGTCCCTTTGGAATTCCATCATCGTCCGTTCCATAGCCGAGACGTCGAGGGGATCGAAATAGACGGCCGCGTCGCCGGCCAATTCTTGGACCACGGGGATGGCGGCTCCGGCGACGGGGCAGCCGCAGGCCATGGCCTCCGCGACCGGCATGCCGCCTCCTTCGAAGAGCGAGGGATAGATCAAGCCGGAGGCCGAGGCATACAGGATCGACAGGTCTTGCGGCGACAAGATCGGGAGGAAGACCACGTCGTCATCCAATTGATAGCGGCCGACGGCCTCGTGGATGAGGGACTCCCCGCCGCGGGGATCGCCGCGAAGGACGAGAGGCCAGGGACGAAAGCCCTGCTGTTTCAGCTGCGCATAAGCCTGCAAGAGCCGTACGTGGTTTTTATGGGGCGTGTAATGCGCTACATACAACCAGAACTGCTCCCCCAAGCCCAAGCGGGATCTCCCCTCCCTGACCGCCGCCTGATCGGCCGGTTTGAAAGAGTCGTTTAATACGGCCGGAATGACCGCCAGCCGTGACGGATCGACGTCGAATCTTCGTCGAAGATCGGCCGCCGTGGCCTCCGACATCGGCAGCAGCATGGCCGCCCGTTTCGCGGCCGAGGAAATCATAAAACGTAAATAGCCGCTTTTAAGCCTGGAGTACGTCCGGCGATGGAAATAGACATGGAGGTCATAGATGGTGACCGCCGCGGGGACGCTGTTGAAGACGGCGCCCGTATTCGAGAACCAGTGCAGGCAGTCCAATCGGTATCGCCGGCCGAGACTCGGCAGCCGAATGTTTTCGTAGAGGATGCGCTCCAACCGCATACGCGCGTTGATGCGGACGGGGATCTTCTTGAAATTCGTCCTGTCCGGCACCAGGCCTTCGCTGGCGGACGTGACGAAAGCGAAATATTCATTCCGCGCGTCATGCTCTGCCATGGCCTTCAGAAGGCATTCGATATAATTCCATCCGCCTCCGATTTCCGGAAGCGCATGAAGAAGATTCAATCCGATTCGCATGAAGGAGCCGCCTCTCCGGAACCGGGGATGCGCTTCAGCCGCAAATACGCCGCCGTCAGCAGCAACGGCGGCAGGATCACGCGGCAGAGCGGTTCCAGCTGGTAAAGAACGGAATGCTTGAAAGTCAGAATGCATGTCGCAAAACAGTAGATGTAGATCGTCAAAGCCCACCATTCGTCCCGCCGGCGCTGAAACCAGCGGGCCAGGAGGGCGAAGATCGCGCCGTTGAACAGGCTCCGCAGCAACAGATCCCACTCCCCTCCCCAGAGGGCGCTCTCCGCGATCACGCCCATGGTCGTCGGCGGTACATCCGCTCTGGGAAAATAATTCCTGGCGTACCAGTAGAGGGGATGATTCTCCGTATGATCGATGAACGGAACAATCGCCAGGAGATCGTGGAAGAACATCGGCCGCTTCCGGGCCGGGAGGCTGCCCGCCTTTCGCTCCAGATAGAGATGAAATCCGGTACTGTAGACGGTCTCCAGCTCCGACCCCTCGGCGAGCCGGGCATTTCGAATCCGGTATTTCGCCTCTTCGAGATCGCTCGAATAGCTCCGTACGACGCCGATGCCGTAGAAAACAACGGCCAGGGCCATGACCAAGAGGACGCTCTTGCCCAGGCCGATGGGCTTGACCCGGAAATGATAGAACCCGATGAAGGCAATCAGGAGATTCAGAGCCACAATCCGCGATCCGTAGGAAAAGACGACTTCATAGGCGCAGAGAATCGGCACGACGACGAAGATGATCTTTTTATATCTCCGGTATCGGCTGAACAGCAAGGCCATGAGGACGAAATATCCGCCGTACTTGAAGATCAAGAGGAGGTTGACGAGCATGCGCAGGGGCGAGGGCAGGCCGTTGAACCTGGTGTAGTGCTCCAAATAGGTTTTTGCCGGGGGGAGGATGGCCGTGACGAGGAGAATGCACCCCCCTATGATCGCCGTCTGGAGCACAACCGCTCCGTCGAAGCGGCCGGGGGAGGCGTCTTTATCAGGCCGGGACGCCGAAGGCCTGCCGCGGGCGGCCAGATAACCTAGCGCCACTCCGGCGATGAAGAGCGTGTGGCGCCAGAAGTGAAGGCCCAGCTCGCCCGGCCGCGGCGACAGCACGGCAAAATTGATTTGATCGAACTCCCGCGGTATGCTGAGCTTTAAAAGCAGGAAGACGACGGCGGGCGAAATGGTGTAGGCCAGGGCGATGACCAGATAGACGAACCCAATCTCGCCGAAGAGAGGGGTTTGCGCCCGGACCCTCAGAAAGTACGCGAAGAGAAGAAAAACGGCGAACGCGGTGAGGACCGGCCAGACGATGATCATCTGCTCGGAGGTGAAGATCATCAAGGCCCCGCATGCGAGCACGGCCGCAAGGGCCAGGACCAAGGCGGCTCCGATCGCCGTCTTCACGGCCGGAGAGGCCGGCGAGGGGGTTGGGCTCAGCCGAGAAAAGGCCCGATCCGGGTCCGGGTCCGTCTTCCGGATCCTCTTGACCCAGGATCGAAGGGCCGCTTTCCAGGCCCCGATTTTCGGCCCGATCATTCCTGAGATTCCTCCCGCTCCCATTCCAAGGGGGGAGGGAACGGGCTTCCCTTCCCCGCGGCCCGCAGGCGGTATCGAAGCGACCGGGCCAGTGTCTTCCCTAGGACGGACGGCCTAAGATCCGACAAGACCTGATCGATGCACTGCGCCGCATAGGCGGCGTCGACGATGTTGTGAAGATGGTAGACGTCCGCATCCAGGAAGTAGGTGCTCCGGCTGGCACCGCTGCCCTCGAAGGGAGTCCTGGTCCGGCGGCGTACCGATCCGCGGACGGCGTCCCGGAAAAAGCCGCCCAAGCCGTGCCTCTCGGCTATCCGGTCGAGAATCGCCAGCTCGCGGCGGATTCGCGTATCTCCGAAAAGCCCGTGCCCCAGCTCCTGGATCCCCTTCAAAAGCATTTTCCGATAATCGATGGGCGGAAACCGGCCCGGCCATCCGGGCAAATCCCTGGCCGTGAGCAGAAAATCCGCGGTCATAACGGCGATCAGGGGCGAATAGGGCTGCGACGCCAGCTCGCTGTGCATGGCCCGGGAGCCGACGCTTCGAAAGAACGTCTCCGACGCCGCCTTGGCTTTCTCGTCGTTCGACAGGTAGGCCAGTCCCTGCGATTCCTGGGAAAGGCCGAAAAGAGAGAACGGCCGGCCGGAAAAGACGTAGCGCGGGGTTTCTCCGGCCAGGACGATCCCCGAATAGCCGTCAGGCGTCGGGCTGGAATAGAACCGCCCGTCACGGGACCGGCTGCGGACCTTGTCGACGAGCCCCGTCGAGGCGATTCCCTTGACGTAGAACATCGGGGATTCGACATCGCCCAGATAATTGAGATGATCCGCTTGCCGGCACAAGAATTGATGGGAATCGACGATCTTGACCCCCCGCGGCCTGCCCATGCGCAGCTGCCCCTTGGCGTCATGGACGTTCGGGTAGACATAGATCGGGGCCGACCAGGCCAGCAAATCCAGTCCGGTCTCCTGCAACAGCTCCCTCATGCCCCTGATCCCGTCCGGCAACAGGCCGTCGTCGCCGCCCAAGGCCATGACGAACCCCGGCTTGACCTGCCGGAGAGCGTATTCGAAGTTCTTCAACATGCCGGCGCCCGGACCGGGCGTCACGTAGCGGATCCGCGAGTCCCTGCTCGAGGCCTGATCGACGACGTCCCGCGTATGGTCGGTGCTGCCGTCATCCGAGACGATGATCTCCAAGCGGTCGTCGTTCTGCGCACGGCACGTTTGCAGAGTATGTTCCAGATAGACGGCGCGGTTTCGGCAGGGGATGATTACGGTAAACAGCGCCGCGGCCGCTTGGGGGTCGTTCGTCATGAGGAGTACTATAAGGCCTTTTCCTTCCTATTTCAAAGCGCGGGACGCCGAGCGATCGGCGGACCGGGCCCTATGCCATTCCACCGCCAGCAAGCTTGCGGCCGCCAGGAACGCGGTCGCGGCGATCCAGGCCGCGACGGACCAGCGGCCCAAGCCCGCGGGCTTCAGCCACCGGGACAAGCCCACGATGGGTAAGGCGACGAGCAGCGGCGGCCCGACGACCGCCCGATACCACTTCATCATTTCACCGGGCAGCAGCCGCCGATGCATCAGCCATAGTCCCAGCGTCGAATCGGAAAGCCCGTGCAGCACCCAAGCCGCCGTGGCGCCGACGGTTCCCCATAAATGGATCGCCCCGCCGATACACGGCAGGCCGATCCCGAGCGCTCCGATGATCATGGCCGCATGGAGCCGCGTCCATCCATGGGCTTGCTGAAAAGCGGCCGGAAGCCAGACCAACCCCGCCCCGCTCATGCCCAAGAGCAGCCAGCGAAAAACGCGGACAACCGTTTCATCGGCCCGGCCGATCCAGGCGATGAAGATCTCGGGAGCGAACGCCCAGCCGATAAGCGCGAACGGGATGATGACGCGAGCCATCCAACGGCAGCCTTGATAGTATTCCCGCCGCAGTTTGGCCGCATCCCCGGCCGCCACCAGCTCGGCGAAGCGCGGAAAATAGGCCCGGTAAAAGGGCTGGATGCCCAGCTGGAGGAGGCCGGTTGCAGTCAAGGCCATGGCGTATTTGCCCAATTCCGCGGCCGGCATCAGCTTGCTCAGGACCAGGCGGTCGATGTTGGCCAGGACAACGCTGGCCAATACGGTGCAAGCCATGCCCGCCGAAAAGCGCCATAATTGTTTAAGTAGGCCGGCTTGAAAAACGGGCCGTCGGCCCCCTTCCTGACGGACCAGGCGCCACAGGACTGCCCCGGTGCCCGCCGTCTGGGCCGCCGCGACAAACGCCTGGACCGCGAAGAACCAAACGATATCCGCCTTTAAAAAGAGGATCGCGACGCCGCCCCCATACCGTAGGCTGTTGCCCAGCATCTGGAGAGCATTCATCCGCCCCTGCCGTTGCAGACCGGCTAAACCACTGGAGTAGAGCGCGTTGGGAAATTGCAGGCCCAGCGCCAGAGCCATCCATTGGATCGCTTTCGCGGCCTGGCCGGGCTCCATGGCCTGCAATTTCAGCCAATGGCCGGCGATCCAGCCCGCAGAGCCCAATAGGAGGGCCGTGATCAGGGCCGCCATCGGCCAATACAGGCTTTCCAGCGTCCGCAACAGGTCGCGCCTGCGCTCGGGAATGCCGGGCTGTCCTTCCACAGTCGCGAACTCCTTGACCAGGGCGGCGCCCAATCCAAGATCCCCGAGCAGAAGCATGACCTGCATCATCATCCAAAAAGCCACCAGCCCATATCCCTCCAGCCCCAACCGGGATACATACCAAGGCGTGACCAGGATGATCAGCAAGCCGTTCCATCCACTTCCGATGAGATTCGCCCCCACGTTCTTGAGCGTTCTGTTGGCGGTCAGCCGACCGCTCCAGCCCGCCAAGGACGTTCGTCGGATTCTCATTTTCCCCTACGGCCGTCGCCCGCCCGTTCCTGCCCGCCCCGGCCCCGATCCGGATCGTTTTCCACGTCGTTTTCCTGTCGGCTAAAAATTTGCATAGAAGAACGGATTGGACTGCTCCCGAATCATGATCAAGAGGGCCGCCAAGGCCAGGGAAACGAACAGAAGAAAGCACAACCCGAAATATTTCAGGAACGTTCGGATCAAGCTATCTTTTCTCAAGCCCAACCAAGCTTTCATACAGGCACTCTCCCAATGACTCGTTTCCTTGAAGGCTGAGATGCCCTTTCCCCCCGAGTCTGTTCTCTGCGGACATCAGGTTCTTGGCCTGGAACCGGATCGCGCTGTCCGCGCAGTAGCCGGCCAGACGCCGTTCAAAAAGCGAATCCCCGCCGATCCAGACGAGAACGAACCGTTCGCCGTATCGGGCCTTGAACTGATTCAAGCAGACCTTCAGCTCGTTCCCCAAGGCGGGGCCATCCCCCCTCTCTTCGTTCTCTTCCTCCTTAATCACATCATTCAGCTTGCTGGCCTTCAACAAATTCGTGATCAGGTTGAAGAACGAAGACTTGTTCATGATCGCCATGGCCAGCTCGGTTCGCTTCGAACGAAGCCTCGTCGGCACGGGGGGATGGGCGTCGAAATCCAAAGGATGCCGCTGCCTCTCGAGCTCCGCGGCGTTCGGCTTCTCCAGGACCAGGCAGACATGGGAGGGAGCGTACTCTCGTTCATAGAAGCGAGCCCTCCAGTACGAATCATAAGGATCGTGGCCGGAATAGCCGAGATTGAGGACTTGGCGGTCGGGTTCGGAAGCCTGCAACCTCTTCTGCAGGAGGGACGTCGCGATTGTCTCCGGAGGCACTTGATAGCCTTCGATAAAAGAATCCCCCAGAACAAACACATACCGGGACGCAGAAGAAATGCGGACATCAATGCCGGGAAGGCCGATGTTGTTCCTCCGGTAGACTTTGTTTCCCCCCTCGACGGTCCAATACCGGGAATACGGTTCGAATAGATTCGTCGGCGGGCCGACCCCCCTGAGGCCGAGCATCTTCATCTCCACGCCGTACGTCGGATAACGGATGATCTTGGAGACCAGGATTTCCGTGCCCATCAGGGCCGCGATCGCGGCGAGAATCAGGATCGCGATTCTCTTCATCGGAACCAGATCCAGCCGAGGCTGACATAAAGGAAGGTCGCAACCGTTCCGAATGCCGTCACGAGCCCCCGGCGCGTCCGCGGGCCGCTGGGGGGAGCCTGCTTCTTCCGACTGCGCCGGAGCTGGAGGACGGCCAATCCGGCCCCGTGCCAGAGCCCCCACAGGACGAAGTGCCAGGCGGCGCCGTGCCAAAGGCCGCACAAGGCCATGGCGATCAGAGGAACGGCGACCAGCCGCCAGAACCTATTTGGACTCATTCGGCTCAAAGGAAAGAAGAGATAATCCCTTATCCAATCCGACAGCGAGATGTGCCAATTCCGCCAAAACCGGCTCAAGTCGGGCTGGAGATAAGGCCAATGAAAGTTTTCCATGATTCTCAGGCCGAATAAACGGGAGGAACCGATGGCGATGTCGCTATACCCGGAGAAGTCCATGTAGATCTGGATCGAATATCCCAACAGCGCCAGGATGCCCAGGCCGCCTGGGGCCGTATGCGGGCTTTCCCAGACCGGGGCCAGGACGTAACCGATCCAGTCGGCCAGGACCAGCTTTTTAAAAAGCCCGTACACGATCCTCTCGAAGGCCGTCTCGAGGAATGCCGGCCGGAATTCTTGACGGGTCTCGATTTGGGGCTTGAACCGCTCATAGCGTTCGATCGGTCCGGCCACAAAGATCGTGAACAGCGAACCATAGAGAAGAAAATCCAAAAGCCGCCCTCTGGAGACGACTTTCCAGTAGACATCGGTCAGGAAGCTCAGATGCTTGAAGACGAGGTAGGAAAGGCCCAGCGGGAGGAGCATTTTCTCGAAATGAAAGGCGGGCAAATCCGCCACGAAAGAGGCCAGGCTGGAGAGCGTTTGGGCGAGAAATCCGAAGTATTTAAAGATCCCCAGCACGGCCAACAAGCCCAGGACCCCGAGTCGATGATAAAGCTTGGCCTGCTTGCGGGTTTCAATCAAGCCCGCCACGGCGTATGTGAAGGCCGTCAGGAGCACGACCGTCACGGCGGCCCCCTTGTCGTAGAGCGAGATGAAAACCAGGCTGGCGACGACCAGGAAGACGGTCCGGTATCTCTGCCCCGGAAGCGCCCAGTAGACCAGGGCGCTCAAGGCCAGGACGCCGAAGAAGGGGAAGCCGATGATCACCTGAATGTCTCGATGACCTGCATCATCTGCCGGACGGAATCAAACGATGCGGCGGTGATTTTCGGAGCCGGGATGAAAACGCCGAATTCCTTTTCGATGAACCTCTGCAGCGAGACCAGGGAAAATGAATCGATCAGGCCGCTTGAGATCAGCTTCGTATCCGAGGTGATATCCAGGCCGGGGTCGCTTAAGAACTCGCCTCGAATGAATTGAAGCAGCTTATGTTCCATGGCTTGGCCGCCCTTTCCGGTTCTCCCGCCGCGTGCCTGTTCCGTCGGCGGAGGGTCAGCCCGCGGCCGATCGATATCCCAGCGCGATCTTAGAAACCGTAGCGGCCACATCGGTCATCAAGTATTCCTTCGGGGGTTCCCAGCCCGGCGGCTGGGCCAGGACCGTCTGGACGCAGCGCAAGACGGATTCGGGCTCGGCTCCGGACAGGATGTTGCTGCCGCATTCGATGGTTTCCGGCCGTTCCGTCACATCGCGCAGCGTCACGTTCGGGACTTTGAAGAGACAGCACTCTTCCTGTATCGTGCCGCTGTCGGAGAGGACACAGAAGGCGCGGCGTTCCAGGGCAATGAACGAAAAGAATCCGGGGGGATCGATGAGCCGGATGCCGGGATCGTCCAGACGGACCATGAATTTGGCGATTTTCTGCCTGGTATGCGGGTGGAGGCTTAAGACGACAGGGAAGCCGTATTGGCGGTGAACGCGGCCTAAGGCCTCCAGGAAGCTCCTTAACCGCGGCTCGACGTCGACATTCTCGGCCCGGTGCAGCGTGACGAGGAAATACTGCTCCGGCACGAGGCCCAGCTCTTGATGAATCGGCGACCGGCGGATCTCCGCATCGTAATGGACGATGACCTCCAGGATCGGATTTCCGGTGACGTAGATGCGCCGTCCCTCGATCCCCTCCCGAAGAAGATTTTGGCGGCTGCGCTCCGTGTACGGCATCAGGGTATCGCTGGCGTGATCGATGACGCGGCGATTCACCTCCTCGGGCACTCGGTCATCGTAGCAGCGGTTGCCGGCCTCCATGTGAAGCACGGATATGCCGCGGCGCTTGGCGGGGACGGCGCTCAAGCCGCTGTTCGTGTCGCCCAGGATCAGCAAGCGGTCCGGCTTTTCCGCATCCAGGACATCGTCCACCTTTTCCAGCAGGCGGCCCACTTGCCGGCCGAAGGTCTCGCCCTTGACGCCGAGATAATGATCGGGCGGGCGTACCCGGAGCTCCGAAAAGAAGATGTCGCTCAGGTTCGGGTCGAAGTTCTGGCCGGTGTGGACCAGAACGTGATCGCACAGCGCGTCCAGCTTCTCGATAACGCGGCTCAGACGGATGATTTCGGGCCGGGTGCCGAGAACGGTCATGATTTTCATTTTTGCCGTCCTTTCAGCTCCGCCTGCACGATATCAAGAGTCAAAAGCAGCTCGGTCATGGCGTCCACGTCCAGGCGCCGGGTGTTGCTGGAATTGCGATCCTCAAGCAGGGCCACCCGCTGCTGGCCTTCGTTGAAATACAGGTTATAATTCAAGCCCCGCGTATCGGCGGGAATGCGGTAATAGGCCCCCATATCCTCGGCCTTGGCCATCTCCTCGCGCGTCAGCAGCGTCTCGTGCCGCTTTTCGCCGTGGCGCGTCCCGATGACCTGGATCGGATTGTCGGCCTGGAAGATCCGCTTCAAGGCCAAGGCCAGCGTCTCGATGGTCGCGGCCGGCGATTTTTGGACAAAGATGTCTCCGGGCCGGCCGTGGCCGAAGGCAAAAAGCACCAGATCGACGGCGTCCGCGATGGACATCATGAATCGGGTCATTTCGGGATCGGTGATGGTCAGCGGCCGGCCTGTTTTGATCAGCTCGATAAACAGCGGGATGACCGAGCCCCGCGAAGCCATCACGTTTCCGTACCGCGTGCCGCAGAAGACGCTGCTCCCCGCCCCGATCTGCTGCGCCTTGGCGATCATCACCTTCTCCATCAGCGCCTTGGATATGCCCATGGCGTTGATAGGATAGACCGCCTTGTCGGTGCTGAGGAAGACGGCTTTCTTGATCCCATGCGCGATCGCGGCATTGAGGACGTTTTCGGCGCCGATGGTGTTGGTGCGCAAAGCCTCCATGGGGAAAAACTCGCAGGACGGAACCTGCTTGAGGGCCGCGGCGTGGAACAGATAATCCACGCCGTTCATGACCGTCGTCAGGCTGTCCGGGTCCCGAACGTCTCCTATGTAAAACTTCAGCTTGGGACTACGATAGAACAAGCGCTGGTCTTCCTGCTTTTTCTCATCGCGGCTGAAAATGCGGATTTCCCTGACCTCCGTCGGCAGAAATCGTTCCAGGACGGCGTTGCCGAAAGTGCCTGTACCGCCGGTGATCAGAAGGGTTTTGCCTTTAAACAAGCGTCCTCTCCTTCAGCCATTCTCCGTAAGGAGTCTTATCTTCGGCTAATTGAGCGATCAGATCGTCCCATTGCGGCTCGGGAAAGCCCGTCGCCCGGCGAAAGCGCTCGCCGCGCAGACTGCGGTCGGAAACGGCGCCGTCGTCGGGGACGATCTCGACGTCGAGGCGGTACGCTTCACGCAGGCGGCAGAGCAGGTCGTACTTGCTGATCGCCGGCGCCGTCAGATGGTAGAGCCCCGATAACCCGGGATGCCGGGTCACGATCTGGAAGACCTGCTCAGCCAGATGGTTCGTCGTGACGCCCGAGTAGATGACGCGGCGGTATCCCTTCACCGTCTTTCCCGTCTGCGCCCGGAACCACTCCAACAGCGATTGGAAGTGCGTCAATTCGCGGCCGATGATCGAGGTCCGAAGGGTCAGGGCATGCTCACCGGCTTCCTCGCCGAGGTACTTGGTCAGGCCGTAGAGGTCCCCGGCATCGGCGGGATCGTCCTCGGAATAGCCGCCTTTTCGTCCGGAAAACACGCAGTCGGTGGAGAAATGGATCAGGCGCCCGCCCCATTCCGCCGCCCATTCGGCAAGAAGGTGCGGCAGCAGGGCATTGATGGTAAGGCTGGGAATCGCCAGCCTGGCCTCGTCGCGCTGTTTGACGATGCCGACGCAGTTGACGATGTAACTCGGCTCCTCTTCGGCCAAAGTCCTTCGCAGCGGCTCGAGATTCATGACGTTGGTGCGCTCGATGGCATTGTCTTCCGTGAAGAGCGGAATCGATCGATAAAACGGGTCCCTCAGAGAGCCCAGAATCGTACATTTCGTGCCGGGAAAATGGGCCGAAAGGGTTTGAAGCATTTTATGGCCCAGCATCCCTTCACCGCCTAAGACGAGTATTTTCATGGCTGCCTTTCTATCCGTTCATTTGAATGAGTGCCCCGCGGCGCCGAAACAGGTCGTCTCCCTTTCGGCCGTCAGCCGAGCGGCGATCGGTTCGACTTAAGGCCTTCCCGAAAAAGCGCGGTCCCCAGGGAAAGGCAGAACATGACCAGGCCGGCGATAAAAACGATGGCCGGTTTATGGGGAGATACCGGGGCCAGGGACGGCGTGGGAATCTTGACCAGCTGGGTGAAATCGATGCGTTTTTTCTTATCCTCCGAGAGCTTGATATCGTTTGTTTCCGTGCTGATTTTGTTCTCCACGTTTCGGATTTCATTTTTGATGCTCTCGATCTCCGCGCGGAGCGTCTCTCCCCCCATCTTGATCTGGCTGATCTGATTGTCGATTTGCAACAGCTGCTGCTCCTTCGTTTTTATCGAAGATCTGAGGGTTTCGATGTTCAGACGCTCGTCACTGGTCTTTTCGTCCAGCGTGTTGAGGTATTGGAGATTTTGCTGGACCTCGTTCGAGTAGAGGAGAAGAGCCAGCGCCTCCGTGGCCTCCTTCTTTTCCATCAGGGACTTCTGCTGCTGCCGGTCCAGCTCGTCGATACGGGCCTTGACCGTCTTCATTTCGGCCTGAACGTCGATAATCCGCTGTTCGATGATCTTGAGCTTATGGCCCTCGGACTCTATTTCCTTATTGACCTTCACTTTTTCGATGAGACGGGATTCCGCTTCGAGCTCCTTGAGCCGGATTTCGTACTGTTTCTTCTTGATTTCGTTTTCCTTGGTCTTGATCTCGTTCCTCAGGTCGAGGATCCGGTTTTTCGTCTCTTCGATCTGCGTATTCAGGCCGCTCATTTCGACCTCGATTTTCCTGTCGAAATCGCTTTTCAGGTGATTGAAGAGGGCCATGAGGATCTGCCGCCCTTTTTGGGGATCCCGATCCCGGACGGAAACACGAACGAGGTTGGTATTGCGCAAACTCTCAGCCCGGATCTTCGGAAAATCGGCGGCGGGAAGATCAAGATCCGCCTGAATAAGGGCATCATAGGACCCTTCGACGATTTGGCCCGTGATCTGGGCAGGCGCGACGACGAGGACTTCCCTAAAATCCCCGCTCTCGCTCTGGGCGAGAAATTTGCTCGGGACGATGACGGCATCCACTTCCCATATTTTCGGCAGAAGGAAGCTCACTACGCCCGCCAACACGGCGAACGCCAGGGTCGGAACGATGATCTGCCAACGCCTCCGCCAAACGATGTAGACATAGGCCATCCAGTCGATTCGTTCAGATTGTGCTTCTTTATTCGCCATAAACAAATCCTTGATGATATATCATTTCGATTTTATCACGATCGCGATGGAGAACAATACAGGCTCATAAAAAGATCATATATTTCGATCGTTCCGATCGTTCAAGTGCGCCCTGCCGGGCGCACCATAAAAAAGCGCCCCGTCCTTGCGGGCGGGGCGCCTTTTCGGTCTATCTTCTCCGACGGAGGCTAGGCTTGCTCAGCGCCTCCGCTCACCCGCCGTCCGTTCGGTCGACCGCATCCCGGGAACGGGATTCGGCGCCGTGGCGTAGACGAACCCGGACATGCCCGGCCCCGCCGTCACGCGCGGATCAAACCGCGAAGCCGAGGGCACCAGGTTTTTCTCGACCTTGGGCGAGAAGCCGTACCCGCCCGGACCCTCGTTGGCGACGCTCAGGCCCATGGGAACCTGCCCCACGCCCCCGAAGGGCTGAGGCTGCGAGCCGGCCGCCCAAGGATGATCGCCGCTCCTCATCTGGCCGCTGGATAGCCATACCGGCGTCGTACCCAGCAGGGCCCAGGTGCTTGTTTCGGAATAGCGAACCCAGACGCCGCCCTGAGCCGGCCAGACGCCCAACAGGTCGTCCTTCTTGTCGCCGTCCAGGTCGCCGGATCCGATCATCGTCGCGGGAGTGGCCAAAAGGGTCCACGCCCCGCTGGTGGAATTCCGCCAGAAGACGCCCTGGCCGGCCCACGAGCCGAGAAGCTCGTCGTAGCCGTCGCCGTTCATGTCGCCCGCGCCGATCCAGGTCGCGGTCGTGCCCAACTGGACCCAAGTGCCGGTGCCGGAATACTTGGCCCAGACGCCGCCCTGGGACGGCCAGATGCCGATCAGGTCGGCATTGCCGTCATGGTCCAGGTCGGCCCCGACGATCTGTGTCGCGGGCGTGGCCAGCTGGGTCCAGACGCCGGTCGTGTTGTTGCGCCAATAGACCCCTTGGCCCGTCCAGGACCCCAGCAATTCCTCGTTTCCGTCGCCGTTCATATCCGCCGCCGTGATCCAATCCGCCGTCGTCGACAAGTACGTCCAAGCACCTGTCGTGGATTTCTTGATCCAGACTCCGCCTTGGCCCGGCCAGATGCCGACCAGATCCCCCGTCTTATCCCCGTCGAAATCGCCGACGGTGATCTTCGTGGCCGGAGTCGCCATAAGGCTGAACGTCCCGGTATCGGTGTTCCTGTAATAGACGCCCTGGCCGTTCCACGTCGCGACCAAGTCGTCGGGGTAGAGGCGGTCGAACCAGGTCGTGTAGGGAGTGGCGATTTTCGCCCAAGTGAAAGCGGGCGTATCGGACGACATGATCGGAAAGACGCCTTTCCGCCAATACGTCCCGCTGACCGTACCGGCCGCATCGTTGATCGTGAATGTCGAGCTCCAGGTACCCGCCGCCGCCATGCCGCGACCGCGATAAACGAGATCGTTCACCTTATTGGCCGCCACATGGTACTGGCCCGTCTGACCAGGATTGGCGTTGACCTTGGCCCCATATTCGTGCGACGTCGAAGCAAAAACGCCGAAAGGCCCGGTCCAGTTCGCCCCGTTGTCAACGGACCACAAATAGTTGATGTCATCGTCGCCGGAGGCCCAGTACCTGGTGAAGACGATCATCTGGGTGTCAAGGTAGAAATTCGCGGCGATTCCGGGGTTGACGTCATGAGCCGGCGCCGTCGGCAGCGTATAAACCGCCCGATCCGTGAGGGTGGGGGCGCCGGCATAATCGATTTTCATCTCATGAATGGTTCGGTCCGTCTTGTTGTAGACGACCACATATTGTTTGTCGCTGCGTCCGACGACGCCGTCGGGCTGGGTCCAATTATAGTCGTCGGTAGTTTCCGTAGAGGATCCGATGGTTCGCAGTTTCGGGGCTTGCACTTGTCGTGGGCCACGTAGTCCCTCCGTCCGTGCTTCGCCAGTAATGGATGTTGGTGTTGTTGGTGCCGAACTGCCATTCCGCGACCAGCATGATCCACCAATCGCCGTAGATGTTGAACTCCGTCCACACCTTCGGGCGGGCATAGTTATCGCCGTAACAGTAGAGCGTATGGGTCACCGGCGTGATTATGCCGTCACCGGAGATATCTTGTGTCGCGACCTGGATGGAGGAGGGGGTACCGTTGACAAGATAAGCATAAACGAGCTTATAGCCGTTCGTCGAGCCTGATCCGATACAGAGCGAAGGCTCCGTTAAGCTCAGAGTCGCGCTCTGAACATAGGAAAAGAAAGTCCAGGTCTTGCCGTAGTCAATGGACCTGTAGATCTGAATGTAGTACTTGCCCGTCGAAATCCAGTAGTTTTGCGTGGCGACGTAGAGGCGCCCCCGCCAATCCGCGACGATATCCGAGTTGACTCGGTTTCCATTGGAGCCGCCGTCCAACGCCGCGGTGATGTCGAGGTCTTTGCCTTCCTTCAACCCCACTCCGTTCGGGTCCCAGGCCGTGCCCGGGCTTCCGATTCCGGCGGTTACCGGATACGCTTGAAGGTTGGGCTTGGCACCATCCGTTTCCGGGGGCAATGCCATATTCGGCAACGGGTTGGCGACCGGAACGAGCCCGGGATGGGTTGCCTCGGTCGGAACGTCTTTCTCGTCCCCCGTCTTCCCCTGTCCCCCGATTTGGGCGAAGGAGAAGATCAGAAGCCCGGCCAATACGAAAAACGCGAACCAACTCACTCTCTTCATTGTCTGAGTCCTCCCTGCAAAACATGATAATCTGACAATATAATGACCCGGCCATAGGCCCTTGTCAAGAGGACAGGCGGCATGGCCGGCCGGCCAGGTTTAAAAGAGGTTCGCCTATGTTTTACGATTTGGCCGCTTGACTTATTATTTATGGCCGCAATATCTTTGATGCAAGTGAAACGGCCTATTTCTCTAGGGAGGAGAAAACATGTCATTAATGGGGAAGTCGTGGAAGCTCAAAATCCCGATGGGCCTTGGCGTCCTGGCTCTCTTGGTCACCATCGGCCTGACGGGGCAGTCGGATCCGCAAGAGATACCAGAATCCAAAGGCGTCCTCAAGCCGGGCCAAACTGTCACTATGGGGTCCGATAAGGACGTTCCCTATGTCGGACCGCAGAACAGCATTCCGTCCGGGAAGCAGGAGAATGCGGGCGAGACGCATCTCACCCCCCCGTCCGCGCCCAGCGACCTGCCTCCGGTCAACTCGGGAAGCTTCGCCGGCCAAACCGGATTGGATTGGGGGAAAGACATCCTGTCCAGTCACACTCAAGCCTACCTCATGGGCGGAGCGTTCAGTATTTATAAAGCCGCCCTGACCTCTCATCCGAACGGCCGCCTCTACGTCGCCTACGAATTGACCTCGAGCTGGGCGACGCCGACCCGTTTCATCTATATCGACTATTCCGATGACGGAAGATGACCTGGAAAAATTCGGGCTGGGCTCATTCCGCCGTCAATGATTTTGCGAACCCCACCATCGCCGTCACGGATACCCATATCATCGTCGCCTATGAAGTCAGAGCCGCGGGCAACGATCCCTATATTGAAGTCGCGACCGCGCCTTTGTTGAGCAACGGAACCGCGTTCACGGCCCGGTCCGTTGATCACTTTGCCGTCGATTATGAGATCAATCCTCACCTCTGGTCCGACATCCATACGTATTCGAACTCCTCATCGGCCTATCTGGTCTGCGAACAGGTTTATGATGCGGGGACGAACAACTTTAACGTCCTCTTCCAACGGACGGGAGATGACGGCGCGACCTGGAAGGATCTTGAAGACCCCTTCGGTGCTGCGGTCACGGATCGTTTCCAGGATCCCCATGGTTGTTGGGGGGAAGGGAACGCCCATTATCTCTATATCACGGCCTACGACGAAACGACCAAGACGATCAAATTGAGGCGGTCGACGGATTGGGGCGTTACCTTTGCGGCCGAGCAGAACCTGCAAACTTTGGTTCAGGAACCTGCCGCCGGCCCTGTCGGCTCCGGTCATCGCCGCCGCCGTCACGGGCGGCAATCAGCATGTCCAGCTTTACTTCAACGGCCGTGATCCGGTCGGCCTAGACGATGATATCTATTACATGAATTCCACGAACCATGGAGCGACCTGGGGTGGAGGTTCCTCGACGACCTGGATGGTCTTTGGTCAGACGACGGGAAATGAAGAAGGAGTTTGGGCCGTGGCCGATCCTCTCGGGCGTTTCATGAATATCGCCTGGAGCGTGGCCGGCTCCGTTTTCTATCAGAAATGCGACCAGAATCTCGCCTCGTGGAAGAATACCCCCCTTCCGCAGGTCAATCGAGGCGGACTGGCCAGCGGGTCGTATCCCTATAAAGGCATCGCCACCGACTGGAAATTCGGATTTCCCGGTTTTGTCTGGCTTGATTACGACTACCACCCGACCAACGCATACATGCCGTTCTTCAACCGGCAGGTTCCGGACGATCTCGTTGGAACTTGGGACGGCCAGGGCGTCTACTTCCGGACGGACGGCAACCAATGGATCCGCCTGGCCAGTCCTGCGCTGCAGGTGGCGGCGGGAGATTTGGATGGAGCCGCTGACGGGACAGCCGATCTCGTCGGCGTCTGGACCGGCCAAGGCCTGAATGCCCTGAAATCGACCACGGGCGCGTGGACTTATTTGGGCACCGCTCCCGACGACATCGCCGCCGGAAACATGGACGGAGGGGCTTATAAGGAGGTCGTCGGGACCTGGACCGGCCAAGGAGTTTATTATCTTACTGTTCTCGGCGGCACCTGGACCAACATGGCGACGCCGGCGACCATGATCACGGCCGGGGATCTGGATGGCGACGGTATTGACGACTTGATCGGAGTCTGGCCGGCCCAAGCCGGCGTCTGGGTCAAATTCTCCCAGACCGCAACCTGGGCTTATATCGGGTCCGCCCCCCGGCACGTCGCCACGGGCGATATGGACGGCGACGGCCGATCCGATCTCCTGGGCACTTGGGACGGCCAGGGCGTCTATTGGCGGAAATCCCAGACCGGGGCTTGGACCTATCTGGGAACGCCCGCGACCTTGATCACCTCCGCGGATATGGACGGCGACGGCAAGGATGACGTCGTCGGGATCTGGCCCTGCCCAGGCCGGCGTGTGGACGAAATATTCGTCCAACAACCAATGGAGGTATATGGGTCCACGGTCCAGATCGAGCGGAAAGATGAGGGGCGGCTCCCATACCTGGGGCGCGGCGAATGTCGAGGCCGTCGAGAGCGCTGGAACAGGCGGATTGCCGATCCAGACCCAGGACTTCTCGGCAAACAGCCCGGCGCTCCGGGATTCAAGCCCCTGTCCCAGCCGATATTGGTCCCGGTTCAAGATCCGATGATTCAGGTCGATCCCCGGACCGGGGATGCCCGGATTCACCTGCACGATGACGCCCAATCCCATCCCGGTCCTTCCGAGGGATAGGAAAATCGGAACCGAAATGATCCGGCGCTGATCTGAATTCACAGGCTGTCGGCAAGCCCCCTTCCGCGAGGCCGTCAAAGCTTCCGCGGAAGGGGGCTTTTTTTTTCCAATTTTCAAATCGGGGTTATGCGCCGCTCAGTATTAACCCTATTAATACCCCGGGCTTCAGCCCGGGGTATCGAGCGGGTTTATGGGGGAAGGCCCGGGAAATGCAGCCCCATCCCCCGCTTTTACTCGTTATCCGGACAGGGATCGCCGATCTCGCTTAAGGCATATGGTAATGATGATCTTGTTCCCGTTGAAAGAGCTGGTTTGCCCTGCCGGCGCACATAAAAACGGCACCCCGCCCTTGCGGGCGGGGTGCCGTTTTGGCTATCTTCTCCGACGAAGGCTAGGCTTGCTCAGCGCCTCCGCTCACCCGCCGTCCGTTCGGTCGACCGCATCCCGGGAACGGGATTCGGCGCCGTGGCATAGACGAACCCGGACATGCCCGGCCCCGCCGTCACGCGCGGATCAAACCGCGAAGCCGAGGGCACCAGGTTTTTCTCGACCTTGGGCGAGAAGCCGTACCCGCCCGGACCCTCGTTGGCGACGCTCAGGCCCATGGGAACCTGCCCCACGCCCCCGAAGGGCTGAGGCGGCGAGCCGGCCGCCCAAGGATGATCGCCACTCCTCATCTGGCCGCTGGATAGCCATACCGGCGTCGTACCCAGCAGGGCCCAGGTGCTTGTTTCGGAATAGCGAACCCAGACGCCGCCCTGAGCCGGCCAGACGCCCAACAGGTCGTCCTTCTTGTCGCCGTCCAGGTCGCCGGATCCGATCATCGTCGCGGGAGTGGCCAAAAGGGTCCACGCCCCGCTGGTGGAATTCCGCCAGAAGACGCCCTGGCCGGCCCACGAGCCGAGAAGCTCGTCGTAGCCGTCGCCGTTCATGTCGCCCGCGCCGATCCAGGTCGCGGTCGTGCCCAACTGGACCCAAGTGCCGGTGCCGGAATACTTGGCCCAGACGCCGCCCTGGGACGGCCAGATGCCGATCAGGTCGGCATTGCCGTCATGATCCAGGTCGGCCCCGACGATCTGTGTCGCGGGTGTGGCCAGCTGGGTCCAGACGCCGGTCGTGTTGTTGCGCCAATAGACCCCTTGGCCCGTCCAGGACCCCAGCAATTCCTCGTTTCCGTCGCCGTTCATGTCCGCCGCCGTGATCCAATCCGCCGTCGTCGACAAGTACGTCCAAGCACCTGTCGTGGATTTCTTGATCCAGACTCCGCCTTGGCCCGGCCAGATGCCGACCAGATCCCCCGTCTTGTCCCCGTCGAAATCGCCGACGGTGATCTTCGTGGCCGGAGTCGCCATAAGGCTGAACGTCCCGGAATCGGTGTTCCTGTAATAGACGCCCTGGCCGTTCCACGTCGCGACCAGGTCGTCGGGGTAGAGGCGGTCGAACCAGGTCGTGTAGGGAGAACCGATTTTCGCCCAGGCGAAAGCCGGCGTATCGGACGAGATGATCGGAAAGACGCCTTTCCGCCAATACGTCCCGCTGACCGTACCGGCCTCATCGTTGATCGTGATTATCGAGCTCCAGGTACCCGCCGCGGCCATGCCGCGACCGCGATAAACAAGATCGTTCGCTATATTGGCCGCCACATGGTACTGGCCCGTTGGACCTGGATTGGCGTTGACCTTGCCTCCGTATTCGTTTGTCGCCACGCCGAAAACGACGTAAGGCCCGGTCCAGGTCGCCCCGTTGTCGGTGGTCCACAGATAGTAGACGTCATCATCGCTGGAACTGTAGTACTTGGTGAAGACGATCATCTGGGTGTCAAGGTAGAAATTCGCGGCGATTCCGGGGTTGACGTCATGAGTCGGCGCCGTCGGCAGCGTATAAACCGCCCGATCGGTAAAGGTGATGGGGATGGATTCATAATCGATTTTCATCTCATGAATGGTACGGTCCGTCTTGTTGTAGACGACGACATATTGTCTGTCGCTGCGTCCGACGACGCCGTCGGGCTGGGTCCAATTATAGCCGTCGGTGTTTCCGTAGAGGATCCGATGGTCGTCGGTATCGCCGGTCCATGACGTGGGCCACGTGGTCCCTCCGTCCGTGCTTCGCCAGTAGTGGATGTTGGTCTCGTTGGCGCCGACCTGCCATTCCGCGACCAGCATGATCCACCAGTCGCTGTAAATGTTGAACTCCGTCCAAACCTTCGGGCGGGCATAGTTGTTGCTAAAACAGTGGGCCGTATGGGTCACCGGCGCAACCATACCGTCGCCGGAGATATCTTGTGTCGCGACCTGGATGGTGGTGGGGGTGCCGCCGACAACATAGGCGTAAACGAGCTTATAGCCGTTCGTCGAGCCTGATCCGACACAGAGCGAAGGCTCCGTTAAGCTCAGGGTCGCGCTTTGAACATAGCCAAAAGACGTCCAGGTCATGCCGTAGTCCATGGACCTGTAGATCTGGATGTAGTACTTGCCCGTCGCGATCCAGTAGTTTTGCGTGGCGACGTAGAGGCGCCCCCGCCAATCCGCGACGATGTCCGGGTTGATTCGATTTCCATAAACGGCATCGCTCATCGCCGCGGTGATGTCGAGGTCTTTCCCTTCATTCAATCCTATTCCGTTTGGGTCGGAATTCCCGCCCGGGCTGCCGATTCCAGTGATGACCGGATACGATTGAAGATTCGGCTTGGCACTATCCGCTTCCGGGGGCAGCGCCATGTTCGGCAACGGGTTGGCGACCGGAACGAGCCCGGGATGGGTTGCCTCGGTCGGCGCGTCTTTCTCGTCCCCCGTCTTCCCCTGTCCCCCGATTTGGGCAAAGGAGAAGATGAGAAGCCCGGCCAATACGAAAAACGCGAACCATCTCACTCTCTTCATTGTCTGAGTCCTCCCTGCAAAATGGGACAATTTAGCGGTATAGTGACCCGGCCAGGGGTCCTTGTCAAGCGGGAAACGCAGCCGCTTCACCCCTTATGGCGGCCGTCGCCGGACCGATGACAAGGACGGCCGGGGTAAGCCTCGGGATCGAGATTATGGAGCCGGACAAAACGACGGAAGCACCGGCGGCGGCCGCGGCAACTCATCGGGCGCCCAGCCTGATCCGCCCCAGCGTTCGGGCCAGGATCGACAGGTCGAAGAAGAACGAAACGCGGGAAATGTAGTAGAGATCGTACTCCAGCTTGATCCTCGAATCGGCTTCCGACGCCGCGTACCCCTGATTGATCTGGGCCCAACCCGTTAGCCCCGGCTTGACCAAGTGCCGGAGGGAATAGAACGGGATGGTTTGCCTCAGCTCCGCGACAAACTCCGGACGCTCGGGCCTCGGCCCGACCAGGCTCATGTCGCCTTTCAAGACGTTCCACAGCTGCGGCCACTCGTCCACGCGGAAGATCCGGAGGATCCGGCCGGCTCGCGTCACCCGGGCGTCGTTGGTCTCGGCCCAGCGCGGCTCTCCCGTCTCGGCATGATCGATCATGGTCCGGAATTTGATCAAGAGTATCGGCTTCCCGTTCTTGCCGATCCGCGTCTGGCGGTAGAAGATCGGCCCGGGCGAACCGATCTTGATGACGGCGGCGGCAAGCGGCCAAAGAGGCAGTCCGAGGACAAGGAAAAGCGCTCCTCCGCAAATGTCGAAGAGGCGCTTGAGCTTCGCCCCGACCGGATCGCCCAAGCCGGCAAATCCCTTGGAATTCATGAACCAGCGCTCGTCGGGGATGAGATCGATGGGGATGCGTCCGCTGACCCGCTGGTAGAAGGCCTCGGCCTCCACGAGCTCGACGCGCCGTTCGCGGCAGAAGAGGACGTCCTCGGCCGTCACGGCGGCAAGTCCTTCCCGATGGGCCAGGACGACGATCTTGACGCCATAAAGCCCGACCACCTCGCGTAATTGTCGTACGGTCCCGATCCCGGGGAGCGACGGCGGGCCGGCCGGTCGTGACGGCAAGCCTCCGGCTTCCACAAGGATCCCGTGCAAGCGGTAATCTCCGATTCCCTCCAGCAGGGCGGCCACGGCCGCCGCGCCGGCTCCGGTGCCGAGGATGATCGTCGAAATCGGCCTTCGGATTCTCCGCCATAAGGCGGACGAGGCCGTCCTCCAGCCGAAGACAAGTCCCGCCGCCAGGACATTGGCCAGCACCATCACCCCGCGTCCGACCGGAAACAAGAAGAAGATATAGTTGAGGATGGTCGAGAGGAAGGCCGCCGCGCCGACGGCCAGGATGATCCTGCCCAGAAGCCGCCCCCCGACGGCCCTCGGGCGCTCCGCGTACAGGTCGAACAGGTAGAAGACCAGCCAGAAGCAGCCCGTCGTCAAGGCCAGGAACGGCCAGCCGAAATAGGAAATGATCCCATCCGTCTCCATGAATCGGATGAGATAGCCCCCGGCATAAGCCAGGCAGAGCATCGCCCCATCACCCGCCGCCGTGAGCAACGAGCGCAGGAGCGCCACGCTCATTCCGACGCTTTCGCGGCGCGCATCACGGTCTCGACGACCCGCCTTCGATCCTCATCGCTCAGGCTGCTGCCGCTGGGAAGACAGAGGCCGCGCTCGAAGAGCTCCGCCGCGACCTCTCCGCCGCGCCGGCGCGCGGCGGAAAACACGGGCTGCAGATGCATGGGCTTCCACACGGGACGGGCCTCGATATTCTCGGCTTCCAGAGCCAGCCGGACCTCCTCGCGCGAAGCCCCGAAGGCCCGGGGGTCGATCGTGACGCAGGTCAGCCATCGGTTGGAACGGCCGTAGGCGGCTTCAGGCATGAAGGCAAGGCCCGGCAGGCGGCCGAGCGCCGTCCTGTAGAAATCCGCGTTGTCCCGTCTCGCCTCGACCCTGGCGTCGAGAACCGTCAGCTGCCCCCGTCCTATGGCCGCCAAGACGTTGCTCAGGCGATAGTTATAGCCGATCGTCGAGTGCTCGTAATGGGGAAACGGGTCCCGGGCTTGGGTGGCCAGGAAGCAGGCGCGGCGGACAAACTCCTTGTCCGGGGAGAGGAGCATCCCTCCGCCCGAAGTGGTGATGATCTTGTTTCCGTTGAAAGAAAGGACGGAGGCGCGACCGAAAAGCCCGGCCTTCTTCCCGGCGCAGGAAGCGCCCAGAGCTTCCGCGGCGTCTTCGATCAAGGGAACGCCGAAGGCTCGGCAGATCGGTTCGATGGCCGTATAGTCGGCGCATTGGCCGTAGAGGTCGACCGCCAGGACCGCGGCAGGCCTTTTTCCGCGAGCCGCGCAGGCTTTCAATTCCTCCTCCAACAAGCCGGGAGAGATGGTCCAGGATCGGCGGTCGCAGTCGATAAAAACGGGTGACGCGCCCGTATAGACGATGGCGTTGGCTGAAGCGCTGAAGGTCAAGTCCGCGCAGAGAACCTCGTCTCCGGGCTTGAGCCCCAGCCCGAGAAACGCGAGATGCAGGGCCGCCGTGCCGGAGGAGAGAGCGACGGCATGACGGTCCCCCAGATATTCGCAGACTTCCCGTTCAAACGCGTCGACCATCGGCCCGATGGGGGCGATCCAATTCGACCGGAAGGCCTCGGCGACCAGAGGCTCCTCCCGGCCGCTCATATGCGGGGGGGAGAGAAAGATGCGGGGCCGTATCGGGGAGGTCATGACGGTAACTCCTTGGGCGTGTCTTTCCATCAAGCCCAATCCGAGCGGGAGGTCCGCCCAAAGAACGTCTTCCGGATGTAGTGCAGGTCGAGCCGGAAGCCGTATTCTTCGAGATAGCGCAGGTTGATCCGAACCTTGTCGGGGAAGATGACTTCGTCGTTGTACCGAACGGGGTCCGCCTGCAGAGAGAGAAGGGTCTCTTCTTCGGCGTACTTCAGCGTCGCGGGCCCGGTGATCCCCGGCCTCAACAGCAGGACGCGACGCTCGGGCCCGACCAGGAGGTCATAGTACCCCGGAACATCGGGCCTCGGACCGACGAAGCTCATTTCGCCCATGAGGACGTTCCAGAGCTGGGGGATCTCGTCCAGCTTCCAGCGCCTCAGGACGGGACCATACGAGGTGATCCGGGCATCATGCTTCGTCGTCACCGTCGAGGCGTCGCCGTTACCGTTGTTCATAGTCCGGAACTTGATGATCCGAAACAGCCGCCCGGCCCGGCCGATCCGGATTTGGGAGAAGAACACGGGGCGCCCCTCGGTGATCAACAGGAAGAGCGCCGTCCCGAGATAAAGGGGGGAAAGCAACACCAAGCCAAGCTCGGCGCCGAGGGCGTCGAGTATTCTCTTCCCAAAACGGCGATACATCATCAGCTTCCGCCGGATGCGGCGGCCGGGATGATATCCGCCGTAATCATGGTCGCCAGGCCGAAGGCCTTGGCGATCCGGCCCCTCACGGCCAGGCCGAAAGACTCCCGGTAAGGGAGGAGGTCGGAGCCCGCATAGGTCGTCCCCAGGCTGGAGATCCGCGCTCCGTGCCTCGCCGTGAGGGCGGCCAGGGAGGGCTTGGAGAAGCCGTTGATGACGAAGGGAGGCCGGAGGATCCCGGGCCGTCCCAAGCGCTTCTTGAGCCCGGCCACGAGCCCCGATTGGTTAAGAACATCGAGGAAGAGGATACCGCCGGGCTTTGTCAGCCGCAGCAATTCGGCGAAAAATCCGTGGACATCCTCGATATTGCTGATGACGTTCTTGCACTGGACGATGTCGTAGGGGCCCGGAGCCTCGGACATCGAGCGGAACACAGGGGCATGCCTGACGGCCCGCGCCGCGGCCGCTTGGTCGATCTCGACGCCGGCGATGGGGCCGAGGCCCAGCTCCCGGGCACAGTCCAGGTACTCTCCATTGGCGCACCCGACGTCGAGGAAGCTCAAGCCCTCGACGGCCTTGAAATGCCGAAGGATCCGCCTCCGCAAGCCTCGGATATACTTCGGCCTCATCCCCGCATAATCACGCTCCAGGGAATCGTTGTAGGGGTAGGATTGATAGATCTGGACGAGATCGACGTCCCCCATCCGGCTCCGGTCGAACCAGTCAAAGCGCCCGTGCCGGCGGCAGGCCAGAATCCCGGGGAAGCGGGTTTCCCGCACGGCTGGATTATCGCACAGAGGGCATTGGGGACGCATCAATTCGCATTCTCGCTGCGGACGATTCTATACATCCGGCGAGAAGAAATCAAGGCGCGGAGCCTCGCCACGCTATCGGCTTGATCGCCGGGAAGGCGGCCAAGAGACGCTCCCGAACCCCGGCCGACAGCCGGCTCTCGGGCTCGGCCCGCCGCAGGTCCGAGACGAATCGACGGGCCTTGGTCAGGGCATCGGTTTCGGACGCCGCGGCCTCCCTTTTCGTCCGGTCCGCAAGGAGGGGCACGAAGAACTCTTTTCTCATATATCGGATGGTGTGCTCTTCGCCCAGGTAATCCTGCCCGGGCCCCTTCTCGATCATCAGTCCGGCCGCCAGCGTATCGTCGTCGACCTGGATGCCCCGGAGAACCCTTTGCACCATCCCCAGGATCTCGTTGTCGACCACGAGCTTGTCATAGGAGACCGTAAGGTCGAACTCCATCAGGCCGGCGATGTCGTGGATATAGTTGGCCCCCGACATCGCGACCAGCAAGCTGGACATGGCGCTCTCGTAGGCGCACTGGACGTCGAGCGTCTTGGCATCGGTCGTGCCCCCGGTCGAATAGAGGGGGACCTCCAGCCGCTGCATGATCTGGGCCACGGCCGCGTTGATCATGGCCCGCTCGATGGGGCCGCCCAGGTGGCCGAGAGTCCGAAGGTCGGGGATGGACCCGACGCTGCCGCAGACGGCGGGGGCTCCCCTCCGCACGGCCTGGACCAAGGCCACACCGCCGATCGTCTCGGCGACGTGGGTGAGGACGTTGCCGGCCAAGGTGATCGGCGAAGTCGTGCCGCAGATGGGCTCCGTAGGCACCACGACGGGCAGGCCCTTGCCGGCCAGATAGCAGGTCATCTCTCCGTAATCGCGGTCGATCTTGAAAGGGCTGATGATCAGGGTGATGAAGCTTACGAAGGGCCGTCGCCGCAAGGCTTCCGCGCCGCCCGCGATCATCTCGGACATGGCCACGGCCTGCTGAAGCCCCTCCATGGAGTAGATTCCCCCCATGACGTGCTTAGACGTGTGATCGAAGGCATGGAAGAATCGGTTGACGTCGATATCCTCCTTGACCGGAATGTCGTTGGGAAAGACGTTGATCGTGAACAGGTGGATGTTGTCCAGCGCCTCGACCATCCGCGCATTGAGGGCCACGTCCTCGGTCGTGGACGGCCGCCGCTGTCCGGTGTCGGGATCAAGGACGAAGATGGCCGTCCCGCCCGTCCCGTAATGGACTTTGTTCTTTTCCAGAACGCAGTCGTTCTTCCCATCCCGGGAATAAAGGGTGGTGGACGATGGATTCGAGGCCAAGGCGTCCTCGACGAGGCCGCGGGGCAGCTTGACGGCCCGTGTCTCCGCATCGCAGACGGCGCCCGCCGCCCGAAACGCCTCGAACGCGGTCGGGGAGTAGACGCGCAGGCCCGATCGGGCCAGGACATCGAAGGCGGCCCCGATGATCTTCTCGACATCGGCCTCCGGCAGAGGCTTGTAGAGAGAGGCGGGCAGGCCGATTTCCTTGGGGTTGGGATTCGTGCGGATCACCGGATTTGTCCTTTCGTGACGGGATTGAAAGCCCCTCCGCGCCGGAGCATTTTGTGGAGGTAATCGAGGCTTTCGAAAGCCAGGGGCAGCGGGTCCTGCCAGTGGAAGTCGTCATGGCCGCACCCCGGGGAGGGGCGAAGGATGGCCACGGCCTCGCCGATCCTTCTCTCGCGGATCAGCTGGGCGAACGCGATCGCATCGCCGACGAGCCAGCGGCAGCGGGCCGGGCGGATCGGAAGGGCGGTTCCCGCGGGGGGGCGGGGATGAGAGCGCCGAACGGAACCAGTAATAGGGAAAGTCCACTCCGCCCTGGATGGCCAGGGCCATGGATCCCCATGGCCGGGCGTTGATCTCATTGAGCCGGGGAAGGCCCTCCCGGTCAGGTATGAATTCCAGCTGGGCCATGCCGTGCCAGCCGATCTTGTCCATGAGAGCCACGGCGACCCCGATGAAGTCGCGGTTCCGGGGGATCTCGCGGAAGGTCGCGGTCCCCGTAAGCCCCTTGTCCTTGAAGCGGAGATAGCGGTCCGCGCTGGCGGCGATGCAGCGGCCCTTATGGTAGACCACACCCACGCCCATGATGCGGCCGGGGAGGTATTCCTGGATGATGGGCCAACGATCGGCGGCGAGCCCGTGGGCCTCGACCAGGCGCCGGAATTCGGTGATCAGCTCTTGCCGGCTGCGGACGATGCAAACGCCCTTGGCGCCGTTTCCGGCCCGCGTCTTGAGGACGAGCGGCCAAGCGGAGAAATCGCGGTACTCATCCAGATCGGCGAAAGAGTGGATCCGCCTGGTCTCCGGCACCGGGCAGCCGTTGGCCCGGCCGAGCTCGATGCAACCCCACTTGTCTTCGACGCGCTCATAGGTCTCGGAATCGGGCAGGGGGGCCATAACGCCGGGCGGCAAAGCGCTCCGGTACCGGCTGAAGATGCCGATATCCTCGTGACAGGGGAGCAGGACCTCGGCACCCGTCCGCTTTAGGGCTCGGCAGACGCTCTCAAAATAGCGCTCGGGCTCGGCGAAGAAATCCGGCAACAGGGAGAAAGTCCGGGCATACTGGGAGCAGCGGGACATGGCCAGGCGGGAGGCGTCTCCGACATGGACGGGGATATTTCTCCGCCCGAGCGAGCGGACGACCGCGTAGGATGTTCGGCACCAGCCGTAGGTCACAAAAGCGGAAGGACCATTCCGAAGCCGTTGTATAGGCAAAGACTCTCCCGCGATTCCATAGTAAACCGGCGCGATTGTACCCAAGTCGTCTCGAGGCGTCAAGGGGCCAAGCGTGTCAAGCGGTGGTATAATCTTTCCCTCGGAGAAGGAATGCGATGAAGGATTCCCCATTTAGGAGAGCCGGCGATGAAAGAGACTGACGGCTTGACCGTGGCCTTCGACCCGGACGAGGTCCTCTTCCGCAGCCCCCGCAAGCGCGGCCGCATCATGGTCCTTCTCTCGGGCCGGGGCTCGAACTTCCTGGCCATCCACGACGCCATCCTGGCCGGTACGATCGACGCCGACGTGGCCCTCGTCTTCAGCAACAAGGAGGACGCCCCGGGCCTGGCCGCGGCTCGCGCGCGGGGTCTGGACACGCTGTTCATCAATCCCAAGCTCTACCCCGAGAAGCCCGAGTACGACAAAGAGATCATGCGCGAGGCCGGCAAGCGCCGCGTCGATCTCGTCGTCCTGGCCGGCTACATGAAGATCGTGACACCGGGCTTCTGCGAGGCCTACCGGCATCGCATCATCAACATCCACCCCGCGCTGTTGCCCTCGTTCCCGGGCCTGCACGTCCAGCAGAGGGCCATCGACCACGGGGTCCGCTTCAGCGGCTGCACGACCCATTTCGTGGCACCCGAGGTCGACGCCGGCCCCATCATCCTGCAGGCCTGCGTCCCCGTCCTGCCCGACGACACGGAAGACGCGCTGGCCGCCCGCATCCTGGCGGAAGAGCACAAGATCTACCCGGAGACGGTGCGGCTCTATTTCCAGGGCCGGCTTGAAGTGCGTGGCCGCCGGGTGGTCATCCTGCCCTGACGGCCGGCTTTATCCGAATTTCCAGGCACATACCGAATTCCTGCCGGGCCTTTTTGGATGAGATAAATATGTAGATAGATTATGCAGAAATAATTAACCCGTTAGACACCTCGGGCTAAAGCGCGGGGTCTATTCAGGGTAATACTGAGTGGCGCCTTTACCCCGATTTGAAAATCGGGGTTTTGCGCCGCGAACGTATAATTCGGTATGGCCTGGGATTTGTTTCTAACGGGCGGATCGAGGCCGCCTTTTGGACCGCAGCCAGGCGGCGGCCCAGCGGGCCGGCCGGAGCTTGCGCCGCTTGCGGGCCATCCCGATGAAGGTCTTGGTGAACGTCGCCGGCACGTCCCTCTGCTCCGACTCCGGCTTGCGGACGAGCGCCAGGCTGCCGCTCGGGCAGGTCGAGACGCACAGCCCGCAGCCGATGCAGCGCTCGGATTTCAGCGTGATTTTACCGGCGGCGTTTTGGACCAGTGCGTCCATCGGACAGCGGGTCAGGCAGACGCCGCAGTCGGTGCAGGTCGACTCGTCGAAAGCGACGCGAAACGAGGACGAGACAAAATCCGCCGGCCGGGGGTAGGTTTTGATCGTCCGCAGCACGCCGCAGCAGCAGCCGCAGCACATGCAGACGTTGGCGATTCTCTTGGCGTTGCTCGGCTGCAGGACCAGGCCCTCCGCGTCGGCCCGCTTGAGGATGGCCAGGGCCTCCTCGCGGTCGATGACCCGGCCGATGCCGTTGTCGCGGTAGTAGTCCACCCCCGAGCCCATGATCAGGCAGGCCTCCTCCAGCTTGCCGCAGCCCTGCCCGACCATGGTCCGCTCGCGCCGGCAGATGCAGGGGGCGATCAGAAAGCGGTCTCGCCCGGCGATCAGCTCCTCGGCCTTCTCGTGGGGCATGACCTCGTGCCGGACCGGGATGGCCTGCATCACGGGGATGGTCCGCAGCTGCGGCGTCCTCTTCCACTCGCCCCGGCCCATCAGCGTCGGCATATACTCGTCCATGTCGCGGATGATGTCCGGGTCGAGCCGGCCGACCTGGTACTCCCAGATGCCGATGACGAACTGGTTGGCGCTGAACCGGAGCGTGCCGTCCCGGCGCTTATGGCGGTAGATGAGGCCTTTGCGGGACATGGCCTCGAGGCGGCGGGCAGCGTCTTCGACCGTCAGACCGGCCCGGCCCGCCACGGAGGCGGCCGGCTCCTCGATAACCGTCAGGAGCATGGCCAGCTCGGCTTCATCCTCGGTGAAGAGGCGGCGCAGGATGCGCAGCTCGACGCCGCTCTTGGCGGCGGGAAACCCGGCCGGCAAATCGTCCAGGTGCCGGGCCAGGCGCACGTAGACATCGTCCCTTTTCTTCATCGTGTGAGGACTATAGCGCCCGGCCCTGCTCCCGTCAACATGCTTAGAAGATGACGCCGCGGAGGAGGGCCGCGATCCAATCCTTAGCCCCGGCATAGTCCTTGGCCGGCAGGCTGATGACGACAAGGAGCCCGGACTCGGAATAGGCGGCGACCACCCAGACCATGTTCTCGCCGGTCTGATCGCGGCCGGTGAAAAGCGACACCGATACCGCGCGCCCGGCCACCGTCATGCTCGACGGCGCACCGTTCGGCTTGCGGCCCTCGGCAAAGCGGGCCGCCAGCCGGGCTCCCGTCTCCTCCTGCCGGTAGCTGTGAACGATGAACTCCGTTTTGGGAGCGGGCATCCGGAAGAAGGCGGCGTTGTCCTCGACCTTGACCTGGACGGCGCCCGCCGGGAGGGCGACTCTGTACCTGCCGAACGGATCGGCGTAGAGGCCGGCCTCGGGCTCGTCGCTCTGGAGGTCGGGCAGCCCACCCTCCCCCCCGTCCTTGGGCCGAGGGGGCGCAGGGGGAGGCACGGCAGCGCCCTTGACCCGCATGGTGTCGATGATGGCGTCCCATTGCCGCGCAAGCTCCGCGGAGCGCTCGGGCTCCCCCGCGAGGAAAGCGAAAGGCTGGATGGTGGGCGCGACCCTCACGTTTGGGTTCTCGGCTTTCTGGGGCACGGCAAAGATGACCCAACGGAAGAACACCCTGCGATTGTTGAGCAGAAAGGTGAAGTCGTGCACGAGCCCGGGAAAGCCCGCGATCGTCCGCTTGACCGTGGCCGCGGGTGCATAGCCCTGGTAGCCCTGATACTCCTCATCCACCTTGGCCCGCAGGGCGGTGGCCAGCGTCTCCTCCGGCGAAGCTCCGAAGAGAGACGCCAAGCCGGCGGCCGAAGCTTCCGGCTTCTGCATGAACAGCGACGCGGTTACGCCCCCGCCGGGGCCGTAGCAGCGGTATTTGGCGCCCATCGGGTCGTCCACCTGCTGCCAGCCGGCGGGCAGCTCGTATAGCAGCCCCATGTCTTCGGCCATCAGGCCGCCGCCGGGCCTCGTGACGGCCCTGGTCGCGTCCGCCCGGGCCGCGGCGGGATCGGTCTGGCCCGGATTCACCGCCGGCGCGATCGCCGGCGCCGGCTTGGCGGTGAACGCGACGGTGCCCATGACCTGGGCGCCTTGCGACTGCATGGACGCGGCGAAGTCCGACACCGTCTGGAAGAAGAAGGTGAAGACCGCGGTCCCCGAGATCATCGTGTAGGTGCGCCCGGCGAACATGACGCCCGCCCCCGACGGCATGTAGACGAAGTCGTGGACGACGGCGGCCGCCCCGCCCACGGTCACCCGCTGTGTACCGCGCGCCTGATAATACGGCAACTGCGGCTTGGCCTGGCTCAAGCCGTCCTGAAAGACTTGATCAAGCGTCCGGCCGGCCGGTGCGGGCGTCTGGGAGAGATACATCTCGCCGTACGGACGTCCGCCGCTCATGTAGACATAGTGGGCCTTGAGCTCGGGCCCGCCCTGCAGGGCTTTAGCCACCCAGGTGGAAGGCATGGTGTAGGAGATCTCGACGTCGGCCTGATTCCCGGGTTGTGCCTGGGCGAAGGCAGCCCGAGCCAAGACGGCCGGCGCAACGGCGAGACAGACAGCTAATGCCGAGCCAACGAGCTTGTTCATGAGCCCCTCCCGATGATGCGCGCCGGCCCCGCCGGCGAACCCGGCCCCATAGTAGCCGGTGAATCGAGGGATTGTCAAACCGCGGGGGCGCGGGCGCATCGCGAGGGAAATTCTGGGGAAATCGCAGCCATACCCGGACGGATGATCCGATTGGTCGCTTGACGGCGGGCCCCGGGGAGGCCATTATATAGACACCCCCGATGTTCAAGCGCAGCCCGGTCTTCATTGTGGTCTTCGTCTTGTCGTTGCTGATGACGACGGCCGGCTGCGATACCCTGTTCGGCCCGACTTCGGGAAGCACTCCCGCCCAGCTCGAGCAGGAGATCTTCAAGCTGGTCAATGACTACCGTCGAAGTCAAGGACTGGGCGACCTGGTCTGGAATGACGCCGTCGCCGACGCGGCCCGCGAGCATAGCCAGGATATGGCGGCGGGCAACGTCCCGTTCGGTCACGATGGGTACAACGAACGGTGGAGCCGCCTCGGCGAAATCCTGCCCTGGCAATCCATCGCCGAGGTCGTGGCCAGTTCCGGAAGCGCCAAGGACACCGTCAATGCCTGGATCGCGAGCGCCGACCATCAGAGGTATCTGGTGGGGGATTACACGCATTCCGGCGTCGGCGTCGCCAAGCCAGACTCGGGCGGGGCGTTCTTCACCACCCAGATCTTCATCAAGCCGAGGTAGTAATAGGGGTAATTAGGGGTACAGTATACGCAATTCCCTATTTGCAATCTTCGGCGAGAGGCCAATTGGGGGACACCATACATAACTCCCGATCTTTTTTGTAAATTTCCGATTACGCATTACGGGCGCGGGGCGGCAAAATTCGCACGACAGCTATCGGCCCCCTGACCGGTTCGGTGGGATTCCTTCCAGAATCGGGTGGCTTCGATATGAAAGACACCTTTTGTTTACAAAATAATTCGGGAGTTATGTATGGTGTCCCCCAACTCCCAGCTTGACGGTGGTCAGGGCGCGGACTGCGGCGATATTGCCCGTCCGGTGACCGAGAACCGCACGCCGGTTCCCTCGGCATACTTTTTAGCCCCCGCAATCAGCGCCAACACAGGAGCCGGCAAGCCGGATTTACGGGCGGCGGCGATGGCCTTGTCGCCCAGGACGACGGAGACCGAAAATCCGCCCGCCTCAGGTATGAAATAAAGGATGTTCCGGTCGCCCTGCTTGACGCGAAGCGCCCATCCGGCCTTGATGGAGTAGGAATGCCAGTCGCAAGTCGCCAGCCCGAACTCGTCGGCGAGCGTCTTCAGCGCCTCATCCCAGAGGGATTTGACCGGACCGAGGGCGGCGGCCAGGTCGCGCGAGGCGGGTGCTTTGGCGCGGCCGATGAAGGCGTTGGGGGCGCTCATGCCGGGACGATGCGATGGATCTTCTTCTTGCCGGCCTTGAGCAGGATGCCGTCGGCTCCCGCATCCGCGAGCGAGACGAGCCTGTCCAAGCCGTCGACCCGCTCGTCGTTGACGTAGAGCCCGCCCTGCTGAATCAGCCGCTTGGCCTCGCCGCGCGAGGGGACGAGCCCGACTTCGGCGAACAGCTCGGCGGCCTTCACGCCGGCCTCGAGTCGGGCCCGCGGCACCGATGTGGTCGGGAGCGACTCGATGTCTTTTTCGCCCGCCCCGCCGAACGCCGCCGTCGCCGCCGACCGCGCCTCGACCGCCGCGCCCTCGCCGTGGGTCAAGCAGGTGGCCTCGTAGGCCAGAATCCGCTTGGCCTCATTGATCTCGCGGTCGCGCAGCGACTCCAGCCGCCGGATCTCGTCGAGCGGCAGCAGGGTGTAGAGCCGCAGGAAGCGGCCGACGTCGCGGTCGTCGCAGTCCACCCAGTATTGGAAATACTGGTAGGGGCTGAAGAGGCCCTCGTCCAGCCAGACTGCGCCCTGGGCCGTCTTACCCATCTTGGCGCCGGACGCCGTCGTCAGGAGCGGGAAGGTCAGCGCCTCGACCGTCGCCCCCTCGACCCGCCGGATGAGGTCGACGCCGGCCAGGATGTTGCCCCACTGGTCGTCGCCGCCCATCTGCAGGGTGCAATTCTGCGTCCGGTAGAGGACGAGGTAGTCGTAGGCCTGTAGAAGCTGGTAGTTGAACTCGATGAACGACAGGCCCTTCTCGAGGCGCAGCTTGTAGGCCTCGGCGGCCAGCATCCGGTTGACGCTGAAGTGGCGGCCGATGTCGCGCAGAAACTCGATGTAGTTGAGCGGCTTCAGCCACGTCGGCGTTGTCGAGCGACACGGCGCCGGGCTGGTCGAAGTGGAGATAGCGGTCGAGCTGGTCCCGGATGGCCTGCCCGGACTCGCAGATGCGGGCCTCGGCCAGCATCTGGCGCATCTCGGACTTGCCGCTCGGATCGCCGACCATGGTCGTGCCGCCGCCGGTGAGGGCGATGGCGGTATGACCCGCCCGCCGCAGGTGGACCATGGCCATGATCGGGACCAGGCTTCCGGCGTGGAGGCTCGAGGCCGTGCTGTCGAAGCCGATGTAGAACGTGGTCCGTTCCTTATCCAGCTTGCGGCGCACGGCACGCCCTCGTCCGAGACCTGGGCGATGAATCCGCGTTCCTTCAGCTCGTCGTAGATCGATCCGCTCACGGCCGTAACTCTCCTAAGGATTTATCGCTCCCATTTATAACATATTTCAGGATTTGCGGGCATAAGAAATGGGGGACACCATACGTAATTCCCGAATTGATTTCGTCAACTTTAGGCGACGGATGGAAAAAAAAATTGGAACAACGATTCTGATCCGCGGGACAACCAAACAGGAATTTCGTAGTTTCCCTCTCCTCCTGCCTGAATTCTTCCTGCCGGATAACGCCAAAGGCCAGGATGAGATTATGGACCGTATACACGAGTTTACGAAAAAGGATCGGGAATTACGTATGGTGTCCCCCATCTCCGGGGGGCAGACGGCGGGGCGGGCGGCCGAAGGCCTTGGCATAGATCTCGGGGTAGGCGTCTTTGCCGCCCAGCAGCATACCTGCCAACGGGAAAGCCGCAAGGGCGGCCCGGCTCATGTCCGCGGTCAAGGCCCGGATGTCCCACTGCGCCGTGGCGTCCTGGCGCAGGCGCGAGACGTGATACAGCTCGCGCAGGTTGAGCTTCAGCAGGGCCCGCCGGCGGTGGGCGTTGGTCAGGACGTAGGCGGCGGCGGCCGACCGCAGTCGGGCTTCAGCTTGCGATAGGCCTCCTCCGTCCGCTCGACGATCTTGCGGAACTCGTCCGCGGCACCCGCCTCCCCGATCGACGGCGGGACGGTCGTCCCAAGCCCGGGGTCGTAGTCCTGCACCGTGAGGGTGGCCATGCGGTGGCGCTTGAGCTGGGCGAAGGCCGAGGCCGAGAGGACGAGCTCGAAGCTCAAGTCGGCGTGCTCGAACTCGCGCGGCGGGAAATCGAAGAACTCCATCCGCTCGAAGACCTCGAGGTAGAGCGCCCGCTTGCGGCGCGCGGGCATCTTGCGGGCCGCTGTCAGGCACTCGCTCAAGCCCCGACCCGAGACGGTGTGGAGCAGGGCGGCCAGGATGCGATCGTCCCCGTCGGCCGTGGCGGCGGTCAGCCGGACCTGCGCCCGCGGACCGCCCCCCGCGGGCCGGGCCTTGGCTCGCATCGCCCGCTCGGCGCGCCAAGCCGGCGTACGTTTCGGCGTCGAAGTCCGTGGCCTGGGTGAAGAGGATGATCGACGGCGCCGCGGCCTTGGCCAGCTCGTGCAGGCGCCGGCTGAGCTCGCGCACCTCGGCCAGCGGGTGGGCGGCAAAGCGGCGGATCATCAGCTCCAGGACGCGGGCATTGACCGTCATGCCCATCTGTCCCTCGGTGGCCAGGCTGACCACGTAGCGGGCGTCCTCCTTGGCCCAGCCCTCGAGCAGGGTTTGGCGTTTCGGGGTCGGCGGCCGCTTCGGGATGGCGGGCCAAGACATGCGGGCGCAGCTTGCGGTAGAGCCTGTGGTAAAGCGCGTTCTGGGCCTTGACGGCGCCCAGGAAGACGGGCTTCAGCCCGGCCGCGACGACCTCCTCGGGCACGACGAAGTCTTCGCCCAGGGTGATATAGCGCTGCGACTTCTCGGTGAACGAGGCCAGGCGAAAGCGTTCGACCGCCTCGATGGCCAGCCGGCTGATGCCCATCAAGTCGAAGTTGAAGACGGCATGCTCGGCCACGGAGTGGTGGCCCATCTTGAAGATGATGGCCTGGTTCGAGCGCCGCGCCTTCTCCACTTCGCCCCGGGCGGACCGCCTCAGCTCGTCCACTGGCCTACCGTCGCGTGAGATGCGGGCGTAAGCGGCGGACAGGGTCTCGGGCGTCACGTCGAGCCGCGGCGGCGCCGAGAGCCGCAGCTCGTCCAGCGCCTCGCGGTCGACGTTGTACCCGGCCAGGACGACCTTCATCCCTCGATCGCCACCCGCACTATGACCTGGAACTCGGCGATCCGGCCCTCGCGGACCGCACCGCGCTGCTCGAGGACTTCGAAGAAGTGGGCCTTCTGGCCGCTCTTGGCGATCCCGGCCAGCGCGGACTGGACCGCCTGGCTGAAGCTTTCCGGCGACGTCCCAACGATTTCTATCATGTTCAGCATGAGACTCTCCTTTTCCTGGATGCCTTTATTGTAGCGGAATTCCCAGACACATACCTAATTCCGTTGCTCGACCAAATCCAACCCCCCTAGGCTTCTCATTAGGAACACTTTGCACAACCGGCTACCTGCGCGGCAACATACAGAACCTGATCGCCCTGCGTCGCCGCACGGGCCTCGAATCAGGCGGCGCCTGGAACGCGATCCGCCTGGTCGCGGAGCGCTAGGGGAATCCCTACCGGCTCTCCTTCGGCCGCAGCGCCTCGATCGCCCGGGCGTCCACCCATTTCTGTCCGCCGAGCATAAGGTAGGGGCCCGTGAACGCCACCATCCCGCCGAGCCTGCCTGCAACTCCGATCGCCGGACTCCAGGACCCGTCGCCCTTGCGGAAGCTGACGAACGGCTGCCTTTCGCTGGTGAAGATCAGGACGTCGCCTTTCGGGGAGATGTAGGGGATTCCCCGGTATCCGCCGAAATTGATCTCGGATCCCAGCTTCTCCGCGGGCCCGTACTTTCCGCCCGAGCGGCGGGACACGACGATGTCGGGCCCGTCGTTGAAATAGTAGTTCCCCTGCTCGTCGAAGGAGAAGCCGAAGAACATCCCGTCCGTGCGCGTGACGGAGGGAAGCTCGAGACAGGGCGCGGGTTCGCCCCAGCCGTCGCCGGTCTTTCTGACGGACCAGACTCTCAGCCCTCCCTGGGGGGCATCCGGAGCCGGCCGGTCCGACCGGAAGTAGAGCGTCTTCCCGTCCGACGAGAAGACCGGGTGGTCGTCCTCGAACTCCCGCCTCGAAAACGCCGCCCTTTTCGGATATGACCACCGGCCGTTCTCGATCCGCGTCGTCATCAGGTAACCGTAGCTATAACCGCCACCCTTGGACTCGATCATGGGATTCCAGAAGATCTCGTCGCCGGCCGGGGAGACCGCCACGGTCGAGTGGGGCCGGTAACGGTGCGAGATGATGCCGGGGGCGAATTCCTCCGGCGTCAGTCCGGGTCGCGGCCGGCCCAGGTACGGTCCCGAGATCTCGGGGAACCTCGGCTCCGAGGCATCCGCCCCCAGGCTCTTGAGGAATTCGATCATCTCGGTGTCCTCGCGCTCGACCGCAAGGTTGTAGGGGGTCTGCCCCAGCGAGTTCCGGGCGTTCAGGTCGGCCCCTTTTTCCTTGAGAAAGGTGATGTTCTCCCGCCGGCCCTGCTCGACGGCATAGTGGAGCGGGACCCAGCTGAACCGGTCCCGGCCGTTGACGTCGAAGCCGCGGGCGACCAGGGTTTCGACGATACGGAGCGAGCCGCACGCGGCGGCGTGCAGGAGCGTGCCGCCTTCCTCGGTCTGGACGTCCAGGACGGCCCCCTTCTCCACCATCCGCTTGAAGAGCCTCTCCAACCCGTTCGCGGCGTTGCCCAGGAGCCGTTTGCCGCTCGGGGTGTTGATCATCAGGTCGGCTCCGGCATCCAAGAGGAGCTCGACCACGGCCGGATACGGCCGCCAGGCGGCCAGCTCGATCGGGGTCCAGCCCTGCCGGTCGGCCGCGTTGACGTCGGCGCCCAGGTCGATCAGGGTCTTGATGGTCGCCGGATCCCCGCCGTCGCGCGAGACCGCGCACAGGGGAGTCCGCCCATAGTCATCGCGAATCTCCAAGTCCTCCTTCCGCGCCCCATTGGCGAGCAGGAATTCCAGGAGGTCTTTTTTTCCCCGCCGGGCGGCCAGGGAGAACGGCGTCGCCCCGCCGGCCGACTTGGCATCGACCGGAGCGCCCTTCTCGACGAGGAGGCGGCTCGCCTCCAGGTGGCCGCGGGAGGCGGTGATGTGCAGCGGCGTCAGCCCGTTCGCATCGGCGGCCCGGACGTCCGCGCCCCGGTCGACGAGAAAGCGGAGGACCTCGAGATGGACGCCGCGCGCGGCCCAATGGAGCGGGGTCCGGCCGTCGCTCCCCCTGACGTTCACGCAGGCCGGGTCCTTATCGACAAGCTCCCGGACCTTGGCCAGGTCCCCGCTCGTCGCCGCCGGGATGATGTCCTGGGCGAGACAGAGCCCCGCCATCAAGAAAGAAAGAACGAGTATCCCTGAGAACCTCATGACGTTCATGGTTTTTCTCCTTTCGAAAATCTCGACGGCGGCCACTCAGCCCTCCCTGTCCAAGCCCAGCCCGGCCGCGTCCATCCAATAGATGTTGTGGGCCCAGGTCTCGGCGGGCCCAAGCTTATCGAACTTCAGGAAGAAGAAGTACTTTCCGTCCGGGGAGACGTAGGGACAGACCGCGCCCGCCGGAGTCTTCAGGCGCTTGGCGGGCCGCCAACGGCCGCCCTCACCCCGGAAGCTGATCCAGAGGTCGGAATCGCGCAGGAAGATCAGGTACCGGCCGTCCGGCGCGACGAAGGGGCTGCCTTCATGGGCCTTCGAGTTCACCGCTGCGTCGAGGCTGACGGGCTTCTCATACCCACCCGCGCGCGGGACGGCGACGAAGACGTCATCCAGCCCTTTGGAACCGCGCCGCTCCGAGCCGAAGTACAGGTTGCCCCGGTCGTCGACCGACACCTGCCAGTGGAGGTGCTCGTCGTTGATCTCCGGGCCGAGGGGGACCGGCTCGCCCCAACCGTCGGCCGTCCGTTCGGCGCACCAGATCCGTTCACGCTTCGAATCCCCCGGCCGGCGCGGCCGGTCGGAGTTGAAGTACAGCCTCTGGTTGTCGGGAGACAGCTTCGGGCCGTCTCCGCCGCCGTCCAGGGTAAACGGCAGCGGCATGGGCTTCGTCCACAGGCCGTTGACGAGCCTCGTGACGAAGACGAGCCTCGTGACGGAGATGGCTCCGGCCGACCAATAGATCTCGGTCCCGTCAGGCGAGATCGTCAACGAGGCGTGACTCGACGTAACGATGCCCGGCGCGAACAGCTGCGCGCCCGCTCCCGGAGGCGTTTGGCCGAGATAGGGGCCTGCGAGCTTCGGGAAGGCGGGGTCCTGGGACGGCAGGGCCGGGGAAGCCGAAACGATCAGTCCCGTTAAAAGCAGCGAGAGGATGATGGGCCTGGCTGAGGCAGCGAGCGTTTGTTTGTTCATTTATGTCTCCAGATTCGACATATGTCAAGATTTGACATATGCAAAAAGCATGCCAGCACTCAGACCTGCTGTTTTGCCCGAGTCCGGCGCCGTGGGGCAAATCGAGGCGGCGTTCTGGAGTCTCCCCTGATCTTGCTCTAAACGTTCACCGGAATATTGGCGCAATACTTGCGCATGGTTCGGAGCGGCCGAGATCGTCCGAAAGCGGACAGCCGTTGCCCGCAAACGGACAAGAGACTCCGCTATTCGGATGACGGAAGCCGCGGCTCTCGAGCTATGAAGACGGGAGCGCCGACGGCGATTCGCCATCCCGTTGGCATGACGGCCCTCCGCCGATCACTTGTTATCTTTCGGCCTCAGCTCCTCGATGAAAGTCGCGGGAGCCCAGAAGCCGGACTCATAGCCGAAGAAAATGTACTTGCCGTCCGGCGAGACGAAGGAGGTCGGCTGGGCCCTCAGCTGCTTCAGCGCGACCGGCTGCGACCAGCTTCCGTCCTTGAGGCGGTAAGAGATGAAATAGCCGCGCGCCGGACCGGAGACCCGCGAAAAGATCAGGTAGGACTCGTCCGGCGAAAGGAAGGGGCACGCTTCCACGTCGGGGCTGTTGACGGCGGGCCCGGCGCTGACCGGCGCCGCATACTTGCCGTTCTCGAATTTCGAGAAGTAGATGTCTCCTTGAGCGCTGCCGGCGAAGCAGAACGTTCCCGTCTTCGAGACCGAGAACTGCCATTGCGGGACCATGGCATTGATCTCGGAATCGAGAAGCCGGGGAGCCGACCACCCCGTCGGCATCCGCTCGACGAACCAGATGTTCGGTCCAGGCCGGCCGGAAGGTGTCGTGGGCCGCGTGGAGTGAAAGAACAGCCTCTCGTTGTCGGGCGAGACGAAGGGCTGGCCGTCGCTGTAGGGAAGCTCCTCCGCGCAGCTGAAGGGGGCTGCCGCCGGCGCCGTCCAGCGGCCGTCCCGCAGCGTGGTCACGATGATGCGGTTGCGTCCTGGCCCCCCCGGGGAAGGCGGCGACGACCAATACATCTCCCCTCCGTCCGGAGACATGACCACGACGCCGTGGTTTTTGATCACGATCCCGCGGGCGAACGGAACCTGGTCCCCCGTCGGAGGCGTCTGCCCGAGATAGGGCCCGGCCAGCGCGGGGAACTTCTGCGGCTCGCGGCCGGCGCCGAGAGTCTCGAGAATGCGGCGCGCCTCGCGGTTTCGCTCGCCGGAGGCCAGGTTATAGGCCGACCGCCCGTCGGTCGTGCGGCCGTCGATGTCGAAGCCGTTCTTCACCAGCAGCTCGATCAACCCCGCGGCTTGGGGGATCTCCGCGACCTGGTGGAGAAGCGTCAACCCGTTGGCATCGGGCTTGGCGTCTATCGCAATACCCTTGGCCAGCAGCGCCTGCACGATCTCGACCGACCCGCCGAGCACGGCCTGGGTCATCGTCCCGCGGTTGGCCCCGGCATCGGCGAAAAGCGCGTCGCCGTGCTTGGCGACAAGCCTGCGAAACAGCGGCATGGCTCCACCGGCCGCGGCCACGCGCAGAAGCGGGATGGCCCGGTCCGGCGTATAGGTCGCCCCGCGATCGAGCAGAAGCTCGACGTTGGCGGCTGGATTCACATATCCCCCCATGGCGATATCGAGGATCGTGCTCCCCCTCGGGCCCGGGGCATTGATGTCGGCGCCCGCGTCGATGAGGGCGCGGACGACCGAGATGCCGGGCGACCAGAAGAGCGCGCAGACGAGGGGCGACAAGCCCTGTTGATCGAGCTTTTCGAGGTCGGCTCCCTTGGCCGCGAGCGGTCCGACCACGGCGGCGATGTCGCTGAGGGCGGCCATGTGCAAGGGCGTCCGGCCCATGCCGTCGCCCGGCTTACGGACGTCGGCGCCCTTGGCGAGCAGCGCCAAGGCCGACTCGGGCTTCCTGGCCAGCAGGGCCTCATGCAGCGGCATGCGCCCCGCGGTGTTGGCGCCGTCGACGGGGGCCCCGAGCGAGATCAGGAGCTCGACCATCGGGGCCGAGCCGGCGGCGGCCGCGAGGTGCAGGGGGGTGTTGCCCGCCGCGTCTTTGGCGTTGACGAGCGAGGGGTCCTTCGCCGCCAAGGCCTTCATCTGTTCGAGGGCTCCCGACTTCGCGGCGTCGAATATGTTTTGCGGCGCGGGCGCGTCGGGCGCTTTCTGGGCCCATGCGAACGCCGAGAGAGCCATTACGATCATTGCCGACAATAAGAACCTCAATCTCATCCTATTCTCCTTGAACGCCCCGCGCACCGGTCGGGCCGTGATTTCGCGAAGCCGGTATGAAATATTTTCCCGTTGCGGGGATTGCTTGAAGAAGCGACCATAACTAAAACGATAGTCCGAGGAAAAATGCGACAATTCCATAAAAAAACATGCTCCCTGGCTCGGGAATAAACCCCTTCGAAACCCCGGGCTGAAGCCCGGGGTATTTTATGGGGTTAATACTGAGCGGCGCCATAACCCCGATTTAAAAATCGGGGTTTCGCGCCGCGAATGTATGAAGTCCCCGAATCGGACCATTGCATTTTTGCGCTTTCGGACGTATTCCTAGGGAAGATCCCCAACGGAAAGGAGCCGTCCCATGTCGCCTTCCACCCTCCCCCGCCGCGAGTTCGTGAAAAGAAGCCTGACCCTGGCCGGAGCCGCCGTGCTGGCGCCGGGCCCGGCCGCCCGCCTCCTGGCAACGCCCGAAAGCCTGCCCGACCTGGTCGCCGTCAAGGGCGCGGACGCCTACCTGGCGGCCCTCAAGGCCCTGGAGCTTGCGGGCGGCATCGGCCGCTTTGCCGGCAAGAGCGGCCGCGTCGGGATTCTGGTCAACGCGCCCGCCTGGTGGAAGCGGCCCGGCAGCCACACCAGCACGGACGTCGTCCTGGCGGCGATCGAAAGCTGCCTCAAGGCCGGCTTCAAGGATATCGTCTTCCTGCAGAACCCCGCGCCCGACTTCTGGGGCCGAAGCGCCCGCTCGGCGGCCATGCCCGACGTGGTCAAGGCCATCAAGCCGGCCGCAAGCGACAAGGTCGAGGTCGAGGTCAAGGGCGGGCTGGCCCTCAAGAAAGCCAAGGTCTCGCGCGACTGGCTGGAGGTCGACGCCGTCATCGACATCCCGATCGCCAAGGATCACGCCGGAACCCGCTTCTCCGGCTGTCTCAAGAACATGATGGGCGCCTGTGCCGACGACACCAACCGCTTCTTCCACGCCGGTTCGGGGGCCAAGGGCGAATACGACGACGTGGACTTCCTGTCGCAGTGCATCGCCGACCTGGGGCTGGTCCGCAAGACGGCTCTCTGCCTGGCCGACGCCACCGTCGTCCTGGGCGACAACGGGCCGGCCGGGCCGGGCACGCTGCTGCGGCCGGGTAAGGTCGTGGCCGGGGCCGATCCCGTGGCGGTGGACGCCTACGGCGCCGGCTTGATCGGGCGCAAGGCGGCCGACATCGCCATGCTGCGCAAGGCGGCGGCTCACGGGCTCGGTCAGATGGACCTGGCCACGCTGACCATCAAGGATGCAACGGCGTAGGCAACACCAATTGTAACGGCGATTCTTGGGTCGCCCGGTCCATAATTCGGGAATTACGTATGGTGTCCCCCAATTTATTATAGATACGGTTTCAGGTTGGTCTCTAGAAGCGTCCAGATCCGGTTCCAGCCGTCGCGTTGCGGGGGCGTGTTCCGCGGCTCGGTCTTCTCGGCGTTGACCAGGCGCTCGAAGCTGTGGCCGCCCGGGGGGTCGACGTAGATCTTGGTCTCGGCCAGCCGCGGGATGCTGTACTCCAGGGCGTGGACCATCATCTCGCATTCCACGTAGTTGACGTCCTGGTCGTTGGTGGCGACGTGGACGCCGACGGGGACCTTGATCTTGGCCACGTGGTAGACGGGCGAGCGCTCGATGTAGAGCGCCTGCCGCTGGTAGACGCGGCCGTCGATCCGCTTCTGGGCCTGGAACTCGGCCTCGTACGAGGGGCCCTTGTAGCCCAGCCGGAAGACGAGGTTCGTCACCGGCACGCCGGCGTAGCCGCACTTGAGGACCCGGCCCTGGTCGCGGATGAGCGAATGGAGGGTGATGAAGCCGCCGTGGCTCCAGCCGATCATGCCCAGACGCGCCGGGTCGGCCGCCGGCACGGAGGCCTTCAGGTAGTCGATCGCCGACATGGCGTCGTCGACCTCGTAGCCGCCGTAGTCGATGGCCTCGTGGAACGCCTTGCCGTAGCCGGTGCTGCCGCGGTAGTCCGGGGCGATGACGATATAGCCTCGGTCCACGGCCTGGTGGATGAAGGGCAGGGAATCGGAGGTAAAGCGGCTGTGGACGCCGCCGTGGACCCAGATCAGGGCGGGATGGCCCTTGGCGCCGCGCGGGGCGAGGGCGGTGAAGAGGTGGGCGGGGATGGACAGGCCGTCGGCGGAGCTCGGGTAGGCGACCTTGGCGTAGCCGATTCCGGCCTCGCGGGCCAGCTTGACGATGAGCTCGTCGTCCTTCTGCCGGGCCTCGACGTCGCGGGCGTAGCGGGGCTCCATGCTTTTGCTGCGGAGCTCGAGCCAGCGCTTCTCCAGGTCCCTGATCTGCTGTTGGAGGCGGGCCGCCTCGGCCTGTTCCGGCGTCGGCTGGGGAGCCGGCTTCGTCTGCGGTGCCGCTTGGGCGGCGGGCGGATTCCAGCCGGCCCCGAGGGCGAAGCCGGGCCCGGAAGTGAAGATGATGAGGGCGGCGCCGGAGAGTGAGAGGGCCACCGCTACGAGCGTGCGGGAGAGACGGCGGCGGAACCGCCGGGAAGTCGGGTTCGTCATGGATTCACTCCTCAAACGATGATTTCCTTGACCCGGCCGACGATGCCGTTGGTCAGCCTGACTTTGATGCCGCGAGGGTGCTCGAGGGACGGCGTCAGAATGTCTTTGACGAGGCCTTCGGTCAGCTTGCCGCTCCCCTGGTCGGCTTTCTGGACGACGCTGACGCGCGCGCCGATTTTTATATCCGACCTTTTCCGACCATCCATGTTGGTCCTCTTTCGGCTGCCCGCCGCGGGCTACCCTTTCATGACTCCCATGGGCACGACCCGGGCCACGATCCGGCCCAGTCCGGCCGCGTCCGAGACGCGGACCACCTCATCCACGTCTTTATAAGCCTCGGCGGCTTCCTCCGCCACACCCTTCCAGCTGGCCGAGCGCAGCTCGATGCCGCGGCCGGCGAGATCGTCGCGGATTCTCTCGCCCCGGAAGCGGCGTAATGCCTCCTGCCGCGAGAGGACCCGGCCCGCGCCGTGGGCGGTGGAGCCGAAGCTGAGCGCCTCGGCGGCAGCGGTACCCGCCAGGATGTAGGAGGCCGTGCCCATGCTGCCGGGGATGATCACCGGCTGGCCGACGCTGCGGTAAGCAGCGGGGACCTCGCGCCGCCCCGGGCCGAAGCTGCGGGTGGCGCCCTTGCGGTGGACGCACAGGCGGACGGAACGGCCGTCCAGGTCGTGCCTCTCGAGCTTGGCCACGTTGTGGCAGACGTCGTAGACCTGGCGCATGCCGCGCGACGTGCCCATGACCTTGGCGAAAACGTCGCGTACCCAGTGGGCGATCATCTGGCGGTTGGCGAAGGCATAGTTGACGGCGGCGGACATGGCCGCGTAGTAACGACGGCCCAGCGGCGAGCCGATCGGGGCGTGGACGAGCTCGCGGTCGGGCAGGCCGGCGAGCGCGGCGCGGGTGGACATCTCGTCGATGAAGTCCGTGGCTACCTGATGCCCGAGCCCGCGGCTGCCGCAGTGGATCATGACCAGGACCTGGCCTTCCTCGTCGATGCCGAAGGCCTTGGCCGCGACGGCATCGTGGATGCGGTCGACCTTTTGGATCTCCAGGAAGTGGTTGCCCGAGCCCAGCGTGCCGAGCTGGGGGATGCCGCGCTCCAGGGCGCGGGCGGAGACGGCGGCAGGGTCGGCCTCGCGGATGCGGCCGCCCTCCTCGGTCGTCTCCAGATCGGAGGGCGTCCCGTAACCCTCGGCCACGGCCCACTCGGCCCCCCGGGCCAGGATGGCCTTGAGCACGGCGAGCGAGAGCTTGGTCACCCCGCCCTTCCCCACCCCGGCCGGGACTTCGCGGACGATGGCGGTGAGGAGCTCGGCGCGGCGCGGGCAGGATGTCGGCCTCGCGAAAGTCCGTCCGCAGGAGGCGGACGCCGCAATTGATGTCGTAGCCGACGCCGCCCGGGGAGACGATCCCTTCGTCCAGGTCGAAGGCAGCGACACCGCCGATCGGGAAGCCGTAGCCCTGGTGGGCGTCGGGCATGACGTAGGACATGCGCCGGATGCCGGGCAGGCAGGCCACGTTGCGGGCCTGCTCCAAAGTCTTGTCGCGCCGGATCGCCCCGACGAGCGCCGCGGAGGCGTAGATGCGGGCGGGAACGCGCATCGCGCCCTGGCGCGGGATGTCCCAGGTGTTGTCGTCGATCTTGACGAGATCCATGGCAGGCTCGGGTATTATACGAGAAACCCGATGGCCCGCCGAATTCGCTCTACTTTTTTTTGGCCGCTATCTCGTCCTCGATCTTCTTTAGCCGGTCCTTATAGTAAGTCGTGTTGTACCCCTCGTCGGCGGCGAGCGCGTCGAGCATGGCGGCCCTGGCTTCCTCCAGCCGGCCCATGGCCTGATAGACCGCAGCCAGGTAATTGCGCACGATGGAGGCGGTGCTCGAAGCCACGGCCTTCAGCCCGGCCGCCAGGGCATCGTCGAGGTTGGTCTTCTGGCCGGCCCAAAATTGAGCGTAGGTTCCCAGAGCGTAGCCGTCGTCCTGGGTCTTGATGAAGGCGGGACCGTAGACATCGAGGGCTTTTTCGGGCTTGCCCATGGTCATGAAGACCGTGGCCGCGCCTTGCCGGACATAGGCGTCGTCCGGGGATTGGGCCAAAGCCGTGTCCAGCGCCGCCGCGGCGCTCTCCAGGTTGGTCTTCTTTTGGGTCCAGAAGCGGGCATACGCCGTCAGAGCCGTTCCGGCCAGCTTGGGCGTCGCGGCATATTCCGGCCCGAACACAGCCAGCGCCTCGGCGGTCTTATCCGCCTTGAAGTAGTGGTCGGCCAGACTCTGGCGGGCGGAAACATTCTCCGGATAGATCTGCACGGCCGTCCGCAAGGCCTGTTCGGCGCTGTCGAGGTTCTTCTTCTGGCGGATCCAGAAATTGGCGTAGGTCGCGAGCGCGTAGGATGCGCTCTGCATCTGGCTCTGGATGCGCTCGGCGCCGTAAATCGCCTCGGCCTGGGCCAAGTCGCCCTTCCGCGCCAGCAGATCCGCCTTGAGGGCGGCGATTTGCAGGGGATCGAAGCCGGTCCAGCCCTCGGCGATCTCCAGGGCTCTGTCCAGGTTTTCGTTGTTCTGGGTAGCACGCAGGATGTAGTAATACTTGAAGTAGGGCTCCCCGGGATACTTGGCGGCGGCGGACTCAAGGAAGGCGTAAGCCTCGTCCTTCTCCGGGGCGCTCATGTAATAGCCCGCCAGGCTCGTGTTGGCCGTACGGGTCATGGGTCCGTCCGGGTATTTGGCCAGGAAGGCCTTCAAGGGCCCCGTGTCGCGCTTGCCCCGGGCGTACAAGGCCTGGCCGGCGATCTCGTATTCGGCGTACTGGGTACAGGTGACCCGGCCCTTCAGGTACTCGATGGTCCCCTTCGTGCCGTCGGGGTCGAGGGCCAGGACCTCCTTGAAGAGGGCCGTGGCCTTGTCGTCGTCGTACCGGGTCCCGTACTTGCGGGCCAGCTCGGTCACCGCGACGACGTCCTTGGAGCCGCCGGCGTAGGCCTCGGACAGGGCCTTGAACGTCCCCTCGCCCCGTTCGACCTTGAGAACCTGCTCGTGGAACTTCTCGGGCGGAGCGCTGTAGCCGCGGATCCAGTCGACGTCCTTGCCGTCCCCGTCCAGGAACAGCAGGAACGGCGTGCCCTGGGCGTTGAACCTCTTGGCGATGGCGGCGCCGGCTTTCACTCCGGGCACGGCCCGGAAGAGGATGAAATGGTCGTTGAGATACCGGCCGAACATGGGATTGTCGTAATACTGCTGACCCAGCAGTATGCAGCTCCCTCAGCCCCCGGCGGTGAAGAAGTCCAGAAGCAGAAGCTTTCCCGAAGCCTTGGCCTTGGCCAGGGCCTCGTCCACGGAGCCGGTCATCCAGACGGCCTGGGCCTGGACGAAGCCGGCCAGGAGGACGAGCCCGACGAGCGTGAGTGCGGTCTTTTTCATGAGCCCTCCCTGATGCGAGTGAAAATTCCCTATCGATCAGTATACAGCAAGCGGGCGTCCCATGTTAATAAGGGGATAACCTCGGACGGTTCGGATCGTCCTGCGCGTCGAGGGAGGCTTTACGAGCCCGGGATTGACACCCCCCGCGGGGTGGCGTTACAGTCGGGCCATGAAGATGGGAACCCGAACGACCGCTTTCGTTGTCTGCCTGTTTGTCGGCCTCGCCTCCCCCGCTGCCGCCGTCCAAGCGATAAGCCCCGCCGGCGAGCTCCGGGTCATCGACCTGCGGGGCACGCCCTACGAGATGGGACTGGCCCACGGAAAAGCCCTCAAGGCCGAGATCGCCGAGCTCGTCAAGCGCTGGAAAGAGGACCTCGCCCGGACCTACAAGATGACGGCGGACGACTTCATCCGGAAATTCCTGGCGGCCACGGACTTCAAGCCCGCCATCGAACGCTGGACGCCGGGCCTTCTGGACGAAGTCCGCGGCATCGCCGAGGGCGCCGGCGTCGACTTCGACACGATGTTCGCCTTCCAGCTGATCGACGAATCCTGGGTCATGGGCCGGGACGCGAGCCTGGAGAAGTGCACGAGCATAGCGGCCGGCCCGCGCCGGGGCTTCCCCGCCTTCACCTCGCAGACGATGGACATCCCCGGCTTTTATCACGGCTTCCAGACGATCCTCCGGATCCGCGGGGACGGGACAGCCCCGGAAGCCCTGGTCGTGACGGTCCCCGGGGTGGTGGCCCTGACCGGGTTGAACGAACGGGCCGTCGGCGTCTGCGTCAATGCCGTCACCCAGCTCGCCTGTTCGCCGAAGGGTCTGCCGGTCGCCTTCCTCATCCGGGGCCTGCTGCGGCAGCGCACCTTCGGAGAAGCCGGGGCTTTCCTGCGCGACATCCAGCCCGCGGCGCCGCAGACTTTCCTCCTCGCCGGTCCCGACGAAGCGGCCTGCTTCGAGCGTTCGGCCGGACGGATGGTCCGGTTCCTGCCCTTCGAGGGGGCCGAGTTCGCCTTCCACACCAACCACCCGCTGGTCAACGACGACCTGGCTCCGCGCTTCGCCGAATCTCTCAAGCAGCGGGGACAGACCCTGGCCCAGTACGGCGCCTTCTGCACCCGCTTCGCATATCTGCGCAAGACGCTGGCCGACAACGCGGCCGGGCTCGACCTGGCCGCCCTTAAGGCCCTCTACGCCAACCGCGCCTCCGGCATCAATAATGCCGGCACATATGCCTGCGTCATCATGACCTTGGGCGAGAGTCCCGAGCTTCACGTCGCGGGCGGGCGGCCGGACGAGGCGCCGTTCCGGGTCTTCGGCTTCTCCGGCCGCGGCGGCGAATGATCCGCTCATCACTCCAGCGGCGGGTTGAGCCTTGCCATTTTCGTTAAAACAGATAAAATCCTGCCGGTATGATCTTGTGCCTTCCCGCCCCGAAAAAGCCCCCGCAGCACGGGGCCTCCCCGCCCCCCAGGAGAAACCATGAATACGGAAACCGCTTGCCCCGCCGGGGTCGATAAAGCCAAGCCCGGCCTGCCCCGCGTCCTGGGCCTCTGGGACGTCGTCATGATCGTCATCGGCGGCGTCATCGGCTCGGGCATCTTCCTGTCCCCGTCGAACATCGCCAGCGCCGTCCCGACGCCGCTTCTGATGCTGGCCGTCTGGGTGGTCGGCGGCATGTTCAGCTTCTTCGGCGCCGTGGCCTTCGCCGAGCTCGGCGCGGCCATGCCGGAGGCGGGCGGCGTCTACGTCTACCTCAGGGAAGCCTACGGCCCCCTGCTCTCGTTCCTTTTCGGCTGGACCCTGTTCCTGGTCATCGACTCCGGGGCCATCGCCACACTGGCCGTGGCCTTCTCCTCCGAGATCCTGCCGAAATTCCCCGCCTTCGCCGGGATGTCCAAGGCGACGCGGATGCTGATCGCCGCCGGATTCATCGCCTTCCTGGGTGCCGTCAACTACGTCGGCGTCCGCTGGGGGGCGCGCCTCCAGACCCTCCTGACCGTGATCAAGACGGGAGCCATCGCCATCGTCGTGGTCGTCGCCTTCTTTTTCTCCAAGGGCCAGGGCCAGGTCGCGAACTTCGTCAAGCCCGCTCCCGGCCCCTTCAACTTCGGCTTGCTGGGAGCCTTCGGCGTCGGACTGGTCGCGTCCCTGTGGGCCTACAAGGGCTGGGAGTCGGCGACCTACAGCGCCGGCGAGGTCAAGAACCCCCGGCGCAACCTGCCCCTGGGCATCCTCGTGGGCACGATCGCCGTCATCACCATCTACGTCCTGGCCAACCTGGCCTACCTCTACATCTTCCCCGTCGGGGAGATCGCCAAGTCCAGCAGCGTGGCCCCCGATCTCATGAGACTCCTGACCGGACCGTTCGGCGCTTCGCTCCTCACCTTCCTCATCCTCTTCTCCATCCTGGGAGCCGCCAACCAGAATATGCTCTGCTCGCCCCGGGTCTATTACGCCATGTCCCGGGACGGCCTGTTCTTCAAGAAGATCGGCGAGGTCCACCCCAAATTCCTGACGCCGCACGTCTCGATCATCGCCATCACCGCCTGGAGCATCCTCCTGACCCTGACCGGGAGCTTCAGCCAGCTCTTCACCTATGTCGTGTTCGGCCAGTGGATCTTCTTCGGCCTGACCGTGGCCGCGGTGATCGTGCTGCGGAAGAAGCGGCCCGACCTCCAGCGGCCCTACAAGACCTGGGGCTATCCCGTGACGCCGATCATCTTCATCCTGGCCGCGCTGTACGTCTCGGTGGGCTCGCTCTTGAGCGCCTTCAAGAACGCCATGGCCGGGCTGCTCATCATATGCCTGGGCATCCCCGCCTACCTCTACTGGAACGGCGAAGCTGAAGAGGGAGGGCGGCGCCACGTCCTGAGTCTCTACAGGTCCAGGACCACCTGTAGCATCCAGGATCCGCCGTCGGCGCCGCAGGCGCACTTTTCGATCTTGATCTCGCTGTAGGTGACGGCCTTCACGTCGCCGTGAAAGTCGTAGCGCTCGGGCCGGTCGTCGCCGACGAAACGGGCCGACAACCGCCAGGGGGATGCGCCCGCCGTGGGTCGACCCCGCCCCGCCCCCGCGGGCCTCGGGGCTTGCCTCGGAGCTCCGATCGGGCGGCTCGATCCTGACAGTTTCGACTCCGGCCAGGACGAAAGGCTTGGCGTCGGAGAGGTAGAGAATCTCGCTCAGGAACCGGACCAGGAGCCCCTCGATGTCGGGCGCCTCGACGGCCGCGTCATGGGCGACCCTCGGCTCGACTTTTTCCCAGTCGGTCATCAGCGAGACGAGTCCCAGGGCGGCGTTGGCGAAGGCCTCATCGAGGCCGGCGCCGAACGCGCGCAGCTTGGCGTCGGCGGCGTGGTCGAGGATGCGGTAGCGCTCGCCCTGTTCGCGAATCTTACTTGGCCGGCTGCTGCAGCTTGCTGTGGCGGATGCCGTAGACGAAATAGATGACCAGACCGGCCAGCAGCCAGATGCCGAACCGGACCCAGGTGATGGCGGGCAGGCTGTACATGAGATAGAGGCAGAAAGCCACGGTGATCAGGGGCGTAAACGGCACGCCCGGCGTCTTGAACCGCCGCTCCACGTCCGGCTGGGTCTTGCGCAGGATGACGACGCCGATCGAGACCAGGACGAAAGCGAAGAGCGTGCCGATGTTGCACAGGTCGATGATCATGGTCAGCGGGAAGAGGCCGGCGATGGCCGCGGTCATGACGCCCGTAATCCAGGTGCAGATGTGCGGCGTCTGGTGGACGGGATGGACCTTGGCGAAGGGCTTGGGCAGCAGACCGTCGCGGGCCATGACCATGAAGATGCGGACCTGGCCGTAGAGGGTGACCAGCAGGGTCGAGATCATGCCGATGATGGCCCCGGTGGCCACCAGCGCCCCGCCCCAGCGGATGCCGATGCGGGCCAGGGCGGCGGGCAGGGCGTTGCCCACGTCGATCTCTTTGTAGGGGACGACACCGGTCAGGACGAAGGCCACCGCCACGTAGAGGACGATGACCGTGCCCAGGCAGATCATCAGCCCCAGCGGCACGTCGCGCTTGGGATTCTTGGTCTCCTCAGCCGCCGTCGAGACGGCGTCGAACCCGATGTAGGCGAAGAAGATGATGGCCGCTCCCGCCATGACCCCCTTCCAGCCGAACGGCATCATCGGGCTCAGGTTGGCCAGGTTGACGTGCTGGACGCCGAGGAAGAGGAAGAGCAGGATGACGGCGATCTTGATGCCGACGATGATGTTGTTGATCTTAGCGCTCTCGTGGACGCCGATGTAGAGGATCAGGGTGATGAGCAGGGTGATCAGGACGGCGGGCAGGTCGACGATGCCGCCGGACATCACGATCTTGCCGGCGGCATTGGTGGTAATGGGCGCGGTCAGAAGGGCCTTGGGCAGGCGGACCCCGGCGCTCTGGATGAGGCCGATGAAGGTCGTGGACCAGCCGGAAGCCACCGCGCTGGCCGCGACCATGTACTCGAGCATCAGGTCCCAGCCGATGGTCCAGGCGATGACTTCGCCGAAGGCGGCGTAGGTGTAGGAGTACGTCGACCCGGCGATCGGAAACATGCAGGCCAGCTCCGAGTAGGTCAGGGCGCAGAAGCCGCAGGTGATCGCGGCCACGATGAACGAGAGCAGGACGCCGGGGCCGGCCAGGTGGGCGCCCTGCCCCGTGGCCACGAAGATGCCCGTCCCGACGACCGAGCCGATGCCCAGGGCGGCCAGGTCCCAGGCGGTCAGGTTCTTTTTAAGCAGGGTGTGGGAGGAGGCTTCCAGCATCTGGGCGGGGGATTTGCGGATCCAGATGTTACTCATAGGGGCCTCACAAGGAGCGGCGTGGCCGCGGAATTGTGCGGGCGGAGCGCGATCATCGGGGACGAACTATAGACCCCTCTCCGGGAACTGTCAACGCGGCCATCAGGGGCCAAGCCCCTGGCGGTATCGGTAGTGGCCGATGATCGGGAAAGCCAACAGTACGTCTTCCAGGACCTGCCCGGCCCCGATGTTGTGGACGACGAGGCGGCGGTCCTGCCCGGGGACCACGCGGTCTACGACCAGGCCGATATGGGTGACGCCGCCGCCCAGGTCCCAGCAGACGAGATCGCCCGGGAGATAGTCCGCGGGATCCCGCGACAGAGGCAGGGCCGTCCCCTTGCGGCCGAAGAAGGTCATCAGGTTGGGGACGCGCCGATGGTCGATGTTGGAGTCCGTTCGCTTGAGCCCCCAGCGCTGCGGGTAGAGCGGGAAGTGGGCCTTCATGTCCTCGTGGACTTCCTTCTGCAGGTCGATGCCGAGCGCGCGGTAGGCGCGGATGACGACGTCCGTGCAGACGCCCCTGTCGGCGGGCACGTCGCCGTTGGGGTAGGCGATGACGAAATAGCCCGGGTCGTACGTCACACGCTGCTCGGTCAGCGCGATCGCCGCGTCCGAGAGCCGGGCGAAGAAATCGGCAGGTTGGGCGGCCAGGCCCGCTAGGCAGCGCAAAGAGAAGAACGGCCAGGGCTGAGAGCGTTTTCATTTCAGAGTCGCTTGTCCGCGCGGAAGGACCAGCGGCCGGGGATGGGCGTGCGGCAGCCGGGGCAAAGCCCGTCGGCGCCGAGGCGGTTCTCCCGGACGGCGAAGCCCGACGCGCCGGACGAGCACCAAGCCGCAGACGGGGCAGGCGGTCGCGTCGCCCTCGCCGGGAGCGTTGCCGACGTAGATGAAGCGGAGCCCCTCGGCCCGGCCGATGGCCGCGGCCCCGGCCAAAGTCGCGGATGGTGTGACGGGCCGGTCGGTGATCTCGTAGTCGGGGTGGAAGCGGCTGATGTGCCAGGGGATGTCGCGGTCGAGCGAGGCCAGAAAGCGGGCGATATCCGCCAGCTCGTCCTCGCCGTCGTTCATCCCGGGTACGATGAGGGTGGTCACCTCGATCCACACGCCGGCCGCGCGGAGCCGCTCGATGGTTTCGAGGACGGGCTGCAGGCGGGCACCGCAGACCTTGCGGTAGGTCTCGTCGCGAAAGGCTTTCAGGTCGATGTTGGCCGCGTCCAGCCAGGGGCGCGACGCCTCCGCGGCTTCGGCGGTCATGTAGCCGTTGCTGACGAAGACGTTGGCCAGACCGGCCGCCCGGGCCGGGAGCGCCGCGTCGCGGGCGTATTCGAAGAAGATGGTCGGTTCGGTATAGGTATAGGAGACGCTGGCGCAGCCGTTTTCGAGGGCCAGGGCGGCGATCCGCTCCGGCGGCAGGGGCCGGCCTTCCGGCCTCGCCGTTCTCGGCCCGAAGCTGCGAGATGCTCCAGTTCTGGCAGAAGCCGCAGCTGGAAGTTGCAGCCGGCCGTCGCGACCGAGAAGGAGGTCGTGCCGGGAAGGAAGTGGTAGAGGGGCTTCTTCTCGATCGGGTCGACGGCCGCGGCGACGACGCGGCCGTAGGCGTGGGTGACGAGCGCTGCCGGCGCGGTTCTCGCGGACGCCGCAGACGCCCCAGCGGCCGGGTGCGACGGAGCAGCGGTGGGCGCACAGGCCGCACAGGGCGCGGCCGTCCTCGCCGCGAGTCCACAGCGCCGCTTCGGTGATCATCACACCCCGATCTTGGGGCAGAGCGCGGCAAGCCGGCACTCGCCGCATTGGGGCTTGCGAGCCCGGCAGACGGCCCGCCCGTGATTAACCAGCCAGTAGTTGAACCCGAGCCAGTATGCCTTGGGAACCAGCGCCATCAGGTCGCGCTCGATCTTTTCGGGCACGGTCTCGCGGCTCAAACCGAGGCGTCCCGACAGCCTGGCCACATGGACGTCGACGGCGATCCCCTCGGCCTTGCCGAAGGCCGAGGAAAGGACGATGTTGGCCGTCTTGCGGGCCACACCGGGCAGGGTGATGAGCTCGGCCATCGTCTCGGGGACCCGGCCGCCGAACTCCTCGACGATCTTGCGGGCCGCGCCCTGGATGCTCTTGGCCTTGTTGCGGAAGAACCCGGTCGGGCGGATGTCCGTCTCAAGCCCGGTCCGGTCGGCCCGGGCGAAGGCGGCCACATCGGGGTATTTGCGGAAGAGAGCCGGCGTTACCTGGTTGACCCGCTCGTCCGTGCACTGGGCCGACAGGATGGTGGCCACGAGCAACTGCCAGGGCGTCTTGTAATGCAGGAAGGTCTCGGGGTCGGGGTCCTGGCGCGACAGGACCAGCAGAATGCGGCGGATACGCTCCGCGGCGGGCTCCATGGCCATCCTCGCGCCGGCGGGCCGATCAGGCGCCGATATGGAAGAGGTCCTGGCCCACGTGCGCGTCCTCCACGTTGTAGTAATCGGGGAAGCGCTCGATCAGGTCGATCTCCGACTTGAGCATGAAGTAATGACTGCGCTCGACCCGGGCCAGGTACTCGAGGATGCGCTTGGCGCCGGCGTCCTCGGCCTGGGCCTTGGCGCTCTTGTAGTACTCCTCGGCCTCCTTTTCCTTCCGCATGGCCAGCTTGAAGAGGGCGACCACGGCGGTGGCGTCATCCACGCCCGCGGCGGGCTTGCGCGGCCGCCTGGCTTCGGCCGGGACGACGAGCTTGCGGCCGGGGAAGTGGTCGCGGAAGAGGCGCTCCAGGATGGCCTTGTGCCGGTCCTCCTCCTTGGCCAGGAAGTCGAGCTTCTGGCGGAGGGCCTCGTTGCGAACCCGGGTTTGGAGCTCGCGGTAGATGGCCGCGGCATCCATCTCGGCCCGGATGGCGAAGGGATAGACGTCGGCGGGCTTCATCTTGGGGTTGATGGTCATGGAAGGCCTCCTTCGGAGTAGGGGTCAGGTCTCAACATTTGACATTTCTCATAAAGCCGGGCTTCTCCGCGCCCGCCTAGAGTAGAAATGTCGAATGTTGAGACCTGACCCCTTATAAAATTAAATCTTGATCATCCTTTCGATGGCCACCCGGGCCCGGACGGCGACGGCTTCCGGCACGACGACCCGTGGGTCATCGTCTCGAGCGCCGCGGCCAGCTTGGCCAGGGTGATCTTCCGCATGTTGGCGCAGATAGCCAGCTCGTGGGCCGGGAAGAACCGCTTGCCCGGGTTCTCCTTGGCCAGGCGGTAGATCATGGTCGCCTCGGTAGCCACGATGACCTCCGTCGCCTCGGTCGTCCGCGCCTCGCGGACCATGCCCCCCGTGGACAGCGTCTTGTGGGCCAGGGCGATGACCTCGGGCCGGCACTCCGGGTGAGCCCAGACCACGGCCTCCGGATGCGCCTTCCTGGCCTCGCGCACGTCCTGGGCCCGAATGTTGTTGTGGACGATGCAGTAGCCGTCCCAGGGGATGATGATCTTGGAGGTCTGGGTGGCCGTCCAGGCGGCCAGGTTCTTGTCCGGGGCGAACAGCACCTCGCGCCCGGGAACCGAGTCGACGACCTTGACCGCGTTGGCCGAGGTGCAGCAGACATCGCACTCGGCCTTGACCGCGGCCGAGGTGTTGACGTAGCAGACCGCACCCCGCCCCGGGTATTGGGCCCGCCAACGGATCATGTCCTCGGCCGTGATCATGTCGGCCATCGGGCAGCCCGCCCCGGGGTCGGGGATGAGCACGGTTTTCATCGGCGAGAGGATGGCCGCGGTCTCGGCCATGAAGCGGACGCCGCAGAAGACGATGACCCCGGCTTCCACCGCGGCCGCCTGCCGGCTCAGCTCGAGCGAGTCGCCGACGAAGTCGGCCGCGTCCTGGACTTCGCCGGCCTGGTAGTTGTGGGCCAGGATGACGGCCCGGCGCTCGGCTTTAAGGGTCCGGATCCGCTCGTGCAGCTCCTCCGGTCCCGGGGTAACGGGGCGCGCCGTCATGACGTCACTCGGCGAGCTTGGCGCCGCAGTGGAGACAGACGGACTTGGCCTTGTCGGTGTACAGCTTGCAGGCCGGGCATTCGACGAGGTCCACACCGCAGGAGGTGCAGAGCTTCTCCATCCCCTCCACCGGCCCTTCGCAGTAGGGGCAGCCCGAAGCGTCGGTTGCTTCCCCGGCCTGGCCCCCAGTCGTCGCGCACTCCCCCTCCTCGGCCTCGTGCCCATGGTCGTGATCCGCGCCGCCGTCGGTGGTTACGGCCGGGGCCTTGGGGTCGGCCAGACGCGCCTCGTAATTCTGGATGGCCAGGTGCAGCGCATCCGCGCCCAGGTTGGAGCAGTGCATCTTGTTCTTGGGCAGCCCGCCCAGCTCCTCGGCCACCCTCTCGTTGCTGATGGTCAGAGCCTCCTCCAGGCTTTTTCCCAGGGCCATTTCGGAGACCATGCTGGAGACGGCGATGGCCGCGCCGCAGCCGAAGGTCTGGAACTTGACGTCGGACAGCTTGCCGTCCTTGACCTTGATGTAGAAGGTCATCATGTCGCCGCAGACGGGGTTGCCGACCTGGCCCACGCCGTCGGCGTCGGGCAGGGTGCCGACGTTGCGGGGGTTGGAAAAATGGTCCATGACTTTATCGGAGTAGATCATCGCGCGGTCTCCTTGAGGAACTCGGTGTAGAGGGGCGACATCTTCCGCAGGCGGTCGATGATCGGGGGAAAGACGTCGAGCAGGTATTCGATGTCGGCGGCCTCGGCCGACGCGGGCAGGCTGAAGACGATCGAGCCGTTGGCGGCGGCGTGGTCCAGGCCCATGGCCAGCTGGACGTGGGAGGCCTTGAGCGACTTGGACGTGCAGGCCGACCCGCTGGACGCCGCAACGCCCTTCATGTCCAGGCTCAGGAGCATGGCCTCGCCCTCGACGAAGCGGACCGCGAAGCTGGCGTGGTACGGCAGGCGCCGCTCCCGCGCCCCGGTCAGCATGACGTGGGGAATGCGCGCCGGCATCTCGGCGATCAGCCGGTCGCGAAGAGCCGTCAGGGAAGCGAGGCGCGCCTCCATCCCCTGGCGGGCGATCGAGGCGGCCTTGCCCAAGCCGACGATGGCCGGGACGTTCTCCGTGCCGCCGCGCTTGCCGCCCTCCTGAACGCCGCCGTCGATGAGCGGCAGGATCTTGACGCCCTTGCGCACGTAGAGCGCGCCGCTGCCCTTGGGGCCTTCCAGCTGATCGCCGGCCAGGCTCAAGGCGTCCACTCCCAGCGCGCGGACATCGACCGGGATATGGCCGACCGCGGCCACGGCGTCCGTGTGGAAGAGCACGCCCTTGGCCTTGACCAGCGGGGCGATCTCGGCGAGGGCTGGATCGTCCCGACTTCGGAGTTGGCCAGCTGGATCGAGACGAGAGCCGTGTCGGGCCGCAAGGCCGCCGCCACGGCAGCCGGATCGATTCGGGCCTCCGCGTCGACGGGGACGAGCGTCGTCGCGAAGCCCATCTTCTCCAGGCTCTTGGCCGCGTTGAGGACGGAGCTGTGCTCGATGGCGGACAGCACGATGTGGCCGCCCTTGGGCTTGGCGCCCAGGGCCAGGCCTTTGAGAGCCCAGTTGTTGGCCTCGGAGCCGCAGGAGACGAAATAGATCTCCTCGGCCTTGGCGCCGAGAAGTCCGCCGACGCTTTCGCGCGCTTCGGCCGTCGCCTCCTGGGCGGTCTGGCCGTCGCTGTGCAGGCTTTGGGCGTTGCCGAAGCGCTCCCGGAAAAACGGCAGCATCGCCTCCAGCACGTCGGGGTGGACGGCCGAGGCGGCGATCTGGTCGAGATAGACGCGCTTCATGGCGCTGCCGCGACGGGGCGGGCTCAGACGGCGACGACTTCCTTGACCTCGGGCACTTCCTTCTTCAGGATGCGCTCGATGCCCATCTTGAGCGTCAGCTGCGACATGGGGCAGCCGCCGCAGGCCCCGGTCAGCTTGACCTTGACCACCCCGTCCTCGCCGACCGAGACGAGCTTGACGTCGCCGCCGTCCATCCGCAGCTGGGGGCGGACCTTATCGAGAGCCGCTTCGATCTTTTCCTTCATCGCAAACTCCTTGTGGGAAAGCACTATCATAACCCCATCGGGCCGCTTTTTCCAGCGCCGCGCCCGGGGCCGGTTCTTTCCCGTTATTTCCTATCGATTTTATAGGTTATGGGCCGACCGTGTCAAGCGCACTCTTAGGGCCGGACAAGCGTCCGTTTCCGGATCGATGCTGTCCGGAAACGAACATGATGGAACGCCAAAAAGCACGGGGAACAGGGCTTCCGGCCAAAATGACAATTGGCATGGTAATTGCAATATTTGACGAGAGCCACAGAAGAGCGCATGCCTCCGGAAGGCGACAACCGGGGCGTATCGACTAGCTTTTCCGGAGCTTTGAGGAGAGATGCGTTGATCCTGAAAGCCGTATCCCGTTACGCGTTCCGGCTTGTCCGGAACTTGAAAAACAGAAGATCTATTCCGCCGTCAACATCGCCGGCCTGGCCGTCGGGCTTGCCTGCACCATGCTCATCCTGCTTTGGGTGCAGTACGAGCGAAGCTACGACGGCTTTCACAGCCGCAAGGGCGAGATCTATCGAATCATCAATCATCATCAGCGGAGCGGAACCGAGCGGGACATGAACGGAGCGCCTCCTCTCCTGGGGCCGGCGATCAAGGACCAGTTCCCCGAGATCGAGGACTTCACCCGCCTGTTCGGCTACCTGCCGGTCTGCCGCGCCGCCGGGGAGAACACGCCCGGGCTCAAAACGCGCCTCATCCAGGTCGATCCGCAGTTCTTTCGCTTCTTCGATTTTCCTTTCCTCCAAGGCCAGCCCCAAACCGCGCTGACCGACCCCTATGCCATCGTCATCAGCGAAAAAACCGCCCGGGCTCTGTTCGGCGCTTCGAATCCCATGGGCCGGACGGTCCTCGTCCAGGGCGACGACACCCTGGCCTTGAAAGTCACCGGACTCATCAAGAACGTCCCGGAAAACTCCCACCTCCAATTCGATGTCGCCATTCCCCTGGAGATCTACCGCGGGCCGAAGAATGCCGCTTTATTCGAGGATTGGAAAGCCTTTTGGATGGCCACTTACGTCCGGCTGGATAAAAAGGCTTCCGTCCCGGCGCTCAACGACAAAATCACCGCCTTCGTCGCGGCGCGAGACGCCGCCAACCGGGAGCGGCGGATATGGCTTCAGCCCCTACGCAAAATCCATCTCGATTCGCGGATCTTCTCGGACGATACCAACGCGGGCGCCGGCGATTCCCGATCGATCGTCCTGTTTACGCTGATCGCCTTTGTCGTCCTGATCATCGCCTGCATCAACTTCATGAACCTCACGGCCGCCCGGGCTTTCGCCCGGGCCAAGGAAGTGGGCATCCGCAAAGTGAACGGCGCCAGCCGGGGGGATCTGGTGAAGCTTTTCCTTTCTGAAACCCTGGGGCTGTTCGGAATAGCCATGATGCTGGGATGGCTTCTCGTGCAAGCCTCCCTGCCTCTGGTCGGCGGCCTGGTCGGACGGGACATGAATTTGCGCCTCCTCGGCCAGAGCCGCTTCCTGCTGACGGCGATCGGAATCACCCTGTTTTCCGGGTTGGCCGCCGGATTCTTTCCGGCCCTTTTTCTGTCCTCCCTCAAGCCCGCAGACGCTCTCAGGGCCCGCTGGCCGACCAGCCGCCGGAGCCTGCCGGGACTGCGCCGGGTGCTGCTGTCCGCTCAATTTATCGCCGCAGCCGTCCTGATCGGAATCACGGGGATCGTCTTTTATCAGCTGCATTTCCTGAAGACCAAGAGCTTGGGCTACGACCACGCGAACATGATCGAAATCGAGTATTCGCCCGAGCTCGCCGGCCGAAGCGAAGCCTGGAAGAGCGACTTACTGGCGAACCCGGGTGTCCTGAGCGCAACGGCCAGCGTATCCCTCTTACCAATCCGGCGGCGTCTACAAGAAATATGTCGGCACCTGGGAGGGCAAGGCCGACACGGACCCGTCCGATTCTACGTTCACAACGTGGATTCCGAATTCCTAGCGGCCTTCGGCGTGCCCCTCAAGGCCGGCCGCTTTTTTGCCCCAGGATGCGGCCGGCGAGCCGGGCAACGTGGTCATCAACGAAACGGCGGCCCGGACCATGGGCTTGGCCGATCCGCTCGGCAAAAGGATCGCCTTGCTCCGACGGTCGTATACGATTATCGGCATCGTGGGGGATTTCAACGTGACCACGCTCCGAACGGCCATCGATCCAACCGTCTTTTTCTTCCGCGGCCGCGAGAGCACGGCGGCGCGGCCCGCCTTGACCGTCCGCATCAGGCCGCAAAACATCGCAGGAACGCTCCGAGCTATCCAGTCGGTATGGCGGACAGTACTGTCCGGGAACGCCTTTTCGGTATCGCTTTCTGGACGATATCCTGTGGACAGAATTCTATGCCGGCGACGAGATCTTCGGCCGGATGATGAGCGTCTTTGCCGCCCTGGCCCTGTTCGTGG